>NZ_JBMDTW010000001.1:0-62494 GCF_048814985.1 Demequina pilifera
GGTCGCCACCAAGTCGAGCTTGACGTAGTTGTCGTCATCGGCACGGACGATCAGGCCCGCCTGCTGGTACTGGTGCACCAGCTCCGACGTGTCGACCATGGTCTCCACGGTCCAGTCGCCCGACTGCTCCTGCACCACGAAGTTCGTGGCGCCGGTGGCGGCCTGGTAGATGTCGCCCGCTGCGGGGTCGATCTCCAGGAAGCCATTGGCAACGCGGTACGCGTCAGCGTCCTCGTTCTCAACAGTCCAGCGGCAGTTGTCCAGCGAGTCCCCATTGAACTCGTCGTCCAGACCGACAACCGGGTCGCAGACGGGCTCGTCGCTGATCACTCGGAAGTAATCGAACGCCACCGTCCTGGACTCGTCACCCTGGTTGGGGTGGCCGAGAGAGTAGACGCCCACCTGACCTGCGGCCGCAGCCGCATTGGTGAACTCCTCGCCGAACGGAACCCAGGTCTCACCATCAAGGCTGTACGAGCTCGTGAACACGTCACCAGTCTTCGACAGCTGGAACCAGATGATGCCGTCCTCGGGAACTGCATCGATGTTCGGCTGAGGCTGCTGAACCTCGCCGTCGATCTCGCTGCGCATCTCGAGGTTGGTGTCCACTGCGTTGCCGGCCTCGTTAGTCGCGAGGAAGTCGACCTTGACGTAGTTGTCATCGTCGGCCAACGCGATCAGTCCGGCCTGCTGGTACTGGCGATCCAGGGTCGAGACGTCCACCGACGTCTCCACGGTCCAGTCACCAGGCAGGTCCTGCACCACGAAGTTCGTGACGCCGGAGCCTCCCTCGTAGATGTCCGCAGAAGACGTGTCGATCTCGAGGTTGCCACCGGTGACCCGGTAGGCGGACTCGTCCTCGTTGATCACGGTCCACAGGCACTTGTCCAGGGCATCGCCCTCGAACTCGTCATCCCGCGATACGACCGGGTCGCACACGACCTCCTCGTACTCAGGGACATCGGCGGTCGCCGCCGCGGACTGGTTGCCCGCGGCGTCGATCGCACGTGCCGTGATGGTCTGAGCGTCGTTGGAGAGCTCGACGTCAGCCGTGAACTCCGTCCACGCACCTCCGTCGAGCTGGTACTCGAGCAGGGCCACGCCACTGGCCTCGTCCACGCCCGACACCGTGAAGGTGCGGGGCTGGGACGAGAGCTCAGTGTCGATGCTGGCCGTGGGGTCCGTGCCGTCGATCTTGAACGACACGGACTCGGTCACGGTGGCGGTGTCAGGGTTGGACGCGCGCACCTCAGCGGTGTGCTCACCATCCTCGGACACCTCGACGGGTGCAGTGAAGGCACTCCACTCGCCGCCATCGATGCTGATCTCCAGCTCGTTGCCGGCCTCCCCGCCGCCGGTGACGGTGGCATCCACCGTCACCGCCGACGTGTACCAGTCCGCGTCGCCGTCCGGGGTGGCGGGCGAGACGGAGACGCTCAGCTCGAGCGGGTCCACCTCGTCCACGGGTCCGAACTGCTGGTTGTACCGGTTGAGGAACGCGGCGAACGCGTCACGGGTGGTCTTGTTGAACGGACGGAACTCGGCAACGCCGTTGTCCACCCATCCCTCGGTGATACCCGTGGACTCGAGCCACGTGATCTCGGTGTAGAACTCCGTGTTCTCCGACGTGATGTCAGAGAACGGAGACTCGACCGGGTCGGTCCACTCGGGCTCGCCCGCGAAGCGGTACAAGAACGCTGCAATCGCGTCACGAGTGATCGGCTCGAACGGACGGAACTGCTGCTCGCCGTTCACCGTCCACCCAGTGGAGATGCCCTCCTGAGCCAGCCACACGATCTCCTTGTAGAACTCCGTGTTCGTGGGCGTGATGTCCACGAACGGAGACTGCGCAGGAAGCGTGACGTCCGGCTCACCGGCGTAGCGGTACAGGAACGCCGCCATCGCATCACGCGTGATCGAGTTGAACGGACGGAACTCAGTGCCCGACTCGGTAGTCCAACCCTTCGTGATGCCCTGGCTCGCGAGCCACATGATCGACTCGTAGTGCTCCAGGGAATTGTCGACATCCGTGAACACCATGTCACCGAGCTCCGGGACGAAGGCGTTCGCCGTCGCGGACACGTTGCCCGCAGCGTCGATGGCCCGCGCCCTGATGGTCTGCTCGTTGTCGGAGAGCTCGACCTGAGTCGTGTACTCCTCCCACGGACCACCATCGATGCGGTACTCGAGAGTGGCCACACCGCTCTCGTCGTCCTCGCCCATCACCACGAGGGTGCGGGGGTCGGCCGAGAGATCGGTGTCGATGTCAACCGTCGGAACCGTGGCGTCGATCTTGAACGACACGGACTCCGTGACCTCTGCAGCCCCGGAGCCGGAGGCGCGCACGTCAACCGTGTGCTCCCCGTCCGTCGAAACCACGACAGGAGCGGTGTACTCGCTCCAGTCGCCGCCGTCGACCCGGTACTCGCGGTAGACGGTGGACGCGCCGCCGCCGGTGACGGAGGCTTCCACCGTCACATCAGAGGTGTACCAGTCGTTATCGCCGTTCGGCGCCGCAGGCGACACCTCGACGTCCAGCACAATCGGATCCACCACGTCATCCCCGACCACTCGGAAGTAGTCGAAGCGGACGGTAGGCGTCACCGTCTGGTTGTTGGTCCCGAGCGCGAACACACCGACCTGGCCGGCAGCTGCACCGGGGTTGGTCATCTGATCGGGGAAGTCGGTCCACGTCTCTCCGTCGGAGCTGACGGCGCCAGTGATGACGTCGCCCTCCTTGGACATACGCAGCCAGACGATGCCGTTTGCAGGAGCGGGCAACTGCGAAGCCCCTGCTGTCACGGAACCATCGATCTCGCTCAGGATCTCGATACCGGTGTTCTTGGTACCACCAACAGCGTTGGTGGCCACCAGGTCGACCTTGACGTAGTTGTCCTCGTCGGCGAAGGCGAGCAAGCCGCCCTGCTGGTACTGGTGCTCCAGCTCCGACGTGTCAACCTTGGTCTCCACCGTCCAGTCACCCGCAACGTCCTGCATCACGAAGTTCGTGACACCGGTGCCGTCCTGGTACATGTCGCCGGCAGCAGGATCGATCTCCAACTGACCGCCGGTCACCCGGTAGGCGTCCGGGTCCTCGTTGTACACGGTCCAGCGGCACGCATCGAGAGCCGTGCCGTCGAACTCGTCGTTCGGCTCACCCGCGGCCGACGTGTCGTCGGGCGTGAAGTGGAACCAGTCGAACTCCGCGTCGATCTCTGCAGCGGGCGAGCCGGCGCTGGCAAGCGCAAGCAGGCCGATGCGGGGATCCTGGAGGTCCGCGATCGAGAACGTCTCGGGCATGTCAGTGAAGTTCTGACCATCGTCCGAGTAGGAGCCGTTGATGGACGAGCCATCGCTGGTGAGACGGACCCAAACGGTGTCCGGGTACTCGTCGCCGAGTGCTCCGGTGTTGTCTTCCGTGGCAGAGCCGTCAACCTCGTTGGCAAGCTGGAAGATACGACCGGCCGCGCTCTCGTCACGAGCCTGGACCACCATCTTGGTGTAGTTGTCGTCATCGCCATAGACCACGAGCCCTGCCTGCTGGTACTGCGCGCGAGCGGGGATCGTCACCTTCGTCGTGGCCTGCCAGGAGCCTGCGGGCAGGTCCTGGAGGACGATGTTGGGCGTGTCGTTGCTGTCCTGGTAGATGTCGGTGAGCGAGGCGGGGATGACCAAGTGGCCGTCCACGACACTCACTTCCTGGTTGAGGCGGACCGAAGCGTTCCAGCGCTCAGTGTCGAGCTGGTCGCCAGTGAAGTCGTCCGACCGTCCATCGAAGCAGAGAGCAACCTCCTGCGAGACGGTGATCTGGACATACTCTTCACCGGCCACGCCGGTCGCGTCCGTGGCACGCACACGCAGCAGGTAGCTGCCGGGCGTGTCGTAGACGAACTGCTCGGACCCGGTACCGGACACGAAACCGTTGCCAGTTCCCTGGTCCCACTCGAGCGTGACGTCGGTGCCCTCGGGGTCGACCGCCGAAGCAGTGGCGTTCACCGTGAGAGGAGCGATCCCCGACACGGTGTCGACCTCGAAGTCGATGACGGGAACGGAGTTGCCGTCCACGCCGTCGCCGAGCCACTCGAAGTAGTTGACGTTGACCTGGCCCTCGCGGTGAACGAAGTACAGGCTCCCCGACTCGGTCGGGAGTCCCGTCAGAGCGACCTCGAAGTCCTCGTAGGCCTGCCAGTCGCCGGTCTCCGTGAAGACGATCTCACCGAGCTCGGGTCCGTCAGGTGCACCCCAGTGCATGGTCATCGAACCAGCGCCACCCTCAGGAGACGCGAGGCGTGCACTCACACCGTCGATGCCCTTGAAGTTGATCGGGTCGTATGACCACCAGTCGCCGGGCTCGACGAAGGACAGGTTCTGTCCCTGGTCGAGGTCCGAGTTGTCCTCTACCTGGACGCCCTGACCATCGTTCGAGGGGTAGTCGTCCGTCAGCGCGCCGGTGGCGTCGAAGAACTCCGCCTCCATGCGCTTGGGGTTGAGGATGTGGGTCGTGGAACCCGACAGGGGAACCTCGACTGCGCCACCGTCGTCGGTGAATGACACGTCCACGGTCCAGAAGATGTTCTCCGTGATGCCGTGACCCTCATCGCGCTGCGTGGGAATGACTCCCGTGCAGCCGCTGAGCGCACCCGACGGGTGCTGGTGCGAGGCGTGTCCCAGTGCCGGAAGCACGTTGACGTTGTCGCAGTTGATCTCGCCGGTGGCGTCCGGGTCATCGATGATGACCTCGTAGTCGATCTGATCGCCCCAGTTGAAGAATCCTCCCTGTTCGGGGAAGACGATCTCCACGGTGGGAGCGGCGTTGCCGACCACGATGGTGACGTTCGAGACGCCGGTGAGGCCGTTCACATCCGTCACCGTGAGCTGCGCGGTGTATTCGCCCATCGCGGTGTAGGTGTGAGTCGGGTTGTCCTCGGTGCTGGTGTTTCCATCACCGAAGTTCCACTCCAGCGTGTAGTCGAGGAAGCCCGGGTGACGCGTTCCCTCGGAGGAGAAGTTCACCGTGAGCTCGTCGCCCGCACCGCTGGTGACATCGGCTGCTGCCCGCGCGATCGGCGAGGGGTTGCCCTCGACGTAGTCGATGCGGTAGACGCCGGAGTCCGGGTTGTTGGTGCCGTAGCCGGTTCCCCAGTCGATGACGTACAGCGAGCCTTCCGGGCCCCACGTGGCGTCCATGACCTGGTTGAAACTGGCGTTGTCCGAGATCAGACCAGGCAGCAGCGGGGTGATCTTGGTGATGTCCTCACGCGACTCGTTCATGGTGATCGCGAAGGCGTCGCCGGCGTTCCAGTCTCCGAGGAACGCCTTGCCGTCCCAGTACTCCGGGAACTTCGTCTCGGAGACGAGGTCCGGGTCGTAGTCGTAGGCAGGGCCACCCATGGGTGCACCGGTGTAGCCGTTGCCACCGACGATGGGCCACGGGTTGTCCTGAGCACCGCGCTCACCGTAGTACTCGGGCCAGATGACTGGCGGGAGGTTCGTCAGACCGGTGTTGTTCGGGCTGTCGTTCACGAGCGCGTTGGGGTCGAACGGGTCGCCCGAAGCGCCATTGGCGAAGTTGTAGTCGTTGTAGCACTTGACTCCGTGGCAGAACGGCCAGCCGTAGTTGCCCGGCTCGTCGACGATGTTCCACTCGGTCGTCGCGGCAGGACCGCGAGTGCTGCTGGCGCTACCAGCGTCGGGCCCGTAGTCCGCCACCAGCAGGTTGCCGGTGTGGGGGTCGAGCCCGATGCGGAACGGGTTGCGGAAGCCCATGGCATAGATCTCCGGGCGCGTCAGGTCGACGCCCTCCTCGAAGAGGTTGCCGTCGGGAACCGTGTAGGAGCCATCGGGCTGAGGCGTGATGCGCACGATCTTGCCGCGCAGGTTATTGGTGTTGCCCGAGGTGCCCTGGGCGTCCCACGAGGAACGGCCAGCACGCTCGTCGATCGGCGTGTAGCCGCTCGAATCGAACGGGTTGACGTTGTCGCCGGTGGCGAGGATCAGGTTGCCGTCGTTGTCGAAGACCATGTCTCCACCCGCGTGGCAGCACTCATCGCGCTGGGTCTCGACCTTCAGGACCAGGACCTCGCTGGAAGGATCGAAGGTGCCCGAGGACGGGTCGTACGTGAAGCGCGAGATGCGGTTGTGCGGTCCGTCCTCTGGTGACACCGTCGCGGGAGACCAGTAGATGAACGCGTGATAGTTGGTCTCGAAGTCCGGGTCCAGGGCCATTCCCAGGAGTCCGTCCTCGTTGCCGTTCGTCACGTTGAGGTTCATGGCCGTCGAGACCTGCTGGGTGTCGGGGTCGATGCGCAGGAGCTCGCCGTTGCGCTCGAGGTAGAACACCGTCCCGTCCTCAGTCACGTTCAGCGACATCGGGTTGCGAGTGTCCTCGTCGAGAGCCACGAGCTCGTACGCGTCGCTGTCCGAGGCGTTGCAGTCGGACTGGATGACGCCCGCCGCGGTGCGGATGCCCTCGAGCACGTGCGTAGTGAACTCCGGCTCAGAGAAGGACTGGGACGTGTGCCCACCTGCCGTGTACCAGGAACGACCACCGTCGTAGTTGTGACACCAGGCGATCGGGTGGTCGTCACCCATGGTGCCGCCGGTGTAGGAGTCGTTATCGAGGCTCGCCAGCACGTGAACGTCCGCACGGGGGTTGCTCGTGAAGGAGTACCACTCGTCCGTGCGGTTCCACACGCTGGGGAGGTGCTCCGTGGAGGGGTGAGCGAAGTCCTCGACGATCACGTCCGCGTTGGGCGTGCCCGGGGGGTGGCCCTGGAAGTATGCGCCGACCAGGCCCTCGTACCACGGCCAGTCGTATTCGGTGTCGCTCGCGGCGTGGATGCCGGCGAAGCCGCCGCCGTTCTGAATGTAGGTCTCGAACGCGGCTTCCTGGTCAGTGTTGAGGACGTTGCCGGTGGTCGAGAAGAAGATGACGACGTCGTAGTTGGCGAGGTTCTCCTCGGTGAAGGCCGTGGCGTCCTCGGTGGCATCCACGGTGAACCCATTGTCGAGGCCCATCTGCTCGATGGTCGAGATGCCTGTGGGGATGTTGCCGTGACGGAAGCCTTCCGTCTTGGTGAACAGGAGGGCCGAGAACTCGGGTTCCCCGGTGACGTCAGTCGCCAGGATGTTCGGGGCCTCGGATAGCGAAGCTTGGGAGGCTGTGCCGACAGGCTCAGCCTGAGCGGGTGCTGCTGCCACGAGCAGTGAGGTGCCGGCTAGCGCCGCTCCCATCACCGCCGCGGTGAGCCTAGAGCGGCTCTTATGCACGTCTTTGTACAAGGGCTTTCCTTCCGATCATCGCGACATCGCGACTCAGCTGGTGTTCGGGTCGCGCACACCGGGACCTAGGTCCTGGGGCACGCTGATAGCGACACTACGAAGACTTATGTTGATTGTCAACACAAAGACCCCCCTCCCGACAGTCTTTCGACGCAAACCACGCACTAGTAGCCGTCGACGCGGCGAAAGATGGCGGAAACGGCTGGTATGGCACAGATGTGCGGTGAGTTCTGCCGGGTTCCTCTGCCCATCTGGAGCGCCCAATACTGAACGAAGCGCACTCGCGTCACAAGCCGTCGTCGCGCCCCTTGCTACCCCGCCGCCGTGAGCGGAAGGGGTGGGCGGCGCTGCCCGGTCACTCGTTGAAGCGAGGCGGTCATGTGGGGGTGTTCACGTGGGTGCAGCGGTAGAGGAACGCCGCCATCGGTGTCGTGGCCCGTGGTGACCTCCGTGCTCGCGAGCCACGTGGTCTCGACATAGAAAACCGTGTTCTCGATGGCGATGTCGTCCAGCAGAGCCTCAGTCGGCACTTCCCACGTGGGCTCGTCTGCGTTGCGATGCAAGCGCGTAGCAATTAAGTAAGGCCACTATCTATTCGAGGGCCACGATTCCCGTCGGGATGCGCCCGCGCCGCCAACGTTCGGTCGTGGACAAGACGGGCGCCGAGGATGCAGGGGCGCCCTCTCCGTCCTGCGCAGGAACCGGCCAGCGCCGGACATCACCGAGGGTCCGCTCATGCCAACGCAGGAAGGGTTTTGACGAGAGTCGACTTAAGAGCGACAGGCGTCACTCAAAAGTAGACCGCAGTCGCGCACACGCGCGGTTCAGACCGGCTGCGGCCGAGTCAGCGGCGGAAGGACTGCGCGCGGCGCTGGGTCGCCCATGCGACCACCTGCGTGCGCCGCTGGAGGCCCATCTTGGCGAGGATGCTCGTCACATGGTTCTTCACGGTCTTCTCTGCGATGCCGAGCTGGTCCGCGATCTCCTTGTTGGACAGCCCGTCGCCGACGGCCGTCACGATCTTGCGCTCGGTGGGCGTGAGCGTGGCGATCGCCGCGTCCTCCTGCACATCGATGTGCTGTCCGTGCTCCCGGCCCGAGGCTGCGTCCCGCACGGCCTTGAGCACCTCGGCCGAACCCGCGGTCTTCGCCACGAAGGCGTCCGCTCCCGCAGTGCGGGCGGCGGCCTTGGCGTCGTCATCGTCGTAGCTGGTGAGCACGACGATGTGCGTGTCGGGATGAGTCGCCCGCACGTGCGCGATGACGTCCAGCCCGGTGCCGTCAGGCAGGCGCAGGTCGGACAGCACCACGTCGGGGCGGGTCGCGTCCACGCGGCGGATCGCCTGCGCGACGTTGGCGGCCTCCGCCACCACCTCGATCCCGTCGGCGCGGTCGAGGATGTCGCAGATCCCTCGTCGCACGACCTCGTGGTCATCCAGCACGAGCACTCTCACATCAGACATACCCCGCATCGTAGCCCGATGCTCGCTCCGTCTCCCTCAGCCGCGCGCGGCGTAGCGACGCTGGCAGCGCGCGCACCAGTGAGTGGACCGGCCGCCGATGCTCTCTCGGCGGATGATCGAGCCGCATCTCGCGCACGGCTCGCCCGCGCGTCCGTACGCCTCGAGCGATCGGGAGAAGTAGCCGGACTCACCGTTGACGTTGACATAGAGCGCGTCGAAGCTGGTGCCGCCCTGCGCCAGCGCGCGGCCCATCACCGCCCGCGCCGCGTCCAGCAGGGCGCGTGCCTGTGGCGCCGAGACGGCCGATGCGGGCCGCTCGGGATGGATGCGCGCGAGCCACAGCGCCTCATCGGCATAGATGTTGCCGATCCCGCTCACCAGGGTCTGGTCCAGCAGCACCTGCTTGATCCCGCGGGCGCCTCGCCTCCACGCCCGTGCCACCGCACGCTCGTCAAGGTGCGGGTCGAGCGCGTCGCGGCCGATGTGCGCCACCGATCCCGGGACCGACGCGAGGGCCGAACCCTGTCCCCCGGCCCGCGCATCGGCCGTGGGCTCCAAAGGCTCGATGTGCAGGTAGCCGAAGGTGCGCTGGTCCAGGAAGTCGAGAGTGAGGGCCGTGCCGCCGCGGTCGAGCCGCAGCCGCGCACGGCAGTGCGGATGGGGGTCGGGGGCCTCGTCCCAGGGCCCGAGGTGGACTCGGAACTGCCCGGACATGCCCAGGTGCGCCGACAGCGCCTCGTCCGGCTCACGATCGCCCGCATGAGTGAGAGGCAGCCACAGGAACTTTCCGCGCCGCACGACGGCGGCGACCCGCGCATCTGTCGCGAGACCCGCGAACTCGGCCGGCCCGCCCGGCAGCAGGCGCACGCAGCTGTCGCGGCGGATGTCGACCGCCCGGATGTCGGCGCCCGTGATGACCGGCGCCAGGCCCGCACGGACGGTCTCGACTTCGGGGAGTTCGGGCATCGTCAGTGCTCAGGCAAGGTCATGAGGCGCGCGTCGCGACGAGTACGAGGGTCAGGACAGCGTGGCCGAGGCCGGATCGTCCGCGACGATCGACGCATACGCGCGCTCTGCGGCCTCCTGCTCCGCGTGCTTCTTCGCACTGCCGGTGCCGGTGCCGCGCACGTCGCCGTCGACGGTCACGGTGGCCGTGAAGGTGCGGGAGTGATCGGGGCCGGAGCCCTCTGCGGAGTACACGGGCACTCCCAGGCCGCGCTGCGCGCATGCCTCCTGCAGCGAGGTCTTCCAATCCAGGGCGACCCCGGACGAGGCCGCCGCGATCATGGTGGGTCCCACGAGCCGCAGGATCACCTCGCGAGACTTCTCGATGCCGTGAGTGAGATAGACCGCGCCGAACACGGCCTCGAGAGAGTCGCACAGGATCGAATCCTTGTCGGCTCCGCCCGTGGCGGTCTCGCCCTTGCCGAGCAGCACGCACGGGCCAAGCTCGAGTTCGCGAGCCACCTTCGCCAGGGCGCGCTGAGAGACGGTGCCCGCGCGCATCTTGGCGAGCTCGCCCTCGGGGAGGTCGGGGTGATCGCGGTACAGACGGTCGGTGACGACCACGCCAAGCACCGCATCCCCGAGGAACTCGAGGCGCTCGTTGGTGGGCAGTCCGCCCGCCTCGTACGCGAACGACCGGTGCGTGAGCGCGAGAACGAGCAGTTCGGGTTCGACGACGACACCCAACCGCTCGGCCAGGGCATTGGCCGCAGCCTGCCCCGGAATGCTCACCTGCTCGCCTCGCACGTGCGGCGAGGCCCGATCAGGCCCCGTGCTCGGTGCGGAGCGCCTCGGAGTACTGGCGGCCGTTGTAGGCGCCGCACGTGGGGCATGCTGCGTGTGCGAGCTTCGCACCCTTGCACGCCGGGCACGCGGTGAGGTTCGCAGCAGTGGTCTTCCACTGGGAGCGACGTGCACGCGTGTTCGAACGCGACATCTTGCGCTTCGGAACTGCCACGGTTAACTCTCTTCCTGTTCAGTCAAACTTGTGAGCGCCGACCACCTCGGGTCGATCACTTCGTGGGCGTGGTCTGGATCGTCCTCGAGCCTAGCGCCACATTGGTCGCACAGCCCCGGGCAATCCGGCCGGCACAGCGGGGTGAACGGCAGCTGCAACACCACCGCGTCCCGCACCACCTCTTCGAGGTCCAGGGTCTCCCCGTCGAACTCGAAGACGTCCTCCGACTCACCTTCCTCGTCACCCACCTGGGATTGGTCGAACACGAACAACCCTTGGACCGGGGCGGCGACGTCGAATCGCACCTCGTCCAGGCATCGTCCGCACTCGCCGACCGCTTCAGCGGCGACGGTTCCGGAGACCCAGATTCCTTCGGACACGGCTTCCAGGCTCGCGTCGAGCCTGATCTCCGCACCCTCCGGCACGCCGACCATCACTGTGCCGAGGACCGCGGGGGCCGGAAAGGTCTCGCTGACCGTGCGCTGGGCGCCCGGGCTCCGCGCGAAATCCCTGATGAGGAACCGATACGGAGAGCTGTCTGGGCGGTGCGACATCCGCGCCTCCCATCCTTCCGGTCCTAGTGGACCCCGGCCCGTGCTCGTTCGGCAGGACCGGCGCACTATCCTACGTGATCCCGGGGAGGTCTCTCAACACGGGTGCCTCTGGTCCGAAGCTAGTGGGTCTCGAGCGCTGCTCGGACCGCTGCGCCGACACCGGCGGGCACGTACGCGTCGATGTCGCCGCCATGCCGCGCGACGTCTCGTACCAGCGACGACGCGATGTGGCTGAGCGCGTTGTCCCCGGTCAGGAAGACGGTCTCGACGCCGGTGAGTGAGCGGTTCATGAGCGCCATGGGGCGCTCGACGTCGTAGTCGGCTCCACCCCGCAGTCCCTTCACGATCGCCGTCGCACCCACCTGCTCGCAGAAGTGCACCAACAGCCCTTCGATGACCTCGACACGCACACCCTCGAGGTGCGCGGTCGCCTCTCGAGCGAGGCCTGCGCGGGTCTCGACGTCGAGCAGCGGGGTCTTGGTCGAGTTGTGGGCGATGCCGATCACCACCTCGTCGAAGAGCGTGGCGGCACGCGCCGCGATGTCGACGTGCCCCAGGGTGATGGGGTCATAGGTGCCTGGCAGGACCGCGAGCGTCATGCCTCGACGCTACCCCAGCGAGCCCAGTGCACCCGGGTCTCCCCGTAGTCCCGCTCCCGCTCGACCTCGAGCCCGCGTGGCCACTCGAGGCGCGGAGCCCTGCTGGTCCATTCCAGGACCACCACCGCATCGGCCGCCAGGCGCGGCGTGAGCGCGCCGAGCACGGCGGTCAGGTCCGCGAGCGGGATGTCGTACGGAGGGTCGAGCAGCACGAGGTCCCACTCGTCGGTGGTGCGAGTGAGGAACGGCAGTGCCTTCTCCTTGACCACGCGCGCACGGTCGCCGATGCCGAGATCGCGGGCATTCGCCTGGATCACCCGCGCCGCAGAGGAGGCCGCCTCGACGAACGTCGCCGCGGACGCACCGCGGCTGATCGCCTCGAGCCCCAGCGCACCCGAACCGGCGTACAGATCGAGCACCCGCGCGCCGTGCATCGCGTCCTGATGATCCAGGCGCGAGAACAGCGCCTCGCGGACGCGATCGGTGGTGGGTCGGGTGCCGCGCGGGGGCACGGCGATGCGGCGCCCCCCGAGGTCTCCGGCGATGATGCGAGTCACGCGGACACTCTATGACCCGCAGTCGGGAACGCACGGACACGTGCGGACCACGAGCGGGTCCGGTCAGCCGCGCTCCAGGTAGTCCTCGCGCTCGGGGCCGAGCCACGCATCGATCGCCGATGCGAGTGCCGGCGCCCCTGCCAGCTCAGGGTCGGCGGCGACCAGCCGCCGCGCGATCCCGCGCGCCAGGTCGATGAGATCGGCGTCCTTCACGACGCGCAGCAGTCGGAGCGAGTTGCGACCGCCCGACTGCGCCGCCCCCAGCACGTCGCCCTCGCGGCGCAGCTCGAGGTCCTTCTCGGCGAGCTCGAAGCCGTCGGTCGTGGCCGCGAGCGCGTCGAGGCGTTCGCGAGAGAGCGATCCCGGCTCGGCCCTCGTCACCAGGAGGCACAGGCCCGGGAGCGTGCTGCGTCCCACGCGACCGCGCAGCTGGTGCAGCTGGGACAGGCCAAAGCGCTCGGCGTCGAGCACGATCATCACGGTGGCCTCGGCGACGTCCACGCCCACCTCGATCACGGTGGTGGACACCATCACCGGCGCCTCTCCCGCGGCGAAGGCCGCCATTGCGGCGTCCTTGGCCTCGGCGGCCAACCGGCCGTGCATGCGGCCGATGCGCACGCCCACCAATTCGGGACGCTCCGCCAGCATCGCGGCAGTCTCGGCGACGGAGGCCATGGGCACGGCCGGCCTCTGGGCCCCGTCCCCCTCCCACTCGAGGATCGGCTGCTCGTCGCCGGGAGCATCGGCGCCAGGGTCTCCCCCGGCCCCCGCGAGCGCGGCCTCCGGCTCGGGACCCGGCTCGTCGGGGTCGATGCGCGGGCACACCACGTACACCCGCCTGCCCTGGTCGACCTCTTCTCGCACCCGCTGCCAGGTGCGCGCGAGCCACGCCTCGTTGTCCGCCGGCACCACATGCGTCACGGTCTCGGCGCGGCCGGGAGGGCGTTCCCCGAGCGTCGACGTCTCGAGGTCGCCGAACACCGTCATCGCGACCGTGCGGGGAATCGGGGTGGCGGTCATCACGAGCATGTGAGGCGGTCGCTCTCCGCGCGCGCGCAGGGCGTCCCGCTGCTCGACGCCGAACCGGTGCTGCTCGTCCACGACGACGAGCCCGAGATCCGCGAACTGGACTCCCTCGCTGAGCAGCGCGTGAGTGCCGACCACGATGCCGGCGGCCCCCGATGCGGCCTCGCCGAGCGCCTGGCGCCTGGCCTTCGAGCCCTGCGAGCCCGTGAGGAGCGTGACGCGCGTGGCGCGTTCGTCGCCACCGAGCATCCCGCCGTGACCAAGCGGCCCCAGCAACTGCTCGAGGCTGCGCATGTGCTGGGCGGCGAGCACCTCGGTGGGCGCCAAGAGGGCCGCCTGCCCACCTGCATCCACCACCTGCAGCATCGCGCGCAGCGCGACCACGGTCTTGCCTGCCCCCACATCCCCCTGGAGCAGCCGCATCATCGGAATGGTGCCGGTCAGCGAACGCGAGATCTCCTGACCCACGGCGTCCTGAGCAGAGGTGAGAGCGAACGGCAGGCGCGCGTCCAACGCGCTCACCAGGCCGTCGTCGCGCGCCGGACGCGGCGTCGCCGCGAGCTGCTCTCTCGCGGCCCTGCGCCGCGCGAGAGCGGTCTGCAGCACCAGCGCCTCCTCGAACCGCAGCCGATCGCGCCCGCGCTGCCAGGCCACGACGGAATCGGGCACATGCACGGCTCGAAGCGCCTCGAGCAGGCTGGGAAGGGAGCGCTCGTCTCGCACCTCCGCGGGGATCGGATCGGGCACGTCCTCCTCGGTCAGCGGATCCAGCACGGTGCGCACCGAGCGGCCGATGCGCCACGTGGGGACCGCGGCCGCGGCCGGGTAGATCGGGATGGGGCGGGAGGCCTCGATCACGGCCTCCTGCTCGTCCGCGGCATCGACCCCGACGATGAGGTAGTCGGGGTGCGTGAGCTGTCGCCTGCCGCGGTACTCCCCCACTGTGCCGGTGAACAGACCGGTGCTGCCGGGCTTCAGCTTGGACTCGTGCATGCGCAGCACGCCCGCGCGCTTGGCGAAGAACGTGAGCTGAAGGGTGTCGCGACCGTCCGTCACGATCGCCTCGAGCATGGCGCCTCCCCGGGAGCGCATGCTGCGCACCTGGGTGGACCGGACCTCCGCCATGACCGTCACGTGCTCGCCGGTCGCGAGGGAGGCCATGTCCGTGCGCTCGCCCGGGGAGCCGTAGCGGCGCGGGTAGTGGCGCAGCAGGTCCTCGACGGTCTCGAGCCCGAGCTTCTTCAGTCCACCCGCCGTGCGGGCGCCGAGCACACGCGACAACGGCTCAGCGAGCCTGGTCGCGCCACTCATGACGGTGCGCGCTCGACGCCGATCAGCACCCCGGGGTGGGCGTGCTCGCCGCGGTACACGTTCACGTCGGCGTTGGGAGCAGCTCCGCGCACGGACATGCGCGCCGCGTCCGCGACGCCGTTGGAGACTCCTGCGGCGAGGATCAGCGAGACCACCTCCGTCGACGCGTCGATCAGGCGGTCAACGTCGTCGTCAAGGGCGTCGCCCGTGCTCTGACCCACCGTCGTGGCGGCCACCGCCGCGGCCATCTCGTCGCCGAGGTCCTGGCCGGGCGTGACCAGGGCAGCTGCGGCCACGGCCGCGATCACCTGCGCCTCGTGCTGACTGTCGAGCACCGTGAGGGCGGGCTTGCGGCGCTTGCGCGCGAGCTCCTCCGCCGCCGCGCGCAAAGCCGGATGACCCGCGACGACCACAGCGTCGACGCCGGACGCGTCTCGCACCGCGCGTCTCAGCGCGCGCCGCTTGAGGGCGGTCGGGTCGGGCACCACCAGCACGATCGCACCCGCATCCGCGAGCGGCTCCGCGAGCCCGGGGCACTGCGTGAGCGCGACGATGCCGGTCGATGCACGGTCGGCGTCGTGGCCCACACGGACGTTGCGGACCACGATCTGGCGAGCGCGCGCCTCGATTCCCCGGGCCACCGCCAGGTGGGGCTCGTCGGTGTGGACATGGGCCTGCCACAGGTCGTGCGCGCCCGAGACGGAGACCGAGTCCCCCAAGGCCTCGAGGTCACGGGTGAGCGGCTCGCGGAGATCGTCGCTGGACGACGCCACGAACATCACCTCGTAGGTCCCGCCGCGATGGTGGTGGACGTGGGAGATGCGGGTGGCGCCCCCTTCGGTGACCTCCCACTCCACCCGGTCCAACGGAGCCAGGACGTCGGGACCGCCCAAGGTCTCGGCCAGCATCTCGAGCTGGAGGACGAGCCCTGCGGCTCCCGCGTCGACGACCCCGGCCTCCTTGGCGAGGGGCAGCTGTTCGTTCGTGAGGGAGAGAGCGGTGCGCCCCGCCTCCACAGCGGCGACGAGGGTCGCGTCGCGCGCAGCCCCTCCATCCACCGCCTGCCGCGCGCCCGTGGCCGCCGCGCGCGCCACGGTGAGGATGGTGCCCTCGACCGGCGAGCCGACAGCGCGGTAGGCGGCATCGGCCGCGCGATCGAGGGACTGCGCGATGCCTCGCGCGTCGACGCTGCCGAGCCCGCCGTGCTCGTCGATCGCGGAGAGAAAACCGGTGAGGTACTGAGAGAGGATCACTCCCGAGTTGCCCCGCGCCCCCACGAGCGAGCCCCGTGCGAACGCTGCCACGACCTCGCGGTGGCTGGCGTCGGGTCGGAGCTTCGCCACGGCGCGATTGCCTTCGTGGAGCGTCAGGTACAGATTGGTGCCGGTGTCGGAATCGGCGACGGGGAACACGTTGATCGCGTCGAGCCGCTCACGGGCATGCTTGACGGCGCGTGCGCCGGCGTCGAGCCAGCGCCTCACGTCCGTCGATTCGTGCATTCATCCCGTCCATCAGCGCGCAGGCGCGCGGTCCACGGGCGCCGCCATCACGGCACCGGTCTTCGCCATTTTCCTGGGACCATGGTGGCATGGCGTCCTTTGGAAGCGGACGAGGCCAGCCTCGCCGCAGTCCCTCCGGAGGCCGCCGGTTGCCCGGTCCGGCATTCGTCAGATACCCTAGTGCGGTTGTCCGACACCGGACAGATGAACGTGGCGCCGCCCAGTCAGGGCGCAGCGCAAGTGAAATTTGAGGAGAACTATCGTGGCTGCCAACTGCGACGTCTGCGGTAAGCGTCCGTCCTTCGGACACTCGATCTCGCACTCGCACCGCCGTACCAAGCGTCGCTGGAACCCGAACATCCAGCGTGTGCGCGCCGTCGTCGCGGGATCGCCCAAGCGCGTGAACGTGTGCACCTCCTGCCTCAAGGCGGGCAAGGTTCAGCGCGCCATCTAGTCTCGGCGCACCAGCGAAGCCGACGCACCCCACGGGGGGCGTCGGCTTTTTCGCGCCCGGCTTCGCCTGAGACGCTCGCACGGCGTTGCTGCGTCGACCCGGGCGCCGGAGTTGCGCGTCAGCGGTCGCGGCTGCTCTGGCGGTCCTGGAGGCGGTCGCGCCACCGATCATCGCTCCAGTCGACCTGCTCGATCGAGGAACCCTCTGAGCCCGCGTCGAGCTCCCGCGAGAGCTCGTGCAGGATCTCGGCCCACGAGTCTCGCTGGGCGTCCCACCATCGACGCCACTCGACCCAGCCATCTTCGCGCACGGGCTCGGGATCGCCCGCGGCCGGGGGCGAGGCATCGTCCGCGGGTGGCGCGTCGCTGACCGCGGGGCCTCCGTCTCCCCCCGGTTCGCTCGGGGCTG
This sequence comes from Demequina pilifera, assembly GCF_048814985.1. Taxonomy (NCBI): domain Bacteria; kingdom Bacillati; phylum Actinomycetota; class Actinomycetes; order Micrococcales; family Demequinaceae; genus Demequina; species Demequina pilifera. The sequence continues at coordinate 17,115 of NZ_JBMDTW010000001.1, forward strand.
CACCCGCGCCGTGACCCTCGCGGGCCACCGGGATCGGAGCCCGCTCCGGCTCCACGAGGTGCGGCTGCACGAGCACCGTACCGAGGCCGGGTTCGGTCGCCACCACCGGAGAGTCGACCTCGGGCACATGGGCTGCGACCCGCGTGCCGCGATCGCTCCTGGCCACGCCATCGGTGGCGGTTCCTGCGTCCCCCAACCCCGCCTGCGCCGCGACGTATGCGAGGCCGATCGACGCGACCGCGACCGCAGCCGCGACCCCTGAGGCACGCGCCACGATGCGACCTTCGCGATCGCTGGATTCCGCGCCGCCGGCGCGCGGCTCGCGGCCGCCCGACTCCGGCATCTTCCCTGGCATGAGGATGACCGTACCAGCAGGCGAACCGCTGATGTGGAGATCGTCACACCGGCGTCAGGAGAAGTGATCCCACCCTTGATCCGCGGGGGCGGCACCGTCCACCAGCAGCTGCGCGGCACCCTCCTCGGCCGATCCGATCACGTGCCATCCGGCGGGCACGTCGGCCGCTCGCGGGAACGTCGCCAGCATGTGGTGATCCTCGCCCCCGGCGAGCGCCCACGCGAGCGCCGCCTCGGGCATCTCCAGCGCTGCGGCCGTGCGCCGAGCCGCGTCGTGAACCGGAACGGAGGACGAGTCGATCGCGATCGTCAGCCCCGATGCGCGAGCGAGCCTGCCGGCATCCCGGGCCAACCCATCGGACAGGTCCATCATGGCCGTCGCCCGGTGCAGCGCGGCCTCGAGCCCGGCGCCGATGCGCGGCTGCGGCCGCAGGAACAGTTCGATCGCCTGTTCGTCTACGCGTTCGCCGCGCGACAGCTGCGCGTAGCCCGCTCGGGCGGCTCCGAGCGCGCCCGCGACGGCGACGACGTCCCCGGCCCGCGCATCGGCCCGCGTGATGGGTTCGGTCCCGTGGGTCTCTCCGATGGCCGTCACTGCGACCACGATCTCGCTCGCGCCGGAGAGGTCCCCGCCGACGACCCCGACTCCGTGCGGCTCGCACGCCTCCCGCAGGCCATCGGCCAGCTCGAGCACGAACTCGACAGGAGTCGATGCGGGCGCGCACAAGGTCACCTCGAGTGCGGTCGGGACGGCGCCCATCGCGTCGATGTCGGCAAGGTTCTGCATGGCCGCGCGCCAGCCGACGTCCGTCCCGTTCGACCATTCGAGCCGAAAGTGCCGGTTCTCCACGAGCACATCGGTGCTGACCACCAGGTCGCCATCGACCGCGAGCACCGCCGCGTCGTCGCCGGGGCCGAGGATCTCCGCATCGGTGCTGGGCAGTCGCGGGGCGAAGAGCGCGATCAGCGCGTCCTCGCCCATCTCTCCGAAAGTCGTCATGCGAAGAGCCTAGGCTCCCGCATCGGCCGTCCTGAGCCAGCCCCGCGTGCGGGTGAGCCGCCAGTACGCGACTCCCAGCAGCAGCCCCCGTGCCACGTTGAGCATCGTGAAGGCGAGCCATAGGTCGTCGTTACTCGCCTGACCCCTCACCCACGCGGGCACGAGGAACACTGGCAGGTACACGCCCACCACGGCTACCAGCATCATGTTGCGCATGATCCGTGTCTGGCCGCTGCCGATGAAGATCCCGTCGAGCTGATAGGCCGCCACCGAGATCAGCGGCAGCCACGCAGCCCAGTGGTAGTACTCCGCGGTGGTCGCCGCGAGGTCCGGCAGGCTCGTCATGAGCGCGATGAAGGGAACTTGTCCCACGAGGAACAGCGCGGTGAACGCCGCCGCGATCCCGAGAGCAGGCAGGGTCGCCGCCGCGTTCGCACGGTGGAACCGCTGGAGGTCTCTGCTGCCGAGCTCCTTGGCGCTCATCGCCTCGGCCGCGTGGGCGTAGCCGTCGAGCCCGTAGCTCGCCAGCAGCGTGATCTGGAGCAGGATCGCGTTCGCCGCGAGCACGTCCTCGCTGATGCGGCCGCCGGCGGCGGTCAGGAAGGTGAGCGCCACATACAGCAGCGCGGTGCGAATGGCGAGGTCCGCGTTCATGGTCAGCAGCGCCCGCCAGCGCGAGCGCAGCCCCTGCCCTCGCCACTGTCGCAAGCGTTCACGCAGATCGGCGTCGAGGAACCGCCACAGCAGCACGACTGCGACGACCAGTCCGATCCACTCGGCGATCAGCGTCGCCCACGCGGCGCCCGACGCACCCCAGCGCAGGCCCCCGACGAAGGCGATGTCCAGACCGAGGTTCAGGAGGTTGACGACGACCGCGATCGCGAGCGGGCGGCGGGTGTCCTGGGATCCGATGAAGTAGCCGGTGATCACCGAGGTGCCGAGCACCGCCGGCAGCGAGTGCACCCGGATCTGGCCATAGGTGGTCGCGAGATCGCGCACCTCCCCCGCCGGCGCGACGATGGACATCGCCAACGGGATCAGCACCCACTGCACCACCAGGATCGCCCCCGCGATGACGCCGGCGAGCAGCAGGCTGCGCTGCAGGTGGGAGATGGTGTCCAGCGGGCGTCCGGCCCCGACCGCGCGCCCCACCAGGCTCGTCGTGCCGAGCCTCAGGAACGACAGCACCCAGTAGGCAGCGGACAGCACGATCGCCCCCGCCGCGACGGCTCCGAGGTTCTGCGTGTCCGAGAAGTGACCCAGCATCGCCGTGTCGACCAGACCCACGAGCGGCACCGAGATGTTCGCGACGATCATGGGCCACGCGAGGGACAGCGCGTGACGGTGCGGTAGCCCGGTGAACAGGGCGCGGCGAGATGTCACGGATCGACGCTACCCGCTCGGATCGGCGCCACAGACCCGCGGCAGCACGGCCGATGCGGTGGCCGGGGGCGTCTCCCACCCGAACTACGCTGGAAGGCATGCCTGGTCGCCTCGCCGTCGCCACCGCATCGGCCGTCTTGGCGGTGCCGGTGCTCGCCGGCTGCGCGCACGCGGCCGTGGTCGAGGCCGCTCCCTACGCCGCGGACCCGGACTGCGCACGAGTGATGCTCGCGATCCCCGAGACCGTGGGGGGTCTGGAGATGCGCGCAACGACATCGCAGGCGACCCAGGCGTGGGGCGAGGAGTACCCCATCGTCGCGCGCTGTGGCGTCGAGCCCCCTGGCCCCACGACCGAGCAATGCATCGCCGTGGAGACACCCGCCGCGACGGTCGACTGGCTGCTGCGCGAGGAGGGCGAGGATTGGGTCGCCGTCACGTTCGGGGCCTCCCCCGCGCTCGAGCTCGTCGTGCCGCAGATCCGCGCGGACGAGGCGGTGGGCGACGTGCTCGCCGAGCTGTCGCCCGCGGCCGCTCTCGCACCCGCCAACGGTCTCGAGTGCTCGTAGCCTCCTGACCGCTGCGCCCTCCCCCTCCAAGAAAACTTGGGGGTGGCGCCGGAGCCCGGTAGCGGTATTATGCCGCCATGTGACCAATGTCACATTCACACGTTTTGGGGGGAACGGTTGGCGATGAGCGGTGCTCGGCCCGGGGGGGAACACACGAAAGCCGCCAAGCCATGGGGGATCCGACTGCTCATCGTGCTGCTGGTCGCAGCACTGGGCAGCGTGGTCCTCGTCGCCTCGCCTCCCTCCGCCATGGCGGACACGGAGCCGCTGTCGCTGGAGGGGTTCAGCGATGAGGCGGTGCTGACCACGGGGATCAGCGAGCCGATCTCGATGGAGTTCCTGCCCGATGGCCGCATGCTCGTGCTCCAGAAGGGCGGGCAGATCAAGATCGGCAATCCCGCCACGGTGCCGATGGCGACCGAGGTCTACCTGACGCTCACCGACCTCGACAACAACGCCGAGCGCGGACTGATCGACATCGCGATCGATCCCAATTTCACCAGCAACGGCTACGTGTATCTCTACTACCACCCCAAGTCGGCCGGGAAGGGTCGCATCGCGCGGTTCACGCACGTCGAGAACACCGGCGAGACGTCGAGTCGCGCCGACGCCGGCTCGGAGTTCGTCGTGTGGCAGGACACCACGGGGTATACGAGCTGCTGCCACTACGGCGGCGGGCTCGACTTCGGACCCGACGGCAACATCTGGCTCACTCTCGGGGACCAGTTCAACCCCGACCGCGCACAGGACCTCACCGACGCGAGCGGTTCGATCATCCGAGTGGAGCCCGATGGCGGCGTGCCGCCCGACAACCCATTCGCGGATGGCGCCGTCGGCCAGCACCCCTACATCTGGGCCTATGGGCTAAGGAACCCGTTCCGGGCCAGCTGGGACGTGGCGACGAACCGCTTCTTCATCGGCGAAGTCGGCGGCAACGACATCCCCGAGTCGTGGGAGGACCTGCACGTCGCGAAGTACGACGACGCCTACAAAGGCCTGAACTATCAGTGGCCCGGGTGCGAGGGCCCATTCCCCTACAGCGACTTCCCCGAGTGCCCGATCGCCGACGGGGACCTCGCCGAACCCATCTTCGCGTACCCCCACACGGGCGGCGGGACCGGCAACGCATCGCTGACGGGCGGCGTCGTGTACCGAGGCAACCAGTTCCCTGCAGCGTGGAACGGCGTGTACTTCTACGGCGACTACACGCGGCACTTCATCCGCTACCTGAGGTTCGACGAGTCGGGAGAGACGGTGACGGGAGACTTCCCGTTCATGCCGTCCGGGCAGATGCCTGGCGGAGCGACGACCGTGGTGTCGATCGAACAGGGACCAGATGGCGCCCTCTACTACGCCCTCATTGCGACGGGGCAGATTCGCCGCGTGGTGTACGAGGGCGGGAACCAGGCGCCGACCATCACGATGGCCCAGGGAGATGTCACATCCGGCACTGCGCCGTTGACCGTGGCGTTCTCCGCCACAGCCACCGATCCGGAGAACGACCCGCTGGAGTACACCTGGCACTTCGGCGATGGCAGCACCGCCAGCGGGGCTGCTGTGGAGCACACCTACACGGCCGAGGGCCCCTATGACGCCTACGTCAGCGTGTCTGACGCGAGCCATGCGAAGACATCCGAGCCGATCCGCATCCAGGTCGGCACGGTCCCCGATGTGACGATCACCTCCCCCAGCGCCGACGCGCTCTTCAGGGCGGGCGACACGATTCAGGTCGCGGGACAGGCCACCGACGATGACCCACTGGCGGACGCCGATTTCGCGTGGACCGTCCAGTTCGGCCACGACAACCATTTTCACCCCGCGGACCTCATCCCGAACGGGACATCGGGCGAGTTCGCGGTGCCGACCAGCGGCCACGACTACAGCAATGAGACGTGGTACCGGATCACGCTGACCGTCACGGACGCGGACGGCCTCGTGGGCACCGATACCGTGGAAATCTATCCCGACAAGGTCAACTTCACCCTCGCGACGGAACCGGCAGGACTGGTCGTGAACCTGGACAGCGTTCCTCACGCGACGCCATGGGTGCACGACACCCTCATCGGCTTCGAGCACACGGTGACCGCGAGATCGCCACAGTGCTTGGGGGGCGACTCCTACGTCTTCGACTCGTGGTCGGACGGCGGCGCGGCGACTCATGGCTACACGGTGCCCGAGGCGGATTCGACGCTGACCGCAGTGTTCGTGCCGAACGGGCTGTGCTCGTCGCCGGTCACGGAGGGCCTGGTCATGCGCCTCCAGGGTGATCAGGGCGTGAGCGGGTCGGGCGGCAACGTCACCGGCTGGACGGACCTGTCCGACTCCGGCAACAGCCTGGGGCTCGTGTCTGGCTCCCCCACCGTCGTCACCGGCGCGCTGAACGGGCACAACGTGGTGAGCTTCGACGGCGAGGATGACGGCCTGGGCCGCACCGGTTTCAACGACCTTCCCACCGGCAACGCCGATCGCTCGGTGTTCGCCGTGGTCAAGTACGACGGCGCGTCCCCCGCAGGCGGGTGGGCCGGGTTCACCTACGGCTCCACCTACCCGAATCAGTCGTGGGGACCGGTGCGCACCAGCGACGGCGACCTTGGGATCCAGGGGTGGGGCGGAGGCAACGACTTCGACTCCAACGCGCGGGCCGATGGCGAGGGCTGGCTGGTCCAATCCATCGTGAAGAGCGGTGACGGGTTCGTCCACTACAAGGACGGCACCGAGATCGATTCGGGCAGCCACGCTCACAACACCGGTACGGGTGTGATCCGGCTGGGAACCGAGCTCAATGGCGTCCGCAAGGTGGACATGGACGTTGCCGAGGTGCTGGTGTACGACCGTGCTGTCAGCGAAACGGAACGCGCCCAGATCGAGGCGTACTTCGAGCAGCAGTACCTGCAGGGCGGCTCCACCCCGCCGGTACCGCCCACCGCCGCGATCACTGCTCCTGCGCCCGGTGCGACCGTGCGGAGCGCGGATGTCCAGGTGTCGTGGAGCGTGGGCGGCGACCTCGCTCCGGGCGATCATGTCCACTTGAGCCTCGACGGCGGGGAGCACGTCACCCTCTCGGGGGCCGAGGGCTCACACACCTTCGCGGACGTCGCCGACGGCAACCACTCGGTGGAGATGCAGATCGCTCGCGCGGACCACACGGTCTACACGCACCCGGGGTCCACGGACACCGTGGCCTTCACTGTCGACACCGCGCCTCCCAGTGGCGACCTCCCGCTCGCGGGGCTCGTCCTGCATCTGGAGTCCGACCTCAACGTGATCAGCTCCGGCGCTGGCGGGGTGGGCGGATGGCTCGACCAGTCAGGTCGCGGCAACGATTTGGACGTGGCATCGGGGGCTCCGACCATAGGTGCCGCGACGACGCCGAGCGGCGTGGCCGCGATCTCCTTCGACGGAGCTGACGACTCGCTCAGGCGGAACGGCGCCCTCAACGGGATTCCCACGGGAGAGGACGCCCGCACAGTGTTCCTCGTCACGGACTACCAGTCGAACGGCTGGGGCGGCTTCTCCTGGGGCGCACCCTACTGCGACATGACGTTCGGCACCACCGTCTCCGGCGACGGCGACCTCGCCGTCCAGGGCTGGTGCGGCGACCACGACTCCAACGTCGACGGCAACGGCGCCGGGTGGCTGGTCCAGTCCGTGGTCTACGACTCGACCACGTTCACCCACTACGCCGATGGCATCGAGATCGACTCCGGCACCCATCGCTTCAACACCTCCGGCGACCGGATGATCCTCGGCGCAGAGATCGACGGGACGCCCTACGTCGACATGGATGTCGCAGCAGTACTGGTCTACAACCGTGCTCTCGGCGCTGCCGAGCACGATGAGGTGTCGTCGTACCTGGACCAGAAGTACTTCTCGGGAGCCGTGGAGCCAGTCGCACCATCAGTGCCGCAGGGTCTTGATGCGGCCGCGGGCGACGGCGCTGTCACGCTGTCGTGGACGGCCTCCACCGACGCCAACGGCGACCTCGCCGGATACCGGATCTACCGCTCGGAGACCGCCGGCACCATCGACCCCGCCACCGACACCCCGATCGCAACCGTCGCGACACCTGGGTACGTCGACGACACCGTGACCAACGGCACCGAGTACTTCTACGTGGTCACCGCCGTCGATGACGCCGACAATGAGTCCGCCGGCTCACCCGAGGTCTGGGCGATGCCTGAAGTGGTGGAGGACGTGGCGCCGTCGGTGCCTCAAGATCTCGAGGCCACTGCGGGCGACAGCACGGTCGAGTTGTCGTGGACGGCTTCGACTGACATCAACGGCAACCTTGCGGGATACCGCATCTACCGCTCGGAGACCGCGGGCACCATCGACCCCGCCACCGATGCTCCGATCGCGACCGTCGCGGAACCCGGGTACATCGACGACACCGTGACCAACGACGTCGAGTACTTCTACGTGGTCACGGCCATCGACGATGCCGACAACCAATCAGCGCCTTCGGCCGAGGCCGCCGCAACTCCCGCTCCCCCGTTGCCCGACACCACACCGCCGGCGGCACCGACGGGACTCGACGCTGCTGCCGGGGACGGCGCCGTGGCGCTCACCTGGGATGACCAGTCCGAACCCGACCTCGCCGGATACCGCATCTACCGTTCTGAGACCACGGGCACCATCGACCCGACCACCGACACTCCGATCGCCATAGTGACCACACCGGGGCACACTGACGACACGGTGACCAACGACGTCGAGTACTTCTACGCCGTCACCGCCATTGACGACGCAGGCAACCAGTCGGCAGCTTCTGCCGAGGCCGCCGCGACGCCGGCACCGACCCCGGATGGGTGCGCGGCTCCCTCCGGCGCCAGCGCCGTGCTGTGCCTCGAGTCGGACACCGGGCTGACCGGCACCACTCCGGTCACGGCCTGGTCCGACATGTCGGGCCACGGAAACGACCTCACCGCCACGGGCGGCCCGACCCGCACCACGACCCCCAGCGGGATGCCGGCCGTGTCGTTCGACGGAGTGGACGACTCCATGCGTCGAGACGGGTCCTTGAACGGAATTCCCACTGGCGGCGCCGCACGCACCGTCTTCTTCGTGACCCAGTACCGCTCCAACGGCTGGGGCGGCTTCTCCTGGGGAGCTCCGTACTGCGGCATGACGTTCGGCACCACCGTCTCCGGCGACGGCGACCTCGCCGTCCAGGGCTGGTGTGGCGACCACGACTCCAACGTCGACGGCAACGGCGCCGGGTGGCTGGTCCAGTCCGTGGTCTACGACTCGACGACTTTCACCCACTACGCCGATGGCATCGAGATCGACTCCGGCACCCACTCGTTCAACACCTCCGGGGACAGGATGATCCTCGGCGCAGAGATCGACGGGACCCCCTACATCGACATGGATGTCGCGGCGGCCCTGGTCTACGACCGGGCTCTCGGGGCGGCGGAGCACGCGGCCGTGTCCTCGTACTTGAGCCAGAAGTACCTTTCCGGAGCTGAGGAAGATGCGGCGCCGTCGGCACCCGGCGACCTCGTGTCGACCGGCGACGACGGCAAGGTGACGCTGTCGTGGACGGCCTCCAGCGACGCCAATGGCGACCTCGCCGGATACCGCATCTACCGTTCCGAGACCGCCGGCACCATCGACCCCGCCACCGACACCCCGATCGCAACCGTCGCGGAACCCGGGCACACCGACGACACCGTGACCAACGACGTCGAATACTTCTACCTCGTCACCGCCATCGACGACGCAGGCAACCAATCAGCACCTTCGGCCGAGGTTTCGGCAACGCCCCAAGCACCCGCGCCACCCGAACCCGACACCACCCCACCAGCGGCCCCAACGGGTCTTAACGCGACGTCCGGGGACGGCACCGTAGCGCTCACCTGGGACGACCAGGCCGAGCCCGACCTCGCCGGATACCGCATCTACCGTTCCGAGACCGCCGGCACCATCGACCCCGCCACCGACACCCCGATCGCAACCGTCGCGGAACCCGGGCACACCGACGACACCGTGACCAACGACGTCGAATACTTCTACCTCGTCACCGCCATCGACGACGCAGGCAACCAATCAGCACCTTCGGCCGAGGTCTCAGCGACGCCCCAAGCACCTGCGCCACCCGAACCCGACACCACCCCACCAGCGGCCCCAACGGGACTCGACGCTGCTGCCGACGACGGCACCGTAGCGCTCACCTGGGACGACCAGGCCGAGCCCGACCTCGCCGGATACCGCATCTACCGCTCCGAGACCACGGGCACCATCGACCCCGCCACCGACACCCCGATCGCAACCGTCGCGACACCTGGGTACGTCGACGACACCGTGACCAACGACGTCGAGTACTTCTACGTCGTCACCGCCATCGACGACGCAGACAACGAATCCGCTGCGTCACAGGAGACCTCCGCGACGCCGGCGGCGGCGCCGGCTGGCTGCGCGGCTCCCTCCGGCGCCAGCGCCGCGCTGTGCCTCGAATCGGACACCGGGCTGACCGGCACCTCTCCGGTCACGGCCTGGTCCGACATGTCGGGACACGGGAACGACCTGACCGCAGTGGGCGGCCCGACCCGCACCACGACCCCCAGCGGCATGCCGGCGGTCTCGTTCGACGGAGTCGACGATGCGCTGATCCGCGACGGCTCGCTGCACGAAATCCCGAGGGGCGACGCGGCGCGAACTGTCTTCGTCGTGACCCAGTACCGCTCGAACGGCTGGGGCGGCTTCTCCTGGGGAGCTCCGTACTGCGGCATGACATTCGGCACCACCGTCTCCTCCGACGGCGACCTCGCGATCCAGGGCTGGTGCGGCGACCACGACTCCAACGTCGACGGCAACGGCGCCGGGTGGCTGGTCCAGTCCGTGGTCTACGACTCGACCACGTTCACCCACTACGCGAACGGCACCGAGATCGACTCCGGCACCCACTCGTTCAACACCTCCGGGGACAGGATGATCCTCGGCGCAGAGATCGACGGGACCCCCTACATCGACATGGACATCGCGGCGGCACTGGTATTCGACCGCGCACTCACCACGGCCGAGCACCAAGCCGTCATCAGCTACCTGCAGGCCAAGTACCTGTAGCGAGATCACCAGCGCGGCCTCGCATTGCCTGACGTCTGTGTTCTTCACGCCCCACTGCGATTGTCGTGAACGCACCGCTGTCACCACCGCGCAGCTGCACACCTCACGATCGACGCTCGGATCGCCTCGGGTGAAGTCCCACCGGTGAGCTACGACCATGATCGTGGCAGCAGACAAGGGCCACACCGCGAGCACGAGCGCATTCCGGTCTGCCGCGCCACTACCCGCGTGTTCCTCATTCCTCGTCAGGGCTTGGCGAGACCGACCCGCCATCAATCCAAATACTGGCCATAACGGTCGAAACCCTATCGAAACGTTGCGCCGACCGTCGAGCATCTTTTGCTTGACTGCCGACACAAGGGGGGCTAGGTTCAAGAACATGATCGATGACGATCAGATTGGTTCAGCCTCTGCTGAACAGAGAAGTTGCGGGGCGTTCACCGTCCGCAACTACGCGCCTGCACTCACTCGCGGGCACCTCCTTGCGCATTACGCGCCTCCCGCATCACGGCCCTCACGGCCCTCACGGCCCCCTGTACACGCAGCCTTCGCGGGGGATCGTCGGCGCGAGAGGAGGTGTCCTCTCCGCACTTGACATGACGGTGCCCCGCCATCGCACCGCTGGAACGGGTTAGCGCCGACGGGGCACCAGCATTGCCAACCAGAAAAAGGCGTCGGCCCCATCTCACACGGAAACCGGCGTCTTCTCCCCCGGAAGGAACGCAAGATGAATTCTACCCGAGCAGGCGTAGCGGCCTTAATAGCCGCCGCGCTAGCGATGACGTCGATCGCCACCGTGGCTCAAGCCCACGATGGCGTCGACCACGACGACGAGCCGGGTGCCGCAGCGGCGCTGGACTGGTCGAACTACGAGAAGATTCTTCTCACCAAGGACGTGGGCGAGCCGATCGGTATGACGATCATGCCCGACGGCTCCGTCCTTCACACGGCCCGCAACGGCGACATCCGTCACACCGATCCGTCGACGGGCGTGACGGACGTCATAAACACGATCGACGTGTACGCGAACTCCGAGGACGGCCTCCAGGCCGTGGCGCTCGCTCCCGACTTCGAGGAGTCGGGCTGGGTGTACCTGTACTACGCACCTCGCACGATGGATGGCCCATATCCGACGACCACCCCCAATGGTTCCGCGCCCAACTCTCTGCCTGACGGGGAGGATGAGTCGTACTGGGACATATGGAAGGGCTACAACCAGCTCACCCGCGCGCAATGGGACGACACCTCCGGCTCGATCGACCTGTCGACCGAGCAGGTGCTGCTGCAGGTCGAGGTCCAGCGCGGCCAGTGCTGCCACGTGGGCGGTGACATCGACTTCGACGGCGAGGGCAACGTCTACCTATCGACCGGTGACAACACCCCCGCGAGCACCCCTGGCTCCAACGGCTTCGCGCCTAACAACAACGCTCCCGGCATGAACCCCGGATTCGACGCTCGACGCGGCGCGGGCAACACCAATGACCTGCGGGGCGCAATCCTGCGCATCCATCCCGAAGAGGACGGCTCGTACACGATTCCCGAGGGGAACCTGTTCGATCCTGGCACGGAGCTCACACGGCCCGAGATCTTCGTCATGGGCCTGCGGAACCCCTTCCGCATTGATGTGGACGACCAAACCGGCGCAGTGAGCTGGGGCGAGTACGGGCCCGACTCAGGAGTCTCGAACCCCAACCGCGGCCCGATGGGCTATGTGGAGTGGCAGTCCACGACCACCGCACTCAATGGCGGATGGCCGTATTGCCATGGACCCAATGCGAACTACAACGAGTGGGACTTCGAGACTGCCACTCCCGGTGAGTTCTTTGACTGCGACGCGGGCGCTGAGAATAACTCGACGTGGAACACCGGACTCGACGTGGTACCCGCGGCGACCGCGCCGCAGGTGTACTACGGCGACAACACTGGGGACCAGCCCTTCGATGAGTTCGTGGAGTTCGACTCACAGGGAGGCCAGGGGCCCATGGGAGGCCCCACGTTCCGCTACGACCCGGACGGCCCGAGCACGCAGTGGCCGGCGTACTGGGACGGGAAGGCGTTCTTCTACGAGTTTTCTCAGGACTACATCGCTGCGCTCACCATCCCGGACCCGGACGGCCCCGTGACTCACGTCGAGCACGTGCTGCCCAACGCAGCTCTCACTGACAATGTGCAGGCGATCACCGATAGCCCGATCGACATGGAATTCGGGCCTGACGGCTCGCTGTACATCCTGGATTACGGCAACGGCTTCTTCCGCCAGAACCCCGAGGCGGGTCTCTACCGCGTCGACTACGCCGAGGGCGACAAGAGCCCCACGGCCGTCATCGCCGCTGACCCGATCTCGTCCTCGACCGCACCGCTGACCGTCGACCTGGACGGGTCCGGTTCCTCCGATCCGGAAGGTGGAGCGCTCACGTACGAATGGGACCTCGACGGAGACGGCGTATTCGACGAGACTGGCGTCTCTGTCTCAGCGCAGTACACGGAACTGGGCCAGTACACGGTCCGGCTGCGCGTCACCGACCCGGGTGGGCGCACCGGTATCACCTCACGTGCGATCACCGTGGGCAACGTCGCTCCGACGCTCACGGCTGAGTACCCGGCCGATGGTGGGTTCTTCAACTGGGGCGACGCGGTCCCGTACTCGTTCTCGACGACCGATCCGGAGGACGGCGACGAGACCGTGTGCTCGAACCTGAGCTGGACGCTCGGGCTCGGTCACGACACTCACGCCCACCCAGAGGTGCTCGGAAGTGGCTGCGCAGGCGCGTGGGCTACTCCCGCGGATGCTCCTGAGCACGGCGAGACCGAGAAGCTGTTCGGCGTCGTCGTCGCCACGTACGACGACCAGGGCAACGGCGACATCCCGTCCGCTCAGGCGGAGACATCGCTGGTGCTGAATCCGTTCGTCCAGGAGGCCGAGCACGCCGACGTCATCTCCGGTGCCGACGTGGTGGCGGATGACACGGCCGGTGCCCTGTCGAAGGTGACATCGCTCGACCCGGGCGACTACCTCTCGTGGAATCCGGTCAACTTCACCGGCATCGACGGAGTAGTAGTTCGCGGCCAAGGCAGCGGAACAATCGAGCTTCGCTGGGGTGCGGCCGATGCGGCACCATTCGCCACGGCAGCGATCGACTCCGCGAGCTGGTCTGACGTGCAGGCCGATATCGACGCCTTCCCCGAAGGAACCGGTGAGCTTTATGTGACATCCACCGGTGGCGTCGAACTCGACACGCTCACGTTCCAGGGCGACGGCGTCACGGACGTCACGCCGCCCGAGGCGACCATGTCACTCAACCCGGCCGAACCGACCGGCGAGAACGGCTGGTACACCGGCCCCGTCACCCTGCAGTTGAGTGCTACTGACAACGGACAGATCGCCGACGGTGAAGTCTCCTACGACGGCGGCGACACCTGGTCGAGCGTCCGCAACCGGAGGTCCGGGGCGCTGCGGCCCGTCACGATCAACGAGGAGGGGGTCACCGAGGTGCATTACCGTGCCATCGACAATGGAGGCAACATCTCCGAGGTCGGATCGATCACGGTCAGCATCGACGGCACGGCCCCCGAGGTCGCGATCACAGGGGTGGCTGACGGCGACATCGTCAGATCGACCTCGACGATCGACCTGGGGATCACGGCTGAGGACGCCGTCTCGGGGATCGACTCGACCACGTTCACGCTCGACGGCGAGACCGTCGAGCCGGGCGAGATCGACGTCGCGACCCTCGAACTCGGCGAGCACAGCCTGATGGCGACGGCGACCGATGTCGCCGGCAACGTCAGCGAGGACACTGTGACCTTCACAGTCGAGGCCACGATCGCCGACCTGGAGGTCCACGTCGACCGCGTCATTGCGGACGATGACACTGCTCGCAGCGAGGCGGCGCATCTGAGCGCCTTCCTCGACCAGGCCATGCGTCATGTCGACGCAGGCCGGAACGGCCAGGCGATTAAGGCGCTCGAGAGATTGGCTGATGCCACGTCCGACGACCTCCTCACTCGCGACATCGCGGCGATCATCGACTCGCTGCGCTAACCGTGGGGCGGAGCGCTCCTCGCGAGCGCTCCGCCTCGCATCGCCGGCCGCAGACCGCGGCCGGGTTTCCCACCACGGCGACGACGAAGTCGCCCAAAAGGAGAACCACAATGAACACCACTCTCACTCTCAAGCGAAGGACCGTGACTGCCCTCGCCGCAGCGGCGGCCGTAGCCGGAAGTGCGTTCGCGCTCGCCGGCCCGGCAACAGCTGCCCCACCAAGCGACAACGCCAACGATGCAGCGATGTGCGCTGGGCGATCAGTCCCTGCCAGCAAGATCTCGATCCAACTGTTCAGCTACCGCAGTTGGCAGAACCAGATCGGGATCGAAGCCATGCTGGATGAACTGGAGGACATCGGTCTGCGCAATGTCGAGCCCTTCGGCGGTTCCTATGGCGGCTACTCCAGAGAGGAGTACCGCGACTTGCTCAAGGACCGCAAGATGAAGGCACCGTCGTCGCATGGAAGCACCAATGAGGCGAACTTCGACGCCACGCTCGAGGACGCGAAGGACCTGGGACAGAAGTACGTCGGCTCGGGCGGCTTCGCCTCACCGGGCATCGGCTCGTACGAGAACACCCTCGCCACAGCGGAGACGATGAACCGACTAGGCGAACGTTCGGTGAAGAACGGGACCGGCAAGTTCTTCGGACACAATCACGCGAGCGAGTTCACTACGCAGTATGAGGACCCTGACACCGGCGAGATGAAGAGCGCGTGGCAGATCCTCGTCGAGAACACCGACCCGCGGTATGTCACGTTCCAGCTCGACGTGTACTGGGCGATCTCTGGTGGCGCTGATGTTGTCGCCCTCCTGGAAGAGTACGGTGACCGCATCGAACTTCTCCACATCAAGGACGGCACTGCACCCTATGGCCGCGCAGACCTCACGGATGTGGGCGAGGGCGACATCGACTGGGACCCGATCCTCCAGGCGGCCCAGGGCAACGTGAAGCTCTACGTGCTCGAGCGCGACGGTGCACCGGCCGACGCAGAGTTCGCGCGCGACAGCTTCAACTTCCTCACGTGCAACACGTTCTGATCCACACCTGAACTAGCGAGCGCCCCGGCCCCATCGGGCCGGGGCGCTCGTGCGTCTGATCAGCTATCGCAGGCCGACGGGACGCGCGAGCGCGCCAGCAAGCAGCATCTCAACGAGTTCGGGGTAACTGACCCCACCTGCGGCCCACATCCGCGGGTACATGCTGGTCGACGTGAATCCCGGCATGGTGTTGATCTCGTTCACCGTGACCGTGCCGTCCTCGGCGACGAACACGTCCACGCGCGCGAGCGACTCCGCCCCCACCGCCTGGAAGGCCCGCAGCGCCATGTCGGCCACGCGCAGCGCCACGTCGTCGGGGAGCTCGGTGGGGCAGCGCAGATCCACCGCCGCCTCGTCGAGGTACTTCGCCTCGAAGTCGTAGAACTCGCGACCACCGCCCGTGACGATCTCACCGGCCGGCGACGCCACTGGACCCTCGGGCCCGTCGAGCACCGCAGTCTCGATCTCCCGACCGACCACCGCCTGCTCCACCAGCACCTTCGGGTCGTGCACGACAGCCGCGGCGACGGCCGCCGCCAGCTGCGACCAGCGCGACACCTTCGAGATCCCCATCGAGGACCCGGCCCGCGCCGGCTTCACGAACACCGGCATCCCGAGCGCCTCGATCTCCGCGCGCCGGGAGTCGGGGTCCTCCCCCGGTGCCAGCACCACGTCGGGCGTCACCGGCAGGCCCGCGGCGCGCAGCACGATCTTCATGTACGCCTTGTCCATGCCCACGGCCGAGGCCAGCACGCCGGACCCCACGTAGCGCACGTCGATCAGCTCGAGGGCGCCCTGGATGGTCCCGTCCTCGCCGAACGGCCCGTGCAGCAGCGGCAGGACGACGTCAACCTCTGCCAACGCCGATGCGCGGCCATCCGCCCCTTGGACGCGCCAGGTGCGCTCACTGGAGTCGCGCGGCGGCAGCACGGTGCGCTCGTCCGGCGCGACTCGGGGCAGCTCGCCCCCACGGATGCGCCAGGACTGCGCGTCGTCCGAGGCCGGCACCCAGCGCCCGTCCTCGGTGATGCCCACGGCCACGACGTTCCAACGCTCGCGGTCGATCGCCTCGAGCACTCCTCCTGCGGTCGCGCACGACACTGCGTGCTCGGAGGACCGCCCACCGAACATCACGGCCACGGTGGGCCGGGAAGCCTCAGCCACGCTAGCTCAGCTCCGCCTTGCGCGGCCGCGACAGCAGCGAAGTGAGAACCTCGCCGAGTGGCTGCCCGTGGTGAAGCATGTCGACCACCGCGTCGCAGATCGGCACATCGATGCCGTGCTCGCGCGCGAGCTCCTGGATCGACAGGGACGTCTGGACGCCCTCGGCGGTGCCTCCGGTGCGGTCGATCGCGTCGGCCAGGCCGAGCCCGCGGCCGATGTGCGCGCCCAGGGTGTGGTTACGTGACAGCGGGGATGCGCAGGTGGCGATGAGGTCGCCCATGCCCGCGAGACCCGAGAAGGTGTCGGGGTGCGCGCCCAGCGCGACGCCCAGGCGCGTGATCTCCGCGAGGCCGCGGGTGATGACGGTGGCCGTCGTGTTGTGTCCGAACCCCATGCCGTCCGTCACGCCCACGCCGACGGCGATGACGTTCTTGAACGCTCCGCACAGTTCGACGCCCACTACATCGGGGTTCGTGTACGGGCGGAAGTAGCTGGAGGCCGTCGCGGTGGCGAGCATCTCTGCGGCCGATGTGTCCGTGCCGGCCACCACAGTCGCGGTGGGCTGCTTGACGGCGATCTCGCGCGCCAAGTTGGGGCCCGACACCACGAGAGTGCGCTCGGCGGTCAGTCCCCACACCTCGCGCAGGACGTCGCTCATGCGCGCGTGCGTACCGACCTCGATGCCCTTCATCAAGGACGCCACGACCGCATCGGCCGGGACCGCATCGGCGAGATCGCCGATGATGCTGCGCACTTTCTGCGCCGGAAGTGCGACCGCCACGAAGTCCGCGCCCGCCAGGGCGACCCGCGCATCGGCCGTCGCGGCGATCCCCTCGGGGAGCTCCATGCCGGGCAGGAACCGTTCGTTGCGGCGTTCGGTGTTGATCTGGTGCGCGACGTCCTCGTCACGGCCCCAGAGGGTCACCTCGGTGCCGGCGTCGGCCAGCACCGCGGCGAAGGTCGTGCCCCAGGCCCCGGATCCCAGCACTGCGGCCCGGGTCATCGGCCGCCGCCCTCGCGGCGCATGTCCCACGGCTTGGGCGGCGCCGTCTCTCCGCGGATCTCCTCGAGCATGGAAGTCAGCGTAGCCATGATGCGGTCGGTCGCGCCGCGCAGCACCTCGATGTCGAGCGGACGTCCGCGAAACTCCTCCAGGTCGACCGGTGGGCCAGCCTGCACCGTCACCGTCTTCCTGGGGCAGAGGTTGGGCCGCTTCGAGTAGGGCGCGAGCAGCTGATGAGCACCCCACTGGGCCACCGGCACCACCGGGACGTCGTATTCAAGGGCCATCCGTGCGGCGCCGGTGCGCGCGAGCATGGGCCACATCTCAGGATCTCGCGTCAGCGTGCCCTCGGGGAACACCGCGATCGAGTCGCCGCGCGCGAGCAGCTTCGCGGACGCCTCGACGGCGTCACGCGCCTGGGAGCCTCCCCGGTGCACGGGAACCTGGTCGAGGTGCGCGAGGAACCTGCCAGCGACGGGCAGGTCGAACAGCGATGCCTTCGCCAGGAAGTGCGGCGCGAAGCCGTGGTCGTACAGGTAGTGAGCGAACGTGAAGGGATCCGCGTAGGTCACGTGGTTCGAGACCGCGATGAAGCCACGGTCCGCGGGAAGGTGCTCACTGCCCGACCACACGCGTCGCGTCGAGCCGAGGAGCACGGGCTTGACGAGCGCCGCCGCGGCGCGGAACCCGGCGGGGATCTTGGGGGACATCGGCTACTCGACCGAGGCGCCGAGCGCCGTCAGCTTGTCGCGGAACGCCTCATACCCGCGGTCGATGATGCCGATGCCCGACACGGTCGAGGTGCCCTGCGCCGCGAGCGCGGCGATCAGGTGCGAGAAACCTCCGCGCAGGTCCGGCACCTCGATGTCCGCCGCCGTCAGCGGCGTGGGGCCCGAGATGACGGCGCTGTGGCGGAAGTTGCGCTGGCCGAACCGGCACTTCTTGTCGCCCAGGCACTCGCGGTAGAGCTGCACCTGCGCGCCCATCGCCACCAGTGCGTCCGTGAATCCGAACCGGTTCTCGTACACCGTCTCGTGCACGATGCTGAGCCCCTTGGCCTGCGTGAGGGCGACCACCAGCGGCTGCTGCCAATCCGTCATGAACCCGGGGTGCACGTCCGTCTGCAACGGGATGGCGTTGAGGTCGCCGCCCGGGTGCCAGAACCGGATGCCGTCCTGCTGCACATCGAACTCGCCGCCCACCTTGCGGAACACATTGAGGAACATCCCCATGGTGCGCTGCTGCGCGCCGCGGATCGTGATGTCCCCGCGGGTCGCGAGCGCGGCGGAGGCCCACGACCCCACCTCGATACGGTCCGCGAGCGCCGTGTGGTCGTATCCGCCCAGCCGCTCGACGCCCTCGATGGTGATCGAGCGGTCGGTGTCGACCGAGATGATCGCACCCATCTTCTGCAGCGTGTCGATGAGGTCCTTGATCTCTGGCTCGACCGCGGCGTTGTCGAGGGTCGTGATGCCCTTCGCGAGCACTGCGGTGAGCAGCAGCTGCTCGGTGGCACCCACCGACGGGTAGGTGAGCGTGTGCGCGATGCCAGTGAGGCCGTTCGGTGCGGTCAGGTGGAGACCGTCGCCGGCCTGCTCGACCTGCGCGCCGAACTTCTCGAGGATCTCGAGGTGGAAGTTGATGGGGCGATCGCCGATCCGGCAGCCGCCGAGGTCTGGGATCACGGCCTCTCCGAGGCGGTGCAGCAGCGGGCCGCACAGCAGAATCGGGATCCGCGAGGAGCCGGCGTGGTTCGCGATCTGAAGGGCGTCCGCGGACTGCAGCGTCGTGGTGTCGAGAGCGATCTCGCCGCTCTCGACGTTGTAGTCGACGCCGGCGCCGTGCAGGCGCAGGAGCTCGGAGACGACCTTCACGTCGCGAATGTTGGGGACATTGCGCAGGGTGGACGGCGCTGACCCGAGCAGGGCCGCGACCATGGCCTTCGACACGAAGTTCTTGGCGCCACGCACCGTGATCTCGCCGCGCAGGGGCGCGCCGCCGTGCACACGAATGGAGTCGGTCATGCGCTCTATCTTCCCCCATCGTCGACAAGTGCGCGTCTCCGGCGCGCGCCACCCCTCCCGTCCCCCTGTAGGAAGGTTCTGTACCCACTTCGCGTTCGAGGTGCGCGCTGTAGGAAGAATCCGTTCACGACCGGATGGCACGATGGCACCGTGACGCCCCACGCCCTGTTCACCGGACTGTGCACACTCGACGTGATTCAGTCCGTCGACCGCGTGCCCGCGGCCAACGAGAAGGTGGCCGCACTGGACATGCTCATCGCGGCGGGAGGTCCCGCGACCAACGCCGCCGTGGCCATGGCCCATCTGGGCGGTGCCGCGACCCTCGTGACCCGGCTGCCCCGCCACCCGCTCGCTGACATCATCCGCGCGGACCTCGCCGAGTGCGGCGTTGCCCTCCTCGCCGAGGACGGCGGAACCGAGCCGCCCGTCACCGCGTCGATCATGGTGACGCGTGCCACGGGCGACCGCGCAGTGGTGTCGCCATCGTCCGGTGCGGCCGGACTCGAGTCACCTGCATGCGCGCTGCCCAGTCTCGACGGGATCGGTGCAGTTCTGGTCGATGGCTACCACCCGCGGACGGCGATCGCGGCTGCCAAGGCGGCCCGCGCATCGGGCATCCCCGTGCTGATGGACGCCGGGAGCCTCAAGCCGCACACCGCCGATGTGGCGCGGGAGACCGACCTGGTGATCGCATCGGCCGATCTCTCCACCCCGCAAGGCTCGCGTGAACCGGACGACGTGTTCGCGTGGCTCGCCTCGCTTGGCGTCGAACGCGCCGTCATTACGCGCGGCGCCGGCGACGTGCTGTGGCGCGCCCCGGGCGCCTCGGGCACCGTCGCGGTCGAGCGCACCGACGTGATCGACACCCTGGGCGCGGGCGACTTCTTCCACGGCGCCATGACCGCGCGAGTGGCTGAGCAGGGTCTGGACGATGCGCGGCTCGCAGAGGACCTCGCGTGGGCCTCACGGGCGATGGCGCCTTCGCTGGCCTCGTTCGGCACGCGGGCGTGGCTGCGCGCGTAGGCGGCGGAGCTAGCGCCCCGGCACCGTGATGAAGAAGTTGAACAGGTCTGGGTGGTGCGCGTGCACGAGCACCGCGAACACCACCGCGTCGAACAGCAGGTGCACCGTGATCACGTACGGCAGCGACTTGTACTTCGAGAAGATCCACGCCTGGATGAGCGCGAACGGGATCGTCAGCAGTGGACCCCACTCGCGGTAGCCGAGCTCCCACAGGAACGACACGAACACGAGCGACTGCAGGATGTTGGCGAGCCACATCGGAAAGTGGCGTCGCAGCAGCGCGAACACCGTGCAGATGAAGAACAGCTCGTCCCAGATGCCCACCGCGTTGACGCCGACGAACAGGCGCGCGATCTCGTCTCCGCCGGTGATCTCAGGCCAGTTCATGTACGCGCCTGAGCCGATGAAATAGAACGGCAGGATCAGGTACCCGGCAAGGATCACGAACCCCAGGTACCACCACTGCGCCTTCGTCCACCGCACCCCGGTGTTGACCGGGAACTTCACCGCGTCGTGCTTCAGCCAATAGCGGGCCAGCGCCCATGGCACTAGCACGGCCAGCGACAGCGCGATGGCGAACCGCGTGATCCCCGCATCGGAGAGGTCGGCCTCCAGCGAGATCGTGGAGATGATCAGCTGGCCGATCGCGATCAGGCTCAGGTCCTTCGCGAGGCTGCGGTCGATCAGGAACGCCAGCACCACGCCCGCGATCAGCGGAACGTAGCCGAGCGGGCGCTCGTGAATGGCGAACAGCAGCACCGCTGCGCCGCACACGAGGACGGCGGCGGTGATGCGGCCTGCCGTGAGCGCGTCGGCGCGCAGGGGCGTGCTCTCAACCGGGGCGGAAGTCATGGTGAAGAGCATCCCATGACTCGCGGCCGATGCGGTCGCTTAGTTCGGCGGGCAAGCGCACCAAATCTTCCTACAGCACGCACCGCCACGGCGAACCGTGAACAGAACCTTCCTACAGGGGGAGGTCAGGCGTCGACCGCGCGGGCCGCCTCCACGTGGAAGGTGGGCTCGGTCTTGGCCGGCAGCGTCTTGGGTCGCCACGAGCCACGCGTGGCCTCGAAGGCCGTGATGTCCTCTTCGTGCTGGAGGGTCAGGCTGATGTCGTCGAGCCCCTCGAGCAGGCGCCACCGGACGTAGTCGTCGATCTCGAAAGGAACAGTGAGCTCGCCGCAGGTGACCGTGCGGTCCTCGAGGGAGACGGTGATCTGCTTGCCGGGCTCGGCCTCGAGCAGCTTCCAGATCAGTTCGATGTTCTCCTGCGTCACGATGCCGGTGACCAGGCCCTGCTTGCCGGAGTTGCCACGGAAGATGTCCGCGAACCGCGGGGCGAGCACGACCTTGAAGCCGTAGTCCTTGAGCGCCCAGACGGCGTGCTCGCGGGACGAGCCGGTGCCGAAGTCGGGGCCAGTGACCAGCACGGAGCCCTGCTTGTAGGCCTCCTGGTTGAGGACGAACGAATCGTCCCCGCGCCACGCCGCGAACAGCGCGTCCTCGAAGCCCGTGCGCGTCACTCGCTTGAGGTAGACGGCGGGGATGATCTGGTCGGTGTCGACGTTGGAACGGCGCAGCGGGACGCCGATGCCGGTGTGGGTGGTGATCTTCTCCATCATGGCTGGCTCCTTAGGCCGGGGCGCCGACGAGCACGTCGGCATCCTCGAGGTCGGCGGGGCTGGACAGGGTGCCGCGCACTGCGGTCGCGGCGGCGATGAGCGGGCTCACCAGGTGGGTGCGGCCGCCCTTGCCCTGGCGACCCTCGAAGTTGCGGTTCGAGGTGGAGGCCGCGCGCTCCTTGGGCTTCAGCTGGTCGGGGTTCATCCCGAGGCACATCGAACAGCCGGCATTGCGCCACTCGGCGCCGAAGTCCTTGAACACCTGGTCCAGGCCCTCCTGCTCGGCCTGCAGGCGCACGCGGGCGGAGCCGGGCACCACGAGCATGCGGGTGTTGGGCGCCTTGGTGCGGCCCTGGATGATCGCGGCGGCGGCGCGCAGGTCCTCGATGCGGCCGTTGGTGCACGAGCCCAGGAACACGGTGTCGATCGCCAACTCGCGCAGCGGCTGACCCGGCTTGAGGCCCATGTAGACCAGCGCGTTCTCGGCGGCCTCACGCTCGTCGGCGTCCGCAATCTGCTCCGGGTTCGGGATCGAAGCGCTGAGCGGCAGGCCCTGACCGGGGTTGGTGCCCCAGGTGACGAAGGGCTCGAGCTCGCTCGCATCGAGGGTGACCTCGGTGTCGAAGACCGCGTCGTCGTCGGTGGTGAGAGTGCGCCAGTACTCGACGGCCTCGTCCCAGTCCTCGCCCTCGGGGGCGTGCGGGCGGCCCTTCACGTACTCGAAGGTGGTCTCGTCCGGGGCGATGAGCCCCGCGCGGGCACCGGCCTCGATGGACATGTTGCAGATGGTCATCCGCGCCTCCATCGACAAGGACCGGATGGCCTCGCCGCGGTACTCGAGCACGTAGCCCTGACCGCCGCCGGTGCCGATCTTGGCGATGACCGCAAGGATGATGTCCTTCGCCGTCGAGCCCTCGGGCAGCTCGCCGTCGACGTTGATCGCCATCGTCTTGAACTCCTTGAGCGGCAGCGTCTGCGTGGCGAGCACGTGCTCGACCTCGGACGTGCCGATGCCGAACGCCAGCGCGCCGAACGCGCCGTGAGTCGACGTGTGCGAGTCGCCGCAGACCACGGTCATGCCGGGCATCGTGAGCCCCAGCTGCGGTCCCACCACGTGGACGATTCCCTGGTCGGCGTCTCCCAGCGAGTGGATGCGCACGCCGAACTCGCGGGCGTTGTTGCGTAGTGTGTCGACCTGCGTGCGGCTCGTGAGGTCCGCGATCGGCTTGTCGATGTCGAGCGTGGGGGTGTTGTGGTCCTCGGTCGCGATGGTCAGGTCCGGTCGGCGCACCTCGCGGCCGGCCAGGCGCAGCCCCTCGAAGGCCTGCGGACTCGTGACCTCGTGACACATGTGAAGGTCGATATAGATGAGATCGGGCGCGCCGTCCTCACCTTTGCGGACCAGGTGGTCGGCCCACAGCTTCTCTGCCAGCGTTGTGCCCATCTCAACCTCCGTGCTCGACATCTCACATTTTGAGACGCTAGTATCGCTCTATGGACAAGCATAGCGGCGTCGGCGTCGTTGACAAGACGGCAGCGATACTCGGCGCGCTCGAGCAGGGTCCCGCGACCCTCGCGGAACTCGTCAACTCCACCCACCTCGCCCGCCCCACGGTCCACCGCCTGGCCCTCGCCCTCGAGCACCACCACCTCGTGGGCCGCGACCCCAGCGGAGCGTTCATCCTGGGTCGCCGCTTCTCCGAGCTCGCCGCGACCGTCGGCGAAGACAGACTGGTCTCCGCCGCGCTTCCCGTCCTCACCACGCTGCGCGATCGCACGGGCGAGTCGAGCCAGCTCTACCGCCCCCACGGCGATCAACGCATCTGCATCGCAGCCGTCGACCGCCCCGTGGGGCTGCGCGACTCGATTCCCGTGGGAACCACCATGACGATGAGCGCCGGCTCGGCGGCCAAGGTGCTGCTCGCGTGGGACGAGCCCGGCCGCGTGCACCAGGCGCTCGCGCACGCGAACTTCACGGCAGCGGACCTCGCCCAGGTGCGCGAGGCGGGCCACGCCGAGAGCGCGGGCGAGCGCGAGGCCGGCGTCTCCTCGGTCTCCGCCCCCGTGTGGGGCACGGGCGGGACCGTCATCGCGGCGGTGTCGATCTCCGGCCCGATCGAGAGGCTCACGGGCCATCCCGCCGCAGCCCACGCATCGGCAGTGATGGACGCCGCGCGACAGCTCAGCGACGTGCTGCGCCGCACGGATCACTAAGTCATCGGCCACTCGACATTCGGCCCCCAGACCGGCCGATGCGCGGGCCTGCAGGCGCGATCACGCACCTGCGCGAACACTTGGGAAAAGTACCTGGCAGATGACCTATTCTCAAATGTGAGCGCTCAGATTCGTGCGCATCGAAACGTTTCTTGCTAGGATCCTGATGCATGTACCGAATCGTTTCGATTGACGGCGGTGCGGAGGCAGATACGGCCTCACAGAGAGCTCAAAGGAGAGCACAGTGAAAAGAACAGCGTTGCGAAGCGCCTCCGTCGCCCTGGCGACGGCGGCGGCCATCATGGTCGCGGGAGTGTCCCCGGCTAGCGCGGACGTCGCGAACGGCGATTTCGAGTCCGGAATCGATCCGTGGTTCACGACCTCAAACCTCACCCCCAGCGCCACCGTCGAGTCGGGCGCCCTGTGCGTTGACGTTCCCGGCGGCACCGCCAACCCGTGGGACGCGATTGTCGGTCAGAACGGTGTCAACCTTGCTGCGGGCGAGTACGTCTTCGGTTTCGAGGCGTCTGCCTCAGCCGGATCGCCGACCGCTGTGGGGCTCGTGCAGTTGCCGAATGACCCCTACACACAGTTCGCGAACGTGACGGAGCCCCTCACCGACGAACTGCAGCGATACGAAGTGGCATTCACGCTCGAGGAGGACATGACTGACCTCCAGACCGCATTCCAGGTGGGCGGCGCGAGCGACCCGTGGACGTTCTGCGTGGACAACGTCTCCGTGGCGTCTGCGGGCACGGAGTACCTGAGCAATACCGACTTTGTCGACGGATCCGAGCCTTGGTGGACGACAGAGAACGTCACCGACTCGGCGGTGACCGACGGCGTGTGGTGCATCGGCATCCCGGGAGGCACATCCAACCCCTGGGACGTGATCGTGGGCTACAACGACGTCGGTTCGCTCGACCCAGACACCGGCCAGTACGTGCTGCCCGCCGGCGACTACTCGTTGAGCTTCACGGGCACCGGAACGGGACCCGTGCGGGCGATCGTCGGCGACAACGGCGCGCCCTATGGCACCTATGGGGAGCTCATTCAGAGCGCCCCCAACGGCACCTACTCGACCAGCTTCTCGCTCGACGAGCCCACGCCCTCGACCCCCGAGGCCCCCAACCTCCAGGTCGCGTTCCAGCTGGGCGGCTCCGCTCAGCCGTGGACGTTCTGCCTGGACGAGGCCTCGCTCCTGGGCGGCGGCACTGTCGAGGCATATGAGCCCGAGACCGGTCCGCGCGTGCGGGTCAACCAGGTCGGCTACCTCTCCCACGGCCCCAAGGAGGCCACGCTCGTCACCGACGAGACGGATCCGGTGGCCTGGGAACTGCACGACAGCGCCGATGCAGTCGTCGCCTCCGGTTCGACCGAGCCGATGGGCGTGGACGAGTCCGCAGGGCTGAACGTACACGGCATCGACTTCTCGGACATCACGGCGGCCGGCAGTTACACCCTCGTCTCGGACGGCGAGACGTCGTACGAGTTCGAGATCGGCACCGACGCGTACGACCAACTTCGCTACGACTCCCTGAACTACTTCTATCTCGCCCGCTCGGGAATCGAGATCGAGGCGGGCATCGTGGGCGAGGACTACGCACGGGCCGCTGGCCACGTCTCCTCCCCTGCAGACGGCGTGGCGAACAAGGGCGACCTCGACGTGCCATGCCAGAACGCGACCGACGTGGCCGCGGTCTACACGGACAGCTACGGCTGGGACGCGTGCGACTACACGCTGGACGTGGTGGGCGGCTGGTACGACGCTGGCGACCACGGCAAGTACGTGGTGAACGGCGGCATCTCGACGGCGCAGCTCCTCGGCACCTACGAGCGCACCACGACCGCCGCGGCGACTGAGGCTGGCGCTCTTGGCGACAGCACGCTCAACCTGCCCGAGACCGGAAACGACGTGCCGGACGTGCTCGATGAGGCCCGCTGGCAGCTCGAGTTCATGACCGCGATGCAGGTCCCGGAGGGTGCGCAGTTCGAGGGAATGGTCCACCACAAGATTCACGACGACGGCTGGACCGGCCTTCCCTTGATGCCGGTCAACGACTCCCAGGTGCGCGAGCTGCACCGCCCCTCCACGGCAGCGACGCTCAACGTCGCCGCCACGGCGGCGCAGGGAGCGCGACTGTTCGCGGATTACGACGCGGAGTTCGCGGACGAGTTGCTCGCTGCGGCAGAGTCGACGTGGGAGGCGGCGCTCGGTACACCCGATCTGTACGCCCCGGCAGCTGACGGCGCGGACGGCGGCGGTCCTTACAACGACGACGACGTGACGGACGAGTTCTATTGGGCCGCGGCCGAGCTGTTCCTGACGACCGGCGAGGACGAGTACGAGGACTTCCTGCTCGCGTCGCCGGTGCACGAGGCCGACTCGTTCCCCACGGGAGGCTTCAGCTGGGACGCTCTCGATGCGATCGCCAAGATGAACCTCGCGACTGTGGAAAGCGACTTCTCCGACCGCGGCGAGGTGCGCGCTCAGGTCGTCGCGGGTGCGGACGGCATCCTCGCAGTACAGGAGGCCCAGGAGTTCGGACTGGCGCTGCCGGACGACGGTTTCGTGTGGGGCTCCAACGCCTCGGTGCTCAACAACCAGGTGGTGTTGGGCACGGCATTCGACCTCACCGGCAATCGCGAATACGCCGACTCCGCCATCGAGTCGATGGATTACCTGTTGGGTCGCAACGCGCTCAACTGGTCCTACGTCACGGACTACGGCACGGTCACCAGCCAGAACCAGCACTCGCGCTGGTTCGCGAACCAGCTCAACGCCGAGCTCCCCAACCCGCCTGCGGGTTCGGTTGCGGGCGGCCCCAACACCACCACCAGCACGTGGGATCCCACGTTTGCTGCCCTGTACCCCAACCAGGACTGCGCTCCGCAGCGGTGCTACGTCGACCACATTCAATCGTGGGCGACCAACGAGATCACCGTAAACTGGAACTCGGCGCTGAGCTGGGTGGCGTCGTGGATGGCGGACGTCGACCAGGCGGACGGCATCGGCTACCCCTCGTTCTCGGACGTGGACGTGTCACTCGAGCACTACGAGCACATCATGTGGATGTCGCAGCAGGGCATCTCCAATGGTTGGGCAGACGGCACGTTCCGTCCGTTCAACAACGCGACCCGTGACGCGATCGCCGCGTTCCTGTTCCGGTGGCAGGACGGTGAGCCGGTGGAGCCCGGCGACGACCTGCCGAGCGACGTGACTGAGTCGCTGGAGCACTACGAGGACATCGTCTGGCTTCTCGAGTCGGGCTACGCGCAGGGCTGGGACGACGGCTCCTTCCGTCCGTTCTCGAATGTCACGCGTGACGCGATGGCGGCGTTCCTGTTCCGGATCATGGGAGACGACGAGTACACGGCTCCCCTGGTGCCCACGTTCCCGGACGTTCTGCCGACCTCGGAGCACTACGAGGCCATCGAATGGGCCGCAGAGCAAGGCATCGTCGAGGGCTGGTCGGACGGCACCTTCCGTCCGTTCGAGCCGATCACCCGCGATGCGATAGCGGCGTTCCTC
This sequence comes from Demequina pilifera, assembly GCF_048814985.1. NCBI lineage: Bacteria > Bacillati > Actinomycetota > Actinomycetes > Micrococcales > Demequinaceae > Demequina > Demequina pilifera. The sequence continues at coordinate 45,150 of NZ_JBMDTW010000001.1, forward strand.
CACCGCGCATCCGAGAGCTAACTTAAGCACCACAGCGGCGCCCGCTCCCGAGGACATCTCGGGGGCGGGCGCCGTTGCGTGTGAAGAGCCGATGCGCTGGCTCGCTCGACCCGCACGCGACAGTCGGGACTTAGGTCCGTCACTACCCAACGCCCCAAGGTGTATACCGGGGATATGGACGCCGTCGTCGTATACGAGTCGCTGTGGGGCAATACCGCCGCCATCGCGCGGGCCATTGCGCGGGGACTCGGGAACGGCGCCGTCGCACTCCCCACGGACAAGGCCACCCCGGCGGTTCTCGCGCACGCGCGACTCGTGGTGGCGGGCGCCCCTGTTCACGCGATGAACCTTCCGACCGAGGCCTCGCGCAAGTCCGCGATGGCAAAGACCTACGGTCGACCCGGCCTGCATGCCGATGTCAGCCACCCCTCGATCCGACAGTGGCTCGAGGATCTTGGTCCCTCGAGCGTTCACTGCGCGGCCTTCGAGACCGGCATCCGCGGCCCGCTCGGACATGGAGCGGCGCGAGCGATCCTGGCCCGGCTGGGCTCCCTGGGGTACGTGCCCCTCGACGAGCCGCACACCTTCACCGTCGCGCTCGTCACCGGCTCCGCGGAGCCGGGGGCCCTCCTGCTCGGCGGCCAAGAGGAGAAGGCCATGCATTGGGGGGAGCACCTCGCGAGGTCTTTGGCCGCGTCTCAAAATGACGGGGTCCCGGCACCCACCAGTCGTGGGGCGACACGCGCCGACAAGCCGCATCCCGGGCAGTGACCTACCCTGACGGCATGCCTTCGCAGCCGCGCCCCATCGTCGTGTTCGACGGCGACTGCGGCCTGTGCAATGGCTTCGTGGCGTGGTTGATCAGGCGCGACGGCGACCGGCGATTCCTCATCGCGGGCAGCGACGGCCCCGTGGGGCGCGCGGCGCTCAGCGCCATGGGGTTGCCACCCGAGGTGGCGGCCTCGACGCTTGTGGTGGCGACGGCGCGGGGTCCCCAGTTACGGTCCGATGCGGTCGCCGCGGTGGCGGCAGGCCTCGGCTGGCCGTGGCGCGCGGCCGCTGCGATGAGGGCCCTCCCGCGCGGCATACGCGACACGGTGTATCGGTTCGTGGCGGCGAGGCGTCCCCGGCGTCCCGCCGAGGACCCGTCGTGCGGCACTCCCCCGCGCGCACTCGTCGATCAGTGGCGGGCGCGACTCGCGACCCTCGACGACGTCGCGGAGCTTACGGGAGCGGGCAACGCTCCATGCTGAGTCCGCGAATGACGGCCCTCAATTCGACCAAGGACAGGTCCCCAAGCGGCAGACGGCCGTCGGACGTCAGGCAGTGGCGCGCGGCCAGGTCAGAGGCGTGCACGGAGTCCGTAGCGGCATGAGCGCTCCCCGATGCCCGCCACTCCGCTTCGACGGCGTGGCGGGTAATTTCGAACGCCCATGCCCGAAAGTCGTCCTCGTCTCCCTCGAAGCGATGGATCTCGCGCGCCATCCGCAGAAAAGTCTCGGGGAGAAGGTCGTCGTCAGACGAGTCGACGCTCGAGCCGCGGACGTACGCGTGCAAGGGGCCGTGGAGGTCTCGATAGATCGAGACCCAGGCCCATACGGAGCCCTTGCGGGCTGCCGCGAGGGCACCAGAAAAATATTGTCCGAGGACCATGATCGCGCTCCACCGTCCCTGTCGCAAAGATCGCGGCACGGGGAGGGGTGGTCGTGCAGGACCGGGTGCAGCCGCTGCACGGAAAAGCCTCACAAGAACTGTGAGTAGAAAAGAAAAGTAGCCCCGACGGGATTCGAACCCGCGCTACCGCCGTGAGAGGGCGGCGTGCTAGGCCGCTACACAACGGGGCCCTAGCCATCCACCAACCAGCGGCGGACGCGAGTCACGATGATAGCCCATGTTTGGGCCGTCGCGCCAATCGCGTCTGTGCACCCCTGTCGACCCGCTCTGAGCCACCTCGATTGCCCACGCGACCGTGCCCCGGCACGCACGCACGATGCCCAGCCCCACGACCGCCGCCGCTCCCGCGGGGGACCCCTCCCCCGCATCGGCCCCGCTCCTCTTGCCCGGCAAGTGTCCGTTATGTAAACTTGAGCCCATCAGACTCAAGTTCGAGTTCACGCAGTGTCACACCAGGAGGTTCGCCATGAGTAGCAACGAGCAGTCCCCTCAAACGGAACAACAGCCGAGCGCCCTCGAGCAGTTCGGCCAGGACTTCACGGCTCTCGCCGAGTCGGGAGCGCTTGACCCCGTCATCGGCCGCGACGAAGAGATTCGACGCGTCATGCAGGTGCTCACGCGCCGTACCAAGAACAACGCCGTCCTCATCGGCGAGCCCGGCGTGGGCAAGACCGCGATAGTCGAGGGCCTCGCTCAGCGCATCGTCGCCGGCGACGTCCCGTCCTCGCTCAAGGACCGGCGCGTGATCGAGATCGCCATGAGCTCCGTCGTCGCGGGCGCGGCCTATCGCGGGCAGTTCGAGGAGCGACTCAAGGCCATCCTCACCGAGGTCGAGCAGGCCGAGGGCCGCATCCTGCTGTTCGTCGACGAGCTCCACACCATCGTGGGGGCCGGCAAGGCGGACGGCAGCGTCGACGCGGGCAACATCCTCAAGCCGATGCTCGCCCGCGGCAAGCTGCGCATGATCGGCGCCACCACGCTCGGCGAGTACCGCGAGCACATCGAGACCGACTCCGCGCTCGAACGGCGCTTCCAGCCCGTCTACGTGGGCGAGCCGTCCATCGAGGACACGGTCGCGATCCTGCGCGGCCTCCAGGAGAAGTACGAGGTCCACCACGGGGTGAAGATCACCGACGAGGCGATCGTCGCCTCCGCCCGGCTGTCGGACCGCTACATCTCCGACCGATTCCTCCCCGACAAGGCCGTCGACCTCATCGACGAGGCCACCAGCGCCCTGAAGATGCAGCTCGACTCGATGCCGATCGAGCTCGACCGCGCGCGCCGGCGCATCATGCAGCTCGAGATCGAGCGCACGCAGGTGGCGAAGGACAAGTCCCCCGCCGCACGTGCCCGTCGCGACGAGATCGATGACGACATCGCGCGCCTGAAGGCCGAGTCGGACGAGCTCAATATGCGCTGGGCGCGCGAGAAGGACCTCATCGTGCGCGTCTCCTCCGCGACCGAGCGTCTCGAGTCGTTGCGCGGAGACCTGGAGCGCGCCGAGCGCTACGGTGAGCTCGAGCGCGCCGGCCGCATCCGCTACGGGGAGATCCCTGCGGCGGACAAGGAGATGGCCGATGCGCGGGCTGAGTTGGAGTCGATCGCCCCCGAGGAGCGCATGCTCCGTGAGGAGGTGACCGGCGAGGACATCGCCAGCGTCGTGGCGAAGTGGACGGGCGTGCCGGTGGAGAAGCTGCTGACCGACGAATCGTCCAAGCTCGGCCAGCTGGAGGACCGCCTTCACGAACGCGTGGTCGGCCAGCACCGGGCGATCGCGAGCGTCGCCGATGCGATCAGGCGGGCCCGCGCGGGGCTCGCGGACGAGCACCGGCCCATCGGCTCGTTCCTCTTTCTGGGCCCCACGGGTGTGGGCAAGACCGAGCTGGCGCGAGCCCTCGCCGAGCAGCTGTTCGACGATGAGCGCGCGATGGTCCGCATCGACATGTCGGAGTACATGGAGAGCCACGCGGTGAGCCGCCTCATAGGTGCGCCTCCCGGCTACGTAGGCTACGACCAGGGCGGTCAGCTCACCGAGGCGGTGCGCCGCCGTCCGTACAGCATCGTGCTGTTCGACGAGGTCGAGAAGGCCCACCCGGACGTGTGGAACGTGCTGCTGCAGGTGCTCGATGACGGTCGACTTACGGACGGCCGCGGACGCACGGTGAACTTCGCGAACACCATCCTCATCATGACGTCGAACCTCGGCAGCGACATCGTCCTGGGATGGGACGGCGTCCACCGGGACGCTCTCGAGGCAGACCTCCACGCGGTGCTCCGCAAGGCCTTCCGACCCGAGTTCCTCAACCGTCTGGACGACGTGGTGATCTTCGACCGCATCGACCCCTCCGCGATGGGCGACATCGTCGAGACGGAGCTCGCGAAGGCCGTCGCACGGATCGCATCGCAGAAGGACATCGCGCTCACCGTCACCGACGCCCTGCGCGAATCGCTCGCACGCGACGGCTTCGACCCCGCCTTCGGCGCGCGGCCCCTGCGCCGGCTGATTCAGACCCGCGTGCTGAACGCTCTCGCCAAGGAGATCGTGGACGGCACCGTCGGCGAAGGCGACCAGGTGCGCGCGGACTGGGATGGCGACCAGGTGGTGCTGATGTCCGCGTAGACGGGCGGCGCCGTCTCGTCCCGTTGCCGCCGCCGCCCACCGGGTCTAGCCTGGAAGTGGTCCCCCTGAGTCAAGGGAGGTGCGCCATGCCGCGCACGTATGTAGTGACCGGAGCCGCCTCGGGCATTGGAGAGTCGACGGCTCAATTGCTGAAGGATCGCGGGCACACAGTGATCGGTGTGGACCTGCACGATGCGGACATCACCGCGGATCTCACCAGCGCCGACGACCGCGAGGGGCTGGCCGAAGCCGTCAAGGAGCGCGCGGGCGGCGGCGTCGACGCGATCGTCGCTGTCGCGGGGCTCGCACTGCCCGTTGCCGCCACCGTGGCCGTGAACTACTTCGGCATGATCGCCACACTCGAGAACCTGCGACCGTTGCTCGCCGAGTCCCCCGCCCCGCGCGCGGTCGGAGTGGGGTCGATGGCGAGCCTGATGGACCACGACACCGAGCTCGTGGACCACATGCTGGCGGGCGACGAACCCGCGGCCATGGCGCGGGCCGAGACCCTCGCAGCGGACGAGCAGACCGGACAGCTCATCTACGCGTCCACCAAGGTCGCGTTCGCCCGCTGGATCCGGCGCAACGCCGCCGCCGACGAGTGGGCCGGGGCATCGATCCCGCTCAACGCGGTCGCGCCCGGGGTGATTCTCACGCCCATGGTCGAGCCCATTCTCGCGACAGAGGAGGGCCGTGAGCAGATCGCCAAGGGCGTGCCCATGCCGCTGAACGGCTTCGCGGAGCCCATCGCGGTCGCCACGCTGCTCGCCTGGCTCGCCGGGGAGGAGAACACTCACCTGTGCGGACAGGTGGTGTACGTCGACGGCGGTTCCGACGTGGTCATCCGCGGAGATTCGATCTGGTGACTCACCCGGAAACGAGAAAAGGCCCGCCGTAGCGGGCCTTTTCTTCTGGCTGGGGTACCAGGACTCGAACCTAGACTAAATGAACCAGAATCACTCGTGCTGCCAATTACACCATACCCCAACGGCCCCGACCGGGGCCGAGACAAAGCCGAGCAAGAAGCCCGGCCGACGAACCACTCTACCGTGCCCGGGCCGCCGGACAAAACTGACCTCGCATGCACGCGCGTCAGTCCCAGTACACGTCCGCGAGGCTCTCACCCTCGACGATCCCGGCCCCGATGAGAGCGTTGCAGGCGGGCCCCAGTGCATCCATGACGTTCGCCAGCTCCTCCGTGGTTCCCCACGGATTCTTCACCCCTGCGCTGATGGTCACGGGGCCGCAGGCGATGGCGTCCGTGCGCGTCAGGTAGCTGTCCCGGTCGAGCGAGGCGGCCTCGTCCCCTACCCGCACCGCCACCGCTCCCCCGCCGTCGGTGAGCCCCACCGCCTGCGCGAACGACTCCTCCGACCCCGTCACGACAGGCACCCACACCGCCCGTTCCTGCACCACTGCGGCGACCGCCTCCACCGCCTCGCTCCACGGGCCGGCCTCGCCTGCGATCGCCCCTTCCTGGCGCAGCAGCGAGATCGCGTGCGTGACCTGCGCGGGGTGCTGCTCGACCCACACCTGCTCGGCGACGGTGGTGAGGAACCGCTCGTCCTCGCGGGCAGACGCCACCGCGCGCTCCAGCGCCTCGTCATCGAGCGTCGACACCGAGGTGCGCGGCGGCATGGTGCACGCTGAGCCGCCGCGAGTGCGCTCGGCCATCGCCGCCCCTCCCCTCCCCAGGTAGAGATCGGGTTGGCGCAGAAGAGGGACGGGCGCGTCGGGGTGAGCCGTCGAGGGCTCGAGCCCGAGGAACTGCGCCACGGTCTCCAGCGAATCGGCGTGATCCACGATCCTCACCTCGTAGGGGAACCCGCGCTCCTCCATGCACTCCACCAGGACGTTGCGATCGAGCCACTCTTGGTAGACCACGGCCGTGATTCTCGCGGCTGTGGCCGCGCGGTCGTCGGGTTCGGGAACGGGGTCGGGCCCCCGGTCGGGCCACGCGAGGGCAGCGCCCATGGCGACGAACGCGAGCGCGGCACCGGTCAGGAGCGCCGCCCGGACGCGGCGCCTCGACGTCGCGCCGTCCCGATCCGGCCGTTCACGCGGGGCGTGCGGGTCTTCGACGACCACGTACTCCTGAGTCACCTCTCACCCCGCCTCTTCGCGCCCTCAAAAAGACGATACGCCGACGGGCCGAGAGTCGCTGGCGCTAGGTCTCGCGGACGGGGGTGGTCCCCGCGTACACGTCCAGCAGCGCCGGATACACCTCATCGATGTCGTAGTGCGCGTCGAAGTACGCGCGCTGCTGGTCCTTGCAGTCCTCCAGCTCGCGGTCGTTCATCGTCAGCACGCGAGTGATGAGCGCCGCGAGAGCGTCGCTGTCGTGCGGCGGGACGAGGTAGTCCGAGGCGAGCTCACCCATCGTGCTCGCGTAGCCCACGTTGGCGTAGCCCACGCACACCGCCCTCCGGCTCATCGCCTCGAGCAGCACGATCCCGAACGTCTCGCCATACAGGGTGGGGAACACCGCGAGGTCGGCCTCGTCGTACAGCGCGGACTTCTCCTCATTCACTGCGCCGACGAACTCCACGTCGAGCCCGGCCTCCTTCACCGCCTCGTGAGCCGCCTCCCATTCGCGCCCGTCGCCGGCGATCGTGACGCGCGCCTGCGACACGAGTTCGCGGGGTCGGACCTTCGACAGCGCGTCGATGAACTGCAGCACGCCCTTGCGCTCCTGTAGTCGGCCCAGGAAGAGCACCCGCCGTGGCTGGCCAGAGCGAGGCGGCGCGACGGTGGCCGGCGCCGGGATGCCGATGGGGATGTGCACGCTCGTGCGCCCCAGGTACTTCTCGCTGTAGTGAGCCGTGGGAGTTCCGGTGTCCACCACCGCGTCGAGCCGGCGGATGCTGCGCCGCTGCACCGCAGCGAGCACCCGGTTGGCCGCGATGCGCACCTTGTGCTCCTCGACGTACACATGAAGGGTCGCCACGGCCCGCGGCCGTCTGCCCGTGCGGCGCTCCAGATGCCGCAGCTGCCGGATGACCACGCCGGACACCAGCGGCGAGAAGGGGTACTGGAAGTGCACGACGTCGAAGTCGCCTCGTTCGAGCTCGTCGCGAACGATCGCGCGAGACGCCGCGCCCGGGAAGACCGAGACCCCGCCATTGGGAGCGAAGAACGGCACCTCGACGCCTTTGGCGATCTCGACCACGCGGATGCGCGGATCGATGTCGCGCTGGGGCACGTCCGCGTTAGCCGAGTGCAGCACCGTGACGTCGTGGCCCCGGTCGATGAGCCACACGGCCAGGTCGAGGACGTAGTACTGGACCCCCGCGGGACGGTAGATGCTCTCGTCCGCGACAAAGCAGATCCGCATCAGGCGACCGCCACCGGGTGCAGGGGTATGCGGGGTCCGTTCGTCCTCATGCCCTCACCGTATCCGGCGCCGCAGGGCCTCCGCCGCGACACTCGATGAGGCATGGGGTCAGTCCGCGGCCGCCGCTTCGCACGCGGACCGCAACGAGGATGCGTCGAACGGCCCGTCGGCGCCGACGCTCACGGTGATCTCGCCGCACGACTGGTCCCAGTTGCGATTCCACGAGTTGGCGAGATCCGCGTCCTGGCCGGACACCCGCACGATGATCACGTCTCCCTCGACGCCGAGCCCCGCAGCGTGCGCGTACTGGTCCGTCGCGTCGCTCGCGATCAGGACCCACTGGTCGTCAAGAGTCGCAGTGACGCGTTCGAGCCGCTCGCTCCATCGGCGCTGCGCCGCAGGGTCCATCGTGGTCTCCTCGAACACGTCCTGCACCCTCGCCACGGCCAGCGCGACGGGAGCGGGGTTCTCGGCCAGCCATGCGTACTCCGCGAGCGCGTCCAGAAAGGCCTGGTCGGATCGTGCCTCGTCCACGAGGGATTCGTTGTCCGACCCGCCTGGCCGCTGCAGCGCGGGCGCATCGGGCAGGCAGCTGTCCGGGGAGCCCGGCTCGGTGAGGCGCCGCGCCGGTGGTGAGCTCGGCCCGCCGGGGCCGTGCTCCGCCGCCCACCGCAGGTCCGGGCTGGGAAGAGAGACGTCGTCGGTCGCCGCCTCGACACCGAGAAACCCCGCGACCCTCGGCACCCGATCGAGCTCGTAGCGCAGGAACGGTTCGCGGGGGAAGCCGGCCTCAGTGAAGCAGTCCGCGACGTGGCGCCAGCGCAGCCAGTCGTAATAGAGCAGCGCCGTCTCCTGAGCGGCGGTGGGCCCGGCGCCATCCGTCACGGACGGGGTGGGGGTGGGGGCCGGATCCGGGGCCTCCTCGCCCTCGTCCTGCAGCACCCACCACACGATCGCCGCGATCACGGCGAGCGCCAGCACCACCACGGCCGCGACCGCCGCCGCACGCTTGAACCCGTGCGCCGAGAGTCGCGACACGCGTGAACGGCGCGGCGGCTCGACGTCGATGCTCATAGGTTCACCGTAGTGACGCGAGCACCTCGTCCAGTCCAGCGACGGTCACCACTCGCCCGGCGAGGGGCCGCGACTCCTCCGCCGTACCCCGACGCGCACCCGGGCGGTCAAGCCATACCCCGGTGAGGCCCGCATCGGCCGCAGCGCCGGCATCGATGTCCGGCTCGTCGCCTACGTAGGCGACCTCACCCGGCTCGAGGCCCAACCGGTGCACTCCCTCGAGAAAGACGCGGGAATCGGGCTTTCCCACGCCGAACAGATCGACTCCGACGAACACGTCTACGCGCTCGAGACCGCATGCCGCGAGCTTGAGCCGCTGATAGCCCGACTCGGCATTGGTCACGGCTCCGTACGGGATGCCGGCCCCGTCAAGCGAGTCGAGGAAGGGGACGGCGTCCTCGAATGCGCGCCATCCCTCGCGGAAGTACGTCTCGAAGCCCTGGTCCCAGATGTCATAGGCGTCGTCGTCCATGGGATCGCCGCCGAACTCGGCGTGCAGCTCGTTCGCGCGCCGCTGACGCTGCTCGCGGTGGGTCAGCTCGCCGCGCGTGTGGGCCCGGTACCAGCCGGAGCCGTCGGCGCGCCAGAACTGCACCAGCTCCTCAGGGTCGATCCCGTCAGCCAGGTGCTCCTCGGCCACGCGCACCAACGCGTGCCGGAACGCGCCGCGCGTGTCGACGAGGGTGTCGTCGACGTCCAGCAGCAGGCCGCGGATCATGCGGCCCCCTGCGCCGTCGTCCATGCGTCGCGCGTGAGCTCCATGTCCATCCATTTCTCGCCGTCCTCCAGCCGTCGCCCCGTCTCCACGAAGCCCGCACTCTCGTAGGCACGCACTGCTCGAGGGTTGCGCGCGAGCACATCGAGGGTGACCTGCGTGAGGCCGATGCTCGTGAAGGCGTGCGCCACGACCAGGCGGGTCGCCTCGGTGCCGAGGCCGCGGCCGAACCACGCGGGACCGCGCAATGAGATGCGGAAGTTCGCGCTCATCGCAGTCCCGAGCGGGCCCGATCTCGGCTCGTTGAGCACCGCCTCCCCCGCCCACTCGCCAGTCGCATTGTCGATGATCGAGAGATCGAGACGCTCGGGAGCATCGGCGCGAGACGCCACCCACGCGTCGATCTGGTCTCGATCGAACGTGGCTGTGGTCGCTGTCAGCTCGCGACCCACCGGGTCGCTCAGCATCTCCCACACCGCGTCCGCGTCGTCAGCACGGTACGGGCGAAGCGTGACGCGTTCGCCCACAAGGGTGGGCTTGGCCCACACGCCCAGCCTCACGGCCGGATCGGCCCCGCGCTCGCCCACGTCCCTACAGCGTCGAGCGCAGCCGGCGCAGTCGGGCCAGTGCGTGGTCCTTCCCGAGGATCTCCATGGACTCGAACAGCGGCGGCGACACGAGCCGGCCGGTGATCGCGACGCGCAGGGGGCCGTACGCGAAGCGCGGCTTGATCCCCATCTGCTCCACGAGCACGGCCTGCAACGCCTCCTGCTGCGCCTGCGCCCCGAACTCCTCGAGCCCCTCGATCACGCCGATCGCGGCGTCGAGCACCTCGGCGGCGTTCTCCGGAAGCTTGCCGAGGGCGGCCTCGTCGTGCGGCAGCTCATCGTCGCCGACGAAGAGGAACCCGAGCATGCCGGCCGCCTCCCCGAGCAGCGTCATGCGGGTCTGCACCAGCGGCGCGGCCTCGGCGAGGATCTGCTCCTCGTGGGGCTGGAGCTCGCGGGTGTCCGCGGTGGAGACGTGGCCGCTGGCGTGCAGGTACGGCACCAGGCGGGACACGAAATCCCCCACGGGCAGCATGCGGATGTGCTCCGCGTTGATCGCCTCCGCCTTCTTGAGGTCGAACCGCGCGGGGTTGGGGTTGACGTCGCGGATGTCGAACGCCGCCACCAACTCGTCGGGCGTGAACACGTCGCGATCGGGGCCGATGCTCCAGCCCAGCAGCGACAGATAGTTCAGCAGCCCCTCGCGGGTGAAGCCGCGGTCGCGGTGCAGGAACAGGTTGGACTCGGGCGCTCGCTTGGACAGCTTCTTGTTGCCCTCTCCCGTGACCATGGGCATGTGCCCGAACTCGGGCACGCGCTCGGCGACGCCCAGCGCCACCATCGCCCGGTGCAGCACGATCTGGCGCGGCGTCGAGGACAGCAGGTCCTCTCCCCGCAGCACGTGGGTGATGCGCATCAGAGCGTCGTCCACCGGGTTGACCAGCGTGTACAGCGGCTGACCGTTGCCGCGCACGATCACGAAGTCGGGGATGCTGCCCGCGGGGAACGTGACGTCGCCGCGGATCAGGTCCGTGAAGGTGATGTCCTCGTCGGGCATGCGGACGCGGATCACGGGCACCCGGCCCTCGGCGCGGTACGCGGCCTTCTGCTCTTCGGTGAGGTCGCGGTCGAAGCCGTCGTAGCCCCGCTTGGGGTCCCGCCCGGCCGCGCGATGGCGCTCCTCGACCTCCTCGGGCGTCGAGAAGGACTCGTAGGCGTAGCCGCCCTCGACGAGCCTGCGCGCCACGTCCATGTGCATCGCGTGCCGCTCGGACTGGCGGTACGGCGCATACGGGCCGCCCACCTCAGGCCCCTCGTCCCACGTCAGCCCGAGCCAGCGCAGCGCATCGAGCAGCTGCTCGTACGACTCCTGGGAGTCGCGCTCCGCGTCAGTGTCCTCGATGCGGAACACGAACGTGCCGCCGTGACGGCGCGCGTGCGCCCAGTTGAACAGCGCAGTGCGGATGAGCCCCACGTGAGGCGTGCCCGTCGGTGACGGGCAGAACCGGACCCTGACCGCATCGGCTGTCGTATCGCCGGTCGCCTGAATCGTCGTCTCCGTCATCGCCGGATCACCGGGTTGCGCAGCACCCCGAGCCCCTCGATCTCGATCTCGACGATGTCGGCGTGATTGAGCTTGGTCACTCCCGAGGGGGTGCCGGTGAGGATGACGTCGCCCGGCAGCAGGGTCGTCACCTCGGAGACCATCGCCACGGCCTGCGCGATGTTGCGGATCATGTCGCGAGTGTTGCCGCTCTGCGCGGTCTCACCGTTGATGCGCGAGGTGATCTCCGCGCTGTCCGTCGCAAGGTCGGTCTCGATCCACGGGCCGAGCGGCAGCGACGTGTCGAACGCCTTGGCGCGGAACCACTGGTCCTCGGCGCGCTGCGAGTCGCGGGCGGTGACGTCGTTCGCGCAGGTGTAGCCGTAGATGAAGTCCTCGGCGCGCTCCGCGGTGACGTCCTTGCACACGCGGCCGATCACGACGGCGAGCTCCGCCTCGAGCTGGACGTCGTCGCTGTAGTGCGGCAGCACGATGGGATCGTCCGGGCCGATCACGGCGGTGTTGGGCTTGAGGAAGACGATCGGCACCTCGGAGGCCGGACCGCGGTGAGGAATCTCCTTGGCATGGGCCTCGTAGTTCTTGCCCAGGCAGATCGCCTTGGAGCGAGGGATCACCGGCGCGAGCAGCCGCACGTCGTCGGTGAGCGGGATGCGCTCGTCCGTCACCTCCCCCGGCGTGTACATGGGGTCCCCAGTGAGGACCACCAGCTCTTCCTTGCCTGGCTCGCCGTCGACCACCGCGTAGCGCGGCTCGCCTCCGGTCGTGAATCTCGCGATACGCATGTTCTCCAGCCTAGCCGGGCGTCGCCGCGCCGCACGCGCGGCGCGGTCGCACCGGCCGATGCGGTCGCTGGGTCTGCGTACGATGCGGAGTATGCACACGGCCGATGCGATCGACCCGGCAGGGACGGACGCGCGGCGGCTGCGGATCGACGGCCTGGACGTGGCGCGCGCCCTCGCGATCCTGGGGATGGTCGGCTCGCATACGGGCGACGAGGGCATCCGCGGTGCGGACAGCGACGGCTGGGCGTGGCTGGCGGTGACGCACGGGCACCCATCGGCGCTGTTCGCGGTCTTGGCCGGGGTCTCGATGAGCCTGATGGTCACGCGACGCGGCACGGTTCCCGTCGCCGCGCTCCCCCGCGCCGACCTGTCCCAGACCCGCGTGCGCATCGCGGTGCGCGCGATGATCCTGATCATCCTCGGGTTCTTCATGTCCGCGCTCGGCACACCTGTGGCCGTGATCCTCGGAAACCTGGGGGTGATGTTCCTGCTGGCGCTGCCCATGCTGCGGTGGAGACCCGGGGTGCTGCTCGCGGGCGCGGCGGTGTTCGCGGCCGGCGGCGGTTGGCTCGCGAGAGCGGTGACCGAGGCGGGCGCGGGCGCGTGGCCAGTCGTCGGGGCGCTGTGGTCGGAGCACTACCCCGCCCTGGCCTGGATGGCGTACATCATGGTGGGGCTCGCGATCGGGCGAATGGATCTGCGCTCGTACGCTCGAGCGCTGTCGCTGGTGGCCGTCGGGGTGGTGATCGCTGCGGCCGCGTGGCTCGCGGGGTGGGCGCTGCGCACCGGGTCCGACGCCTCGGAGGCCACCATCGAGGGCTGGCTCACCGACGAGGACCACTCGTACACGCCCGTCGAGATGGGCCTCAACATCGGCGTCGCGTGCGCCGTCATCGGGCTGGCCCTGCTCGTGGCGTCGCGCTGGCCGCGAGCGCTGTGGCCCCTCAGCGCAACCGGATCGATGGCCCTCACGCTGTATGTAGCGCACCTGTTCGTCATCGCGTTCGTCGGCCCCGAGATGGTGTGGGAGCCCTCGAACGTCTCGTTCATCGCCCTCGCGCTGGGCCTGATCGCGTTCGCGTGCGCGTGGCGTGCGGCGGTGGGGCAAGGTCCGCTTGAACGGATGCTGACGTCCGCATCGACGGCCGTGGCGACGCCGCGACGCTAGCTCCCGGCGCGCGAAGCGCGTTCCGTCCCCCTACGCTCTCCACATGGCTTCATCCCGCGACGACGTCGTCGAGTGGTTGCTCGACGGCGATCCGGCGATCCGCTGGCAGGTTCTGCGCGACCTCGTGGGCGCCGACCCCGAGTCCGTCGCCACCGAGCGCGCCCGTGTTGCCCGCGAGGGCTGGGGCGTGCGGCTGCTCGACCTCCAGTGGGACGACGGCAGTTGGGACGGCGGCGCGTGCTTCCCGAACCCGGTGTCCGAGACCGCGTACGAGCGCGAAGGCCAGCCGTGGACCGCGACCTATCCCACTTTGTCGCTGCTGATCGAGCTCGGCGTCGATCCTGCCGATCCCCGGGGCGCCGACGCCTTCAACCGCGCGGGAGACGGCGTGCGCTGGGAGGAGGGCGGCCAAGCGCTGTTCGACGGGGAGGTCGAGCCGTGCATCAATGGCCGCACGGTCGCGATCGCCACCTACGCCGGGCGCGACGCCTCGCCCATCGTTGAACGTCTGCTCGCTGAACGACTGACCGACGGAGGGTGGAACTGCGAGGCTCCCCACGCATCGGCCGTCTCGAGCTTCGACACCACCGTCAACGTGCTCGAGGGCATGGCCGCGTATGCGGCCGCAGGCGGGCGCGTTCCCGTGGACGCCGCGTTGCGCGGGGGCGAGGAGTACCTGCTGGAGAGGCGCATGTTCAGGCGGCGCTCGACCGGCGAGGTCGCCAACCCCGGCTACGTGCGCCTCGCCTTCCCGTCGCAGTGGCACTACGACATCCTGCGCGGCCTCGACCACCTGCGCGTCGCCGGCAGGGCGCCCGATGCGCGTGCGGCCGAGGCGATCGACCTGCTCCGCTCCAAGCGGCGCGAGGACGGGCGCTGGGACCTGGACCGCGTCCATGCGGGACGGGTGCACTTCTCTCTCGAATCCGCCGGCGAACCGAGCCGGTGGATCACCCTTCGTGCGCTGCGCGTGCTGGACTGGTGGGACGCGCGCTGACAGGTGTCGCGGGCCGCGCCGCCGCCAGCCAAGCGCGCGGCGATGCGCCCACGCGCTGCGTGAAGGCGCGGGTGAACGCCGCCGGCGTCGAGTAGCCCGCGTCCATCGCGGCACGGCTCACGGACGCGCCTGCGAGCAAGTCGTCCTGCGCCACCGTGACGCGCCACTCCGTCAAGTACTCCATGGGCGTCTGGCCCACCACACGCGCAAAGCGCGCAGCGAATGCGCTACGGGAGTGCGCGCACGCCGTGGCCATCGACGCGACGGTCCAGGCGCGGCCCGGGTTCGTGTGCACCGCGATCAGCGCAGGGGCGAGGGCCGGGTCGGCGAGACCGGCCAGCATCCCGGGAGGCAGCGCGACGCCGTCCGGGTGGTCGAGCATCCATCGGAACAACTGGATCAGCACCACCTCGAACAGCCGGTCCGCCACGAGCCGGCGCCCACACTGGACCGCATCGATCTCCCGGAACAGCAGATCGAGTGTCGACGAGAGCGTCCCCACCGCGTCGAGCGGGAGCACCACCACATCGGGCAGCGCGCGCAGCAGCGGGTGGGAGCCACCCCCGTGCACCTCGATGGCAGCGCACGCGAAGTCGTTGTCGCCCCGTTCGGGCGTGCGGAAGCTGTGCTCGAGCGGGCGCGGGTAGAAGACCAGGCTGGGAGCCGTGACGGTCTGTGTGAATGTGCGCCCAGACTCGGTGCGATGCCCGATGCTCAGGTCGCCCTCGCGCAGCACGTGGAGGAATCCGCGCCCAGGTCGCGCATCGAATGTGGTGAGTCCGCACAGGTCCCCGGTGTGGAACAGCCGGG
Source organism: Demequina pilifera (assembly GCF_048814985.1). NCBI lineage: Bacteria > Bacillati > Actinomycetota > Actinomycetes > Micrococcales > Demequinaceae > Demequina > Demequina pilifera. Next base: position 60,436 of record NZ_JBMDTW010000001.1, read on the forward strand.
TGGTCACGCGAAAGCGCTCGAGCACCGGGGTGAGGCGATCCGTGGAGTCCATGAGCCCATCATGCCGGACGATCAGACAATTTTCTAGGACTCAAAGAGTCGAATCGTCCACATCGGTCGAGACAGACTCGCTCATGACGGTCGCGCGAACCCGAGCGCGACCCCAACCGAAGGAGACACCATGACGCACGTCGACCTCATCTCGCACGAGACGGCCACCGGTCCCGCCGGCGATACCCTGCAGCGCATTGACAGCGCGTTCGGCACCGTGCCGGCCATGTTCCAGGCCGTGGCGAACTCCCCCGCCGCCCTCAACAGCATGTGGGGATCGTTCGGCGCGCTCTCGCAGGGGACCCTGGGCGCCGCCATCGGCGAGCAGATCGCGGTGGCAGTCGCCAACCGCAATTCGTGCGAGTACTGCCTGGCCGCGCACACAGCGCTCGGCCGCAAGGCAGACGTGAGCGTAGAGGTGCTGGCGGATGCGCAGGAGGGCCGCTCGGACGATCCGCGCATCGAGGCGCTGCTCCAGTTCGCGCTCGCGGTGGTCGACGAACGCGGCCACATCACCGCCGCGCAGCTCGCGGCCGTGCGCCGTCACGGGTGGAGCGACGAGGCGATCGTTGAGACCATGGCACATGTGGCTCTCAATCTGTTCACCAACTACGTCAACGTTGCGCTCGACGTGCCGGTCGACTTCCCGGCAGTGAGCCTGCGTCACGCTGCATGATGCGCGATCGCGCGGCCCATGCCGGGGCGGGAGGCCACGTCTCCCGCCCTGGCGCGGCCGCATCGGCCGGCGAGCCCGCCTCGCAGATGGCTGAGCACTGGAGCGATCCGCGCGAGGAGATCGAGATCTCCGTGCTCATGGCCAACGGTCGCCTCGCGCCACGCCGCTTCGCCTCCCGTGCGGAGGCGCACGCGTGGGCGCACGAGGACGAAGGAGAGCGCGTGGTCGAGGTCAACGCGATCTGCGACTGCGATTCCTGAGGTCGCGCCGGCACTGAGACAATGGGCACCATGCCTATCGCCGCCCCTGATCACGCCGCTGTTCGCGACGTGCTGCTTGCCGCCGGGGAGTGGCGCGAGCGCGCGTCGGCGCACCGCGACCGGGCCGATGCGATGACCGCAGAGCACCGCGCCCGCCGGGACCGTGGCGAGCGCCACGCGATCGAGGACTTCCTGTTCGAGTACTACTCGACCAAGCCTGGGCGCCTGCGCCGATGGCACCCCGGCATCGGCGTGGCTATGGCCGACGCCGAGGAGCATGCCGGCTGGCGCTGGTACAGGACGGACGGCTCGGTCACGTCACTGGACGTCGAGGCGTTCCGCGCAGAGAGGGGCGAGGCCGCGCGCCACATTCGGCGCCTGCTGGCCGCGACGGCCGGCCGCTCCCCGGTGCTCGGCTGCTTTGGGATGCACGAGTGGGCGATGGTCTATGGCGCCTCGGACGCCGCGCGTCGTCACGGACTGCCGCTGCGCCTGGGCCGCGACGGCACCGACGCCGTGGTCGAGTCGCACCCGCTGCAGTGCACGCACTTCGACGCGTTCCGGTTCTTCACGGCCGATGCGGCGCCACGCAACGCGCACGCGCTGACGCGCGCCGGGCAGGTCGACTCGGAACAGCCCGGCTGCCTTCACGCGACCATGGATCTGTACAAGTGGAGCCTCAAGCTCGAGCCGGCGGTCCCGGGCGACTTGGTGCTCGACTGCTTCGAGCTCGCGCGCGATGTGAGGCGCGTGGACATGCAGGCATCTCCGTACGACATCAGCTCGTACGGGCTGGCCGCGATCCCCGTCGAGACGCCCGAGGGCAAGAGCGAGTACGCGGCCCGTCAACGCGAGTTCGCGGCGAGGGCTGCGCCGTTGCGTGCGCACCTGATCGAGATCTGCGACCAGATCCTCCAGGCCTGACCCCTCCCCGCTCCCCGCGGCCTTCTAGGCAAGTCATGTACATGTGTGGCGGTGAGCGAGCGCCCTGTAGGCAAGCCATGACTCATCGCGCGGGATCACTCCGCACCGGGGGGGGGGGGGGGGGGGGGGGGGGGGGGGGGGGGGGGGG
>NZ_JBMDTW010000001.1:62545-183114 GCF_048814985.1 Demequina pilifera
CGGGCCCTCGGGCCCGAGCCGCCGGTGCCGTTCGATGGTGAAGAGCCCGACTTACGAGCAGAAGAGTGCCTTGGCCGCCGCGTTCTTGCCCTGGCCGCCCAAGGCCTTGACGAGATCCCCGACATTGGAGATTCCGTCTGCCTCCAGGGCTCCGGCGTTGACGGCCTTGTGGACCTGGCCGAAGCAGGCAGCATCCGCAGGCGCGGCGTTCGCAGTCCCCGAGAGGCCGACCACGGCGATGGCGGTGATGAATCCTGTGGCGATGATGCGCTTCATTGAGCTTCCTTTCCACGGGCGGGCGCCTGATGCGACCGCTTCAACCACTACTTCCGGGCGAAGGGGTGGCGTGGATGCAGCGTCATACAAATTCCGCTGTCAGCGAACACGAGGCCCTGCGTGAGCGCCCTGTAGGCAAGCGATGACTCATCCCGCGGGATCACTCCGCCAGGATGTGCCAGGCAACCAGCTCGATGAGATAGCGGTCCGCCCAATAGCCGTTGCCCACGACAACCAAGGTCGCGTCGCCCCCGATGGGGACGCCCAACTGCATAGTCCGCGACTCCATGTCCTGAGGATCAGCGACCTCGAAGAGCACCGCACCGCCTACGGGCAGTTGCGTCTCGAGCACCTCGGCCTCCGACGAGCGTGCCGCCGTCTCGTCCCCTGGCACAAGTCTCGCCACGATTGTCGGCAGATCGCCGCTCAGGGGATCCTGGGCCGGAACGAAGACGAGCGGGTCCGCGAGGTCGCCATCGTTTCCTGTGTCTATCGCCTCAGGGCTGATCTGCAATCCGTCCGGGGCGTCGCTCATGCTCGCCAACTCTTCGAGCCTGTCCGCGAGCGCGACTGCGTCGCTCAACAGCCGGTCGGACAGCACAGTCGCGCCCTCTTCGCTGGTGCCGAATGTCTCAGGAACATCCGTGCTCAAGAGCACCTCACCCGTGCGAACGTCGATGAGCACCAGGGAATTCTCTGGCCAGTTCGGGTCAGGATCAGGCACCTTGAAGTCCGGACCCAGGTCGGCATAGGGGCCGAGCGCATCGATGCTCGTGCGGTAGTAGGCCTCGACCATGGTGTTGTCGGCGGTGTAGATCAGCACTGTGTCAGGATTCTCCTGGTCCCACTCGCTGCACGGTGCCGTAGTTGTGTCCTCGAACGAGCCCATCAGGCCACCGAGGTTCCCTACCGGTTTGCCGGGCACGACCACGGCCTCCGCACAACCGGCTGGGTTCGCACTCTCCCCCGTCGGTTCGGGTCCCGGAGCGGCCGATGCGGTGACGGGCGGTCCGACAGGGTGCGCCGGCATGGGTTCGGCAGAGCGCGCTTGGTTGACCCCCACCGCGACCAACGCCACCACCGCGATGCTCGCCACGGATGTGACGGCCGCCCGCGCGCCGCGCCACCTCGCGACACGGCGCTCCACCTGATCAGGACCCTTCGCAATCTCAGAGGCATCGAAGCCGCGCTCGGCGAGAGAGTGCAGGTCATAGAAGGCCTGCCGTGCGTCACTCATCGCGTCCCCCTCTCGTGACCGTCGACGGCGACAGTCGCGGGCTCGCCAAAGCTCATCTCGGGCATCGCGACCCTGAGCCGCGCCAGCCCATCAGACACGTATCGCTTGACGGATCCCGCCGCGATCCCGAGCGTCTCAGCGACGTCGGCCGTGGGCATGTCCTCGAGGTAGCGCAGCACCACGCACGCCCGCTCGCGCGGCGACAAGGTGAGCAAGGCCGCGCGCAGATCGAGCGCATCGTCCATGCGTGCGGTGAGATCCGCTGAGCCCGGGTGCTGACGGGCCCACGTCTCGAAGGCGTCGCCGCGCGGATCGGTCACCGGCCGCGATGCCGCGCGCCTGCCCGAGTCGATGAAGGACGTCGCAATGGACCGCTTCACGTAGACGTGCGCGGCGTCGAGCGATCGTGCGTGACGGCCACTGCGGAACGCCTTCACGAGAGCGTCTTGCAGCAGGTCCTCCGCCGCCGATGCGTCCCCGGTGAGCATGTAGGCGTAGCCGAACAGCGCGCGACCACGCAGGCGCACGAGGTCGTCGAGCGTTGCGCGCCAACCGCTCATCCTCTGGTCCCCTAGCCTCGACGGTTCATGCCAGCAAGAACGTACCGCGGCTCCACCCGGTTGGGGGGGCACGCCTTCTAGGCAGTTCAGGACTGCGTTTCGGCGCATCGCGCGTCCTGGAGGCACGTCAGGACTCATTGGTCGCCGCGCGAGACGCAGCAATGGCGGCGGACACCCCTCGACTGGGGCACCCGCCGCCATCACTGGAAGCAGTCGTCAGGCCAGCTGCATGGTGGTGATGCAGGTGGCGTCCTCGACGTCCGAGGTGGACACCGTGGTGGTCGCACTGAGCCCGTCCTGCTCGATGGTCACCTCGGCATCGATGTCCCTCGGCAGCCACACGCCGACGAAGCCGTTGGCGAAGGTCGTCATCTCCTCGTCGACAATCACGTCACCGGTGGCGGTGTCGGTGATGCTCACCTGAATCTGCTCGCCCTGCATCTCACCCACGCACGTGGTGAGCGAGTGGAAGTAGCAGTCGTGGGTCGTGTCGATGAACGGCGCGAACGACACGTAGAACGCGTCATCGGGCATCGGCAGCGAGGCCTCAGTGCCCGCGGCATCGGTGAGCAGCAGCTCATCGGGGCGCACGGACGCCACGAAGGTATCGGGCCGGTCGCTGAGTGCCGTCGCATCGAGCGTGTCGACGACGGTACGAGCGTCCACTCCGTCGAGGCCCTCGGGAGCCAGCATGGCGTCCGCCGCGGCATCGGCAGTCGATGCGGGGGACGTGGCTGCGGAGGCCTCGACCTGGGGAGCAGGCGCTTCCTCCGGTGTCGTGGAGCAGGCGGCGACGCCAAGAGAGATGGCCGCCGTGGCGGCGATGGTCGCGACGGTGCGTCGCGCGGTGCGGGAAAGCGTGGGGTGCATGATCAATCCTTCTGTCGTGATGAGAGTGAGAGAGGTGCTCAGCCCGAATGGTGGCGAGCCCGTGTGGTTGAGACGCGAGCGCGGCTGCGGGGGACTTCCCGGCCTGCTCGCACACCACTCACGTCCGACAGATACAGAGCGCCTCGAGCCGCGGTGTGGACGGGCGCTCAAGCAGCCTCGGCGCCCACTGGTAGGCGCGCGGAGGGATCCTGGTCTCCCAGGAGGTGGGGGCGCTGCGGCGCACAGCCATCATCACCGCCACCACGAGCACCATGAGGCACGCGGCTATCGCGCCCTCTTCGTGCCCAGCACAGGTGGGGCAACCCGTCTCGGCATGGGACGCGTCCGTGACTGCGTGAACGCCTCCGACCACCATAGAAGCCTCCAGCGCGGAGATGTCTGGGGCGGTCGTGTGTTGGGCGCCGAACCCGAGCGCAGCGGCAATCGCGAGCAGGCTCATGAGCGCGACCATCCGCGCCGTGACCGCGCTGTGGCGGCGGCGTGCGGAAGACGGTCGTGGCATCATCACGAGCAAGAATACGCTGGCTGCTGAGCACAGTTCCCGGGACGATAGGCCCATCGGAACGTCGCCCTTGAGACCCTGGAGAGCGGCTCAGCACACACCTTGCACCGGGTCTGCGCCCTGCAGGAACGTCAGGCGGGCCGGTCCACGATCGCGGTCTCCCCCACTGACATCACGATCTCTCCACCCGTGAGTGCCGCCACGTCCGCCTCCAGCACCGGCACCAGCTCGGGTGCGACGTGGATCGACAGGCTCGCGACCGCGCCGTAGGTGGGTTCGTCGAGCACGGCGCCGTGCGTCTCCGCCCACTGATGCAAGTACGCGACGATGCGGCCGGACTCGGCGTGGGGCGCATCGGCCGTCACCCGGGTGAGGTGCACGCGATCCACCAACTGCGCGCGATCGAGCGCACCTGTGACCGCACCGCCGTACGCCCGCACCAGTCCACCGGCGCCCAGCAGCGTGCCGCCGAACCACCTCGTCACGATCGCGACCACGTCGGTGACGTCGCGATGGCGCAGCACCTCCAGCATGGGTGCGCCCGCGGTTCCGGCGGGTTCGCCGTCGTCGTTCGAGCGTTGCCTATCGGCGTGCGGCCCGATCACCAGCGCCACGCAGTGGTGACGCGCGTCCCAGTGGTCCTTGCGCACCCGGGCGACCACGGCATCGGCCGCCTCGAGGGACGATGCGGGCTCGAGCCGAGCGAGGAACACCGACTTCTTCACCTCGAGCCTGTGCTCGACCGGCGCCGCGATTGTCGATGGCAGCGGGCGGGAAGTCACCCTTGGAGGCTATCGCCGCTGCACGAGTGCTGGGTTTCGGCGGGTGTACAGAAACTTCCTACAGGACGCACCTTCAGCACGAACTGTGTACAGAACCTTCCTACAGGGTGGCGGGGGGCTGGCGGGGAGGGGTCAGGCGCAGCGGGCGACTTCCACGCCCTTGTTCGCCAGCATGTCGGCGCGCTCGTTACCCGGATCGCCCGCGTGGCCCTTGACCCACACCCACTTGACCTCGTGACGGGCCACCTGCTCGTCGAGAGCGATCCACAGCTCCTTGTTCTTGACCGGCTTCTTGTCCCCGGTCTTCCAGCCGTTGCGCTTCCAGCCGTGGATCCACTTGGTGACGCCGTTCATGACGTAGGTCGAGTCGACGTGCAGGGTCACCACGCACGGGCGGTTGAGCGCCTTGAGGCCCTCGATCACCGCGGTGAGCTCCATGCGGTTGTTGGTGGTCTGCGCCTCGCCGCCGAACAGTTCGCGCTCCTTGCCGCCGGCACGCATCCACGCTCCCCAGCCGCCGATGCCCGGGTTGCCCTTGCAGGCGCCGTCGGTCCACATGTCTACGAGGGTCGGGCTGTCGCTAGTCACCCGGAGAGCGTAGGCCATCGGCGCCACCCGTCACATGCGGCACACTGTTGCCCATGGCCAGCCAGGACAGTGCGAGCACGCCCGCAGTCGCGGCCCTCATCGCCGCCGATGTCACCTACACGCTTCACCCCTACGAGCACGACCCCTCGTCCGAGCTCTCCTACGGTGACGAGGCGGCGCACGCACTGCGTGCAGCGCCAGAGCGCGTCTTCAAGACCCTGTGCGTCAAGGCGGACGATGCCCTGCACCTCGCGATCGTGCCCGTCGCGGGATCGCTGGACCTGAAGGCGGTGGCCCGCGCGCTGGGCGTCAAGAAGGCGATCATGGCGGACCCCGACGACGCGGAGCGCGTCACGGGCTATGTCCTGGGCGGGATCTCGCCGGTGGGCGGGCGCAAGAAGCTGCCGGCGATCATCGACTCGAGCGCCTTCGACCACGATCAGATCTACGTCTCGGGAGGGCGGCGCGGCCTCGACATCGAGCTCGCGCCCGCGGACCTGGTCGCCGTCACCGACGCCGCGAGCGCGCCGATTGCGAAGGACGCATGAGCGAGCTCGCCGCTGCGCCGGACGGATGGGACTACGCCGGACAGATCGCCGAGATCAAGGCGCGCATGCACATCGCGGAGGCCCAGTGCGGGCGCGCGGGCGCGGGCGTTCAGCTGCTGGTGGCGACCAAGACGTGGAACGCCGATGCGGCCGCGGCGGTGGTCTCGGCCGGCGGCACCCTCGTGGGCGAGTCGCGCATGCAGGAGCTCGCGCAGAAGGGCGAGGCGCTGCGCAAGGCGGGGGCGCGGGTCCACGTGATCGGCCAGCTGCAGCGCAACAAGGCCGCCATCGCGGTCGAGCACGCCACGTGCGTTCAGACCGTCGACACGATGAAGCTGGCGGAGCGCCTGTCCCGCCTGTGCGTCGAAGCCGAGCGCGACCTCGAGGTGATGATCCAGGTCAACGTCTCCGGCGAGGAGTCCAAGGCCGGTACCGCGCCAGACGACGCGCTGGAACTCGCGACTGCGGTCCAGGCGCTGCCCGCGCTGACCGTGACCGGCTTCATGACCATCGGCTTGAACTCCCGTGAGGAGGGGCCCGTCCGAGAGGGCTATCGCCGCCTGCGCGAGATCCGCGACGCGGCGTTGATCCGGTCCGAGCGCGGCGCCCTTCCCCTCACCGACGCATGGCACCTGTCGATGGGCATGTCCCAGGACCTCGAATGGGCCATCGCGGAGGGCGCGACGATGGTGCGCGTGGGATCCGCCGTGATGGGCTCGCGCCCCACCCCCACAAAGTAGGCACGTCAGGACTACTCATCGGCTCCCGCTGCGCGCTGGAGGCAACTGAGGACTGCGGTCGGCCACAATGGTCACGATGACCTCCGCCGACGCCCGCCTCCTCGCCCGCCTGCCAGACCCGACCCCTGGCGTCGCTCCCGACCCGGATGGGCTCTACGAGGCGTTCAGCCAATGGGCCGTCGATCAGCACCTGCCCCTGTACCCGCACCAGGACGAGGCGCTCATCGAGATCGTCTCCGGATCTCACGTGATCCTGGCGACGCCCACCGGCTCCGGCAAGACCCTGGTCGCCGCCGGCGCGCACTTTGCCGCCCTGGCCGCGCACCGCGCCGGCACCGGCGGCCGGACGTACTACACCGCGCCGCTGAAGGCGCTGGTCAGCGAGAAGTTCTTCGACCTGATCGACATGTTCGGCACGGAGAACGTGGGCATGATGACCGGCGACTCGGCGGTCAACCCCGATGCCCCGATCATCTGCTGCACCGCGGAGATCCTCGCCAACCTCGCGCTCCGGGACGGCGCGGCGACCGACGCCTCGCTCGTGGTGATGGACGAGTTCCACTTCTACTCCGACCCGCAGCGCGGCTGGGCGTGGCAGGTGCCGCTGATCGAGCTGCCGAACGCGCAGTTCGTGCTGATGTCCGCGACCCTCGGAGACACGACCTGGCTGGTCGAGGCGCTGAACGACCGCAGCGACCGTTCCGTCGCCGAGGTCACCACTCTCGAGCGACCCGTGCCGCTGTCCTTCGACTACAGCACCGAGCCGCTGCCCGAGGTGGTCGAACGACTCGTCGAGACCGGCCGCGCGCCCGTCTACATCGTCCACTTCACGCAGAAGGACGCCGTGGACCGCGCGCAGGCGCTGCTCAGCACCCAGGTCGCCACCAAGACGGAGCGCCAGGCCATCGCCGATGCGCTCGGCGACACGCGCTTCTCCACCGGCTTTGGCAAGACGCTGAGCAAGTTCCTGCGTGCAGGGATCGGCGTGCACCACGCGGGCATGCTCCCCAAGTATCGGCGCACGGTCGAGCGGCTCACTCAGCAGGGACTGCTCAAGGTGGTGTGCGGCACCGACACGCTGGGCGTGGGCATCAACGTGCCCATCCGCACGGTGCTGCTGACCTCGCTCGTGAAGTACGACGGCGAGCGCATGCGTCACCTCACGGCTCGCGAGTTCCACCAGATCGCGGGGCGCGCGGGGCGGGCCGGCTTCGACACCGAGGGTGAGGTGCTCGTGATGGCGCCCGAGCACGTGATCGAGAACCGCAAGGCGCTCGCGAAGGCGGGCGACGATCCGAAGAAGCTCAAGAAGATCGTCCGCAAGGGCGCTCCCGCAGGTTCCGTGAACTGGACCGATGCGACCTTCGAGCGGCTGCGGGACGCCCCTCCCGAGCCCCTCACCAGCCGCTTCGCGGTCACGCACGCGATGGTCCTCAACGTCCTGTCGCGCGGCGTCGCCAACCCGACCCTGGGACGCGATGCGGAGGATCCTGTGCTGGCGATGCGCCACCTCCTCGAGGCCGTGCACGACACCCCTGCGCAGCGCTCGGCACACATGCGCCAGTCCCTCAGGATCTACCGATCGCTGCGGATCGCGGGCGTGGTCGAGCACGTCCGCGTGCCCGACCCCTCTCACCCGCGGGGCGAGCGCCCGTCGGTGCGACTCACCGTGGACGTACCCCGTAACTTTGCGCTCAACCAGCCGCTGTCCCCGTTCGCGCTGGCGGCAATGGACCTCCTGAACGTCGACGCCCCGGACCACGCCATGGACGTCGTGTCCGTGATCGAGGCCACGCTGTCCGATCCGCGCCAGATCCTCATGGCGCAGCAGCACGAGGCCAAGGGCGTGGCCGTCGCCGCGATGAAGGCCGACGGGATCGAGTACGACGAGCGGATGGAGCTGCTCGAGGACATCACCTGGCCCAAGCCGCTCGCGGAACTGCTCGAGCCCGCCTTCATCGCCTACCGGCGCACCAACCCGTGGATCCTGGGCGCCGAGCTCTCCCCCAAGTCGGTGGTGCGCGACATGCTCGAGAAGGCCATGTCGTTCGGCGACCTGGTCTCGGTGTACGGACTGGAGCGGACCGAGGGCGTGGTGCTGCGCTATCTGGCCGAGGCCTACCGTGCGCTGCGCCAGACCGTGCCTGAGGAGCACCGCACGGATGAGGTCGAGTCCATCACCGCGTGGCTGGGCGAGATCGTCCGCACCACCGACTCCTCCCTGCTCGACGAGTGGGAGCGACTGCTCAACCCGGACGTCTCGCTGGGCGACGATGCGGATCCCGCCTCCGCTGCCGCATCGGGCACCGTCGCGGGCCCGGCACGGCCCATGTCCGGCAACCCGCGCGTGCTGCGCCGACTGGTGCGCAACGCGATGTTCCGCAGGATCGAGCTCGCCTCTCGCGAGGACTACACGGCGCTCGGGACGCTCGATGCCTCCACCGGCTGGAACGCGCAGGCCTGGCGCGACGCCCTCGACCCCTTGTTCGAGGCGCACGGCAACGGGGCGATCGGCATTGGGCCCGATGCGCGCTCCGCCGCCCTCATCACGTTCGTCGAGCCCGGCGGGGACCACGAGGAGGGACGCGCGCGGGCGGCACTCGCCGCGGCGCCGGAGGCCGCGCTGCCGCACGGCAGCTGGGTGGTGCGCCAGGTCATCGACGACCCTGCCGGCGACCACGATTGGGCCATCACCGCGCTCGTCGACCTCGACGCGTCCGACGAGGCGGGGTCACCGGTGATCGAGGTGCTCCAGGTCGGCGCACAGTAGGCGACTCGTCCGCAGCAGCACGCCGAAGTCTGGTTTTGACCCCACCGCTACCAGGGGTTTCGGTGCTCCCAAGACAGGTGAGCCTTGCTAGCGCTCCCCCGCAGGGACACCTACTCTGGCGGCATGAGCACACGCGCGGAGCCCGACGAGGGCCGCATCACCGGACGGCTGAATGGGCTGCGCGCAGGCGTGCTCGGGGCCAACGACGGGATCGTCTCGATCGCCGCGCTCGTGGTGGGCGTGGCCGCCGCCACTCCCGACAACCACGCAGCCATCCTCGCGGCCGGCGCCGCGGGGCTCGCGGCGGGCGCGTTGTCGATGGGGGTCGGCGAGTACGTCTCGGTCTCGTCTCAGCGCGACGCCGAACACGCCCAGCTCGCGCGCGAGGAGCGTTGGCACGATGAGAGGCCCGAGTGGGAGCTCGACCAGCTCGCGCGCCTCAACATGCGCACCGGCATGTCCGAGCCGACGGCGAAGATCGCCGCCAAGGAACAGACCGAGCACGATGCGCTCGCGATCCACGCGCTCATGCACCTCGGCATCGATCCCAAGCAGCTCGTCAGCCCCCTGCAGGCGGGCGTGGCCTCGCTGGCCGCCTTCACGCTCGGCGGCATCATTCCGCTGCTGACCATCCTGCTGGCCCCGGCGGCGCTGCAGGTGCCGCTGACCTTCGCGGCGGTCGTCGTGGCGCTGGCGCTCACCGGTACGACCTCCGCCTGGATTGCTCACTCGCCGTATCCCCGGGCAATTACGAGAAACATCGTGGGCGGCACCCTGGCAATGGCAATCACCTATGGAATCGGCCACCTCGTCGGAGTGGCGATCTGACCCCCATTTCTCACGCGCCAATGAGAACCCCTGCTATACGCCCTTCTCTGCCCCGATCCCATGGCGGCAGACACATCGTCACCAGGGGCTTCACCTCAGCCTCGAGGACGCGGTAAGGTCCACCATGGCGCCGTTGCAGAAACCGATACCACAGGGGGGCGCATTCGCTGCCGTGGGGACGGCTGCGGTCGCGGGAATGGTGGCCGTCATTGCGATGACGACCGACCAGCCGAGCCTCATTTCGATTCTCGCCGTCGTCGCCATGCTGATCGCGCTGATCATTGCGGCAGCATCGGCTCGCAGCCGCCGTGCCGACACCGCGCCACAGCGCACCAGCGACACCCGAGCGATGGGGGCCGTCGATGCGGCACGCCGGGTGAGCCGGATCGGGACGTGGTCGTACGACTACGACACCCAGGCCGTGACCTGGTCCGACGAAGTCGCCGACATTCACGGCCGCCCAGCCGGCCACCAACCGACCGACGACGAGTCCGTGGCGTACTTCATCGAGGGCGATCGGGAACGCCTGACCGCTGCGATCTCCAGCGCGATCGAACGTGTGGAACCGTTCATCGAGGAGTGCGAGATCGACGCGGCGGACGGGGCGCGGCGATCGATCCTCATCATCGGCGAGCCCGTGATCGACGATTCGGGAAGGCCGCTGCGGCTGCACGGCACCATCCAGGACCTCACCGCCTGGCGCGAGGCCGAATGGAGCGCCGAGTCCCAGCGCCGGCGGTTCACCCAGCTCACGAGCGCGCTGCCGCTCGCGGTGTGGAGCGCCGATGCGGACGGCGTCGTCGACTACATCAGCGAGGCGCTCGCCGACTACTCGGGCAGGAACGTCGAAGACCTGCTCGGCGACGACTGGCTCACGCTCCTTCACCCCGACGACAGGGAGATGATGAAGGAGCGGTGGGCGACCGCACTCGCCGCCCAGAGCCCCTACGAAGCCGAGTGCCGGGTGCGCCACCACCAAGGCGACTACCGGTGGCACAGCGTGAGCGCGAAGCCCGAGTACGACGATCAGGGCCACGTCACGCGCTGGTGGGGCAGCTCGATCGACATCCACCATGCGCGGACCCTCGAGGAGAAGGCCATGCAACTGGCCCGCGACCGCGACGTCATCCTCGACAGCATCTCCGACGGCGTGCTCGTCATCGACAAGGACTGGCGCATCTCCTACATGAACGACCGCGTCCAAGAGATGTCGGGTCGCGCTCGAGAGTCCCTCGTGGGCAAGGAGTGGTGGGCCGAGTACCCCGATATGCTCGGCACGCCAGTGCAAGAGGCCTATGAGGCCGCGATGACGGCCGGTGCACCGCAGTTCCTGACGTTCTACGACGAGGCGCGGTCGCGATGGTTCGAGATCACCGCCACCCCCAGCTCGCTGGGCATCACGGTGTTCTTCCGCGACATCACCCACGCGCGAGAGCTGGGCGAACGGCTCGAGCAGGCGCAGCGACTGGAGTCCGTGGGCCGGCTCACCGGTGGGATCGCCCATGACTTCAACAACCTCCTGACCGTCGTGATCGGCGGAGCCGACGCGGTGTCGCTGGATGACGGCATCTCCCCGGGCTCTCGCGACATGGTCGCTCTGGTGCGCCAGGCCGCGGAGCGGGGCGCCGAGCTGACCGGCCGACTGCTGGCATTCGCGCGACGCCAGCCGCTCGCTCCCCAGCACACCGACATCAACAGCCTGCTCGAGGGTTTCGAGCCCCTGCTTCGCCGCACTCTCGGCGACGAGATCACCGTCGAGACCGCGCTGGCGCCCGAACTTCCGGCGGCCCACGTCGATCCCAGTCAGTTCGAGAGCGCAGTGCTCAACCTCGCGATCAATGCGCGCGATGCCATGCCAGAGGGCGGCTCGCTCATTCTCGAGACTGAGCTCAGGCACCTCGATGAGGCCTACGTGACGTCACATGCCGAGGTGACTCCCGGCTCGTACGTGGTCGTGACCGTGACGGACTCGGGCACCGGGATCGCCCCCGAGGCCCTCGACCAGCTGTTCGACCCCTTCTTCACCACCAAGCCGGTGGGGCACGGCTCCGGAATGGGCCTGGCCATGGTGTGGGGCTTCGCCCGTCAGACAGGAGGACACGTCACCGTGTACTCCGAGGTGGGGCACGGCACCTCCTTCCGGCTCTACCTCCCCCTCGCTCCCGGGACGCCGGCGACGGCCGTGCCCAAGAGGGACACGGACGCCGCTCCGGCTCGAGGCAGCGGCGTCATCCTGCTGGCGGAGGACGATCCACTGGTCCGGGCCTTCGCCACGGGGCATCTGCGCTCACTCGGCTACGACGTGGTGGCCTCGTCCACCGGGCCGGAGGCGCTCGAGCAGCTGGCGCAGATGGACACCGTCGACCTGCTCTTCACCGACGTCATCATGCCCGAAGGCATGACGGGCAGAGACCTCGCCGAGCGTGTGGTCGCCGCCCGCCCGGGCACGCCGGTCCTGTACGCTTCCGGCTACACGGAGAATGTGATCATGCACAATGGCAAGCTCGACGAGGGCGTCGCACTGCTGGCAAAGCCGTACTCCGCCCAGGAACTGGCGGTGCGCGTGCACGAGCAGATGTTTGAGGCGGCGCGCGAGGACACATGACCGAGTCAGACGGCACGGGACGCGTGCTCATCATCGATGACGACCCACTGGTCGGGCAGATGTTGCGTGCCCACGTCATCGCCGCTGGCTTCGAGGGCCGGTTGACCGACGACCCCGACACGTTCTTTGAAGTCGAGCGCGAGTGGCGTCCCACGCACGTGTTCGTCGACCTGGTGATGGACCGCATGGACGGGCTCGCGGTCCTCGCGAAGCTGGCGGAGGCCGGATCGAAAGCCGCCGTGGTGATCTCGAGCGGCATGGGAGAGCGGATCATTCATGCCGCTCACGAGGTCACCGCAGCACACGGGCTGACGTACGCAGGTGCGCTGGCGAAGCCCTGCACCGCCGCCGACGTCGAGGCGGTGCTCAGCGCCAGGACCAACACCCGACCCCGTACAGAGGTCAGCGCCGTCGACCCTCTGTCCGACTGGGACGACCGGCAGTTCTCCGAGGCCTTCCAGGAGGCCATCGACAGCGACTCCGTGCGTTTCATGCTGCAGCCCAAGGTCTCGTGCCGCACTCGCGCGGTGGTGGGCTACGAGGTGCTGTCCCGCTGGCAGGTGGACGGCGTGGACATCCCGCCGTCGACATTCGTCACACGCGCGGAGCACAACGGCCTGGCCACGGCGCTCACCGATCGGATCTTCGCCAACGCGCTGAACTGGTTCGGCGATGCCGTCGGGGCCGGCGACGAGCACCTCTCCATCAATGTCTCCGCGAGCGAGTTCTGCACGCCCGGCCTGGCCGAGCGACTCGCCGCCGCCTGCGGGATCGGCGGGGTTGACCCGCACCGGATCGTGCTGGAGCTCACCGAGACCAGCCCCCTGGAGGATGCACGCCTGTCGCTGCAGCTGCTCACGCGGCTGCGACTGAAGGGGTTCCGCCTCTCCATCGACGACTTCGGCGTGGGCTATTCGTCGATGCGCCAACTCGCCGCGCTGCCGTTCAGCGAGGTGAAGATCGACCGCTCATTCGTCATGCCCATCGCGGAGGCCAGAGAGCCCGAGATCTTCGTGCGCTCGATCCTCGATCTCGCTCAAGCGCTCGGCCTCGAGTGCGTCGCCGAGGGAGTCGAGTGTGGCGGCGTGCTGGACCTGCTGACGGAGATCGGCTGCGACTACGCGCAGGGCTTCCACATCGCGCGCCCCATGTTCCCCGAGGACCTCGCGTCCTGGGCGCCTGGGACACAGCAGGCGTAGGCCGCCGGTCGGTCAGCGGCGCTCGACGCCCGCCTTCAGCAGCCCGTAGACCAGCGAGTCCGCAAGCGCCTCCCACGAGGCCTCGATGACGTTCGGGCCGACCCCCACGGTGCGCCACATGGCGCCCGTCTCCCGGTGCACGGTCGTGATGAGCACCCGGGTCACCGCGTCGGTGCCGTGCGACGCCTCCATGATGCGCACCTTGAAGTCCGTGAGTTCAAACTCCTCGATCTCCGGGTACACGCCGCACAGCGCGTCGCGCAGGGCGTGGTCGAGCGCGTTGACCGGCCCGTTGCCCTCGCCCAGGGCGACGATGCGGTCGGAGCCCGCGCGCAGCTTCACCACGGCCTCGGCGTCGGCATCGGTGGGGTCGCCGAGCTTGGAGGCCACTCGCACGCGCCACGTCTCGACGTCCCAGAAGGCCGGCGTCTCCCCCAGCTCGCCGCGCAACAGCAGCTCGAAGGACGCATCGGCCGCATCGAAGGTGTAGCCGGCGGCCTCGGCGTGCTTGACGCGATCCGTGACGCGGCCCAGGAGCTCGTTCTGCCCCGACAGGTCGAAGCCGAGCTCCTTGCCCTTGAGCTCGATCGATGCGCGGCCCGCCATCTCGGAGACCAGCATGCGCATGTCGTTGCCCACGAGCGCGGGGTCCAGGTGCTGGTAGAGGTCGGGGTCCACACGGATGGCCGATGCGTGCAGACCGGCCTTGTGCGCGAACGCCGAGGCTCCCACGTAGGGCTGGCGAGCGAACGGCGCGATGTTGGTGATCTCCGCGATGGCGTGCGCGATGCGTGTCGACTCCGCGAGCCCGTCGCGCTTGAGGGCGGTGATCCCCCGCTTGAGCTCCAGGTTGGCGACCACGGCGACCAGGTCCGCGTTGCCGGTGCGCTCGCCGTAGCCGTTGACGCAGCCCTGCACGTGGGTGGCGCCGGCGGTGACCGCAGACATTGAGTTCGCGACGGCGCAGCCGGAGTCGTTGTGCGCGTGCATGCCCAGCACCGCGTCCACGCGCGCGCCGACGGCGGTGACGATCTCCGTCACGTCCTCCGGCAGCATGCCGCCGTTCGTGTCGCACAGGCAGACCACGCCCGCGCCGGCCGCGACGCCGGCCTGGAGCGCGCGCACCGCGTACTCCGGGTCGTAGCGGTAGCCGTCGAAGAAGTGCTCGGCGTCGAGGATCACGCGGCGGCCCTCGCCGGCGAGGAACGCGACGGTCTCCTCGATCATGCGCAGGTTCTCGTCGGGCTCGACGCGCAGCGCGCGCTCGGCGTGCCGGATGTCGGACTTCGCGACCACGGTCACGATGGGCGCCTCGGAGTCAAGCAGCGCGCGCACCTGGGGGTCGGCGGCGGCGGTGGTGCCGGCCTTGCGGGTCATGCCGAAGGCCGCGAGCTGCGCGTTCTTGAACGTCAGCTCCTTGGCCGCGAGCGCGAAGAACTCGGTGTCCTTGGGCACGGCACCGGGCCAGCCGCCCTCGATGACGCCCACGCCCAGCTCGTCGAGGAGCGGCGCGATCGCCATCTTGTCCCCGACGGACAGGTTCATGCCCTCCTGCTGCGCGCCGTCGCGCAGGGTGGTGTCGTAGACCTCGACGGTGAGATCCGTCATCGTGTTCTCCTCGGGTCGTGCCATCACCGCAACGATTGGCAACCGCTCATCCAACAAAAAAGCCCCCCAGGGTTCGGGAGGCTGCGCGCTGGGAGGGTGGTCGCCGGCGCGCTACGGAATGATGATCGCGGTGTACATCGGCATCAGTATGGCACAGGGCCCCGCTAGCGCGCCTCAGTACGCAGACGAGCCGCGATGTCCGCCACCTCGCGCAGCTCGCCACTCGCGACGGCCATGGTCAGGTCGAACAGCTCATCGTTCGTCAGCACCAGCTCCCGGCCGTTGACGTACAGGAACATCGTCGCCAGGAGCGCCGCGAGCCGCTTGTTGCCGTCGACGAGCGGGTGGTTGAGACACAGCGAGTGCATGAGCGCCGCAGCCTTGAGTTCCAAGCTCGGGTAGGCGTCGGCACCCATGACTGTGGTGCTCGGGCGCATGAGCGCGGAGTCCAGCAGTCCGTCGTCGCGAATGGGCCCGATGCCCTCGTGCTGGATCACCTTGACCGCGACGGCGAACGTTGGAAAGCGAACCGTCTCCGTCATCAGACGTTGCCGAGTCGGTCAAGCGCGTCTCGGTACTTGCCACTCACGTGCTCGTAGGCGTCGGCGAAGGCCGCATCGGTCCGGTCAGCGCTGGCCGACTCCTCGACGGCACGCAGGATCGCCTCGTTCTTCGAGACGCCCCACCGCTTGGCGAGGGCCGTGACCATCGCGTCCTGCTCCGCCGTCATCCGCACTGTCATCGCCATCCCCCGATGGTATCAAAGTGGTATCACGGCCTACAGGGGTCCGAGCCGCCTCCGGCGGTCGCGCCAGTCAGGCAGGTGGTAGTCCATCAGCGCATAGAAGTCGCGCCCATGGCCGTTCGCGAACAGGTGGCACAGCTCGTGCACCAGCACGTATTCGGCCATGTCGTAGCCGCGCCGCGCGAGCTCGATGTTGAGCGTGATGCGGCGGGTGGTCGGCCGGCAGCTCCCCCATTGCGTGCGCATGATCCTGAGCGAGATGTGGGGCGTCGCCACGTCGAACTCCGCACACCACCGCGGCAACAGGATCTCGAGCCACTCGGCGAGCTGGGCTCTCAGGGCCGCGGCCTCCGGGCCATGCTCGAGCCGCGGCTCCATCCCCACGAGCATCGCCCGCCGGCTCGCGATCCAGTCCCGCCGGGAGGACACGAACTGGTCGATCTCCCACTGAGGAGACGTCCACGGCGCACTGACGCGGATCTCGCCGTCCGGCGGGATCACTCTCATGCGCATGGTCCGCATGCGCTTGCGGATCAGCGTGTACTCGAGCGATGGGGCCGCGGAGCGGTACTCGGCTTGGTCTCGTGACATGACCAGAACAGTATGCGCGACCACTGTCGCGCTTCCTCTCACTGGCACCGAACCGGTGGACTGCTCAGTCGCACCCAACCTGGGGACGCGGCGCTGCGTACTACCCACCATGAACCACGTCAGAATGACCTCATGAGCGCCTGGGCCCGCACGCTGGACCAGCTCATGCGCGAGCGCGCTGCCGCACTCTTCGGCTACGCCTACGTCCTGACCGGCAACGCGGACGACGCCGAGGACCTGCTTCAGGACGCCCTCGTGCGCACCTTCCGGTCAGGAAAGCGCATCGGCACCCTCGACTCCACTCACGCCTACGTCAAGCGCGCGATCTCGACCACGTTCATCGACCGGCACCGGCGCGCGTCCGCCCGACCCTCGCGCGACCGAGGCGACGACGGCGACTACTCCCTGGCCCGCGCATCGGCCGCCGGCCCCGACCACGCCGGGCGCGTGGATGCCCAGCTGGACCTGCACGCCGCGATCCTCACCCTCCCACCGCGCGAGCGCGCGTGCGTGGTGCTGAGGTACCTCGACGATCTGCCCGTCGCGGGAGTCGCGAGCGAGCTCGGGCTCGCGGTGGGCACGGTCAAGCGCTACCTGTCCGATGCGGTCGCACGCCTTCGCGAGGTGTGCGCCGACGTCGACTTCGACACCCCCGAGTCCATCCCCGTGGACGCACACTTCCAAGGAGGCCGATGATGAGCACGGCACACGAACAGCTCGCAGCAATCCAGCACCGCGGCCGCACGGTCTACGCGGGCACCGACCTCGCGCACAGCCACCGCGGCGTGACCAGGCGCGTGCGGCGCGATCGCACGGTGCGCACGGGCGCCGCGACCCTGGCCGGGGTCGGGATAGTCGGCGCAGGCACCTTCGGTGCCCTGCAACTGCGCGGGGCCGATGCGCTCGCACCCATGGGGACGCCGTCGCCTTCAGGCACGGTCGCGGAGAGCCCCTCCCCCGCGCCGAGCGACTCGCTGCCCAGCGGCGGCATCATCGAGGTGGAGTCGGGCGAACGTGCCGATGCGATCATCGAACGACTTGCCGAGGCCTATGACGTCGATGTCGAGACGGCGCGCGAGTTCGTCCTCCTCCAGCTGCCTCCGGAAGCACAGGGCAACCCCGAGGGGTGGCTCTCCGCAGGAGAGCACGCCACCTGGACCGAGGACGGGGCGGCTTCGCGGGGCACCCTCAACGAGCAGGCGTCCTCCCTGGCGCTCGGCACCGAGCTCGCGCTGCAGGACGTTCCTCGCGAGCGGTGGCAGGAGGTCCTGACCATCGCGTCGCTCGTCGAGCAGGAGACGAGCCGCACGGAGGACATGCCTCAGGTAGCGCGGGTGATCCGCAACCGTCTGGATGCGGACATGAGGCTGGAGCTCGACTCAAGCCTGCGGTACGCGCTCGACGTGGACGACCCGGAGCGGTTCACCACCAGCGAGGACAGGGAGCTGGACTCGCCGTACAACAGCTACGCGAACCCCGGGCTGCCCCCGACGCCCATCGCGACGCCGTCACGCGAGGCGATCGCGGCCGCGGCGAACCCTGCCGAGGGACCATGGCTGTACTTCGTCGTCGTCAACCCGGACACGGGCGAGATGCGGTTCGCCGAGGACTTCGAGGAGCACCAGGAGAACGTCATGCTGCTCCGGGAGTGGGCCCAGCAGAACGGCTAACCGACCCGTCGCATCCAGCCCAACGCGTCGTCGGCGCGGCCGTACTGGATGTCTGTCAGCCGCTGGCGCAGCGCCATGGTCACGGTGCCGGGTCCGCCGTCGCCCACGACCACGTCGTGATCGGGCGACACCAGGCGAGCGATGGGCGTGACGACCGCGGCCGTCCCGCACGCGAAGGCCTCGACCACCGAGCCATCCGCGATCCCCTCGCGCAGCTCGGTCAGGGAGATGTCGCGCTCGATGACCTCGCGGCCCTCGGAGCGCAGCAGTTCGATCACGGAGGAGCGGGTCACGCCCTCGAGGATGGTGCCGGTCACGCGCGGGGTCCAGATGGTGCCGTCGCGACGCACGGCGAACACGTTCATGCCGCCCAGCTCCTCGATGTACGTGTCGCGCGCGGCATCGAGGAACAGCACCTGGTCGCAGCCGTGCTCCGCGGCCTGCTGCTGCGGGAGCAGCGAAGCGGCGTAGTTGCCGGCGGTCTTGGCCTGACCGGTGCCGCCGTTGCCTGCGCGGTGATACCCCTGCGCGACCCAGATCGACACGGGCTTCACGCCGTTCGGGAAGTACGCGCCCACGGGTGAGGCCAGCAGCACGTACTCGACGGTGTTGGACGCGCGCACCCCCAGGCAGGGCTCGGTGCCGATCAGCATGGGACGCAGGTACAGGCTGGTCTCCTCCGCGGACGGCACCCACTGCTCATCGACTGAGAGCAGTGCCTCGACGGAGGCCATGAAGTCGACCTCGGGCAGCGGCGCGAGCGCCATGCGGTGCGCAGAGGTCGCGAGCCGGGCCGCGTTCGCCTCGGGCCGGAACAGCCGAATCGACCCATCGGCCCAGCGGTACGCCTTGAGCCCCTCGAACACCTGCTGGCCGTAGTGCAGCACGGTCGCGCCGGGGTGCAGCACCAGGTCGCCGAACGGCTCCACGCGGTGGTCGTGCCAGCCGCGCTCGGCCGTCCACGTGGCCTTCGCGAGGTGGTCGGAGAAGACGGTTCCGAACGGCTGGGAGTCCATGCGGCGGGCGCGTTCCTCGGCCGATGCGGGGGCCGGGTTGGGCGTCACCGCGAAGGTCGGTGCGGCGCCGATAGTCGAGTCGCTCATACCGTCACTTTAACTGCGCTTGGGGAAAGCTACGCGCCCGCCTCGCCGCTCACCCGCACCAGTCGCACACGCCCGTCGCTGGCAGGTTCGTGTAGCAGGAGGGACAGGTCGCTACGGCCGTAACCCGGGCCGGCTCCGCCGCGGACCTGCGCCGCGGCGAGGCGCGGCGAATGCCGGACCCGGCCCGCGCATCGGCCGTCCGGGGCGCGACGGTCTCGGGCCGCGGTTGATCAGCTTCTGCGATCTGGATCCAGTCGCTGGGGCCGCCGGGCGGATGCAGGGCGACGAACGTGCGCGTGATGTACGCGACGGGCGTGGACTCGCCGGCCCGCTCGAGGGCGACATGCTCGCGCGAGTCGGGGATGAACACGTGCTCGTACTCGAGGAATCGGACGGCGGCACGGGCCTTGTCGACGGCGCCGAGCGGCAGTTCAAAGTCCGCCAAGGCGCCGTCAAGGGTGGAGAAGTAGGTGCGGGATTCGAGGTCAGTCGTAAAGCTCACCGGAATATCATTCCTCATCTCAAGACCGGCGATGTCACCGTCCTCGAACACTGAGCTCGTCCGCGAACCGCTGCTCACGCGCAGTAGCCGCACACGCCCGTCGCGGGCAGGTTGGTGTAGCACGAGGGGCACGTGGCAAGCACGCGGTCGCGTCGCTCCTGCGCCAACTTCCGCGCCGAGACGGGGGTTCGTTTCGCCGTCGCCTCTGCAGCGCCGGTGTCGACCCCCGGGGCGCCTTTCGACACGTTCGCGTTAGCTGGGTTCTTGATCATGGCACTCTCGGTTTCTTTGCTCTCGGGTTCCGCTGTGTGGACCCAGTCACTGGGCTGATGAGGCGGGTGGAGAGCGACCCCGGTGCGCGCAATGCACTCGTCGGGGTTAATCTCGCCTGCTAGGTCGAGCGCCACATGCTCCCTCGAACTCGAGACACGAGTGGAGCGACGTGGTGACCCATTCATCTTCCCGCACTCGGAGCAGCGGTGCGGACACGTCGAGTGTGATTGGCCACGAGATCACCCCCGAGTGGCCCTTCAGCCAACGGGGCTAGCGCGGATCCCTGTACTTCCACATCGTCAGCGCGCCGAACACAGCTACCAGCACCGCGGACCAGCCCAGCGTCAGCAGCAGCTCGGAGCCGGGAGCGACGCCGCCCATCACGTCGCGCACCGCGGTGACCAGGTGCGACACGGGGTTCACGCCCACCCACGCCTGCAGCCAGCCGGGCATGGTCGAGGGGTCCACGAAGATGTTGGAGCCGAACGTGAGCGGCATGATCACCATCATCGCGGCGCCCATGATCGCGTTCGCGGAGCGCAGGATCAGGCTGAGGAACGTCCAGATCCAGCCGAGCGCGAAGGCGAACACCAGGATCAGCGCGATCCCGACGACCACGCCCACGATCCCGCCCTCGGGACGCCAGCCGAGCAGGAACCCGACGACTCCGGTGATGACCGCGGCGATGGTGAACCGCACCATGTCGCCCAGCAGCATGCCCACCAGGGGTGACGGCCGCCAGATGGGCAGCGAGCGGAAGCGGTCGAACACGCCCTTCTCGATGTCGCCTCGCAGCGTGTAGCCGGTGTACATCGTGATCATGATCAGCGACTGCACCATGATGCCGGGCAGCAGGAACTGGATGTAGGCCTCGGTGCTGCCCGCGAGCGCCCCGCCGAACAGGAACGTGAACAGCAGCGTGAAGATGATCGGGAACAGGGTGACGTCGGAGAGCTGCTCGGGCACGTGCTTGATCTTGAGCAGCGCGCGCCAGCCGAAGGTGAGCGACGTGCTGGCGGCACTGGGCCGCTGCGGGCGGGTGCCGCCGGTCAGCGCGTCTGCGATCGCGACCGCGCTGGGCGCGGCCTCGGCTGGGCTCTTCGCGGACGGCGCCTGAGCGTCGGTGCTCTGGGTGGCGTTGGTGGGCGCGGTCATGCCGCCTCCTCCTGTGTCTCGTCCTCAGCGGATGCGGCGTGCCCGGTGAGGGCGAGGAACACCTCGTCAAGCGAGGGCTGGCCCAGCGAGAACTGGGCGAGGTCGATGTCGGCCTCGCCCAGGGCGGCGAGCGCACGGGTGACTCGCGCAGAGTCGTTGATCGTGGCGGCGAGCGCCTGCGGGTCGTTGGGCTCGATCACCTCGACCCCGAGCTCGCGCGTCAGGATCGCCTTGGCGTCGGCGCGGTCCGCGCGGTTCATCACGCGCACGTGCAGCGACCCCTCCCCCACGGAGGCCTTGAGCTCGCTCGAGGTGCCCTCGGCGATCACCCTGCCTTGGTCGATGACGCCGATGCGGTCGGCGAGCTGGTCCGCCTCGTCCAGGTACTGCGTGGTGAGCATGACGGTGGTGCCGTGCGCGACCATCGCCCGGATGATGTCCCACACCTCGTTGCGGCTGCGCGGGTCCAGGCCCGTCGTGGGCTCGTCGAGGAACAGCAGTTCCGGGGTGACGACGATGGACGCGGCGATGTCGAGGCGGCGACGCATGCCCCCGGAGTACTTCTTGACCTGCCGGTCCCGCGCATCGGCCAGGCCGAAGGCCTCGAGCAGTTCGGTGGAGCGCCGGGTGGCGGCGGGGCCGCGGTAGCCGAACAGTTTCGCGATGAGCCGCAGGTTCTCGCCGCCGGTGAGGTCCTCGTCGACGGAGGCGAACTGGCCGGTGAGGCTCACGAGGCTTCGCACCTCGTCCGCCTGTTTGGCGACGTCCCGGCCGAGCACGGTGGCCGTGCCCTCGTCAGGGGCGATGAGGGTCGCCAGCATGCGGATGGTGGTGGTCTTGCCCGCGCCGTTGGGGCCCAGGAAGCCGTACACGCCGCCGCGTTCGATGGCGAGGTCCACGCCGTCGACGGCGCGCGTGTCCCCATAGATCTTCGTGAGACCGCGGGTCTCTATCGCAAGGTCGGTCATATGCTGCGGCTCCCGGGGTGGAGTAATATGTTCACAGTGTCCACATCGGACCAGAAATACGCTACACACCGATCCCTTAGGGTGCAAGAGATGGCGATCAAGGACGAGGCCTATCACCACGGCGATCTGCGCCCGGCGCTGATCCACGCCGTGCTCGACATCGCGCGCGATGGCGGCCCCGAGCACCTGTCGCTGCGCGCCGTCACGCGGCGCGTGGGTGTCGCCCCCAACGCCGCGTACCGGCATTTCGAGGACTTCCGTGCACTGACGGTGGCTGCGGCGCTGGTCGCTCAGGAGCGGCTCGCCGCAGCGATGCGCGAGCAGACGCAGGCGCTTCTCGCCGAGGTCGACTCTCAGCGGCAAGCGGCCGATGCGGGGGTGGGGGCCGCGGCGTCCGTCGCCCGCCTGCGTGGGGTCGGCCTGGGCTACATCCACTTCGCGGTCGCCGAGCCGGGCTGGTACCAGCTCGCCCTCCTCACCTTCGACCCGAACGTGGGCGCCGAGCCCGGCGTCACCGTCGCCGCGCAGGTGCCGCCGCCGTTCCAGCTGCTGATCGACGCGCTGGACGGCATGGTGGAGGCGGGCGCCCTCTCCCCCGCCGAGCGCGAGCACGCGGAGTGGCCGTGCTGGTCCGCGGTGCACGGGTTCGCGGACATCGCCACGCGAGGCCCGCTCAAGCACCAGTCCCCCGAAGTGCTGTCCGCGCTCGGCGAGCACGTGGTGGACCGGGCCATCGCAGGGCTTGCGCGCGCTGCGACACCCGGTCAGCGCTAGGAGATCCACAGCCGCGTCCGGCGGGGCGTCCTCGTGGTGCCCGGTGAGGACGACGAGTCCGCGTCGGCCTCACCGGGCACTTGCCCGTGACGCATCAGGCCATGGCGGCAGGGTCCCTTCCGTGGCTTCCGGTTACTCCGTGATCTCGACTGAGCGGTCAAAGGCCACGTAGCCGGAGAAGTCCTTGCCCACCCGGTCCACCGCTCCAGGCAACAGGTCGTTGTAGGACCAGGCCGCATCGGCCTTCTCGCCGGCGTCGGTGGTGGCGTTGTAGTACTGCGCGTCACCCTTCCACGGGCAGTGGTACTGCGTGGGGCTGGTCGGCGTGACCTTGTCCGTCAGGCTCGACGGCGGGAAGTACCAGTTGCCCTCGATCTTGACGAGGTCGTCTTTGCTGGCCTCTGCCAGAACGGTGTCGTTGAGAATCGCCTTCATGTCGTGTGCCTCCGTGCGTGTAGGGGACGGCTTCGGCTGAAACCGTGTGTGAGGGGGTGGTGCCGACGCTCAGACTTGCTGCACGCGCTCGACGTCGGCGGTGAGCTGGCGGAGCTGCTCTGCAGTGGTGCGCTTGCCGTAGGCCGGAGTGTCGCGCTCCACGCGCCAGCTCTCACTCAGGGGACCGAGATCCACCGCGTCGAAGCCCAGGTCGTCGAGGAAGTCGCTGACCGCGACCCTCGCGTGGGCGTGATTGCCCGCGATCGGCAGCGCCCTGCGGTTGGGGTCGCCCTTGGGCAGCCCATCGGTGGGGATCTGCTTGGCGTAGATGTTGTTGAACGCCTTCACCACGTAGCTGTACGGCAGGCGGGCCTGCAACAGCTCGGAGGTGGTGGACTCGTTGTTGTGCAGCACCTCGATGCGACCGTCGCGCTCGGGGTAGTAGTTGTTCGCGTCCATCACGATCTTGTCCTCGAACGGCTCCACGGGGAGTTCCGTGATGGCCCCGAGCGGGATCGCGACCAGCACCATGTCACTCCTGCGGATGGCCTCCTCCACCGTGACCGCTGTCGCGAAGTCGCCCAACTCCTTGATCAGGTCCTGGAGCGTGTCGGGACCGCGCGAGTTCGCGATGAGCACCTCGTACTCCTGGGCGATGGCCGCTCGGGCAACGTTGGAGCCGATGTTCCCGGATCCGATAATTCCGATGGTAGTCATGCCTCGGGGAACGTTAGGTGGTCCGGGAGCATTCCATATCCCCTCGCAGTCCCGCACCCTTGCCGTGGTGCGAGCCAGCTGCCAAGCTGCGGTCATGGAATCCGCCCCGAGCGCCACACTTCGCGCCCGGGTGTTCGAGATTCTGACCACAACCCTGCCCACTGGGGCGATCGCGGACCGAGATGACTTGCTCGGCTTCAAGGTCGAAGGGGTGTCGCTGCCGCTCATCGACTACTCACGCGGAATCAGGAACCCCGCCGCGTTGGAAGCCACACTCAGTGTCGTGTCGTCGGCTGATGGGCCGTATAGCGACGAGCAAATCAGGCCCGGGATCTGGCGCTACGACTTTCGTGCCGGCGGCGCGGGCGGAGACAACAAGAAACTGATCGAGGCCCACCGACTCGGCGTCCCCATTATTCTCTTTCGCAAACTCAAGCCGAAGGTCTACCAAGCGATCTACCCGGCTCGTGTCGCCCACGTCGACCTGGACGCTGGACATGTACTCGTGAGCCTCGAGGAACTCGCAGACATCGCGGACCACGCACCTTCGGCAGTTGAACGCCACTGGGCCGAGTACGTGGCCAAGCGCCGCGTCCACCAGCCCGCATTCCGCGGCATGGTGCTCCGCGCATACGAGACCCAGTGCACGGTCTGCCGCTTCAAACATGCCGAACTGCTGGATGCTGCACACATCACGGCCGACTCCGCCGACGCCGGTGACGCGGTCGTCACGAATGGGATGGCGATGTGCAAGATCCACCACGCCGCCTACGACCGCAACTTCCTGGGCGTGACGCCTGACTACGAGATCAAGATCAACGCCAGTTTGCTCGCGGAGGTCGACGGACCCATGCTCAAGCACGGCCTGCAGGAAATGCATGACCTCCGTATTCAACTACCCGCGCGCCGCTCAGAGCAGCCCAACCGCGAACGTCTCGCATTGCGTTACTCGGAGTTCACAGCCTGCTGATGCCACGAGGGGGCACACAAGTACCTCCTTCGTGACTTCCATTAACCCGCCACCCCCTGAGGGCGAGCGATCAGACCATCCGAGAACATGGCGACCAACGCCGTGGCAAGAGCAACGGCAACCCGCGCTTCATCGATCGTCACATTTCCCGGAGCTGACGGCTGGCCCCCATGACGGTCGTGCTGGCCGTGCCAAAGCGCCCTCATCTGTGCGATCACCAGAGCTTCGGTCGGAGCCTTGTCGTGCTCACGCGCGAGCGGAAGCTTCCAGTCGCCCTGGGACTCCATCTGAGCTAAGACCTTCCCGAGAGTTGCAGAGGCGTCTTTCGGCGAGACGACGGGCACGCTCGCATCCTCCACCGCAAGAATCGCAAGCCGGTAAGCCTCACTCGGGTTCGGCTCCAATCCATAGAGCTCCTCCCATGCCTGTGCGAGTCGAACGCCAGCGCGGCCAGATCGCTCCATGACACCATTTGATACGACCTGCACACCCAGCGGAACCCGGCGCACGAGCGCCTTGCGACCTGCGCGCTCGCCGATTGTGAAAGCCGACTTTCCGCGCTCGAGGATCTTGTCGAGTTCCGCCACGGCACCCCTAGTACCGTGCGCGAGAATGTAGTCCGCGATTTGCAGGGGACTCGAATGCGCTTCGAGATGGCGCATCGCGTCAGTGATGACCTTCTCCGCGGTGTATTCGCCCCGTGCCGCGTCGCCGTAAGCCGGTAGTGGGATCTTCAGCGTTTGACACATGCTCTGAGCGAAGCCGGTGTCGAGGGCACTCCAGCGTCCGTACTGACTTGTGACCACAGTGCACAAAGCAGCGTTGACCCATGACCAGTAAGCAGATGCTAGCCACGGTGGCAGCCCCTCGTGTAACGCGTCGTACTCTGCAATCGCGTCATCGTCATCTACACCAAGTGGTCTCCACGCTCCGCTACTCATTCCGCGATCTTTGCACTAAGCCATCGAATCTCGAAGCCCGGCCGACCCCGAGTTCAAAAGTCGCGTCGAGGAAGCATGGGTGGATTGACGAGTTGCTCCCTTGGCGGAGTACGCCAATCCAGTGGCGGCTTGCAGTGGTCGCACACACGAGTGCTGGAGTCCGTCTACGCCGAGTACTTGAACCTCACAGTGCCGCGAAGAACTCCCGAGCTATGTTGCGGTAGCGAGTGAAGGGGCGCGCGTTGCGCGCTACCCCTACTGCTCCTCTACCCAATCGTTCATGTAGGTCATAACAGCGCTGGACTTGTAGTGCGAGTAGTTGTACTGCTCGCAGAGTCCTTGGTTGTGTTCGTTGAGATTGCTGTAGAAGCCCGACGAGAGGTGAATTGCCTTCCTACCCCATTGCGCAGAGTGCGCTTGCGAAGCGAGGTGTGCGGCGCTGTTCACGACGTCACCCATGTAGACCACCTCGTTGATTCCGCTACCGCTGTATCCCGCCTTGACCATGAGGGCACGCCCGTAGTCAAGACCGACCCCCACGGCAAGCGTCCTGTCGTAGTCGCGCTTCTTCAACTTCACGTTCAGTACGTCAACAATTGAATGCGCCGTACAGGCGACGGTAAAGAGTTCATCGATTTGAGAACGTAGCGGAGTGTTGACGACCGCCCAAACACAGTCGCCAACGATGTTGATCTCTCGCACGCGGGTGTGGTCGGAGAAGGCGGCAACCATCTCGGAGATGAAGCTTCGATAGATGCGTGCGAGCCGCGGCCGCTTGTAGTGGGAGGTGAGTCCGCTCGAGTCACGAATGTCAATAAACACCGCGCTGCAATTAGCGTAGAAGCCGTTTGTGTAAGTCAACTTGCTGCGGTCTGGCAGCGAGTCGGCCTCTTCGAAGGTGCCCGAAGGAGCATCTAGGATTGCGTCTATCCTGTCGCGCGACGCCTGAAAGTTGAACGAGCGGTAATCCGCTTCCATCGACTAAACCCCCATCTGCGCAGCAATCGCAGTTGCGCCACCTAGCCAGATGCCTACCACGAGAAAACGAATCGACCAAGACGTGGCGCGGTACTTGCGTTCCGCAATTCTCGCGTTCACCGTTATCTGCTGCGCCAGATGCTGTCGCCACGATGCGGGGTTCGACTCAACCTCTGCAAGCGCCAATGCGTAGTTGTCTCCACTCTCGCCATACTCCTTTGCGATGTGCCCGAAATAGACCAGCGAGCCGCCCCCCTGGCGCCCGAGTCGTGGTGCAAGAACCAGGAGCGCGAGAATTGACACGCCGAGCAGTGCGGCGGCAGATCCGCATGCGAAAGCGACAGACCAAGGTGAGTGGGCATCAGTTCCGCCCCGTGTTGCGAACGTCGCCAGGACTGCGGCCGAAGCTCCAGCAGCGGCAAGGGTTGCTCCGGCCTTGGCGTCGGCGAAGCGGATCCACTCCGCAGTCCACCGGAGCACCTCCCAAGAGACACCAAGAGAGACCGGCCGCTCGACGCGGCGACGACCTCGGAACACGCGTGCCTCCCATCAGTTCCCGCCGACCTCGGGCCGGCGGCGTACAAGTGCCCGCCCCCTATAGGACTGACGAGCCAGACTTCCGATGTGCTTAACCGTACTTCCAGGTGTCCCGGAGTAAGCAGAGTTCAGCTCCCGTTTCCCCAGACTTCCTTTTGCGCGCGTTCTACGCCGATATCATCCCGAATCATCGAGGCGAGTTCGTCAAAAAGTGCATCCAACTTCTCTTCGAATGCTCCAGCCTTCACAGCGATGAACCTGGGAATGTCGTCGTTGAGCTCCTCCATGCGGTCCTTGACCGCTTGATCGACCTCGTCGATCTTCTCTGCGATGCCGGGACTGCCATATGCGCGCAAGGTCGTACCCCATCGCCGCAGATGACTCATCTGGTCGAATGCGGCTCCCAGTTCATCGAGCGCTGCCGCAGATTTCCTATCTGCTTTTCCCTTGCCCGGATTGCCGTACATCTTGTTATGAAAGCGATGGAACATGTGCGACACCTCGGCGACGACGCCCAAGACTTCCAACTCTGCTTCCCGCCTCGCCGCGAGCACCTGGTGCGCAACACCTGCCCTTGACCGAAACTCCTCAGCCTCACGAGTCCTCTTCGCCGTGTAGAGATTGGACCAGATCACGCCCACTAGAGCCAGGGTCGACGGGGCGAGCACGATCAAGATCGAGGCGGTCGATAGTTGTGTCGTTGCGTCAGCCACGCGAATCCCCTCAGGTGCGAACACCAGTCAACTTACACGCCGATGTATTGACGAGTTGCTCCATTTGTCGTACCGATTGGCTCCCGGTAGCCGAGAAGTAGCGGCGTCTACGATTGGACCCATGCCGGCCACCGATTCTCACCCGCGCAGTGACGATTGGCGTACCCCAACCGAGAGCGAGCGCCGACTCGTCGAGAGGTGGGTCGATGCTTGGAATTCACAAACAGGCGATCGTGTAGTAGCCACATCGGACATGCAGGTTCGATCCAACTGCTCCTGCGGGAAGTGCGGGAGTTTTGCTGCCAGGCCCATCAACATCGAGTCAGCGCGAGTGGGATCGATGCCCCTAGAGGTAGGCGGCAACGCCTATCTCTCCGACGGTTCGCTCGCGGGCGGCCTCATGGTGAGGTGCGCCGTCAATTCGTCCGGCGCTCACGACGTTGATTTCGAGATTTCCCCATACCTAGACGTGCCCGTTCCGGTCGACGGCACCACGTTTAGGTTTTCATCCACGTGACACGAGTGCTCGCCGCGACCAGTTCATACTGAGCGCAAGGCTCCAGGCGCGACTGCTAGGTGTGGTGGTGCACTCACGAGTTGCTGCCTTCGGCGGCGTCCTGGGTGCCTAAAGCCTGCCGACTTTCGTTTGTATTGACTCGCTGACAGCATCGGCGAAGAACTCAGGCAACGGAGACTGGCCGTTCTCTGATTTGACCCAATAGCGTCCCGTGAGCTTCCCGTAGTCGTTGAAGTCCACCTCGGCCGCCCATCGTGAAACGCCTGAGTTCGAACGTATTCGCAATGACACGGCAAGTCCGTTGACGTCCACTGACTCAAGACGCGGGACTTTGTCTGCCGCCACGGCTACCAGGGCCTCGAAATCGCGCCGTGTGAGGGCAGGGTCGAATTCGACAGGGGTCTGCTTGCGACGACGCGTCTCAGCAGCGTCCTTCAGCCCGATCGCTGCGACTGTGCCGACTGCCGCCACTACGCCACCTGCGAAGAGCTTGTCTAGGAAACCCACGTATCCCCCTTTGGGAGTGTTCACCTGGGAGCCTAGTCGGCGTCCTGATCTTCCACTTGCTTCAATACAGGCAGCAGCGTGGTGACGCCGACGGTTCTCGATCGACGCTTACATTGCGCGGAAGTCAGGTCACATGTCACCTACCGGTACAGAAGGCTCCTCAGCACGGTCATGCAGGTGTACTGACAAGTTGCTCCCTTGCGAGCAGCGCTGTGCACTGACCGGCTACGGCTCAGTCGAGATCCTTGCAATGGTCACACTTTCGGTAGCCGCCCGTGCCCGAAACCTTGTTTGACGCGGGAATCTGAGCGCCCGACACACAGTCATTGTGGTCGTGGTAAACGTCGGGATCGGTCGGGTTGCTGGAGTGGTTGGGATTGACCTTCATGATGGAACTCCTTTGTCCACAGCAGCGAGTAGCGCTGCTCCAAACAACGTAGCGTCCTCCTCTGACTCTCGCCCGGGCTCAGGAACGACGCGGACGTCCGATCTCTATGCCTGCCCGGACGTCCGCTCGGGCAGAACTCGACTCTTACCGCGCGAGGAGGACGACACAGTCCTAACCTGACACCATGGGGCGCATCATCGTCGAGCAACACGTCACCGCCGATGGGTTCGTGGCCGGGCCCAACGGAGAGTTGGACTGGGTCGACGACTCGGTGTCGGAGCCCGGGCCGATGGTCGATCAGGCTCTGGCCGAGCTCGAACACGCTGACGCCATCCTGCTGGGTGCCACCACCTACACGATGTTCATCGGCTACTGGCCGCTCCCGGTGGCGAAACGGGACCCCCTTGCCGAGCCCATCAACCGGCTGCCCAAGCACGTCGTCTCGTCGACACTCGACGAGGCGCCGTGGGGACATCACGCCCCCGCGACCGTCGAGACCGGAGAGCCCGCAGACATCGCCGACCGCCTCAAGGCCCGCTACGAGCGCGACATCATCCTGTGGGGCAGCCTCCACCTCGCATCGGCCCTGCTCGAGGCCGGGCGCGTGGACCAGTTGCGGCTGCGTGTGGCGCCAGTCGCAATCGGCCGTGGCACCGCGCTGTGGGACGCGACCCTTATGCCTCGCCACCTCACGCTAGTGTCCGCCACTCCCTTGCCGACCGGGCAGGTCACGCTGATCTACGACCTCGTCTGACGCTCAGCGTCGACAGGCCCGGGAGCCACCCGTCCAGGCGCGCTTCACGGACGCGAGGGCGGCATCGCCTTCGAATAGATCTCGTCGACGACCTTCGAGTAGTGGGCCATGATGACGGCACGCCGGGTCTTGAGCGAGGCTGTGAGCTCCTCGCGCGTCTCGGAGAACGAGCTGGGCAGGATCCGGAACTCGCGGATGGACTCGGCGCGTGAGACCTGGGCGTTCGCGAGCGCGATGGCGCGCGAGATCAGGTCTTGCACCCTCGAGTCCTTGGCGGCCTCTTCGACGCTCATGTCGGGAAGTTCGTGCGACTTGAGCCATGCGGGCAGCATCGCCTCGTCCAGCGCCACCAGCGCGGACACGAAGTGCTTGCCCTCGCCCACCACCACCGAGTCCTGGATCGCCGGATGCGAACGCATCGAGTTCTCCAGCACAGCAGGCTGCACGTTCTTGCCCGAGGACAGCACCAGGATCTCCTTCTTGCGACCCACGATGTTCAGAGCGCCGTCGACCATCTCTCCCATGTCGCCGGAGGCGAACCAGCCGTCGCGCATGACCTCGGCCGTGGCCTCGGGTGCGTTCCAGTAGCCCTGGAACAGGCTCGCGCCACGCAGCAGGATCTCGCCGTCATCGGCCAGCTTCATCTCGTTGCCGGCGATCGGGCGCCCGACGGTGCCCATGATGTTGGCGTCCTCGGGCGTGCCCGAGTGGGCTGCGGTGGTCTCCGTGAGCCCGTATCCCTGCAGGACGGTCACGCCGAGCCCTTGGAAGAAGTGGCCCACGTCCTCGTTGAGGCGAGCGCCGCCCGCGAGCGCATACCTGAGGTTGCCGCCGAGCTTGGCGCGGAGCTTGGACAGCACCAACTTGTCCGCGACCGCGTACTTCGCCTGGAGGACGGGCCCCGGCGTTCCGGTCTGCCGCGCGAGCGCGTACTGGCGCGTGACCTTGGCGGACCAGCGGAAGATGCGCTTCTTGAGTCCCGTCTGCGCGGTGTCGGCCTTGTTGTAGACCGTCTCGAGCACGCGTGGTACCAACACCAGGAAGGTGGGCTTGAACGTCCCGAGGTCCTCCCCGAGCGTCTTGTGACTCGGGGCGAAGCCGATGACGGTGCCGGCGGACAGCGCCAGAATCATGGCGATGCGGCCAAACACGTGCGCCAGCGGCAGGAACAGCAGCAGCCGGGCGTCGTCGCCCTTGACGAACCCGCCGTATCCAGGGTCCCGCTCGATGTTGAGCGCCTGCTCGATGAAGTTGGCGTGCGAGAGCATGGCGCCCTTGGGGCGGCCGGTGGTGCCGGAGGTGTAGATGATCGTGGCGATGTCGTCGCCCACCACGTCCGCGGTGCGCGCGTCGAGATCCGCGTCGGAGATCCCTTCCCCCTCGGCGGCGAGCTCATCCAGCCCGGCGTCGTCCAGCATGACCACGGCGACCGAGGACTCGGCGACCAACCCGGCCCTCTCCTCGGTATCGACGGCCACCAGGCCGATGCCCGCATCGGCCACCATCCATTCCACCTGTGTGGCGGAGGAGGACGGGTAGACCGGCACGCTCACAGCACCGGCGGCCATGATCGCGAAGTCCATGACGGACCACTCGTATCGCGTGTCGCCCATGATGCCCACGCGGTCGCCGGCGTTGATGCCGCGCGCGATCAGGCCCTTGGCGATGGCGCGGACACGCGAGTGGTACTCGGACAGCGTGATCTCGCGCCACGTGCCGTCGGAGGCCTTGACCTCGGCGAAGGCGGCGTCGGGCGCGGCGTGGGCGCGGGAGGCCAGCATGGCGCTGAGGTGGGTGATCTCGTCGCGCTGGACCAGCGTCGGCGTTGACAGTTCGATGCTCATCTTCCGATCGTAACCTACGGTCCCGTAGGTTACGATCGGAAAAGGTCCTACCTTCTCGACGAGTCGCACTGGTATCTTGGGCGGCCCGCTGTGCGAAAGCCTTGGTGCGCTGGCCCGCTAGCCGATCTTCACGATCTTGATCGCCACCGGAGTGGCGAACGCCAGGTTGTCGGAGACAGGGCACCGGGACTCGGAGATCCGAGCGATCTCGTCCAGCTTGTCGGGCTCCGCGTCGCCCTCGACCTCAATGGTCACCTCGATGGCCTCGTAGCCCGCGCGCACATCCATGTTCTTGCCCATGAACTTGGACGGGTCAAGGTCGCCGCGCGCCGTCGCCTTGAACGAGGTGAGCGTCACGCCGTGCTCCCTCGCCACCAGGTGCACCACCACGTTCAGGCATCCGAGCAGCGCGCCCAGCACATACTCGACCGGATTGGGTCCCGTGTTGCCGCCACCCAGGGACTGCGGCTCGTCCACGACGAACTCGAACTCCCGTGCCTTGACCGTCAGTCCGGTGTCGGACGTCGATACTGCGGTCGCTTCGAAGGTAGCCAAGGTTTCACTCCATTGCTCATGACACGGGAAGGATCGGCTCCGTCGAGACCGCTCCCGCATCATCGCCGGGACGGAGGGGGACTGACTCCAGGCTATGGATGCACCTCAAGAAAGCAGGGGACGAAGGTCCCCAGCCGCAACAAGAGTGGAGTGTGCGCCTTTGGCTGGGCCTTCCAGCCGCACCGTTCGGCACGCCCGTCAGCGCGCTTGAACCACTCCCATCATGCCCAGATCCTCGTGGTCGAGGATGTGGCAGTGATACACCGTGCGGCCGGGGAAACGGTCGAATGCGATTCTTACAGTGACGGAGCTCCCCGCAGGCACGTCCACCACGTCACGGAAGTCAACGCCCTCGTGGCCCACCAACTGCATGGGCCAGATGTGCAGGTGGAAGGGGTGATCCATCATCGTGGCGTTGACCAGCGTCCACTCCTCGACGGTATCGAGTTCCACCGTGTGGTCGACACGGTCGGGATCAAAGGCGAGACCGTCGATCAAGAACGTCATGCCGCGCCCCATGCCCATCGTGAAGGTGAGCGTGCGTGCGCGGTCGACGTGGGCATCGCTGAGGTCGCGTGGCGAATCCCGTGAGGGCGCGACCGGACTTGGGTGGGCCGATGCGTCGGGCACCAGCCTCAGGATGGTGGCATCAACCTCCGGAGCAACGGCACCCAT
Source organism: Demequina pilifera (assembly GCF_048814985.1). Taxonomy (NCBI): domain Bacteria; kingdom Bacillati; phylum Actinomycetota; class Actinomycetes; order Micrococcales; family Demequinaceae; genus Demequina; species Demequina pilifera. The sequence continues at coordinate 95,992 of NZ_JBMDTW010000001.1, forward strand.
CATTCCCATGCCGCCCCCGCCGCGCTCGTAGGCACGCGCCACCAACGACGTAGGCCGTTCGGGCCCCTCGACGAGGACGTCCGCGCGGTTGCCGGGCGCGAGCACCAGCCGGTCGACCGCCCGCGGCGGAATGAAAGCCCCAGAGTCGACGCCACGCACAGACATCGCGAGACCACCCAGGTCGAGGTATCGGCTGGCGCACGCGTTGACGATCAGGAGCCGCTCCGTGCGGCCAGGTGAAACCGCCAAGGGTGGGGCCACGAGCCCGTTGGCGAGTACCACTTCTCCCACCCGCCCCCGGCGACGCTCCGCGTCGGAGACAGCCGCGACGGCACCTCCCGAGAGAGTCACATCGGACACCACGACGATGCGCGGCGCACCCTCCGACCAGTCCTCCTCGTCGACCACGATGGCGCCGTAGAGGCCTCCGAACAGCTGGTCTGCGACGAACCCGTGGCGATGGGGGTGGTACCAGAACACGCCGTGCGGGTGGTCGTCCGGCAAAGAGATCTCGTAGTCAAACGACTCCCCCGGCTCGACTGACACAAAGGGGTTGTCCCCGTTGCCTTCAGCGCTGACCAGCAGGCCGTGGGTGTGCACGTTGGTGGGCTCCTCAAGACCGTTGGTGAGGTGAATGCGAAGCGTGTCCCCCGGGCGCAGGTGCAACGTCGGTCCGGGGACCGCGCCGTTATACGCGAGCATCCGTGCCGACGAGCCACCGACGTCGATCTGCGTCTCGGAAACGGTGAGTTCGCACGTGAGCGCGCCGCCTGAGGACGCGAGCACGGTCGGCTCCGACCACGAGGCCGCGGCGGCACCGCCCGGGGCGGTCGTCGCCCATGGTCCCGAACGGAAGCCGGAAGATGCCACACCCGCGACTCCGAGGCCCAGGGACCCCACGCCCAGCAGACCGAGGCCGATTGCGCTACGGCGCGAGATCGGGTCTGTCACTGGTCGTCGAGGGTGCGAAGCAGATCGCGGAACTCGTCGCGGTCGATCTCGCCGCGAGCGAGGCGCTCCTCGAGGATTTGGCGCGCGGCCGATGGCTGCGCCTGGCCCGGCGCGGATGGCGCCCCATCGCCGGACCCCTTGCTGTCACCGGACCGGGACGCCAGCCTTGCCACGACGTAGGTGAGGACGCCGACTCCGATGACGATGAGCAGCCACCACGCGCCCATCCCCCAGAAGCTGCCCATCCCGTGACCCCAATCGCCCATGGCTTCCTCTCCTGACTGCCAGTCTTGGTGCGGCTCGTCCTTCGATTATGACTCTCTGTGGTGCGCCGTCGAGTGGGCGCTACGCGCCGACCACGTCCCCCAGCATCAGCCACGCCCCGAAGACCGCGCACGCGGCGGTGACCAGCCAGAACACGCCCACCCAGACCAAGCCGGGCACGCGCGTGGACCGAGCGAGCGCATCGGCGTCGGAGCCCCCGCCGCCGGCGGAGCGGCGCGACCCGTGCAACTCCACCACGGCACGCACCGCGCCCAGCAGCAGCAGCCACGTCACGGCGTAGGCGACGCCCACGCGCCACGGATCGGGGGCCGACCACGCGAGCCACCCGAAGGCTCCGATCGCGAGCACCATCACCAGGAACCCGTACACGTTGCGGATCTGCACCAGGACGATCACCAGCACTAGGACCGTGGCCCACAGCAGTCCGAACGCGTAGCCGGCGCCGAGGAGCGCCGCGGCCCCCACGCCCAGCACCGCCGGCGCCGGGTAGCCGGCAAAGGCGGTCAGCGCGAGCGGCAGGCGCTTGGTGGAGCCCGAGTGCGTGGTGAGCCCCGAGGTGTCGGAGTGCAGCCGGATCCCGCGCACCTGCCGGCCCAGCAGGGTCGCAACGCTCGCGTGTCCTGCCTCGTGCGCGATGGTCACGACGTGGCGCACCGCGTGCCACAGCTGGGGAATCGCCAAGCAGACGACCACTGCGGCCAGGGGCCACAGCGCGGCCGCGGTCGACGCGACCACCTGCGTGGTCGCGTCCTCCCAGACCGCGTGCCAGACGTCGACGGGGCTCATGCGAGGCTCCGATCCTGTTGCGCGACAAGGGCGATCACCGTACCAACAGCTCACCGTCCGGCACCTGCCGTGCCCGGGCGCGAAGGCCTACACAGCCGTTATGCGGATATTCACCTGTACGACTGCCCGCGTTCAGGTCGTATTCATATGGGTGGGCTTGCATGTGATGTGTCGCCCGACGGACGACGAGTCACATTCCGAATGGCTGGCTCCACGCCGCCGAAGAAGGGATCACGAGAGTGTCCACTAAGTACCGCAAGATCGCGACGATCACCGCAACGTTCGCCGCCGCCACGATCATGCTCAGCGCCTGCAGCTCCGACCCGGCCGACGACACCGCCGAACCCGTCGCGGACAGCGGCAGCCCTGTCGCAGCAGCCGATTCCGGAGAAGAGACCGAGGGCCTGTCCGGCGCAGTCGTCATCGACGGCTCTTCCACTGTCGCCCCCAACACCGAGGTCGCAGCTGAGCTCTTCGGTGAGGAATACCCCGACGTCAACGTCTCGGTCGGCGTCTCCGGCACCGGAGGCGGCTTCGAGAAGTTCTGCAACGGCGAGACCGACATCTCCGAGGCCTCGCGCCCCATCAAGGACGACGAAGCCGAGCGCTGCGCCGAGAACGGCGTCGAGTTCGTCCAGCTCGGCATCGCGAACGACGGCCTCGCCGTCGTCGTGAACCCGGCGAACGACTTCGCACAGTGCCTCACGGTCGACGAGATCTCGTCGATGTGGCGTGCAGACAACCCGGTGACCAACTGGTCGGACGTCCGCTCGGACTTCCCTGACGAAGAGATCACCCTGTACGGTCCTGGCACCGACTCGGGCACGTTCGACTTCTTCACCGAGGAGATCAACGGTGAGAGCGGCTCGATCAACACGGCCTACAACGACATCGGCGAGGACGACAACGCCGCTGTTCTTGGCGTCGCCGGCTCGTCAGGCGCCTCCGCATTCATCCCGCTGTCCTTCGTCGAGGCAGCAGGCGACCAGGTTCGCGCCATCGAGATCGAGAACGAGGCGGGCGACTGTGTCGCGCCTTCGCTCGACGCCGTGATGGACGCCTCGTACAACCCGCTCGGCCGCCAGCTGTTCCTCTACCCCTCGGACGCTGCGCTCCAGAAGCCCGAGGTCCTCTCGTTCCTCGAGTTCTACATCACCAACCAGGCCACGATCGCTGAGACCGCAGGATTCATCCCGCTGACCGACGAGCAGTCCGCAGAGGCGAACACCAGCCTCGAGTCGCTGCTCTAAGCACTGCCCGGTCTACCGAACCTCTAGCGAAAGTAGCTCTGGAATGGCCACGTCCACGATCACCCGTCGCTCGAATGCGCCGATGACGCTCGAAGCATCGCGTTCCCGCATCGGCGAGAAGGTGATCGTGGCGTGGCTGTTCCTGGCCGCCTCAGTGGCGGTACTCATCACCATCGGCATCGTCTTCGCGCTGGTGCTGCCGACGATCGAATTCTTCCGCACGGTGCCCATCGACCGGTTCTTCTCGATGGATCCGTGGGGACCACTGTTCGCAGACCCGACCTACGGGGTGATCCACATCGTGGGGGGCACCTTCGCGATCGTCCTGTACTCCTCGATCGTGGCGCTGCCTGCAGGACTCGGCTCCGCCATCTACATGAGCGAGTACGCCGGGCCCCGAATGCGCAAGATCCTTCAGCCGCTGCTCGAGATCCTCGAAGGTATTCCCACGGTGGTCTACGGCATCTTCGCCCTGTTCTTCGTGGGCCCCGTCCTCAAGGACAACTGGCCCACCTGGCTGCCCGGAAAGATGGGCGAAGAGCCCGGGTTCCAGTTCCTGCTCGCCGCAGGCCTCGTGCTGGGCGTGATGGTCATCCCCACCGTCGCATCGGTCGCCTCGGATTCGATGAACGCCGTGCCCCGCGCACTGCGAGAAGCCGCCTACGGGCTGGGGAGCACCCGCATGCAAGTCGCCACCAAGGTGGTGGTGCCGAGCGCCTTCTCCGGGATCGTCGCGTCCTTCGTGCTCGGCCTGTCGCGTGCGGTCGGCGAGACGATGGTCGTGCTCATGGCAGCCGGCGCCATGGCCAACCTCACGCTGTGGCCCAACGACCCCATCCTCACCATGACGGCGTTCATCGGCCGGACCGCGACGGGAGACATCTCCACGGGAGGAACGGCCTACTACACCGTCTTCGCGGTGGGCTCGCTGCTCTTCCTCATCACGCTGACAGTCAACTTGATCGCGATCGCGCTGGTGCGCAAATACCGAGAGGTCTACGAATGAGCAAGGCATCCAAGCGCACGCAGGTCGCGGTGGAGACTGCCCGCCAAACCAACCTGAGACTCGAGCGCGCGGGCGTCGACATCAGAGGCGAGCTCTTCCGGGCGGTGCTGCTCTTCAGCATCCTGCTCGGCATCGTGATGCTTGCGACGCTGCTCATCTTCGTGACCGTCCGCGGCGGCCCGCGACTCGACCTCAACCTCTTCACCCAGATGCCGTCGTCGGTCGACACTGCCACCTCGGGCTTTCTCCCCGCGATCGTCGGCACCGTCTACGTCATGCTCGGGACGCTCCTCACCATCGTGCCGCTCGGCGTCAGCGCCGCGCTCTACCTCGAGGAGTACGCCGACCGCAACAAGTGGTACAACCGCGTCATCGAGGTCAACATCCAGAACCTCGCCGCGGTGCCTTCGATCGTCTTCGGCATCCTGGGGCTGGCATTCATCGTGCGTGGACCGCTCGACCTGGGATTCGTCGCCTTCGCGGGCTCACTCACGCTCGCCATGATGGTGCTGCCGACGGTCATCATCTCGTCCCGCGAAGCCATCCGCGGGGTGCCCTCGACGCTGCGCGACGCGTCGCTCGGTCTCGGCGCGACCAAGTGGCAGACCACGTGGCGCCAGGTGCTGCCGCTGTCCATCCCCGGCATCCTGACCGGCACCATTCTGGCGATGTCGCGGGCCATCGGAGAGACCGCACCGCTGCTTCTCGTCGGCGCGACCACGTTCGTCCGGTTCCTTCCGGAGAGTGCCCTGTCGGGCGCGTACAGCGCGATTCCCGTGCAGATCTACCAGTGGGCGGTCCGCCCGCAGGAGGAGTTCCGCGTCCTCGCGGCCGCGGGCGCACTCGTCCTGGTCGCTCTCCTGCTGCTCATGAACTCCTTGGCGATCTGGCTCCGTGCCAGGTACCGCCGCGAACTCTGATCCGACCCAACAACTGAGGAACGTGAAACCCATGACTCACGGCGTACACCACCCCGAGCGCACCGCGTGGCCCCTGAGCGCCGTGTTCAAAGTCGAAGACCTCAATGTCTACTACGGCGACTTCCACGCGGTCACAGACGTGACGCTCGACTTTGGGCACAACGAGATCACGGCTCTGATCGGGCCGTCCGGTTGCGGAAAGTCCACCGTGCTGCGCTGCCTGAACCGGATGAATGATCTGATCCCAACCGCCCGAGTCGAGGGAAGCGTCGAGTACCACGGCATCAACGTCTACGGACCCAAGATCGACCCCATCGAGGTGCGTCGGCACATCGGCATGGTGTTCCAGAAGCCGAACCCCTTCCCCAAGTCCATCTACGACAACATCGCCTACGGCCCTCGTGTCACCGGGATGGAAGTGGAGAACATGGATGACCTGGTGGAGCGGACCCTGCGCCGGGCGGCGCTGTGGGACGAGGTGAAGGACAAGCTCAAGCAGAACGCGTACGGACTGTCGGGCGGCCAGCAGCAGCGGTTGTGCATCGCGCGCGCGATCGCGACCGATCCAGACGTCATCCTCATGGACGAGCCCTGCTCCGCGCTCGATCCGATCGCCACCACCAAGATCGAAGACCTCATGCACGAGCTGCGCGACGACTACTCGATCGTGATCGTCACGCACAACATGCAGCAAGCCGCCCGCGTCGCCGACCGCACCGCCTTCTTCACGGTCAACCAGAACGAGGCGACTGGCGACCGCACGGGCACACTCATCGAGTTCGACAGAACAGAGAAGATCTTCGAGAGCCCCCGGGACACGCGCACGGAGGACTACATCTCTGGACGGTTCGGTTGACCGTCGGCACTTCGCCGCTCGCAACATCAGTCAGGGTGGTCGCGGTCGGCGACCGCGACGCGCTCATCCGAGGCCGCCCGATCGACTTCCGGCATGAGGGCCTGGCCGTGGTCAACAGAGCCACCGGACTCGGAGCTCTCTTGGCGCTGGGTCGACACCCCAGGGCCATCGCTCTGGTTCCCACGGACATGGAGGACCTTCCGCTGCTGGAGTTCGTGGATGTCCTGAGATCAGTAGCGCATGTGCCCGTCATCGCTGGCGTGGCAGAGGGCTGTCCCACCCAGACCGTCTCCGAGCTCTTCGATCACGGGATCTCGAGCGTCGTCAAGCTGCCGGTGACACCGGCGCAACTCGTCGAGGCCACTCACAGCGCCCAAGTCCTCGAGCCGGTCAACCCTCTGGTGCTGAAGATCGGCAACCTCACCCTCGACGACAGCGGCTACCTGGTGACGTGGCACGGTCAGCCCGTCGCCATCACGCCCCGCAGCTACACCTTGCTGCGGTACATGATGGCGGCACACCCGCGCGTGCTGACCATGCGCGAGCTCATTCACGAGTTCGAGGACCCCTCTTCCGAGCCGGGCGTCCGTACGAGAGTCACGATTGGCCAGCTCAGGGCGGCCTTCAAGGAGGCCGTGCCCCATGAGAGCACACCTATCGAGACGGTTCACAGAGTCGGCTACCGCCTCTGCCCGTAGCGGCGACGCTCAGTGTCCGCCGCCCTCAGCCTCCTGCATACGGCCGATGCTCGCCCACCAGTCCTCGAGCACGCGTGCGTGCGCGGCGGGGCGGTCGATCCACGGCTGGTGCCCCGAGCCCTCCATGACCGTGAACGTCGCGTCGGGGGCGTGTGAGGCCCACTCGCGAATGCGGTCGGGCGTTGCGAACGGATCGTTGTCCCCCGCCACCCACAGGGACGGCACGGTCAGCGACTCGATCTCGTCCGTGGTCGCGACCCAGCCCGGTCGCGGCCCGCGCCACGTGGCCGCCTGACGCATCATCTGCATGTCGTGCGCGTAGGTGTCCGTGTCGCGGGACAGCGCGTAGCGCCACTCGAGGTCCGCCTGCGAGATGCCGCCCTTGGCGACCAGGTCGCCGTGACCCATGGACTTGAAGGATCGGCGCAGGTCTCCCTTGTTGACATCGTGGCGGGCGACGGCGTTCGCGACGGGCGCGAATGTCGCCATGCGCATCCACACCGGCAGGTTCATCCCCTCGACCGCCGGCGCGCCCAGCAGCGCGACGCTGCGCACCAGCTCCGGCCGGTGGGCCGCGAGGACGAGCGCCACGAAGCCGCCCGCGGAGCTCGCGACCAGGTCCACCGGCTCGTCGGAGACGGCCTCGACGAGGCGAGACATCCAGATCTCGATCACTTCACGAGCGCGATCCGGCGACATGCCCCGGTAGTCCAGCGGCTCGCTGAGCGCGCATCCGGGGCGGTCGACGACGACCGCGCGCACGCCGGTCAGCTGGCCCACGAGCGGCACGAACACCCCGCCTGCGGTGGGCGTGCCGTGGATGAAGATCGAGGGCCGCCCCTGGCCGTGCTCGTTCGCGTGGACGCGGATGCCGAGATCCTCCGCCTCGACCCACCGCTCGGTGGGCTCCATGCCGTGGTGCGCCCACATGGCCGCCTCGGCCTCGCGGTAGCGCTGCTCGCTGCCTGTGCTGCTCATGGCGTCATTGTCTCCCGAGGGGGCCGGCGCTACGGGCGGTCTGCGCCGCGGGCGCGTAGCGCCAGCCCCGTCCCGACGACCGCGAGGATCGCCTGAGCGATCGCGAGGATCGGCATCCCCACGGCCCAGAAGGCCACGGCACCGAGCAGCAGCAGGCCGATGCGCACGGAGGTCTGAGCGGACTCGGGCGGGGGCATGGTGGCGCGCGGGGACAGGAACACCGCCCAGATGGCCATGACGACCACCGGCAGGCCGATGCCGACGACCCACGACATCGCGCCCTGGTAGGCCGCGAGGCCCCACCATGCGAGCCCGACATACATGCCGAGTTCGGCCAAGAATACGGTCGCTCCGCCAGCCCTGTTCATGGCCCTAGCGTGCCATGCCGGCGAGGCCAAGCCAGCCCCCGCATCGGCCGTATTGCCCCGGCCCAGCGTGACGGGTCAGGCGACGCGGCGCATCCAGCCGTAGGTGTCCTCGTCGCGGCCGTACTGGATGTCGGTGAGGCGCTGACGGATGCCCATCGTGACGCTGCCGGCCTCGCCGCCGTTCACGGTGACGTCGAAGGTGGGAGACGCGAGGCGGCCCACGGGGGTGACGACGGCAGCGGTGCCGCACGCGAAGAGCTCGGCGATGTCGCCGCTCTCGACACCCTCGCGCACCTCGTCCAGCGTGATGTCCTTCTCGATGACCTTGCGGCCGTCATCCTCGAGCTGGCGGATCACGCTCGAACGCGTGATTCCCTCGAGGATGGTGCCGGTCAGGCGCGGGGTCTCGATGGTGCCGTCGCGGCGCACCACGAACACGTTCATGCCGCCCAGCTCCTCGAGGTACCGGTCCTCCTTGGCGTCGAGGAACAGCACCTGCTGGCAGCCGTGCTTCGCCGCCTGCTGCTGTGGCAGCAGCGACGCGGCGTAGTTGCCGCCGCACTTCGCATCGCCCGTGCCGCCGGGGCCGGCGCGGTGGAAGCCCTGCGCGACCCAGATCGACACCGGCTTCACCCCGCCCGGGAAGTACGGCCCCACGGGAGAGGCGATGAGCAGGTAGTCGATGATGTGCGCGGGCCGCACGCCCAGGAACGCCTCGGAGGCGAACATGTAGGGCCGTAGGTAGAGGCTGGACTCCTCGACGCCGGGCACCCAGGCCTCGTCGATGTCGACCAGCGCCTCGATGGACCCGATGAAGTCCTCGACCGGCAGTTCAGGCAGCGCGAGGCGGTGGGCGGACCGGTTGAAGCGCTGCGCGTTGGCCTCGGGGCGGAACAGGTGGACGCTGCCGTCGGCCCACTTGTACGCCTTGAGACCCTCGAAGATCTCCTGCGCGTAATGCAGCACCGCTGCAGCCGGGTCGAGTTGGAGCGGGCCGTAGGCCTCGACGCGGCGGTCTCCCCAGCCCTCGTCGACGCGCCACTGCATGCGCACCATGTGATCGGTGAACTGAGTGCCGAACTTGAGGTCCGCGAGCGCGGCCTCGCGTTCGGCGGCAGGCAGCGGGTTCGCGCTCGGGCGCACGTCGAAGGCGGCTGCGTTCGACACCGCGGCACTGGAATGCGCGGCCGATGCGGTGGTGTCAGTCATCTCGGTTCCCCTTCGTGGTGCGTGGATGGCGCCCCGGAAGGTGCTGAGTGCTCAGAATTGGCAAATTCGGGCACTCAGCACCTTCCAGGACGCGCCGCATGGCTAACTACCCGCGGATCCGCGCGGCGAGCGCGTCGCCGACCTGCACCGTGGTGCGAGACGAGCCATCCTTGGCTGCCGCATCGGCCGCCACCGCGCTCTCCACGCGCTCAGCGAGCTCCGGGTAGCCGAGGAAGTCGAGCATGAGCGCGACCGAGAGCACGGTCGCGGACGGGTCCGCGATCCCCTGCCCCGCGATGTCGGGAGCGGAGCCGTGCACGGGCTCGAACATCGACGGATAGGTGCGGTCGGGGTTGACGTTCCCCGAGGCCGCCAGGCCGATGCCGCCCGAGATCGCAGCCGCCTGGTCCGTGAGGATGTCGCCGAACAGGTTGTCGGTGACGATCACGTCGAACCGGGCCGGGTCGGTGGTCATCACGATGGTCGCGGCGTCGATGTGCAGGTAGTCCCACGTGACGTCCGGGAACTCCGGCGCGACGGCCTCGACCGTGCGGCGCCACAGGTGACCGGCGTGCACCAGCACGTTGTGCTTGTGCACCAGCGTGAGCTGCTTGCGGTCGCGCTTGGACGCCGTCTCGAACGCGTAGCGGACCACGCGCTCCACGCCGTGGCGGGTGTTCACCGACACCTCGGTCGCGATCTCGTGAGGCGTGTCGACGCGCAGCGCGCCGCCGTTGCCCACGTACGGACCCTCGGTGCCCTCTCGCACCACCACGAAGTCCACGGCGTCGACGTCGCGCAGCGGCGACACCTCCCCGGGGTACAGGCGCGACGGGCGCAGGTTCACGTACTGGTCGAGAGCGAAGCGCAGTGGCAACAGCACTCCACGCTCGAGCACGCCGGAGGGAACCGACGGGTCGCCGATGGCGCCGAGCAAGATCACGTCGTGGCCCTTGATGGCCTCGAGGTCATCCGCCGCCAGGGTGTCCCCGGTGGCGTGCCAGCGCTTGGCGCCCAGGTCGAACTCGGTGGTCTCGAACGAGATGCCGGTCCCCTCGGTCGCCGCGGCGAGGCACTTGAGCCCCTCCGCCACGACCTCCGGGCCGATGCCGTCGCCCGCGACGACCGCGAGGCGGTACGCCTGCGGCTGGATCTGTGCGGTCATCGAGCGGTCTGTCCGTCCACGTAGTCCGAGTCGACGTCGTCCTTCCAGGCGAACAGCTTGCGCAGCTCGCGGCCGGTCTCCTCGATCGGGTGGCCCTCGCCCTTGGCGCGCAGCTCCGAGAACTCCTTGCCGCCGTTGTCCTGGTCGCCGATGAACCGCTCGGCGAACGCGCCGGACTGGATGTCTGCGAGCACGGCCTTCATGTTCTCCTTGACCTCCGGGGTGATCACGCGGGGGCCGGAGACGTAGTCGCCGTACTCGGCGGTGTCGGACACGGACCAGCGCTGCTTGGTGATGCCGCCCTCGTGCATGAGGTCCACGATGAGCTTGAGCTCGTGAAGCACCTCGAAGTAGGCGATCTCGGGCTGGTAGCCGGCCTCGGTCAGCACCTCGAAGCCGTACTGCACCAGCTGGCTCGTGCCGCCGCACAGCACCGACTGCTCGCCGAACAGGTCGGTCTCGGTCTCCTCGGTGAAGGTGGTCTTGATGACGCCGGCGCGCGTGCCGCCGATGGCCTTCGCGTACGACAGGGCGATGTCCCAGGCCTTGCCCGAGGCGTCGGCCTCGACCGCGACGATGTCCGGGATGCCGCGGCCCGCGACGTACTCGCGGCGCACGGTGTGGCCGGGAGCCTTGGGGGCGATCAGCAGCACGTCGATGCCCTCGGGCACGTCGATGTAACCGAACCGGATGTTGAAGCCGTGCGCGAATGCCAGGGCCTTGCCCTCGGTCAGGTGCGGCTTGATCTCGTTGTTGTAGATGTCGCGCTGGTGCTGGTCCGGCGCGAGGATCATGATGAGGTCCGCCCACTGCGCGGCGTCGGCCACGGACAGCACCGTGAAGCCGTCGTTCTCGGCCTTCGGCGTCGAGCGCGAGCCGTCGCGGAGCGCGACGCGCACCTCGACGCCCGAGTCGCGCAGGTTCTGCGAGTGCGCGTGGCCCTGCGAGCCGTAGCCGACGACGGCCACCTTCTTGCCCTGGATGATCGACAGGTCAGCGTCCTGCTCGTAGAACATTTCAGCCATGGTGGGTTCTCTCCTTAGAGTTTCGTGGAATTCCGTGAAAGTGGGTGGTGTGCGGGGAGCGGCCGATGCTCGGGCCGGGTCCCGCCTTCCTGCTCGCTTATGCGCTCACGCGCTCGAAGGCGCGCTCGGTGATGGACTTGTGACCGCGGCCGATCGCGACGGTGCCCGACTGGACGATCTCCCGGATGTCGTGCGGCTGGAGGGCTGCGAGCAGCGCCTCGAGCTTGTCGGGCGAGCCGACCGCCTCGATGACGAGGGAGTCCGGGGACACGTCGACCACGTGGGCACGGAACAGGTCCACGATCTGCAACACGTCCGCCCGTTGGCGGGCGTCCGCGCGCACCTTGATGAGCAGCAGGTCGCGCTGCACCGACTTGTCCCGGTCGAGCTCGACGATCTTGAGCACGTGCACCAGCTTGTTGAGCTGCTTGGTGACCTGTTCGAGCGGGTGCGCGTCCACGTCGACGACGACGGTGATGCGCGAGATGCCCGGGTGCTCGGTCTGGCCCACGGCCAGCGAGTGGATGTTGAAGGCGCGGCGGGAGAACAGCCCGGAGACGCGTGCGAGCACGCCCGGCTTGTTCTCGACGAGCACCGAGAGCGTGTGCTTGGTCATGCTGTCACTCCTCCTCGCCGCGGTCCCACTCGGGGGCGATGCCGCGGGCGTACTGAATCTCGTCGTTGCTCGTGCCGGCCGCCACCATGGGCCACACCATCGCGTCGCGCGACACGGTGAAGTCCACGACCACGGGCTGGTCGTTGATCTCCATGGCGCGCTTGATGGTCGCGTCCACGTCCGCATCGGTCTCGCAGCGCAGTCCCACGCACCCCATGGCCTCCGCCAGCTTGACGAAGTCGGGGATGCGGCGAGTGCCGTGGCCGGTGTGCAGGTCCGTGTTGGAGTAGCGCGAGTCGTAGAACAGCGTCTGCCACTGGCGCACCATGCCCAGCGACGAGTTGTTGATGATCGCGACCTTGATGGGGATGTTGTTGATGGCGCAGGTGACCAGCTCCTGGTTGGTCATCTGGAAGCAGCCGTCGCCGTCGATGGACCACACCGTGCGATCGGGCTCGCCCACCTTGGCGCCCATGGCAGCGGGCACCGAGAAGCCCATGGTGCCCAGGCCGCCGGAGTTGATCCACGTGTTGGGGTGCTCGTACTTGATGAACTGGCTGGCCCACATCTGGTGCTGGCCCACGCCCGCGGTGAAGATGGTGTCCGGCCCCGAGATCTCGCCCAGGCGCTGGATCACGTACTGCGGAGAGCCGTGGCCGTCGTCGGTGGGCGTGTAGCCCAGCGAGTACGTGGTGCGCCAGTCGTCCAGCTGCGCCCACCAGGCCTCGAGGTCGGGCTTGCCGTGGCGCGCGTGCTCGGCCTCGAGCGCGGGCACCAGGGCGGAGAAGACCTCCTTGAGGTCTCCCACGATCGGCACGTCGACCGCGCGGTTCTTGCCGATCTCCGCGGGGTCGATGTCGGCGTGCACGATGGTCGCGTGCGGCGCGAAGCTCTCGAGCTTGCCGGTGACGCGGTCGTCGAAGCGAGCGCCCAGCGCGACCACCAGGTCCGCCTTCTGCAGCGCCGCGACGGCGGCCACGGTGCCGTGCATGCCGGGCATGCCCAGGTTCTGCGGGTGGGAGTCGGGCAGCGCGCCGCGAGCCATCAGCGTGGTCACGGCGGCTGCGCCAGACAGATCGGTGAGGCGGCGCAGGCCGGCCGATGCGCCGGCCCGGATCACTCCGCCACCCACGTACAGCACGGGGCGACGGGCGGTCGCGAGCAGGCGAGCCGCCTCCTGCACCGTCTTGGCGTGCGGGCGCGCGCCGGCGTTGAAGCCGGGCAGCTCGATGCGCTCGGGCCAGTGGAACGTGGTCTGTGACTGCATCGCGGACTTGGCGACGTCCACCAGCACGGGGCCGGGGCGGCCGTGAGTGGCGATGTAGAACGCCTCGGCCACGGCGCGCGGGATGTCGTCGGGGTCCGTCACCAGCACGTTGTGCTTGGTGATGGGCTGCGTGATGCCCACGATGTCCGCCTCTTGGAAGGCGTCCGTGCCGATCGAGCCCGCGGCGACCTGACCGGTGATGGCGACCAGAGGGATCGAGTCCATGTTCGCATCGGCGATGGGCGTGACCAGATTGGTGGCGCCCGGGCCGGAGGTCGCGATGCACACGCCCGGCTTGCCGGTGGCGTGGGCGTAGCCCTGTGCGGCGTGGCCTGCGCCCTGCTCGTGGCGCACCAGGATGTGCCGCAGCTGGGTCGAGTCCATCAGGGGGTCGTACGCGGGCAGGATCGCTCCGCCGGGGAGACCGAAGATGTCGGTGGCTCCCGCGCTCTCGAGCGAGCGGATGAGCGACTGCGCGCCGGACATCCGCTCTCCTTCACTGACGGAGGCCGTCGCCGTGGCGGGCGGCCGGGCGGACCCGGGGGCCGGGCTCGTCAGTGCCGAAGGCTTGGGGGCCTTGACCTGTGCCATCTTCTCTCCCATTGAGTCGAACTGATGAGGCGGCTCTCGCATCCGCCTCGCATGAAAAAACCCCTCAGCCTTGGGCGGCTGTCGGGGGTATGCGCGCGGACGATGCCTGGGCTTGGACTAGAGGTCCGCGCGCCCGGTAACTACGAGAATCGTCTGCATAACTAGAGACTGTACGCCTAGGAGGGGGCCCGTGTCGCCATTTGGGCCAACTATCTCAAATAGTGGTTCACCGTCTCACATCCTAAGACACCCCCACCCTCCCCGCCTTAGCGTCCCAGTGGGCGCTCAGTGTCGGTTCCGGAGGCTCCGCGTCTCGTGGAGGACCCTGAGCGTCGCCTGCCGCGCGCGCTGCACCCCACCCAGCGAGCGCATCGGCCTCGCGTGACCCCCGCATCGGCGGATGCCCCGCCCGCCCGGCGCCGACCCACGATTTGCGCGGCACCCACCCTCGCCGTCTCCGCAAGTGTCGATTTCCGTGCAGATCTGCCGCCCAAAGCGACCAAAAATCGACACTTGCGCGAGGAGCGCGAGCGGGAGGACCGGGTGGAGCCGGGTGCGGGCAGCGGGGAGCCAGGTACGGACGTGGGGTGCGGGGCGCCGAAGGAGCAGGGCGCGAGCGGGTGGAGCCGGGCGCGGGTCGCCGAAGGAGCAGGGCGCGGCGAGCGAAGACCGCGAACGGGACGAGCGCGGAGCTCGAGGAGACTCAGAGCGCACAGGGTTGGCGCGCGCACGGTTGACTCACGCGTGTACCGGGCCAGCGCCGGCGGCTCACTCGAGGACGGCGCCCTTCGACGCGGACTGCACGAGCTTCGCGTACTTGGCCAGCACGCCCTTGGTGTAGACGGGCGGCAGCGGCGCCCAGCCCTCGCGGCGGGCGGCGAGCTCGTCCTCGGGCACATCCAGGTTCAGCAGGCCGTTCTCGACATCCAAGGTGATCTGGTCGCCGTCGCGCACGAAGGCGATCGGGCCGCCGTCGACGGCCTCGGGAGCCATGTGGCCCACGCACAGTCCGGTGGTGCCGCCGGAGAAGCGTCCGTCGGTGACCAGCAGCACATCCTTGCCCAGGCCCGCGCCCTTGATCGCGGCGGTGATGGCCAGCATCTCGCGCATTCCGGGCCCGCCCTTGGGACCCTCGTAGCGGATCACCACGACGTCGCCCGCCGTGATGGTGCCGTCGTTGAGCGCGTCGAGAGCAGCCCTCTCGCGGTCGAACACGCGCGCGGTGCCGGTGAACACCGAGTCGTCGAAGCCCGCGGACTTCACCACGGCGCCCTCAGGCGCGAGCGAGCCCTTGAGGATCGTGATGCCGCCGGTCTTGTGGATCGGGTTGTTCAGCGCCCGCACCACGCGGCCGTCGATCTTCTCCGGCTTCAGCTCCTCCATGTTCTCGGCCAGCGTCTTGCCGGTCACGGTCATGACGTCGCCGTGCATGAGCCCGGCCTGCAGCAGGGTGTTCATCACCGCGGGCACGCCGCCCACGCGGTCCACGTCGTTCATCACGAACTGGCCGAACGGCTTGAGGTCGCCCAGGTGCGGCACCTTGGCGGCCACGCGCGAGAAGTCGTCGAGCGTCAGGTCGACGTCTGCCTCGTGCGCGATCGCGAGCAGGTGGAGCACCGCGTTGGTCGAGCCGCCGAAGGCCATGACCACGGCGATGGCGTTCTCGAACGCCTCCTTGGTCATGATGTCGCGCGCCGTGATCCCCTGGCGCAGCATCTCGACCACGGCCTCGCCCGACTTGCGCGCGTACATGTCGCGGCGGCGGTCGGCGCTGGGCGGCGACGCGGAGCCAGGCACGGACATCCCGAGCGCCTCGCCCACGGACGCCATCGTGTTCGCGGTGAACATCCCACCGCACGCGCCCTCTCCGGGGCAGATCGCCTTCTCGATCGCGAGCCGGTCCTCCTCGGACATCAGCCCGCGAGCGCACGCGCCCACCGCCTCGAACGCGTCGATGACCGTGACGTCCTTCTCCGTGCCGTCGGACAGCTTGACGTGGCCGGGCATGATCGAGCCGGCGTAGAGGAACACTGAGGCGAGGTCGAGCCGCGCGGCCGCCATCAGCATGCCGGGCAGCGACTTGTCGCAGCCGGCCAGCAGGACGGAACCGTCCAGTCGCTCGGCGCTCATCACGACCTCAACGGAGTCGGCGATCACGTCGCGCGACACGAGAGAGAAGTGCATGCCCTCGTGGCCCATCGAGATGCCATCGGAAACGGAGATGGTGCCGAACTCGAGCGGGTACCCGCCGCCGGAGTGGACGCCCTCCTTCGACGCCTGCGCGAGACGCTGCAGGGAAAGGTTGCACGGCGTGATCTCGTTCCACGAGCTCGCGATGCCGATCTGGGGCTTGACCCAGTCGTCGTCGCCCATGCCGACGGCACGAAGCATGCCGCGCGAGGCCGTGGCCTCCAGTCCGTCGGTCACCTGGCGGGAGCGGGGCTTGATATCAGGCGTCTGCGTCATAGACCGGAGTCTAGGACGGCGCCGTGGGGTCGCGCGCAACAGTCGCGAAAACGCGCCTTGACATTGACGCCGCGTCAACTCCTACAGTCGAGACATGACCACCACCGACCGCACCGACGGCACCCTCGACATCGCCCAGCTGGCACGCCTCACCGGGGTGACGAGCCGCACCCTGCGCCACTACGACAGCATCGGCCTGCTGACCCCCGCGTGGACGGGGACGGACGGCCGCCGCCACTACTCCCGTCCGGAGCTGCTCCGGCTCCAGCACATCCTCGTGCTGCGCGAACTGGGCACCGGCCTCGACCGCATCGGCCGCATCGTCGAGGCGGACGATCCGGCGGAGACCGTCGCGCAGCTGCGCGCCCATCTCGCGGGCCTCACCGCCGAGCGCGACCGCTACGCACGCCTCGCGGCCACCGTCGCGCGAACCATCGACTCACTCGAGAAAGGCAAGACCATGACCACCGAACAGCTCTTCGACGGGTTCGACCACACGCAGTACGAGCCCGAGGCCCGCGAGCGCTGGGGCGACGCGACCGTCGACGCCTCGAACGCGCAGTGGGCGAAGCTGGGCGAGGACGGCAAGCGCCGCCACATGCAGACGGACCGCGAGATCGTCGAGGCGCTCGGCGCCGCAGTACGGGTCCACCTGGCCCCCGACAGCCCCGAGGTCCAGGAGGTGATCGCCCGTCACCACGCCTGGGTGAGCGTCATCTGGACGCCCGATGCGGACGCGTACCGCGGACTCACGCAGATGTACGTGGACGACGAGCGGTTCCGCTCGCACTACGACGAGGTCGCCCCGGGGGCGGCGCAGCTGCTCCGCGACGGCGCCGAGGTCTACGCGGACGCGCACCTCTAGCGCCCGCCGGCTCCCTCCGGCCGATGCGGTCGTCGCCTTGCCGACGACCGCATCGGCCGTATGCGTGGCCGGGTCGGTCGAGGAGAAAAGAGCGCCGTACGGGAATAGTTGAAACATCATCTATTGTTGATCAGGTGTCGCCATCGCTGCCGACAGCCATGACCCCCGTACCCAACGACAAGGACTACACCATGACTCGCATCGGCATCATCGTCGGATCCGTCGCAGAAGGATCGATCAACAAGAAGGTCGCGACCGTGCTCCCCACGCTCGCCGACGACCAGAACGTTGAGTTCGTCCACCTGGACCTCACTCAGCTCCCCATCTACAACTACGAGCTCGACGGCAACTGGCCCGACGTCGCCAACGAGTGGAAGCAGTCCATCGAGGACGTCGATGGACTGATCATCGTCACCCCCGAGTACTCGCGCTCGATCCCCGGCGCCCTCAAGAACGCCCTCGACTGGGCCTCGCGTCCCTGGGGCCAGAACTCCTTCACCGGCAAGCCCGTCGCCGTCATGGGGGTCTCGATCGGCGCCACCGGCACCGCGATGGCGCAGCAGCACCTGCGCAACATCCTCGCGCACTTCTCGTCGCCCACGCTGGGCCAGCCCGAGACGTTCTTCCACTTCAACCCGGCCGCATTCGGCCAGGACGGCTCGCTGCAGGACGACGCTCAGGCCGCCGTGCTCGGTGGGTTCGTGAACGCCGCGGTGGACCACGTCGAGTCGCACACGCGCATGAACGCCAACGTCTGATCCCCCACATTGGACCTGCTGGGTATCCAGCACTCACACGGTCTCCCACGTTGGACGTGATGGGTATCGAGTGAGATGAGCAGTACAGAACGGCCGCCGGGATTGCCCGGCGGCCGTTCTGCGTTGTGCCCGGCATGACGCGACTCTGGTGGGCCCGCCGCGACCTGCGCCTCGACGACAACCCCGCGCTGCTCTCGGCGCAGGAGGATGGCCCGGCCGCCGCGATCTTCGCGTGGACGCCGGCGCTGCACTTCTGGTCGGGACGGCGCCGCGCCCACCTCGCGCGGGTGCTGTGGTCGCTGCGCGAGGGCACCGGCGGCGCGCTCGCGGTGCGACGGGCCAGCGCGGCCGATGCTGTGCTCGGCGCCGCTCGGGCGGCCGATGCGTCAGTGGTCTGGGCGGCACAGGAGTACACCCCCTCCGGCGTACGCGAGCAGCACGAGGTCGCCGCGGCGCTCGAGGCCGACGGCCGCGAGCTGCAGATGATCGGGTCGCCGTACGCGGTGGCACCGGGCCGGGTCAGGAAGGGCGACGGCACGCCGTACCGCGTCTTCACTCCCTTTCGCGGCGCGTGGCGCGAGCACGGCTGGCGTTCCCCCGCCGGACCGGCCGACCCTGAATCCTTCGTGCACCTGGACCCCGACCCGTCCGACGTCGACCTCGACCAGATCGCCGCGCACGGCGACGCAGAGGACCCGCTCGAGAGTCCGCACGAGTTTCGCGAAGCCCGCGTGCGCGAGTCGCTCGAGGAGTTCGTCGACGGCGACATCTCCGCGTACGTCGACGAGCGCGACCGCCCCGACCTGGACTCCACCTCTCACCTGTCGAGCGCCCTCGCGTTCGGGCTCGTGCACCCGCGCACCGTGCTGGCGCTCACCGGCGCCGTCGACCACTCAGCCGCCCGCACCTTCGAGTCCGAACTGTCGTGGCGCGAGTTCCACGCCGACACTCTGTGGCACGAGCCGCAGGCGCTGCGCGAGTCGCTCTCCACGGTGGTGCGCGACGAGGACTGGGCGACCGGCCCGGGTGCAGACGCGGCCTTCGTCGCGTGGCGCGAGGGCCGCACCGGCTTCCCGCTCGTGGATGCCGGCATGAGGCAGCTGGCCTCCACCGGATGGATGCACAACCGCGTGCGCATGGTCGTCGCGAGCTTTCTCGTGAAGGACCTGCACCTGCCGTGGCAGCGCGGCGCCGACCACTTCCGGCGCGCGCTCCTGGACTACGACCATTCCCAGAACCAGCTCAACTGGCAGTGGGTCGCCGGCACCGGCCGGGACGCCTCGCCGTACTTCCGGGTCTTCAACCCGGACACCCAGCTGTCCAAGTTCGACCCCCACCGCCGGTACGTCCAGCGGTGGGTCCCCGAGCTCGACACCCCCGAGTACCCGGCCCCCATCGTCGACCACAAGGCCGAGCGCGAGACCGCGCTTGCACTCAACCGACGAGCGAAGGGCCGCGAAGGGCGATAGCGTCGGTGGCATGAGGGGTGACGAGGTGGACCGCTGGATGGGCCACTACGACAATCCGATGAAGGACGTCGTGCAGCGGATCCGGCAGATCATCCTGTCCAGCGACGACCGCGTGGACGAGTGCCTGAAGTGGGCCACCCCCACCTTCACCTACAAGGGCGACATCGCGAGCTTCTTCCCCAAGTCGACCCAGCACGCCACGCTGATGTTCCACAAGGGCGGCCTCATCCCGGGCAAGTTCCCTCACCTGATCGGCCAAGGAACCGAGGCGCGCGCCATGAAGATCGTGTCGATCGCGGAGGCCGAGGAGCGCCGCGACGAGATCAACGCGGTGATCCAGGCGTGGATCGAGTGGAAGGACCTGGACACCGACATCGACACCGGCGCGGCTGGGGCCTGAACGCGCCGAGCGATCAGCGCGCGGTCAGCACGCGATCAGGCCGGGAAGGCCCCCATCGCCACGAAGTTGACCGGATCGTCCCCGTGCCGCACCGCCTCCACCTGCTTGCGCACGAGCGCGGTGTAGCGCTTGTCGGTCAGCAGCGCGAAGCCCGCGACGTGGGGAACCACGATGCACCCTGGCGCCGAGAACAGCGGGTGGCCGTCCGGCAGCGGCTCGGGATCCGTCACGTCCAGCGCGGCGCGCAGCCGTCCGGTCTGGAGCTCGGCGAGCAGCGCGTCCGTGTCCACCACCTTGCCGCGTCCCACGTTGACCACCAGCGCATCGTCCGGCAGCGCGGCAAGGAACTCCGCATCCACCAGGCCCTCCGTCTGCTCGGTCAGCGGGGTGACGAGGAACACCACCTCCGCATCGGGCAACAGGGCGGGGAGGTCCTCGATGGCGCGCACGTCCGTGCCGTCGGGAGCAGTCCGGGCCGTCCGTGCGACGCCAGTGACCCGCGCCTCACACGCACGCAGTCGCTGCCCGAGAGCCGCGCCGATGCTGCCGTAGCCGATCACCAGGCACCGGCGGTCCGCGAGCGATGGGGCGTAGAAGTCCGCCTCCCACGTCTGGCGCGACTGCGCGTCCCAGAACTTCGGGAGCCGCCGCTGGCTGGCGAGCGCAAGGGCGAGCGCCATCTCCGCAGTGCGCGAGTCGTGCACTCCCCTGGCGTTCGCGAGCTTCTTGCCCGCGGGGATGAAGGGCATGGCGTGCTCGTACCCCGCCGACGGGATCTGAATCACGCGCAGGTCGGGACACTCGGCGAGACGGCCGTACACCGTCCTCCCGCCGGTCAGGTGCGGGATGCACGCGATGGTGATGCGCTCGCGCTCGGCGTCGGGAACCGGGTCGGCGCTCGGGTCCCACACGACGACCCGGGCGTCGTCGCCCAGGTCGCCCAACGCGTCAGCGATCTTCTGGTGCGGCACGGAGACGGTGATCATGGGCCCAGTCTTTCACTGCTTGCCTCGGAACCGCCCCGAACATGGCTCCAGGCGGCGCGCCGTCCGGACGGCCGATGCGGGGGCTGGCTTGGGCGGGTCGCCTCGCCTGATGTTCGGGAGGGAACGGTGTTCGGGACGGACCGGCAGTCGGAGAAGCCTGGGGTCAGGGGATGGACGCCGGCCGGAGCTTCTTGGGCGGCGGCGCGGTGCTGCCTCGCACGATGAGCTCGGTCGACATGCGCACGTGGGTCTCGCGCTCCACACCGTTGATGATCTCGAGCAGCATCTCCATCGCCGCGCGACCCATCGCCTGCATGGGCTGGCGCACCGTGGTCAGCTGCGGGACGGCGAGCGAGGCCTCGGGGATGTCGTCGAAGCCCACCACGGACACGTCCTCGGGGATGCTCAGCCCGTACTCCGTTGCGACCTCCATGGCACGGATCGCCGTGACGTCGTTGGCGGCGAAGATGGCGGTGGGGCGATCGGGCAGCTCAAGCAGATCCCGCGTGATCTCGGCGGCACGGTCGGGGGCGTAGCGGGTCTCGCGCACGAGCGACGGGTCCACCGGCACGCCGGCCTCGTCCATCGTGCGGCGGTAGCCGGCCTCCCTCAGGTGAGCCGAGTCGAGCTCCGAACGACCGCCCAGGAACGCGATGCGCCGGTGGCCCAGCGACAGCAGGTGCGCGGTGGCCTGCTGGGCACCCGAGTACGAGTCCGCGTCGATGGTGGGCATGGACGACGGGCCAAAATGCGGGTCGACCGCGACCGACGGGACGATGGTGCGGGCGTCGAGGACGGTCGGGGTGACGAGCACCGCCCCATCGATGAGCGTGCCTCCCAGGCGTGACAGCGAGCGCCGCTCCCACCCGTGCTGGTCGCCACCGGAGTGTGACAACAGCTCGTAGCCGCTGCCGCGCGCCCCGATCGCGGCGCCCTTGAGGAGTTCGGCGCTGAACGGCTCGAAGTCAGGAACGAGGATGCCGAGCACGTTGGTGCGCCGGTTGCGCAGCGAGGCCGCGATCAGGTTCGACTCGTAGCCGAGCTCGGCGATCACCCCCTGTACCAGCTCGACAGTGTCTTTCGCGACGCCATAGCGACCGTTGACGACCTTCGACACGGTGGCGACGGAGACTCCCGCCTTCGCGGCGACGTCTGCCATCTTGATTCGCGGGGCGGTCTCCATGGCCTGATGCTACCGCGCCGGGGAGCGTCGAATGGCTTGTGACTAAAACGTTATCCATAACGATTGACACGGCGTAAGACTCCCTGTCATAGTTCCCGTGTTCGGCTGGTCAACGAAGATCGAAAGGACGGGACATGGCGAACATGCGACGAGCGGGGGCCATCACGGCATTCGCGACATCTGCCGCTCTCCTGCTGGCTGCTTGCAGCAGCGGAGAAGGCGAAGAAGAAACCCCGGAACCCACCGATGCTGCCACCAACGGGCAGGCGGAGGAGAGCGCGGAACCGGTCACCCTCACGTGGTGGCACAACGCGGTTGCGGGTGACAACGGAGAGAACGACCTGGGCGACTACTGGCAGTCACTTGCCGATGCCTACACGGCAGAGAACCCCCACGTGACCTTCGAAATCGAGCAGGTCCAGAACGAGGACCTGCAGCGCACGCGCATCCCGCTCGCGCTGCAGTCCGGAGATGCTCCCGACCTCTACCAGGCATGGGGTGGCGGCGAGCTGTCCAGCCAGGTCGAGTCGGGCTACGTGATGGACCTGTCGGAGACGCTTGCGGATGACATCGATCGCCTCGGCGGCGGTGTCTCTCCGTGGCAGCACGAGGGTTCGACCTACGGTCTGCCCTTCACGTTCGGCGTCGAGGGCATCTGGTACCGCGAGTCTCTGTTCGAGGAGGCCGGGATCACTGAAGAGCCCGCCACCATGGAGGAGCTCAACGCTGCGGTCCAGGCGCTCAAGGACGCGGACATCACGCCCATCGCGGTGGGCGCCGCCGACGGTTGGCCCGCCGCTCACTGGTGGTACAACTTCGCGCTGCGCTCCTGCTCGCAGGAGGTCATGGCGGCCGCAGGCGTCGACCGTGACTTCTCGGACCCGTGCTGGGTCGAGGCTGGCGAGCAGCTCGAGGAGTTCATCGACACCGAGCCGTTCCAGGACCAGTTCATCTCCACCGTGGCTCAGACGGGAGCGACGTCCGCAGCCGGACTCGTCGCCACCGGCGAGGCCGCCATGGAGCTCATGGGCCAGTGGAACGTCTTCGTGTACGAGGGCTTCACGGACGGCACCGAAGAGGGCATCGCTGCTCTGCAGGATGACCTCGGCTGGTTCCCGATGCCCGCGACCGAAGGCGGCGAGGGTGACCCCTCCGCTGCTCTCGGTGGAGGCGACGGGTTCTCGTGCTACGTCGACGCTCCGCCGGAGTGCGCTGACTTCCTGTCGTTCATCGTGAGCGACGAGAACCAGATGGCCTTCACCGAGGCCACGGGCGCACTGCCCGTCGCACCGGCCGCGGCAGACTCCGTGACCAACCCGGTGCTGGTCGAGCTGGCTCAGGTGGCCGGTAACGCCGAGTACGTGCAGCTGTGGCTGGACACGTCCTTCGGCACCAACGTCGGCGGCGCGATGAATGACGGAATCGTCAGCATCTTCGCCGGCACAGGTGAGGCTCAGGACGTGGTGGATCTCATGACCGCCGCCGCCCTGACCGAGTAGGACACTTCCACCCGACCCCCTGATCACAGAAAGCGAGGCTCCCTGGTGACTGCACTGGAGGCCTCGGGTACGGGACAGGGCCCCGTCGCCGATGCCAAGGCATCGGTGGCGGGGTCCGACCCTGTCACCCCCGCCGCACACAACCCCCGCCGCGACCGCCGCCGCAAGTGGCTCGAGATTGCCATCTTCGTCGGCCCCGCGCTCCTGATCTTCCTGGCATTCGTGATCCTGCCGATGATCATGGCCGCGCGCTACAGCCTGTACAAGTGGGACTCCCGCCAGCCCTTCGAGCTCGCGGAGTTCATCGGATTCGATAACTACACCCGTGCTCTCATGGGCGGCACCGACCCTGAGACCAAGGACATCTTCTGGAAGGCGTACGCCCAGCCTTTCTGGAACGCCGTGGGCAACAACGCGCAGATCATCGCGCTGTCGATGCTCATCCAGCTGCCGATCGCGATGATCATCGCGCTGGTCCTGAACCGCAAGTTCCCGGGCCGGTCGAGCGTGCGGCTCATCATCTTCGCCCCCTACGTCCTCAGCGAGGTCGTCGCCGGTCTGATGTGGCTGATGCTGCTCGACCCGCGCGGTCCCGTCACCGAGATGCTGGCTGCGATAGGAATATCCGACCCGGCGGGAGGATGGCTCGAGGATCCACAAGCGGGCTTCTGGACGTTCTTCTTCATCGTCTCGTGGAAGTACATCGGCCTGGCGATCATCCTGTTCCTGGCCGGCCTGTCAGGCGTGCCACCCGAGCTTCAAGAGGCCGCCTCCATCGACGGCGCGAGCTGGTGGCAGGTGCAATGGCGCATCAACATTCCGCTCATCGGACCGACGGTCCGGGTGTGGGCGTTCCTGTCGATCATCGGCTCGATCCAGCTGTTCGACATGGCATGGGTGCTCAACAAGGGCGGATCGACCGGGCAGTACTCGACGATCGCCACGCTCATGGTCGACATCGGCACGCAGCGCAACGACGGCGGCTATGCCTCGGCGCTCGCGATCATCATGTTCATCTTCTCCATGGTGGCCGCCATCACGTACATGACCGTCGTCATGCGGCGTGACACCGGCGCCCGTGCTGGAAAGGGGGCCTGACATGGCCACCGCAGTCAAGGACGACACCACGCGCAAGCCCAGGAAGGCGGGGCAGTCCCGCACTCGCACCAGGTTCGCCGGCGACTCGTCGATCTATGTGACGATCTTCGTGGCCCTCGTGGCCGTGGGTCTCACGCTCGGCCCCATCCTGTTCCTGGGCCTTGGCGGCTTCCGGACCAACGGTCAGATCGCCGCGGACCCGACCGGGCTGCCCAACCCGTGGGTGTGGCAGAACTACTGGGAGATCCTCACCGGCACCAGCTTCTGGGAGTTCACGCTCAACTCGGCGATCATCTCGGTCGCGACGACGGCCGGCGTGGTGCTGTTCGGCACCATGGCGGCCTACCCGCTGGCGCGGTACGCGTTCCGTGGGCGCGAGGCCCTGTTCCTGGTGTTCACCGCCGGACTGATGTTCCCCCTCACGGTCGCGATCTTCCCGCTGTTCCTGCTGCTGCAGGACTTGGGCCTGAAAGGCATGTGGGGCCTGATCATTCCGCAGGTCGCCTTCGCGCTGCCCGTCACGGTGATCATCATGCGACCGTTCCTTGCGGCGCTGCCCGACGAGCTCGAGGAGGCGGCCTTCATGGACGGCCTCACCCGGGTGGGCTTCTTCTTCCGCATGGTGATCCCGCTGGCTCGACCCGGCATGGTGACGGTGGGCGTGCTCGCCTTCCTGGGCTCGTGGAACGCGTACCTGCTGCCGTTGGTGATGCTCACCGGCCGCGACGCTCCGACGACCCTGCCGCTCGGCGTGACCCAGTTCCAGGGCCAGAATGCCGCGGACTTCGCGGGCATCATGGCGTACACGTTCCTCGCGATGATCCCGGCCCTCGTGTTCTTCCTCATGATGGAGAAGCGCATCGTCGACGGGCTCTCCGGCGCGGTGAAGGGTTGATGGCGATGAGCACCGGATCCATCAGCGCGCGCTCGCGCGCTGCCGAACGCCCTGAAGGCGTCAGCCCGCGCGTGCGTGCGCTCGTGGCGGAGCTGTCCCTTGACGAGAAGCTCGCGCAGATCGTGGGCTTCTGGGAGGGCGAGGAGGGAGACTCCGTTGCCCCTCTCCAGGGCGAGCTCGCCTCCACCGGCAAGCTGGACGATGCCACGAAGCACGGCCTCGGCCACCTCACTCGGGTCTACGGCACCAACCCCGTCGAGCCCGACGAGCGGGCCGCGTACCTGTGGCGGCGGCAGCGGTCGCTCGTCACGGACACCAGGCCCGGCATCCCGGCGCTCGTGCACGAGGAGTGCCTCACGGGACTCGCGGCGTGGAAGGCCGCCACGTTCCCCACGCCGCTGGCGTGGGGCGCGGCGTTCGACCATGAACTCGTCGAGCGGATGGGGGCGCTGATCGGCGGCTCGATGCGCTCGCTCGGCATCCACCAGGGCCTCGCGCCCGTGCTCGATGTGGTCCGCGACGCACGCTGGGGGCGCGTCGAGGAGTGCATCGCCGAGGATCCCTACCTCGTGGGCACCATCGGCACGTCGTACGTCCGCGGCATCCAGTCGGAAGGCGTGGACGCGACGCTCAAGCACTTCGTGGGCTACTCGGCGTCCCGCGCCGGCCGCAACTTCGCTCCGGTCCACGCGGGCCGGAGGGAGCTGCAGGACACGCTGCTCATCCCGTTCGAGATGGCGGTGCTGGACGGCGGCGTGCACTCGATCATGCACTCGTACGCGGAGATCGACGGCCTGCCGGTCGCCGCGGACCCCGAGCTCCTCACGGTCAAGCTCCGCGAGGAGTGGGGCTTCACGGGTGTGGTGGTGGCCGACTACTTCGGCGTCGCGTTCCTGCACCTGCTGCACGCCGTGGCCGCCGACCTCGGCGAGGCGGCAGCCCAGGCGCTCGCCGCCGGAATCGACATCGAGCTGCCCACGGGCGACGCCTACCTCGCTCCGCTCAAGGCGGCGATCGAGTCCGGCGCCGTCGACGTCGCTCTCGTGGACCGCGCGGTCGAGCGCGCACTCGCGCAGAAGGAGCGGCTGGGACTGCTGGACGCGACCTTCGACGAGGACCCGCCCACCGGCATCGACCTCGACTCCCCCGCGCACCGCGCGGTGGCGCGCGAACTTGCCGAGAAGTCTGTGGTGCTGGTCTCGAACGGCGGCGCGCTGCCGCTCGACGCGTCCAACCCTTCCCAGGTGCTCGGCGTGATCGGCCCCAATGCGGACCGCTTCTCCGCGCTGTTCGGCTGCTACTCGTTCGCCAACCACGTGCTGTCTCAGCGCCCCGGCGTCGAGCTGGGCCTCGAGGCTCCGTCGATGCTCGAGGGGATCCGGGACGAGTTCGCGGGCACCATCCTCTCCGCACCCGGGTGCGGCATCGACGACGACGACCGTTCGGGATTCGATCAGGCGCTCGAGGTGGCTCTCGAGGCTGACACCGCGATCGTGGTCGTCGGCGACGAGGCGGGGCTGTTCGGCCGCGGCACTGTCGGCGAGGGCTGCGACCGCGACGACCTCGAGCTGCCGGGTGTGCAGCGCGAGCTCGTGGAGGCGATTCTCGACACCGGCACCCCCGTGGTGCTCGTCATGCTCACCGGCCGCCCGTACGCGGTGTCGTGGGCGATCGAGCGCTGCGCGGCCGTGGTCCAGGCCTTCTTCCCTGGCGAGGAGGGATCGGGGGCGATCGCGCGCGTGCTGTCGGGACGAGTCAACCCGTCGGGCCGTCTGCCCGTCACGCTCCCCCGCTCGGTGGGCGCGCAGCCGTACTCCTACCTGCACCCCAAGCTGGGCGGCGACGGCGAGGTCACCAACCTCTCCACGGCCCCGGCGGCGTGCTTTGGCCACGGACTGTCGTTCACGACCTTCGCGCACGAGGACCTGCAGACCGCCGATGCTCCCACCGACGGCGCGATCACCGCGTCCGTCACGGTGACGAACACGGGAGACCGCGACGGCGACGAGGTGGTGCAGCTGTACGCCCACGACGTCGTCGGCTCGATCACCCGCCCGGTCGCCCAGCTGGTGGGCTACCACCGCGTCACCCTCGCGGCGGGCGAGAGCAGGCGAGTCGAGTTCACCGTGCCCACCACGCGGCTGGCGTTCTCGGACCGCTCCTACACGCGCATCGTGGAACCCGGGGCGATCGAGCTGTGGACCGGCACCAGCCAGGACCGGCTGACCCAGGCGCGCCTCACCCTGGTGGGCGAGGCGCATCCGGTGACTTTCCGCTCGGCCCGTTGGACCACGACGAGGCTCGCGTGAGCACCGAGCGAGGCATCGACCATCGGCTGGGAGAGGCGGCGGTGTCCGTGACGGACGCCGCCGGCCAGCCGCTGGCCGAGCGGGAAGTCACCGTCGAGCAGACGCGCCACGACTTCGGCTTCGGCAACATCGGGTTCGATCTCGTCAGCTGGATAGGCGGCGAGGGCGACGCGGGGACGCACCTGTTCGGGGGCGCGTCGACCGAGTCGGCATCGCTGATCGCAGACAGGTACCTCGAGCTCTACAACGCCACCACGCTGCCGTTCTACTGGCGCGGCTTCGAGCCGCGTCGCGGGGAGCCGGACACCGAGCGGCTGCGCAAGACCGCGCAGTGGTTCGTGGATCACGGGGTGAGCGTGAAGGGGCACCCGCTGCTGTGGCACACGCTCGCACCGCAATGGCTGCTGGAACTCGACGACGCCGAGGCCGAGTCGGTGATGCGCGCCCGGATCGCGCGCGAGACGCGCGATTTCGCCGGGGTGGTGGACCTCTGGGACGCGATCAACGAGGCCGTCATCCTGCCCGTGTTCACGGCCGACCCCAACGCCGTCACGCGCTTGGCGCAGTCCAAAGGTCGCGTCGAGATGGTGCGACTCGCGTTCGAGTCCGCGCGCGAGGGCAACCCGAACGCACGGCTCGTGCTGAACGACTTCGACCTGTCCGCCGACTACGAGCGTCTGATCGAGCAGTGCCTGGAGGCGGGGATCCAGATCGACGCGATCGGGCTGCAGACCCACATGCACCAGGGGTATCGCGGCGAGGACGCCGTCTGGGACATCCTCGAGCGGTTCGCGAGGTTCGGACTGCCGCTCCAGATGACGGAGACCACCCTCGTCTCCGGCGACCTGATGCCGCCCCACATCGTGGACCTCAACGACTACGTGGTGGATGACTGGCCATCCACGCCCGAGGGCGAGGAGCGCCAGGCCGACGAGATCGTGCGGCACTACCGCACCCTGGTGTCCCACCCCGCGGTGGAGTCCATCGCGTACTGGGGGCTCACGGACGAAGGCGCATGGCTGGGCGCACCGGCAGGGCTGCTCCGCTCCGACGGCAGCCCCAAGCCGGCGTTCGACGCCCTTCATGGCCTGATCAAGGGCGAGTGGTGGATGGCTCCCACGCAGTTGCGCACCAACGTGCACGGCCAGGTGGATGTGCACGGGTTCGCGGGCGACTACCGCATCTCTCACGGCTCCCGCAGCGCGACCTTCCACATCGATCGCGGCGCCCCGGCGCGCGTCAACGCGACGCTGGAATAGGGAACGCGATGGCCGCCGACCGACAACGACGTCGATCGCCCAGGGTCACGATCGGGGACATCGCGGCGCAGGCCGGCGTGTCACTGCCCACCGTCTCTCGCGTGCTCAACGGACGGGCGGGAGTCTCAGACGAGACCCGGGCCGCGGTCCAGCGGCTCCTCGACGAGCACGGCTACGAGCGCCGTGGGACCGCCGCGCGTCACCGCGTGGGCCTGATCGACTTCGTGCTGCGCGACCTCGACCCCATCTGGGCGATGCCGCTCATCCAGGGGGCGGAGACGGAGGCCATGCGGGCAGGGGCGAGCATCGTGCTCACCTCCACGCACGGGCGATCGGCCGGCAATCGCCGCTGGATCCAGCACCTCGCGACCCGGCGCACCGATGCGGTGGTGATCGTGGTCTCCGAGCTGTCAGCAGGTGCGGCCGAGGAGCTCAGCCGCCTCCACACCCCCGTGGTGCTGGTCGACCCGGTCGGGTCCGCGCCGGGCCACATGCCCACCGTGACCGCCGCGAACCGCGCCGGCGGCCGCATGGCGACGGAGCACCTGCTGCGGCTCGGCCACCGGCGCATCGGCATCATCACCGGCCCCGCGGGCGTGCGATGCTCGGAGGATCGGCTCGCCGGGTACCGCGACGCGCACCTGCGTCACGGGATCCCGCTCGACCCCGAACTGCAGACCTACGGAGACTTCATGCCCGCGTCGGGGCTGGCCTCGACACGGCGCATGCTCGCCATGAACCGGCCCCCCACCGCGATCTTCGCGGGGACGGACCAGACCGCATCGGGCGTCTACGCCGCGGCTCGAGAACGAGGGCTGCGCGTGCCCGAGGACCTGTCTGTCGTGGGGTTCGACGACGTGATCCTGTCCGAGTGGCTGCAGCCGCCCCTCACCACCGTTCGCCAGCCCCTCGAACAGATGGCGCGCGCCGCGATCCGGGCTGCCGTGCAGATCGCGTACGAGGGTCACGGCCCCTCGGGCCGGCTCGAACTGCCGACCTCCCTCACGCTCCGCTCGTCCACCACGGCACCCGCACGCGCCGCCGCATAGCGGACCGCTCGGGAACGCGCCGGCGGATCGACGCCCACCGTGTGGCCGATCCACCGTGTGGCCGATCCACCGTGTGGCCGATCCGCCGCCGCGGCCGCCCGTCAGTTCGCCGCGTGCTCCGGCCGGAGGCTCACCCGGCGCAGCAGCTGCGCGTTGGCCGCCACCACGATGGTCGACAGGCTCATCGCGATCGCCGCGACCGCCGGCGGCATGGTGACGCCCGCCCAGGCGAGAGCACCGGCAGCGACCGGGATAGCGACCACGTTGTAGCCGGTCGCCCACACCAGGTTCTGGCGCATCTTGCGATACGACGCTCGCGACAGGACGATCACCGACAGCACGCCGCGCGGGTCGGAGCTCGCGAGCACCACGCCCGCCGCCTCCATCGCCACATCGGTGCCGGCGCCGATCGCGAGCCCGACGTCCGCGCGCGCGAGTGCGGGCGCGTCGTTCACGCCGTCCCCGACCATCGCGACCTTCTTGCCCTGATCCTGCAGGCGCGCCACGGCATCGTCCTTGTCGCCTGGGAGCACCTCCGCGAACACGTCGTCGATCCCCAAGTCGCTCGCGACCGCATCGGCGACCGCTTGAGAATCGCCCGTGACGAGCGCGACGGCGATGCCCCGGTGGTGGAGCGCATCGACGGTCGCACGGGATTCCTCGCGCACCGGGTCCGACGTCGTGAAGGCCCCCACCACGGCGCCATCGACCGCCACATGGAGAACCGCGCCGCCGCGCTCGCGCCATGCCGTCGTCGCGCTCGACAGCTCCTCGGGCTCCGAGAGCCCGAGCTCCTCCAGCAGCGCGGGGCCTCCCACCGCCACATCCTGACCGTCCACACGAGCGCGCACGCCCTTGCCCGGCACGGTGTCGTTCCTCTCCACGTCGGGAATGGCGATGTCCCGATCCCGGGCGGCGGCCACGACGGCGCGGCCCACGGGGTGCTCGGAGTCGCGCTCGGCCGCCGCGGCGAGTGCAAGGACGCGGTCGGTCTCCCAACCGTCGACGGTCGCCGTGTCGGTCACGTCGTGGGATCCCTCGGTCAGGGTTCCGGTCTTGTCGAACAGCACCGTGTCCACCGTGCGCATCGCCTCGAGCGCCTGGGTGTCCTTGATCAGGATGCCCTGCCGTGCGCTCGACGAGGTGCCGATGGCGATCACCAGCGGGATCGCAAGGCCCAGCGCGTGCGGGCAGGCGATCACCAGCACCGACACGGCCCGGGTGAGGCCGGTCGCGGGGTCGTCGAGGATCGAGGTCACCACGAAGGTCAGGGCGGCGGCGCCGAGCGCGATCCAGAACAGCCACGCAGCGGCCCGATCTGCCAGCCGGCGCGTCCCGGAGTGGGACTCCTGCGCGGACTGCACCATGCGCTGCACACCGGCCAGCGCGGTGCCCTCACCGGTCGC
The DNA here is from genome assembly GCF_048814985.1 of Demequina pilifera. Classification (NCBI taxonomy): domain Bacteria; kingdom Bacillati; phylum Actinomycetota; class Actinomycetes; order Micrococcales; family Demequinaceae; genus Demequina; species Demequina pilifera. Next base: position 127,605 of record NZ_JBMDTW010000001.1, read on the forward strand.
AGTGACCCGGATCCGGAGCGCGCCGTCGGTCGCGACCGTGCCGGCCACCACCGCATCGTCTTCGCGCTTGGACACCGGAGCCGATTCGCCGGTGATCAGCGACTCGTCGACCGCCGCGTCTCCACGCAGGATCGTGCCATCGGCGGGGATGCGTCCGCCCGGGCGGACCACCACCACGTCGTCTTCGGCAAGCTCTGAGATCGAGACCGTCTCGGTCGCGTCGCCCTCCGTGATTCGCTCGGCGTCATCCGGCAGCAGCTCCGCGAGCGCCTGCAGCGCGCCGCGAGCCTGCCCCACCGCCTTCATCTCCTGCCAGTGGCCGAGGAGCATCACCACGATGAGCGCGGCGAGCTCCCACCAGAAGTCGAGGTCGCCGAAACCGAGCGTCGCGGCGGATGAGGCGAGAATGGCCACCGTGATGGCGAGTGAGATCAGCGTCATCATGCCCGGCTGGCGGCGGGTGATCTCGTCCCTCCACGCCATCGACAGGAACGGCCATCCGCCCCATACGAAGATCACCGTGCCGAGCAGCGGTGGGATCCACGCCGTGCCGGGCAGGTCGTAGTTGAACCAGTCCTCGACCATCCGGCTCGTCGCGATCACCGGGATCGCGATGATCAGGTTCCACCAGAACAGGCGGCGGAACATGTCGGCGTGGCCGGAGTGGTCCGTGCCGTGCTGCTGGTGATGATGATCCATGGAGACCTCCTGGTAGGAGAACGTCCTTGAACCGTAGACCTTCCACTCCACTGGAAGGTCAAGCCGAGGCTCGCCGGCGGCGGCCTCGACCCAGCGCTACTCGCTGACGCCCGCCCGCTGGAGGATGATCTCCCGCACTCGGCCCGCATCGGCCTGACCGCGGGTGGCCTTCATGACCGCTCCGACGATCGCTCCGGCCGCCTGAACCTTGCCGCCCTGGATCTTCTCGAGCACGTCCGGCTGAGCCGCGAGCGCCTCGTCGACGGCCTTCTCGAGCGCCGAGTCGTCCGACACCACCTCGAGGCCCCGAGCGGAGACCACCTCCGCCGGCGACCCCTCCCCCGCGAGCACTCCCTCGAGCGCCTGGCGGGCGAGCTTGTCGTTGATGCGGCCCTCGTCGACCAGTCCCTGCAGCTCCGCGATGTGCTCCGGGGTGACGGGCAGGTCGCGCATGGCGACGTCGCGGTCGTTGGCGGTGCGGGCGAGCTCGCCCATCCACCACTTGCGTGCCGCCTGGGGCGTGGCGCCCGCGGCGACGGTCGAGGTGATCAGGTCGAGCGCATCGGCGTTGACCGCGTCGCGCATCTCCAGGTCGCTGAAGCCCCAGTCCTCCTTGAGCCGCGCACGCATCTTGGCCGGGTGCTCGGGGAGCGTGCCACGCAGCTCTTCGACCCACTCGCGGCTGGGCTCCACGGGCAGCAGGTCCGGCTCCGGGAAGTAGCGGTAGTCCTCCGCCTCCTCCTTGGAGCGGCCAGGCGTGGTCGAGCCGGTGTCCTCGTGCCAGTGGCGGGTCTCCTGCACGACGGGCTGACCCGCGAGCAGCAGCCCGGCCTGGCGCGACGCCTCGTGGTGGATGGCCCGCTCGATCGCGCGCAGCGAGTTGACGTTCTTGGTCTCGGACCTCTTACCGAACGGCACCGAGTTCTGGTCCTCGCCCGGCGCGGCCTTGGCGCGCAGCGACAGGTTGACGTCGGCGCGGACGGAGCCCTGCTCCATGCGGCCGTCGGAGATGCCGAGCGCCTTGACGATGTCGCGAATGGTCGCGACGTAGGCGCGGGCGACCTCAGCGGTACGGGCGCCCGCCCCCGTGATCGGGTGCGTGACGATCTCGACCAGCGGCACGCCGCCGCGGTTGTAGTCGACCAGCGAGTGGCTCGCGCCCTGGATGCCGCCGGTGCCACCCACGTGGGTGTTCTTGCCGGCGTCCTCCTCCATGTGCGCGCGCTCGATGCCGATCGTGAACACCGTGCCGTCGTCGAGCACCACGTCGAGGCTTCCCTCGAAGCACGTGGGCTCGTCGTACTGCGAGATCTGGTAGTCCTTCGCGAGGTCCGGGTAGAAGTAGTTCTTGCGCGCGAACCGGCTCGATTCGCGGATCTCGCAGCCCAGAGACAGCCCCAGGCGAACCGCGGACTCGACGGCCTTCTGGTTGGTCACGGGCATCGAGCCCGGCAGCCCCAGGCACACCGGGCACACCTGCGTGTTGGGCTCGTTGCCGAACTGGTTGGCGCAGCCGCAGAACATCTTGGTGGCGGTGTTGAGCTCGACGTGGACCTCGATCCCGAACACCGGGTCGAACTGCTCCATGGCCTGCTCATACGTCAGGGCGGTCACTTATGCCACCTCCAGTTCGGGGGCCCGGGCGGCCAACGGGCCGCCCCAGTCGTCGGTGAGTGCCTTCTCGAGCGCGGCGCCGATCCGGTACAGGCGAGCGTCCTCGTGCGCGGGGGCGAGGATCTGGAATCCCGTGGGGAGCCCGTCCTCGGGCGCCGTGCCGGAGGGCAGCGACATGCCCGGGATCCCTGCCAGGTTCGCGGGGATGGTGGCGACGTCGTTCAGATACATCGCGAGGGGATCGTCGATGCGCTCGCCGATCTTGAACGGCGTGGTGGGCGTGGTGGGGCTCACCAGCACGTCCGCCTGTTCGAACGCGGCGGCGAAGTCACGCTGGATGAGGGTGCGGACCTTCTGCGCGGATCCGTAGTACGCGTCGTAGTAGCCCGCGCTGAGGGCGTAGGTGCCCAGGATGATGCGGCGCTTGACCTCGTCGCCCAGTCCCTCGGCGCGCGTGGCCGCCATGGTGCGCTCGATCGTGCCCTTGTCGACCCGCATGCCGAACCGCACCGAGTCGAACTTCGCCAGGTTGGACGACGCCTCCGCGGGAAGGATCAGGTAGTACGCGGCGAGCGCGTAGTCGAAGGACGGGCAGGACACCTCGACCACCTCGGCGCCCAGGGCGCGGAGCTTGTCGAGCCCCTCCTCGAAGCGCTGCTCGACGCCGGCCTGATAGCCGTCGCCGGAGAGCTCCTTGATGACGCCCACGCGCACGCCGGCGAGGTCGCCCTCGCGGCCCTGGCGGGCGGCCTCCACGCAGCCGGGGACCGGCTCGTCGAGGCTGGTCGCGTCCATCGGGTCGTGACCGCCCATGACCTCGTGCAGCAGCGCGGCGTCCTCGACCGTGCGGGCGCAGGGGCCCAGCTGGTCCAAGGAGCTCGCGAGCGCGATCGCGCCGTAGCGGGACACGCCGCCGTAGGTGGGCTTCACCCCGACGGTGCCGGTCACGGACGCCGGCTGGCGGATCGAGCCGCCGGTGTCGGAGCCGATCGCGAGCGGGGCCTCCCACGCGGCGATCGACGCGGCCGAGCCGCCGCCGGAGCCGCCGGGGATGCGGTCCAGGGCCCACGGGTTGTGGGTGGGGCCGTAGCCCGAGTGCTCGGTCGACGAGCCCATGGCGAACTCGTCCATGTTGGTCTTGCCGAGGATCGGCATGCGCGCCTCGCGCACCTTGCGGGACACCGTCGCGTCGTACGGCGGCTCCCAGCCCTCGAGGATCCGCGATCCCGCGGTCGTCGGCATGCCCTGCGTGACGAGCACGTCCTTGATGGCGATGGGGACGCCAGCGAGTGGCGGCATCTCCTCACCGGCGGCACGGGCCTCGTCGACCTCGCGTGCGGTGGCGAGGGCGCCTTCGGCGTTCACGTGCAGGAACGCGTGGACGTCGCCATCGACGGCCTTGATGCGGTCCAGGTGGGCCTGAGTGAGTTCGACCGACGTCACCTCTCCCGAGCGCAGGGCGGCGGCCATCTGGGCGGCGCTGGCACGGGTCCAGTCGCGAGGCGCGGTCATGCCTCCTCCCCCAGGATCTGGGGCACGCGGAACCGGCCGTCCTCGGCCTGGGGCGCGCCGGACAGTGCGGCCTCCTGCGACAGCGACGGGCGCACCACGTCCTCGCGGTGCACGTTGGACATCGGGATCGGGTGGCTCGTGGCGGGGACGTCGTCGCCGGCGACCTCGGCGACCTTGGCCACCGAGTCGACGATGGCGTTGAGCTGGCCACCCAGCCGGTCGAGGTCCTCGTCGGTCATATCGATGCGGGCGAGCGCCGCGAGGCGCGCCACGTCTGCGCGTTCAAGTGACATGCCCCCGAGTGTAGTGGCGGCATCGACCCCGCTCTCCGCTCGATACCCACGACGTCCAACCCAGGGCGCCTACGGTCTGCTGGATACCCAGCAGGTCCGATTCAACTCGCGGACTGCTCCGGCTCCCACGAGTAGCCGATGAGCCGAATGCCGCCGTCGGCCTCCGACATCTTCGAGACCGTGCCGTCGTCGTTGTCGATGACGGTCCAGTCCAGGTCCTCGCGCCGCTGGAACCCCATGCGCTCGTACAGGCGGTGCGCGACGTGCATGGACTCCATGGTCGACAGCACGATCCGCGAGGCCCCCCACTCGACCGCGAGGTCCATCGCGGCCCGCGTGAGCTTGGCGCCGATGCCGCGGCCGCGCTCGATCGGCGACACCGCGAGCATGCGCAACTCGAACTCGTCCCCCTGAGCGAGCTCCACGAAGCTGGAGCCCGGCGGCACCACGGTGATGGTGCCGACGACGGGCCCCTCGCCCGATTCGCCGTCCACCATCATCAGCAGCATCGCCTCCTCGGCGCGCGCGTGAGCGTCCTTGAGCTGCGGGATGTACGGGTGAGCCTGGTCGACGAGGCCGTCTGCCAGGTACGCGAGGGCCGTGAGCTGGCCGATCTCGGTGAGCCGGCTGGACTCGCTCGGATCGACGATACGGATGGTCTCGGCCATGGCTCTCCTTCGACGACCTTCGGGCGGGCTGGAATCCAATGTAGCCCACCACACGCGTGCAAGCGGGGCCGGCGGTCAGTCGTCCGCGGCGGTCTCCGGTCCCTCCGCGAGCAGCCGCTCGAACCCTGGCTCGTCGAGGATGGTCACGCCGAGTTCCTCCGCCTTCGCCGCCTTGGAACCGGCATTCGCGCCCACCACCACGTAGTCCGTCTTCTTGGATACGGACGATGCGGCCTTGCCTCCGCGGGAGATGATCGCCTCCTTCACGGAGTCGCGGGTGAAGTTCTCGAGAGAGCCGGTCGCCACGATGGTGAGGCCCTCGAGGGTGCGGGCGATGGACTCGTCGCGCTCGTCGGCCATGCGCACCCCGGCCGCGGCCCAGCGCTCGACGATGTCGACGTGCCAGTCGACCTCGAACCAGCGCTGCACGGACTCGGCGATGACAGGACCCACCCCCTCGACGGCCGCGAGCTCCTCCTCGCTCGCCGAGCGGATGGCATCCATCGACTCGAACGCGGTCGCGAGCGCGCGTGACGCCGTGGGGCCCACGTGCCGGATCGACAGCGACACCAGTACCCGCCACAACGGCTGCTCCTTGGCGGCCTCGAGGTTGTCGAGCAGCCGCCGGCCGTTCGTGCTCACATCCCCCGCAGTGCGGACCACACCGTCCTTCTTGGAGTCCGCGTCAAGCGTGAAGAGCGGCACTCGGCGCAGATCGTTCTCCGTGAGGTCGAACAGACCCGATTCGTTGACGAGCACCCCGGACTGCACCATGGCGGCCGCAGCCTTCTCCCCCAGCACCTCGACATCGAGTGCGCCACGCGAGCCGATGAAGGCGATGCGGTCGATGATCTGAGCGGGGCAGGCCCGAGAGTTCGGACAGCGCAGGTCCTTGTCGCCCTCCTTCTGCTCGGCCAGCTCGGCCCCGCAGGACGGGCAATGGGTGGGCATGGACCACTCGCGCTCCTTGCCGGTGCGGGCGGCCGCGACGGGGCCCACGATCTCGGGGATCACGTCCCCGGCCTTGCGCAGCACCACCGTGTCGCCGATCAGCACGCCCTTGCGCTTCACCTCATGCCGGTTGTGGAGAGTCGCGTACGTGACGGTGGAGCCCGCCACGGTCACGGGAGTCATCACGCCGTACGGCGTCACGCGGCCGGTGCGGCCCACGTCCACCCGGATGTCCTCCAGGGTGGTGTGCACCTCTTCCGGCGGAAACTTGTAGGCGATCGCCCACCGTGGCGCCCGCGACGTGGAGCCGAGCTCGGACTGAACCGCGCGGTCGTCGACCTTCAGCACGGCGCCGTCGATCTCGTGCACCATGTCGTGGCGGCGGTTCTCGAGGTCGACCAGGTACGACTCGATGGAGCCGATTCCCTCGAGCACCTTGGCGAACTGGCTCACCGGCATCCCCCACTCCGCCAGCACCTCGTAGATGCCGGACTGCGTGCCGATGCTCGGGTGCGGCTGCGCATCGCCCCAGTCGAGCGCGCCGAGTGCGTACGCGGTGAGCGCGAGCGGACGCGTCGCGGTGACCGCGGAGTCCTTCTGTCTCAGGGAGCCTGCGGCGGTGTTGCGCGGGTTCGCGTACGGGTCCTTGCCCTCTTCGCGCAGGCGGTCGTTGAGGCGCTCGAACGCCTCCACCGGCAGGAACACCTCGCCGCGCACCTCGACCCGCGCGGGCACGTGATCGCCCGCGAGCCGATGCGGGAGGCCGTCGATGGTGCGCACGTTCGCCGTGACGTCCTCGCCGGTGGTGCCGTCGCCGCGGGTGACGCCCTGAGTGAGTTCGCCGTTCTCGTAAGTGAGCGAGATCGACAGCCCATCGATCTTGGGCTCGCACACGATCTGGCGGTCCCCCGCCTCTTTGGCGATGCGCGCGAGCCACGCCTCGACCTCCGCGAGTGAGAAGGCGTTGTCGAGGCTCATCATGCGCTCACGGTGACGGACCGACGCGAAACCGGTGTCGCCGCGCGCAGCCCCCACCAGCTGCGTGGGGGAATCGGGCTCCGCGAGCTCAGGGTGATCGGCCTCGAGATCTCTCAGCTCGCGCTCGAGCACGTCGTACTCGGCGTCGGAGATGGTGGGGGCGTCGTCCCCGTAGTAGCGGGCCCGGTGCTCCTCGACCTGCTGCACCAGATCCTGGTGACGGGCGCGAGGATCCTGCTGCGCAGTGGGGGGCTCGGTGGCACGGGACTCGGTGTTCTCGCTCACCCCCCTATCTCACCACGCAGGTGTGACACCGGCGACGCCCGCATCGGCCCTCGCCCTGCCCCGCCCACGGCCCCTATCCTGGGGCCGTGCCCTCCCGCCTCGCCATCTTGACCGTCGCCGCAGCAGCCGCCGCGCTCGGCGGCTGCTCGGTGCTGTCGCCGTCGCCCACCCCGACGGTGACCGTCGAGGCCGTGACGGTGACCACGGCGACCCCGAGCCCCGAGCCGGTGCCGACGGTCACGCTGAACCCCGACCAGGCGGATCACGACGCGATGTATGCCCGCCCGCAGTGGCTGGGCACGATCCCGCTCGAGGTCCAGCCGGACAACCTGGGCGAGCGCAAGCCGACTCCCGAGGAGCTACGCGACCGCCAGCTCGCGCCCCGGCCATGGCTGCCGGAGCCCGAATCGGACGAGTTCGCGTCCTCCATCAGCGAGGTCCCCGACGACGTCGCAGAGCGCTCCACGTGGCGCTCCGAGTGCCCCGTCGGCCTCGACGAACTGCGCTACATCACCATGACGTACTGGGGTTTCGACCAGCAGCCCCACATGGGCGAGATGCTCATCCACCGCGACCATGCCGAGGACGTGGTGGGGGCGTTCGAGACCATCTACGAGGGACGATTCCCCATCGAGGAGATGAGGGTGATCTCGCTCGAGGAGCACCTGTCGCCGCCCACCGGCGACCACAACGTCACCAGCGCGTTCTGGTGCCGGCAGGTGGTGGGCACGGCCAACGTGTGGTCCGAGCACGCCAAGGGCCTCGCGGTGGACATCAACCCGTTCCACAACCCCTATTACAAGGGCGAGGAGCTGTTCCCCGAGCTGTCCGAGGCCTACCTCGACCGCACATGGGAGCGGGACGGCATGATCTACGACCCGAGCATCGTCTACGACGCTTTCGAGGACATGGGCTGGACGTGGGGCGGCCATTGGCATGGCCGCGAGGACTGGATGCACTTCTCTGCCGAAGGTGGATAGAAGACACAGTTCCGCCGAAGGTGGATAGCACGCGGCCGACGCGCGGGTACAGCAGTCCGTGAGTGCCGGACAGGAGGGTTTGGTCTCCTGGAGGCGTCAATGAGTGCCGGACAGGGGTGGGGCGCGGGTCCCGGGCATTCGGACGCGCGGCACGGCAAGATGGTTGAGTGACCACGATTCCGACGGCTGACGACATTGCGCGCGCGGGAGCGGCCATCGCCCCCCACGTGCGCCGCACCCCCAACATCGAGATCCGCGGCGAGACGCTCGGGATCGACGCGACTCTGGTCTTCAAGCTCGAGTTCCTCCAGGTGACGGGGGCGTTCAAGGCTCGAGGGGCCACTCACTACGTCGCGACACAGCCCATCGCTCCCGCCGGAATCGTCGCCGCCTCGGGCGGCAACCACGGCGCGGCCGTCGCGTATGCCGCGCGGCAGTTCGGCCATGAGGCGCACATCTTCGTGCCCACCACCGCCAACCCGTCCAAGGTCGAGAGGCTGCTGAGCCTGGACGCTCAGGTGCACTCGATCGGCATCTCCTATGGCGACGCTCGCGACGCCGCAGAGGAGTACCTCGACGAGCACGACGCGACCAGCATCGAGGCGTTCGACGACCCGGTGGTGATGGCCGGCGCGGGCACCGTCGCGATGGAGCTCGACCAGGACGACCGCGCGCGCTCCGGCCGCGACCTCGACGCGATGATGCTCGCGGTGGGCGGCGGCGGGCTAGCGGGCGGAGCGGCCGCGTGGTGCGGAGACCGCATGCGGATCATCGGCTGCGAGACCGCCGGCACCGCGTCGTACGCCGCCGCGGTGGAGGCGGGCGGCCCCGTCACCGTGCCCGTGTCCGGCGTGGCCGCAGACCACCTGGGCGCCAGGCGCATCGGCGACGTGCCGTGGGCCGCGCTGTCCCGCGCGGGGGCCGAGTCCGTGGTGCTCACTGACGACGAGGTGCTCGATGCCCAGGCGCGACTGTGGCGCCTGCTGCGCGTGGTGGTCGAACCGGGCGTGGCCGCCCCCTTCGCCGCCCTGCTCACCGGGCGCTGGGTGCCCGAGCCCGGCTCGCGCATCGGCGTCGTGCTGTGCGGTGCGAACGTGGTGATGCCCGCTGTGGGCCGCTCCCCCGTGCCGTCCTGAGGCACGCCTCCACACAGCGCCATTTCGGACCCTTCGGATACCAGCGGACACTAGCGGCGCTGAGCGCGTGGCCTTTGCCACACGCGCTGGTCTTTGGGGAACTACGTGCGGTGTCATGTGCAAATGTCTCCCACCTCTCGTCGCGGATTCGCCGCGCTCATCGCACTTGCTCTCATCCTTGTTGTGCCCGCTGCTCCCGCCACGGCGGCCGATGCCGGGACCTGGCAGGAGCTCAGCGATCAGCTCGCAGCAGGGGGCCACGTGACCGTCACCGCCAACATCGACGGCGGCAGTGTCGGCGTGCCCAGCGGGGTGCCGACGACCCTCGACCTTGCGGGCCACAACGTGACCCTCCATTCGGACTTCGGAGGAGAAGCCGTCGTGCACGTCGGCCAAGGAGCGGATCTCACCATCACGGACTCCGTGGGGGGCGGTGTACTCGTTGCGGATGGCTGGAGTGCGATGGAAGGAGCGGCGATCGGCGGCCAATACTTCGAGTCCATGGGCGCGCTCACGGTGGCTGGCGGAACCGTCCGCGCGATCGCCGGCTTCAGGGGTGCCGCCATCGGCGGGGGCTTCCGGGGCGACGGCGGCGCTCTCACCGTCACCGGCGGCTTGGTCGACGCGACGAGTCGCTACGAAGGCGCCGCCATCGGCGGCGGCATGGATGGCCACGGCGGGACAGTCCTCATCTCTGGTGGCGAGGTCGATGCACAGAGCATGGGGACCGGCTCAGGGATCGGCGGGGGCGTCTTCGGCGCCGGAGGCGACGTCACCGTGACTGGCGGCGTGGTGACGGCACACGGAATATCAGCAATCGGACCGGGTGAGTCGGGCTACGGCAGGGGAACACTCACGATCGCCGGCACTCCGACAGTGGACTCGGCCGCGTCGGCTGCCGGGTTCGGCGGCTCACCCGTGACCTCCACGGGGACGCCCGAGGGCGTGCAGCACCGCGTGATCAGCCTTGGCAACCAAACCCACATCGATTTCGTCCTCGAGGTCGGCTTCGACTCGAACGGCGGCACCACGATCGATCCGGTCACCGTCGACTACGGCGACACCGTGACCGCACCCGCGCAGCCCACGCGCGAGGACTACACCTTCACCGGGTGGACCCTCAACGGAGACCCGTACGACTTCACCACCGCCGTCACCGCACCACTCACGCTGACGGCAAGCTGGTCACTCAACACCTACGACATCACCTTCGACAGTGCAGGCGGCACAGCCGTCGACACGGTAAGCGTCGACCACGGCAACACCGTCGCCTCGCCGGCGAACCCCTCGCGTGAGGGCTACTCGTTCACCGGCTGGACCCTGGGCGGCGACCCGTACGACTTCACCACCATCGTCACCGCACCGCTCACGCTGACGGCAACCTGGTCACTGAACTCGTACGACGTCACCTTCGACGCCAACGGCGGCACCACGATCGATCCGGTCACCGTCGACCACGGCGACACTGTCGCCGAACCCGTGCAGCCCACGCGCGAGCACTACACCTTCACCGGATGGGCCCACGGCGGCGAGGACTTCACCTTCGACACCCCGATCACCGCCGACACCACCCTCACCGCCGGCTGGTCCCTCAACACCTACGACGTCACCTTCGACGCGAACGGCGGCACCACCATCGACCCGGTCACTGTCGACCACGGCGACACCGTCGCGTCGCCGGAAGCTCCCACCCGCACCGGCCACACCTTCATCGGGTGGACCCACGGTGGCGAGGACTTCACCTTCGACACCCCGATCACCGCCGACACCACCCTCACCGCCGGCTGGTCCCTCAATGCCTACGACGTCACCTTCGACGCTGATGGCGGCACAGCAGTGGACGCCATCACGGTCGACCACGGCGACACCATCACCGCACCTGCCGACCCGACCCGTGAGGGCTACACGTTCGCTGGGTGGACCCACGGTGGCGACCCGTACGACTTCACCACCGCCGTCACCGCACCACTCACGCTCACGGCAACCTGGTCGCTGAACTCGTACGACGTCACCTTCGACACCAACGGCGGCACCACCATCGACCCGGTCACCGTCGACCACGGCGACACCGTGACCGCACCAGCGAACCCCACCCGCACCGGCCACACCTTCACCGGCTGGACCCACGGTGGCGAGGACTTCACCTTCGACACCCCGATCACCACCGACACCACCCTCACCGCGGGCTGGTCCCTCAACGCCTACGACGTCACCTTCGACAGTGCTGGCGGCACAGCCGTCACCATGACGAGCGTTGACCACGGCGGCACCGTCGCCTCCCCCGAAGCTCCCACTCACACCGGCCACACGTTCACCGGCTGGACCCTCAATGGCGACCCGTACGACTTCGACACCCCCGTCACCGGACCGCTGTCCCTCACCGCCAGTTGGTCGTTGAACTCCTACGAGGTCACCTTCGACCCTGATGGCGGCACAGCAGTGGATGCCATCACGGTCAACCACGGCGACACCATCACCGCACCTGCCGACCCGACCCGTGACGGCTACACGTTCGCTGGGTGGACGCTCAACGGCGACACCTATGAATTCTCAGAACCGGTGACCGGCAGCATCACAATCGCCGCCAGCTGGTCGCTCAACAGTTACGACGTCGAGTTCGACAGCGCGGGCGGCACGGCAGTCGTCACCATGAGAGTCGACCACGGCGACACCATCACCGCACCGGTGAACCCGACCCGTGACGGCTACACCTTCACCGGCTGGACCCTCAACGGCGACTCGTACGACTTCACCACCGCCGTCACCGCACCACTCACGCTCACGGCAACGTGGTCACTCAACAGCTACGACGTCACCTTCGACACCAACGGCGGCACCACGATCGACCCGGTCGCCGTCGACCACGGCAACACCGTGACCGCACCGGCGAACCCCACCCGTGAGGGCTACACGTTCACTGGGTGGACCCTCGACGGCGACGCCTACGCGTTTGACTCATCTGTCAAGGGCGACGTCACCCTCGTCGCCAACTGGACCGCGATCAGCATTCAAAGCTCCACGAGCGTCGTGGGGGGAGACATCCTCGACGTGCGAGCGTCCGGCCTGCTTCCGAACCACGAATACGGCGTCGCGATCAGGACGCTCACCGGTGGCGCGGGAATGGCAGTTGGCGGCGCCCGAACGTTGGTGGAAACCGTGACCACCACCGCCGGCGCCGGCGCGCTCTCGGTCAGCCTGCAGGTCCCCCACGACGCCTCCGGCCCCGCCATGGTGGTCATCCTCGACGGCGACACTGAGGTCCAAGCAACGGTGATCAGCATCGAGGCAGAAGCAGAGGCCGAGTCCGAGGCCACCGACGTTCCCGACGCGAGTGCTGGATCGGACGACGACGGCCTCGCCGCCACCGGCGCCTCTCTGTGGCCGCTCGCCGCTGCGGCGATCCTGCTGCTTGCGGGCGCCGGACTGCTGATCCGATCCAGGCAAAGGGCGTAGCGCCCGAGCGCCCGCCCTCCCCCGCATCGGCCGCCTTGCTGAACGGGCCGATGCGGGGGTCGCCGCTACCGAGCGACCGCGCCCTTCAGCGAGCCCTCGAGGATGTCGAGGCCCTGGTGGAGCTCGTCGTCGGTGATCGTCAGCGGCGGGGCGATGCGGAAGATGCCGCCCATGCCGGGCAGCTGGACGATGTTCATGTGGAGTCCGGCGTCCAGACACGCGGACGTGACCGCGCGCCCCAAGCCGTCGGCCGGCGACTTGCTTTCCTTGTCTGTGACGAGCTCGATCCCCTGCAGCAGGCCACGGCCGCGCGCGTCCCCGACCTGCTCGATGCCGTCCCGCATCGCGACCAGCCGCTCGCGGAGCACCTCGCCCAGCTGAGCGGCGCGCGCCACCAGGCCATCACGCTCGATCACGTCGAGCACCGTCAGCGCGACCGCGGACGGCAGTGGGTCGGAGACGTGCGTCGTGAAGAACAGGAAGCCGCGCTCATGACAGAGCCCCTCGATGGCGGCGCTGGTGACGACCGCGCTGACGGGCAGGCCGGCGCCCAGGGTCTTCGACAGCGTGAGGATGTCCGGCACCACGCCGGCGCGCTCGAAGGCGTACATGGCGCCCGTGCGACCCACGCCCGTCTGCGCCTCGTCGAGGATCAGCAGCATGCCGCGCTTGTCGCATTCCTCGCGCAGTCGCGCCAGATACCCGGGCGGAAGCTCGATGATCCCGCCGGAGGACAGGATGGGTTCGACCATGCAGGCCGCGAGCGCACCCGAGGACTGCTTGTCGATGAGCGACAGCCCGAACTCGAGCTCGGTCTCCCAGTCGTGGCTGCCATCGGGATGACGGAACGGGGACCGGTAGGCGTTCGGGGTGGGCAGCGTGAGATTCCCCGGCATCGGCGGCCCGTAGCCGCGCCTGCCGGCCGAGTAGGTCGCGGACGCCGCGCCCGACGTCATGCCGTGCCATGACACGTCGAAGGACACCACCTCGTAGCCGCCGGTCGCGAGCTTGGCCATCTTGAGGGCCGCCTCGTTGGCCTCGGCGCCGGTGGTCAGCATCAGCACCTTGTCCAGCCCGTCGGGCAGCGTCCCCGCCAGCCGAGCGCTGACGTCCACCACCGGCCGGCTCAGCATTCCGCTGAACAGGTGATCGAGGGTGGTCATCGACTCGGTCACCGTCGCCACCACGTCGGGGTGCGAGTGGCCCAGAATCGCGCTCATCTGCCCCGACGTGAAGTCGAGGATCGCATTGCCCTCGGAGTCGTAGATGGAGGAGCCGGCCGCCCGTTCGATGATGCGCGGCGAGAACTCCGTGCCGTAGCGAATCACGTGGTCGGCGGCGTCCTCCCAGAATCGGTCGCGGGTCACGAGGCCTTCCCTTCCTGAGCGTCACTGCGCTGGACACTACGGCCGCGCGGTTTCGGTCACGACGTCACTGGTGTTTCGCGGACGTAAATTTCGCGCGGAATAGCACGAGGTGCCCTGTCAATCGTGGCAGATTCGTGGGGTGACGGCGCGCGAGGCGGCCGTACTGCGGCGGTGAGATGAAGGTGGAGACGTGGATCTGACGGCGGTTCAGGGGGTGCGGGTCGCGCGCTCGCGCGCCGACCTCGCGCTGGACCAGGGCGAGCGGTATCTCGCGGGCGGCACCTGGATGTTCTCCGAGGATCAGCCCGGCGTCACGGGTCTCGTCGACCTGTCCGGTCTCGGGTGGGACGAGCTGGACGTGACCGCGCAAGGCGACCTGCGCATCGGCGCGATGGCCCCTATCGGAACCCTCGAACGCTGGGCCGCCACGGCCACGTTCCCCGCGGCACCGCTGTTCGCGCAGTGCTCGGAGTCCCTGCTGGCGAGCTTCAAGGTGCGCGCGGCCGCGACCGTCGGCGGCAACATCGTGCGGGCGTACGCGGCCTCGTCGATGGTGGCGCTGGCCGCGACCCTGGACGCGACCGCGACCATCTGGCACGCCGACGGCACCGACTCCGTGGTGCCGGTCGCTAGCCTGCCCACGGGCAACGGCACCACGTCCCTGTCGACGAGCGATGTGCTGCGCGACGTGATCGTGCCCGCACCGGCGCTCACCGCGCGCACCGCCCACCGCCGCATCGCGCTCGCCGAGCACGGCCGGTCCGGGGCGCTGCTGACGGGCAGGCGCGACCCGGACGGCAGCTGCACGTTCGTCATCACCGCAGCCACGCTCACGCCCACGGTGCTGCGCTATCCGGCTGCGCCCGCCCCCGATGAACTCGAGCGCGACGTTCGCGACGCTGAGGGCTACTACACGGACCCGCTCGGCACCGCGGATTGGCGCCGACAGGTGAGCGCCGTGCTGCTGGCCGAGGTGCGCGAGGAGCTCGCATCATGAGGGTCGACGGCCAGGACGTCTCGGGAGCGCCGGCACCCGGCCAGTGCCTGCGCACCTTCCTGCGCGAGTCCGGTCACACGGCCGTCAAGAAGGGCTGCGACACCGGCGACTGCGGCGCGTGCACCGTGCTCGTGGACGGGTCTCCGGTGCACTCGTGCATCACACCGGCGTTCCGCGCGGCCGAAAGCGACGTCATCACCGCCGCCGGGCTCGCGCCGGGCGACGAGCTGAGCCCGTTGCAGGAGTCCTTCGTCGACCACTTCGGCTTCCAGTGCGGCTTCTGCACCCCCGGCATGGTGGTGGCGGCTTCCGCACTCGGCGAGGACCAGACGGACGGCCTCGCGCGCCAGATGCGCGGCAACCTGTGCCGCTGCACCGGGTATCGCGCCATCGAGGAGTCGATCCAGCACTGCGGCGACGCGCGCGAGGGGTGCGGCGGGTGCGCTCGGGGCGCACGTCGAGCGGCCGATGCGGGGGCGGGCACCAGCACGGGTATCCAGGGTGCGGCGAAGGCGGGTATCGGAACCGGGTCGGGTATCGAGGGGGTCGGCGCGGCGGCCTCTCCCCCGGCCGCGCGGCGCGTCGTGCAGGGCCGGGAGCCCTTCACCTTCGACGAGATCCCCGCCGGCAGCGCACACCTCGCGGTCGTGGGGTCTCCGCACGCTCACGCGCGAGTGATCTCCATCGACGCCTCCCAGGCCCTCGCGATGGACGGCGTGCTCGCCGTGCTCACGCACGAGGACGTTCCCGCCGGCCGCTTCTCGACCGCGCGCCACGAGCACCGCACGGATGACCCCGACGACACCCGCGTCCTCGACGACACCGTGAGATTCGTCGGCCAGCGCGTGGCAGCGGTGGTCGCCGAATCTGCGCGGATCGCGCACGAGGCGGCCCGCCTGGTCCGGGTCGACTACGAGGTGCTTCCCGCCGTGCTGGATCCCGAGGCGGCCCGCGCTCCCGGGACTCCGCTGCTGCACCCGACGCTCGGCCCGGACGACCGCGTCGCGGACGCCGGGCGCAATGTGGCCGCCGCCGCACACAGCGAAGTGGGCGATGTCGAGAACGCGCTCGCCGCATCGGCCGTCACCACCCAGGGAACGTGGACGACCTCGCGAGTGACCCACGCGCAGCTCGAGACCCACGGCTCCATCGCGTGGGTCGACGAGGACGGCCGGCTCACGGTGCGCACCAGCTCGCAGGTGCCCTTCCTGGCGCGCGCCGAGCTCGCGCGGATGCTCGGACGCGACCCCGAGACGGTACGAGTGTTCACCGCGCGCGTGGGCGGCGGGTTCGGCGGCAAGCAGGAGATGTTCACCGAGGACATCACCGCGGTGGCGACGCTCGCCGTGGGCCGACCGGTCGCGTACGAGATGACGCGCGAGGAGGAGTTCGTCCGCACCTCCGTGCGCCACCCGTTCCGGGTCTCGGTGAGGGCCGGCGCCGACTCCTCCGGGCGGCTCACGGCGCTGACGGTCGACGCGCTGAGCGACACCGGCGCGTACGGCAACCACGCGGCCGGCGTGCTGTTCCACGGTTGCCACGAGTCGATGGCGATCTACCGCGTGCCCGCCAAGCGGCTCGACGCCGAGGCGGTCTACACGAACAACGTGCCGTCCGGGGCGTTTCGCGGCTACGGGCTGGGGCAGGTGATCTTCGCGATCGAATCCGCCCTCGACGAGCTGGCTCTCCAGCTGGGGCTCGATCCCTTCGAGATGAGGCGGCTGAATGCCGCGCGGCCCGGCGACCCGTTCGTGGTGGCGGGCGAGCCCGACAAGGACCTCATCTTCGGCTCCTACGGGCTCGACGAATGTCTCGAGTCGGCGCGCGCCGGCCTCGCGGCGCCTGACGACGTGCCCGCCCCTGAGGGCGACGCGTGGGCGATCGGCGAGGGCATGGCCGCGTCGATGATCGCGACGCTGCCGCCGCGCGGGCACCGGGCCGTCGCGAGAGTCAGCGTGGCCGCGGACGGCGTGTACCGGGTGGGGGTCGGCACCGCCGAGTTCGGCAATGGGACTGTCACCGTGCACTCGCAGATCGTCTCGGAGGACATGGGCGTTCCGCGTGAGCGGGTCGCGATCACGCACGCGGATACGGACGCGGTCTCGTACGACACGGGCGCGTTCGGGTCGGCGGGCATCACCGTCGCCGGCAAGGCGCTGCACATCGCGTGCCTCGAGCTGCGCGAGGCGCTGGTGGCTGCGGGCGCACGGCTGCTGGGAGTGGACCCGGCTCGGTGCGAGCTCGGAGCCCACGGGGTCAGCGCCGGGGCCGCGACCGTCCCCTTCGGCGCGTTGGTGGCCGCCGTGGACGCGGATCATTCGCGCGACGGCGCCGCCCACGCAGAGGCGTCCCTCAACCAGCTCGTGCGATCCGTGTCCTACAACGTGCAGGCCTTCCGGGTCGCGGTGAACCGCGACACCGGCGAGGTGAGGATCCTGCGGTCGGTGCAGTCCGCGGACGCCGGGACAGTGGTGAATCCGGAGCAGTGCCGGGGCCAGATCGAAGGCGGCGTCGCACAGGGCATCGGCTCGTCCCTGTACGAGGAGGTGCTGATCGACCCGGAGGGCGCGGTGGCCAACCCCGTGTTCCGGCAGTACCGCGTGCCGCAGATGGCGGACGTGCCGCACACCGAGGTGCTGTTCGCATCCACGTCCGACGAGCTCGGTCCCTACGGGGCGAAGGCGATGTCCGAGTCTCCGTACAACCCCGTCGCGCCGGCGTTGGCCAACGCGGTCCGCCGGGCGCTCGGGACGCGGCCGCACGAACTGCCGATGTCGCGCGACCGCGTGTGGCGTCTGGCCTCCTCAGCCCACTGACCCACCGCTGGGGCGGGGCGGCTCAGGCGCGGGCGTGGATGGGGCCCGACGTCTCGCTGAGTCGCGGCGCGCGGGACTGTCCCGCGACGATCTCGGCCACGATCGACACGGCGGTCTCCGCCGGGGTGACGGCCCCCAGGTCGAGGCCGATGGGGCTGCGGAGCCGAGCGAGCGACTCAGGCTCGACACCCGCCTCGCGGAGCAGTTCCCGGCGCCGCGCATCGGTGCGGCGCGAGCCCATGGCCCCCACATACGCGGCATCGGTCGCGAGCGCCGAGACCAGCGCGGGGATGTCGAACCGCTCCTCGTGCGTGAGGACGCAGATCGCGTCGCGGGGGCCCACCACGGTGCCGGCCAGGTACTCCCCCGGCCACGCCCGGATGACCTCGTGCGCATGGGGGTGGCGGACGGCGGTCGCGAAGGCCGGACGGGCGTCGACCACGGTGATGCGGTAGCCGAGCGGGCGCGCCGCCGTCGCGAGCGCGGAGGAGAAGTCCACCGCGCCGACGATGATCAGGCGCGGCGCGGGAGGGCGCACCAGGTGGAGCACGCCTTCCTCGAGCCGCGTGTCGAGACTCATCGGGCCCGGCGGGACCGACACCCCGCCGTCGTCGAGGGCGACGTCGAGCGCCGCGGCCTCCCCGCGCGATGCCGAGCGCAGCTGCTCACGCACCCCGGCATCGGCCGGGCGGAGGACGCTCGCCACCACGGTGAGGTGCCCGCCGCATGCCAGACCGGCCGCGAGCGCATCGTCGTCGGACAGCCCGAGCGTGCTCGACGGCGCGGCCCGGCCCTCGAGGGCGGCTCCGGCCAGCTCGTGCGCCTCGGACTCGACGCAGCCGCCGGAGATGGCGCCGATCACCTCGCCGGCAGCGGTCACGGCCATCGCGGAGCCGATCGCGCGCGGCGCGGATCCGTGCACCGCGACCACGGTCACGACCCCCACCCGTTGGCCGGCCTGGAGCGCCCGCTCCAGCTCGCCCGCGACATCGAACATGAACACAATGTAGGCGGGTCAGGTTTCGGCCGCATTGCGCCGCCCACGACACTCGCGAAACATCTCCGGATCGCGCCGGCCCCCAACGGTCACCGCCTCGACACGCGGACGCAACATCGAACCCGTACTCTCGCGCCATGACGGACTTCGACCTCGTGGTGCGCGCCGACCGGGTGCTGATCGACGGAAAGTGGAAGCGCGCCGCAGTGGGAGTCAGCGGCGGCGTGATCGCGCGCATCGGCCCCCGCCACGCGGAGTGGTCGGCGACCCACACCGTCGGGCTCGCCACCGACGAGGTGCTGATACCCGGCGTCGTCGACACTCACGTGCACGTCAACGAGCCGGGCCGCACCCACTGGGAGGGCTTCGCCACCGCGACCCGCGCCGCCGCGGCCGGCGGGGTGACCACGATCATCGACATGCCGCTGAACTCGATCCCGCCCACCACGACGGTCGCGGCGCTCGCGGCCAAGCGCGCCGCGGCGGCCGAGAACGCCGCGGTGGACATCGGGTTCTGGGGCGGCGCGATTCCCGACTCGCTGGGCGCGCTCGAGCCGTTGCACGATGCCGGCGTGTTCGGCTTCAAGGCCTTCCTGTCGCCCTCGGGGGTCGACGAGTTCCCACACCTCACTGCCGCGCAGCTGCGCGAGGCCGTCGCGGAGACGGCCCGGTTCGGCGGCATGGTGATCGTCCACGCCGAGGACCCCGACCGCCTGGCGCCGTACTCCGGCAGCCGCTACTACGAGGACTTCATGGCGTCGCGGCCGGACGCGTCCGAGACGAGCGCGATCGCGACCGTCATCTCCGCCCTGCGGGCGACGGGCGGCCGCGCGCACATCCTGCACCTCAGCTCGGCCACGGCGCTGAACCAGATCCGCGGCGCGAAGGCCGAGGGGCTGCGGCTCACGGTCGAGACCTGCCCGCACTACCTGACGTTCGATGCGGACCACGTCCCCGACGGCGCCACCGAGTTCAAGTGCTGCCCGCCGGTGCGCGACGAGGACAACCGCGAGGCGCTGTGGGCCGCCCTCGCCGACGGCACCATCGACTTCGTGGCCTCCGACCACTCCCCCGCGACGGTCGACCTCAAGACGGGCGCCGATGGCGACTTCGCCCGCGCGTGGGGCGGCATCTCGGGCCTGCAGGTGATGCTCTCGGCGGTGACGTCCGGAGCCACGGCCCGAGGGATCCCGATCGAGACGGCCGTGTCGTGGCTGACCTCGAAGCCCGCGGCGTTCGCGGGGCTGGAGGACAAGGGCGCCATCCGTGAGGGCGCACGCGCGGACCTCGTGTCGTTCGCGCCGGGCCGCGCCTGGACGGTCGAGGCGGCCGGCCTCGAGCACCGCAACAAGGTCTCGGCATTCGACGGGAGGGCGCTGACCGGCCAGGCGACTCGCACCTGGGTGGGCGGCGCGCAGGCGCACCCGCCCGTGCCCGATGCGCCACTCGCCGGCAGGCTCATCGCGCGGCCTGCGCTCGCCGTCCAGGGCGAGCCCGCGGCCGCTCAGCGTTAGCGCGCCGCACGCCGGGCCATCGATCTGGTGCAAGTCCCGACCGGCCACGGGAAAGGCGCCGCCCCTGGGCGAGAATCCCCTACGAAACGCCGCCGAAACCAAGAATGGATAACGTGAGGACAAAAGCGGGTGTCCCCTCATTCCCGCATTCGTGAAAGGCGTGATCATGGCGATCGTTCTGGGCGACCACCAGTACGGCAAGGCGGAGAACCGCATCGTGCGGATCGTGCGCGACACCGCTCGGCACGAGATCGCGGACGTCAACGTCTCGACCTGCCTGCGCGGCGACTTCGACGCTGCGCACCTGACGGGCGACCAGGGCACCGTGCTCCCCACCGACACCCAGAAGCAGACCGCGTACGCCTACGCGAAGACCGTGGGGCTCGAGTCGATCGAGGCATACGCGCTCGCCCTCGCGACGCACTTCGTGGACGACGTCGAGCCGGTGCGCGAGTCACGCGTCGAGGTCGAGCAGTACGACTGGACCCGCGTGGACGCCGACGGCAGCGGCGCGGGCCACGACCACACCTGGGTGCGTTCGGGCCAGGAGGTGAGGACCGCATCGGTCACCGTGACGGGCGAGGCCGGTGCGCGCCGCACCTGGGTCACGGGCGGCCTGAAGGACCTGGTCCTCCTGAAGTCCACGGGCAGCGAGTTTCACGGCTTTCTCGAGGACGAGTTCACCGTGCTCGAGCCCACCCACGACCGCATCATGGCGACCGCGCTGAACGCCAAGTGGCGGTTCGGTGGAACGGACGTGGACTGGAACGCGGCGTACGCGACCATCAAGCGCGCGCTGACGAGCACCTTTGCGGAGCACCACTCGCTGGCGCTCCAGCAGACCCTGTACGCCATGGGCACCGCGGCTCTCGAGGCCGTGCCGGAGCTCGTCGAGGTGCGCATGTCCGCGCCGAACAAGCACCACTTCGAGTACGACCTGGGGCGGTTCGGCATCGACACCCACGGCGAGGTCTTCCACGCCGACGACCGCCCATACGGGCTCATCCACGCCAGCGCCATCAGGGACGACGCTCCCGACGCCGGCCCAGCGTGGGCCCCGTTCTCCGGTCTCGTCTGAGCGGCGGCGCCATGACACCGACCACCGGCGCACGGGTGTTCCGCGCGCACATCTTCCACATCTCCGGCTCGCCCGCGCAGCCGGACGTGACGGATGCGCTGGCGTCCATCCCCGACGGCGCCCTCGTCGTGAGCGGCGACCACGGCGAGATCGCGTGGATCGGCCCCTACGCGCAGCTGCCGGACGAGTACGCCGCAGCGCCCGTCACGCGCGCCGACTACCTGATCCCCGGGTTCGTCGACTCGCACGTGCACTTCCCGCAGTCCTACGCCACGGCCGCCCACGGCGGCGGCCAGCTGCTCGAGTGGCTCGACCACTGCATCTTCCCCACCGAGACGCAGTACCGGGACCCGGAGTTCGCCGGCCGCGCCGCACGCTACTTCACGCGCCGGCGCATCGCGGCTGGGACCACGGCCGCGATGGTCTTCGGCAGCGCGTTCCCGGTGGCGCAGGACGCGCTGTACCGGGAGACGCTCGCCTCGGGCCTGCGGGTCGTGTCCGGCCGCGGCATCCAGACCGTGGGGCCCAACGCCGCATCGGCCCTGATCACCGACGAGAAGACGGCGATCGACCTGGTGTCGAAGGAGATCAACCACTGGCATGCCGTGGACACGGGCGACCCGCGCACCGCGCGCGTGCAGGTGGCGATCGTGCCGCGCTTCTCGCTCTCGGTGACCGCGCAGACGCTGGGCGCGCTCGGGGAGCTCTACGACGAGGCGCGCATGCGCGGCGTCTACTTCCACAGCCACCTGAACGAGAACAACCGCAAGGGCGACGGCGAGATCGCGGCGGTGCTCGGGACGTACGGCGTCGAGACGTACCTCGACACCTACGACGGCAGGTTCCTCACGGGTTCGCGCGAGGGCGGACGCACCCTGCTGGGCCGGCGCTCGTCGCTGGCGCACGCCGTCCACTCGCAGCCGCGCGAGCTCGCCCGCATGGCCGAGACCGGCACCTCGATCGCCCACTGCCCCACGTCGCAGCTGTTCCTGGGCTCGGGCACCATGCCGTGGCGCGCGACCGTGGCCGCGGGAGTCAACGTCGCACTGGGCACCGACATCGGAGCGGGCGACGAGTGGCTGATCTCGCGCGTGGCGGGCGACTGCTATAAGGTCCACATCTCCGAGGGCGACGACGCCGGCACCGCGCTGCACCCCGCCGAGCTGCTGTTCGCCGCGACCCTCGCGGGGGCGCGGGCCCTCGACATGGAGCACGCCTTCGGCAACCTCGACGTGGGCAAGGAGGCGGACTTCCTGCTCATCGACAAGTCGCGCTGGGAGCCGCTGGACGGCATGCTCACCATGGGCATCCGCTCGGACGACGAGGCCGAGGCGACGCTCGAGGAGCTGTTCACCCTGCTCATGGGCCTGCGCCAGCCGGCGATCGCCGGTGTGTACGTCCAGGGCCAGGAGGTCGTCACGCCGAACCTCGACCCCGACTAACCCCTGTCCGGCACTCATTGACCCCTACACGGCCTGAATGCTCCCTGTCCGGCACTGAGCGTCGCTTGCTACCGTGTCGGCCATGCACCCAGTCGCCAAGCGCTGCCTCATCTGGGCCGCAGTCCTCGTCGTCGTGGGGTCCATCACGTTCGTCTATGGCCCAGATCTCCTCTACCGCCTCGGCGGAGGGCTGAGTGCACAGGACCGAGCAGGCGGGCAGGTGCTCTCGTTCGCCCTGAACATGGCGCACAACTTCGCGCTCCCGCTCGCGGCGGGCCTGGTCACGGCCGCAATCGTGATCCAGACCCTCGGCCCGCGGCCGGAACCGGAACCGATCGACGACTGACGGGGTCACCGCAAGTGCTGCTCTTCTCGCACGACACCTCCGCCGCCGACTGGATCGCCGGCTCCTCGACGCGTGCGGACCAGCTCATCACCTTCGGTCCCGACGCCTACGGCTCCTTCGCAAGGGTGCGGTTCATCCCCGACCCAGCGCGACCCGGGCTCACGGAGGCAGACGCCCAGGTCCCCGCCGACCACCCCACGAATCTCGATCACCTCGTGCGCGCGGTCGAGGCCCTGACACCGTTCACCGGCACCCCCGACGCCGCCTTCTTCCTGGTGTGGGACAGCGGCGTCAGCACCATTGCGGCCGATGCGCGGGCCAGGTCAGCGGTCCATGTCCCCCACCGCGAGTCGTTCCTCTCCGAGGGCGGCCTCGCCGACCTTCCGCGGTGGTGCGAAGACTTGGGCCTGGACGAGTACGACCACCCATCCTTCATCTGGCCCGCCGATCGCGCCTGGTGCATCGCGGCGGACGTGGACCCGCACTGGGCGGGTGTGGGCGCCACCGAAGCCGCTATCGAGGCGCTGCTCGGGGACCCGGGCGTCGACTCGGCGCGCGCGGACCCGGCGCAGCGCCAGCCGACGTACTACTGAGACCCCGGCCCGCGCATCGGCCGGGCAGAGGGTCCCAGTGACTCGACAGCGCAACCCCACTACCCTGGGGGGCGTGAACTCACCCATTGATGCCACCGCCACCTCCGCCTGGGCCGAGCTCGAGGCCCACCACCGCGACTTCGCGCCCGACCTGCGCGGCTGGTTCGCCGCCGACGCGGGGCGCGTGGGCCGCATGAGCCTCCCCCTCGGGGACCTGCACGTCGACCTGTCGAAGAACCTCGTCACGGACGAGATCCTCGCCAGCCTGGTCAAGCTCGCCGAGCAGACCGGCGTCGCCGACCGCTACCAGGCCATGCTCGCGGGCGAGCACATCAACACCACCGAGGACCGTGCCGTGCTGCACACCGCGCTGCGCCGCCCGGCCGATGCGACACCCGAGTTGGTCGTCGACGGCCAGAACATCGACGAGGACGTGCAGGAGGTGCTGGGCCGCGTCAACGAGTTCGCGGACCGCGTGCGCGCGGGCGAGTGGACCGGCGTCACCGGCAAGCGCGTGGAAACAATCGTCAACATCGGCATCGGCGGCTCCGACCTGGGGCCCGTGATGGTCTACGGGGCGCTCGAGCCCTACGCCAACGCGGGCATCACCGCCCGGTTCGTCTCCAACATCGACCCCACCGACATGGGCCAGAAGGTCAAGGGGCTCGACCCCGAGACCACGCTGTTCATCGTCGCGTCCAAGACCTTCACCACCCTCGAGACCCTCACCAACGCGCGTCTGGCACGCACGTGGCTCTGGGAGCAGCTGGGCGAGGCGGGCGTCGACGTCTCCGACGACGCCAAGCGGGCCGATGCGGTCGCGCACCACTTCGTGGCCGTCTCCACCGCGCTCGACAAGGTGGCGGACTTTGGCATCGACACGGACAACGCCTTTGGGTTCTGGGACTGGGTGGGCGGCCGCTACAGCGTCGACTCCGCGATTGGACTGTCGCTCGCGATCGCGCTCGGCCCGGACGTGTTCGGTGAACTGCTGGACGGCTTCCACACCGTCGACAAGCACGTGGCCGAGACCCCGCTCGAGGAGAACGTCCCCGTCCTCATGGGGCTGCTCAACGTCTGGTACGTGAACTTCCTGGGCTCGCAGTCGCACGCCGTGCTGCCGTACGCGCAGCAGCTGCACCGGTTCGCCGCCTACCTGCAGCAGCTCACCATGGAGTCCAACGGCAAGTCGGTGCGCTGGGACGGCACTCCCGTCACCACCGAGACCGGCGAGATCTTCTGGGGCGAGCCCGGCACCAACGGGCAGCACGCCTTCTACCAGCTCATTCACCAGGGAACCAAGCTGATCCCGGCCGACTTCATCGCGGTGGTCAACCCGGCCTACGACCTCAAGGATGGCGACCAGGACGTCCACAGCCTGTTCCTCGCCAACTTCCTCGCGCAGACCAAGGCGCTGGCCTTCGGCAAGACCTCGGAGGAGGTCGAGGCGGAGGGCACCACCGGTGCCCTGGTCGCGGCGCGCACGTTCGCGGGCAACCGGCCCACGACGTCGATCTTCGCGCCGTCGCTCACCCCTGCCGTGCTCGGCCAGCTCATCGCGCTGTACGAGCACATCACCTTCACGCAGGGCGTGATCTGGGGCATCAACAGCTTTGACCAGTGGGGCGTCGAACTCGGCAAGCAGCTCGCGCTGCAGATCGCACCGGCGGTCGAGGGCGACGCCGATGCCCTCGCCTCCCAGGACGCCTCGACCCAGGCGCTCATCGAGTACTACAAGGCTCACCGCTCGTAGGGCGGCGCGGAGTGCGCCTCTTGCACTGATCGGTGGGCCCCGGCGGGCACAGGACCTCACAGCCCGCCGGCCTGGGCCGAGCACCCGGGAATGCCTCGTCGCCCACCGTCGTTGGCATGCGATGTAGGGAAGGTCTCGGTTTGGCACTGTCGCAACGACAACCGCTACACCGAGACCTTTTCTGTCCCAACGTGGGGCCCCGGTAGCCCGGACCCACGTCTTGGCTCCCGGATCACCACTCGATCCCCCAAGGAGAGCCCATGATTCTCAAGTTCCTGGCACCATTCTCGCGCAAGCGCAATGCCGACCCGTACTCGCACCTGCCGGAGCCGATCCGCGAACAGGTCCGTGCCGACATGGAAGCGACCTCGAGGTACGACCTCCGATAGTCCGCGCTCAGCGCGCGCAATACGAGCCCCGTCGAGGACCACTCCTTGGCGGGGCTTGTTGCATCCCCGTCCCGCCTGCGACAAGGGACAGCTTCGACCGGTGGGGCGTCGAACTCGGCGAGCGGTTTGTGACCGCGTTCGCCCGGCAGTCATACTGGCTGCCAGCGGAGCGCCAGGCGCTACCCGCATGCAGGCTCACGCAGGCGCGACACCGAGGATCTTCCTCGTGCGGGGCGCCCGACGAACACGGGAGATCGGCCGATGACCGCAGCCACAATCGGCGGGGTGCTGCTCGTCGCGGCCACCGGGGTGGACCTCGCGCTGACGCTCCTGCACCCCACCCGCAGCGGATACCTGAGCCGCGTGGCCATGAGTGTCACCTGGCGGTTTGCCCGGACCGCGGCGACCCGACTGCGCCGCAACGCGATCGTCGGATACGCGGGCCCTGCGATCATGCTGGTCCAGATCTCGAGTTGGGTCCTGGGCCTGTGGCTCGGCTTCGCACTCATCTACGCCGGCCAGCTCGATCACCTGGGCTACATGCCGCCTCACGACGGTTCGGACGTCTCCTTCGTCGACGCCGTGTACTTCAGCGGCGTCTCGCTGTCCACCGTGGGCTTTGGCGAGCTGGTGGCCGAGAACGATGCGCTGCGCCTGATTAGCGCAGTGCAGGCCGCGAGCGGGCTGGCGGTATTCGGCGCGGCGATCTCGTACCTGCTGACGGTGTACCCGCTGGTATCCGAGACGCGCACCATCGCGCGCCTGCTGACCAGCGCCCAGGATCACAAGGGAGCTGCCGAACTGGTGGTGCACGGCGGTCAATCACGGCTGCAGGCGCTGCAGCGTGACCTCATCCAACTCGACGAGAGCACCCAGCGCTTCCCCATCCTGTACTACTTCCACGCCAACGACACCAGCGCCTCCCTCGGCAGCGCCATGCGCGGTGCCAGCCTGGTCACCATGCAACTCCAGTTCGGGCTGGCGGCTCAAGCGGCGCCGTACGGTCACTGGTACGGCCAGGTCCTCGGCAGGACTCTCACGCGGGTGACCGAGCACTTCAGTGAGCGCTTTCACCCCGGCGCCGATGCCGCCGCGGGTTCGCAGTCCACCGCGGAGCAGGTGGAACGGGCCCTCGTGGCGATTCGCGACTCGGCCGCAGAGGTCACCGGGGTGCGCGCCGAGGACGAGGCCGACCGCGAGGCTCTCGCACGACTCCTCGACCACACGAACGCTTTCCTCGCGGAGCTGGAGCGCCAGCACCTCCACTCACACGAGCGCATCTGAATCCCTGAGGCTCGGACCGCCGGCACGCGACGGTGCGTACAGACGGGCGCCTGGACCACCGCACCGCGATGTGAGTACGATGCAAGGGCAAACGCGGGGAGCTCGGGGCAGCCGAGCTGAGAGTACGGCCACCAGCGCGCCATAGACCCGAGAACTTGACCTGGGTAATGCCAGCGTAAGGACGTGTCTTCGGCACGGGCGTGAGCACAGTGGGGTCCGTCGCGGCCCGACCCTGCACTTGCCCGGACGAGCCGACGACGGCTGACTGTGCGCCGCGCGGACCCCCGGTCCGACGCCAAGGAGTCACCCGTGATCGCCGAGATCCAAGTCCTGCCCCGCCCCGTGGGCACCCCCGACGACCGCTACGCGCACGTCGACGCCGCCATCGCCACGGTCAAGGCCTCTGGCCTGTCGTACGAGGTGGGCGCGATGGGCACCACCCTCGAAGGGTCGCCCGACGAGGTCTGGGCCCTGCTTCGCCAGGTGCACGAGTCCACGCTCGCAGCCGGCGCGGAGGGCTGCATGTCCATGATCAAGGTCTCCGGCGGCGCCGGCGACTCCGGTCCCACCGTCCAGGACCTGGTGGGCAAGCACCGCCGATGACGCTCGGCGCTCGCACTCGGGGCGCGTTCGTCGGCACCGCGACGGTCGTGCTGCTGCTCGCCGCGTGGGAGACGTCGGTGCGCTTGGGCGACCTGCCTGAGTTCGTGCTGCCCAGCCCCTCACAGGTGGTGGCGGCCGGGATCGAACAGGCCCCCGCGCTCGGACAGCACGTCACCACGACGGCCACGGAGGCGGTCCTGGGACTCGCTCTCGGCACCGCGCTCGGGTGGCTGCTGGCCGTGCTCACCTCCGTGGTCGCGACGGTGGGCCAGGTCGCCCGTCCCGTGGTGCTGCTCAGCCAGACCATCCCCACCGTGGTGCTCGCCCCGCTGATGATCCTGTGGGCGGGCTTCGGCCTCGCGTCCAAGGTGGCGCTGGTCGCTCTCACGGTGTTCTTCCCGGTCCTGATCGCCGCAACCGCGGCCATCAGGGAAGTGGACGCCGAGTACTCCGACACCGTCGCCGGACTGGGCGGCGGGCGCGCGCATCAGCTGTGGCTGGTGCGCCTGCCCGCCTCCATCCCGGGTGCGCTGGCCGGGCTGCGCATCGCCGCGACCTACGCCGTGGGCGCCGCTGTGGTGTCCGAGTACCTCGCCGGCGAATCCGGCATCGGCGTCTTCATCCAGCGCTCGCGCAAGGCGTACGCGGTGGACCAGATCTTCGTCGGGATAGTGCTCATCGCACTGCTCACCGCCGTGCTGGTCGCCGCCATCGCCCTGCTGCGCCGCGTCGCGACGCCCTGGCAGATCCAGCCCACGCACCACTGACCCACGCGACCCCACCCTCACCCCACTCGACCCTCAACCAAGGAGACATCTCATGACTGATCACCCCCGCATCGGCGCTCGCGCCACGATCGCAGCAGGCACCGCACTCGCCCTCGCGGCCTGCTCCGGGACCACGGCCGCCGTCGCGCCGTCCGACGAACCGGCGGAGCCCACGCCCGTCTCGATCGTGCTCGACTGGACGCCCAACACCAACCACTCCGGTCTCTACCTGGCACTCGCCAACGGCTGGTACGAGGACGCGGGCCTGGACGTGACCGTCATCGAACCCGGGGAGACCTCGGGACTCCAGCTGCTGGCCGCGGGTCAGGCCGACTTCGCGTACTCGGTGGCCGAGGGGCTGCTGCCGGCCCGGGCCGCGGGTGCGGACGTGGTCTCCGTCGCCGCCGTCATCGAGCACAACACGTCCTCGCTGCTGTCGCTCACGGAGGACGGCATCGAGCGGCCCCGCGACCTCGAGGGCAAGAGGTACGGCTCGTACGGGTCGGGCCTCGAGGAGGCCATCATCTCGAGCCTGGTCGCGTGCGACGGCGGCGATCCTGCGCTGGTGGAGCACACCCCGCTGGTGAGCAACGACTTCCGGATCGGCCTCACGCAGGACCAGTTCGACGCAGCGTGGGTCTTCGACGCCTGGGACACCGTGCGGCTCGGCGAGGTCGACGACCTGGACGTGTCCACGATCGCCTTCCGCGACTGGTTCGAGTGCATCCCGGACTGGTACACGCCGTTGCTGGCCACCAGCGCAGAGCACATCGAGGCCGCTCCCGACACGGTCAGCGCCTTCGTCGACGTCACCGCACGCGGATACGCGGCGGCGATGGACGACCCCCAGGCGGCGGCCGACGCGCTCATGGCCGCGGCTCCGGAACTCGACGAGGAGCTCGTCGCCGCCAGCACCCGGTGGCTCGCGGACCAGTACTCCGAGACCCCCGAAGCCTGGGGAGTGCAGCAGGAGTCCACCTGGACGGAGTTCTCGCAGTGGCTCGCCGATGGAGACATCCTCAACGGAGACCCCGAGGTCGACGGCGCATGGACCAACGACTTCCTCACCGCACAGCAGTGACGGCCGCGACGGCCGATGCGGGCGTGCGCAGGATGGCGCCTCCCGTCCTATCCGTGGCGGGCTTGAGCATCGGGTTCCCCTCGCGCACCAAGGGCGGCGGTGGCCTGGAGGTGCTCGAGGACGTCGACCTGAAGGTGGCCGACGGCGAGTTCGTCGCGATCCTGGGCCCCTCCGGATGTGGAAAGTCCACGCTGCTGCGGGCGCTCGGCGGGCTCCTCGATCCGCGCGCCACCGTGTCGGGCCGCATCGAGGTGCCGCGCGACCACGAGGGGCGCCACGCCACCGCCTGGATGCCTCAACGCGACGGACTGCTGCCGTGGCGCCGGGCGCTGCCGAACGCGATGGTCGGGGCGCTCGCGGCCGGGGTGCCGCGAGAGCGCGCCCACCCGCGGGCGCAGCGGCTGTTCGACGAGTTCGGGCTCGGCGGCTTCGAACGAGCATGGCCGCACGAGCTGTCGGGAGGCATGCGGCAGCGCTTGGCGCTCCTGCGGACGTGCCTCGCCGAGCGACCCGTGCTGCTGCTCGACGAGCCGTTCGGCGGGCTCGACCCGGTCACTCGTCGGCGCATGAACGCCTGGCTCGCCTCGCTGCGCCTCACTGAGACCGCGGCCACGGCCCCTGGTGCGGACCCCTCGGCGGCTCCCGGCTCGGGGGTGGTGCTGGTCACGCACGACATCGATGAGGCGTCGATGCTCGCCGACCGCATCATCGTGCTGTCGGACCGTCCCGGCCGAGTGGTTCTCGAGGCGCGGGCACGTCTCGGCGACAGCCATCGCTACGACCGTGACGTGCTGCTGGCGGCCCTCGACTGCTGACCACGCGAGAAACGCGAGCCCCAGGCACCACCCCGCCCGGGCAGGCAACTTGAGGCGGGGGCAACACGACAGTCATACTGAAGCGACAGTCTCCGGCCGAGCACAGGCACACACACTGAGGAGTAGGCACAGTGGACGAGACCGAGCAGCCGGATGCCCCACGATCACCTCACCTCAACGTGATCCGCAGGTACCTGCCCGACGTTGTCTACGGTGCGAACGACGGACTCGTGACGACATTCGCGATCGTCTCGGGTGTCGCGGGAGCGGGCCTGTCCCGCACGGTCGTGCTCATTCTGGGGTTCGCGTCGCTGGTCGCCGACGGGTTCTCGATGGCGTCCAGTGACTACCTCTCCGAGCGCACTCCCAAGCAGGACGAGGAGCGAACCAGTCGCGCCTCCGCCGCGCGGCACGGCTACGCCACCTTCGCCGGGTTCATCGCGCCCGGAGTCGTGCCACTCTTGCCCTACGTGCTTCCCGTCGCCGCCGAGTACCGGTTCCCTGCTGCCGCCGGTCTCACGCTGCTCACCCTGTTCGTGGTCGGCGCCGGCCGGGGAGCGCTGTCGAGCCTGTCCCCGTGGCGAGCGGGACTCGAGATGCTGACGGTAGGAGCATTGGCTGCAGGGGCCGCGTACGCCGTCGGCGTCCTCGGCTCCGCACTGGCCGGCGGCGATTTCGCGGCGGTCTCGGTGGCGCTGACGGGCCCGTAACCCGGGAGCCTTCGAATACCGCACCACCAAGAGCAGCTCCCAAGTGCTGGCAACGAGTCGAACGCAGGGCGCTTGATGACGATCGCGGTCGCGATTGCCGGAGCGCTGATCATCGCCGCCACGGGTGTGGCTATGGCGCTGATGCTGCTGCACCCCACCCGCAGCGGATACCTGATTTCGCTCACCACCGGCCTCACCTGGCGGGTGACCCGCATCGAGGCGACCCGGCTGCTTCACAAGTCATCGTGGGCTACGCAGGCCCGGCGATCATGGTTGCCTAGCTTGGCAGCTGG
Source organism: Demequina pilifera (assembly GCF_048814985.1). Classification (NCBI taxonomy): domain Bacteria; kingdom Bacillati; phylum Actinomycetota; class Actinomycetes; order Micrococcales; family Demequinaceae; genus Demequina; species Demequina pilifera. Next base: position 159,019 of record NZ_JBMDTW010000001.1, read on the forward strand.
GATCTTGGTCTGTGGCTCGGCTTCGCGCTCATCTACTTCCACAACCTCGATCACCTGGGCTACGCGCCGCACTTCGACGAAGTCGCCCTATGCGTCGCCGACGCGCTGCACTTCAGCGGGGTGGCCCTGTCTACTACAGGCTGGCCGCCGTCGGCGCAACGGTCTCCCCCCCTGCTCACCGTCTATCCGGTGGTCTCGGAGACCCGCTCCATCGTGCGGTTCCTGGTGTCAGCGCAAGATCAACGTGGCGCCGCCGAGTTGATCGTGCACGGAGTGCCGTCGTGGATCCAGGCACTCGAGCGTGATCTGATCCGGCTCGAAGAGAGCCCTCAGCGCTCTCCGATCCTCTGCTACTTCCACGCCAACGACGTCTCGGCCTCCATGGAGCACGTCCTGCGGGGTGCCAGCCTGTCACGATGCACCTGCGGTTCGGGCTGTCGGTACACGTCGCACCGCACGCCCGGTGGCATGGCCGCGTCCTGGACGCGACGCTCGTGGAGGTGAGGGGCCGCCTCGGCGATCGCGACCACCCGCCGCCCACTGCAGCGTCGGCTGAGCAACCCACCACGGACAAGGCCAAGCACGAGCTTCGCGAACTGCGTGAGGCCGCCGTGCTGGTGGCCGGGGGCACTCCGACGACGAGCCGGACCGTGACGTGCTGCTGGCGGCCCTCGACCGCTGAGGCCCTCGGTCGCCGATTGGCATTCGGCGTGCGTGGCGACACGACGGTCGGCCCCGCCCCCAGCACATAATGGTGACGTTCAGTGCCGAACACCGAGGAGACACCATGGACACCGCACTCGCCAAGCTCCGCCCGTTCAACCTGATCGCGGGCGTGCTCCACCTCGCGTCCTTCGTGGGGATCCTGGTGCTCGCCAACGACGCCACGCTGCCGGTGCGTGCGACCTACCTCAATGGCCCGCCCGGGTCGGACGCTTTCGGCGACCCGGTGACGATCCTGGACATCAACATCGGCCACGCGGTGGCCGGATTCCTGCTGCTCTCGGCCATCTTCCACTTCCTAGTGATCTCGCCCATGTTCTTCCCGCGATACACCGCCGGACTGCGCGAGAGCCGCAACACATTCAGGTGGGTCGAGTACTCGCTGTCGTCGTCGATCATGATCGTGCTGATCGTGCAGCTCAACGGCATCTCCGAACTCGCCGCGCTCGTCGGCCTGTTCGCCGTGAACGCCAGCATGATCCTGTTCGGCTGGCTGCAGGAGCGCTACGCGACGCCGGGCGACAAGGACCTGCTGCCATTCATCTTCGGCAGCATCGTCGGAATCGTCCCGTGGCTCGTCATCGCCATCTACCTCATCGGGCCCGGGAACACGAGCGAGCAGGCCGTGCCCGGGTTCGTCTGGGGGATCATCGTCTCCCTGTTCCTGTTCTTCAACGCCTTCGCCGTCGTGCAGTGGCTGCAGTACCGCGCGAAGGGCAAGTGGGCGGACTATCTGCGGGGCGAGCGTGCGTACATCGTCCTCAGCCTCGTGGCCAAGACGGCCCTCGCGTGGCAGGTGTTCTCGGGGGCGCTCGCGGCCTAGGCGGCCCTGCTCACACGACGCCCGTGAGCCCGGGCCCGCTCGCGCGCGCGTCCTCGGTGCTCGGCACCCGGCCCGTACGGCGCGGGGCCTCGCGGGAGTACCTCACCGCCCGGTCGCGACCGTCCGACTTGGCGCGGTACAGCGCCAGGTCTGCGTGCTCGTAGATCTCCGCCAGCGAATCGCCGTCGTCCGGCCCGGCGATGCCGAAGCTGACCGTCGGCAGCGCGAAATCGAAGGTTTCCGCATACGCGCGGTACGCCTCGCCGACGGCCGCCAGGCGTACGGCCACGTGGGGTTCGCCGGTGTCCAGCAGCACGAAGCCGAACTCGTCCCCGCCCTGGCGTCCCGCGAATTCCCCTGGTCCCAGCGCGCCCCTGAGCGCGGCCGCGAACGCGATCAGCACCTCGTCCCCTGCAGGGTGGCCCTGAACGTCGTTGACCTCCTTGAACTGATCGAGGTCGGCCACCACCAGCAACGCGGTCGTGTCTCTGGAGCGCGCTTGCGAGAGGGCCTGATCGGCCTGCAGACGGAACTCGGTCCGCCCCAGCAGACCCGTGAGGTCGTCCTGCATGGCGCGGCGACGCAGCTCCCGGGTCTGCTGGTCCCAGCCCACGGCGGACACGCTGAACGTGACCGCGACCAGGCAGACCAGCAGGAGCACGCTCTCCGAGGCCGCGAAACCGGCCAGTTCGGCACGGCTGCCGCCAGGACCTCCCACCACTTGCGTGACCGCGCGCACCGCGTAGAACCCCGCGAACACGGTGCCCGCGATGGCGGTCACGAGAAGTGCCACCACGGGTTCGCCGCTGCGGGTGGGCGAATCGGTGACGCGCAATGACCTCCACGCCAGCCACGTCTCGACGGTTCCCGCCACGAACATCACCGCCATGTAGAGGAACAGCGGACGGTTGCCCAGCCAGACCCCACCGGCGGCGGCCTCGAGGATCCTCGGCACCAGGATCACGACCGGCGCAGCCCCGAGGAGCCACAGCGGCAGGCGCTCCCGGCGCAGCGACCGCGTCGCGAACCACACACTCGTGACTCCGATCACGGCCAGCACGATCGACGCCGAGTTCGTGATCACCTGGAGGTCGCTGCCGTTGAACAGCAGCAGCAACCGGGCCATGGCCGCACACAGCAGCGTCAGCGTCCACCAGCCGGAGAAGCTCGACCGGGTCGGTCGGTACACGCCGAGGTAGAACAGCAAGAGGACCGTCAGCGTCACGCCTCCGAGCACAAGGCGCATGGTCTGGTCATCGAGCACGAGATCAACCTAGTGGGCGCAGTGGGCCCCGGACGCAATTCGTGAGGTACTCCACGCGCACGCGACCCGCCCGGCCAGCGAACTGGTTCCCGTCACGCCAAGACCCGGCGAGCGCATCGGCCGTCCGAAACCCCAAGGAGGCTGGGGCCGATGCGCTGACACCGAGACATTCACACCGAGGCGAACGCGTCCGGGTTGTCGGGCTCGTCAGGCCGGGAGTCGTCGCGGCGGTCGGCAGCCCGACCGGTCCGGACGCGCCCGCCGCGCCGTCCGAGGTCACGGGAGTACCTGACGACGCGGTCGCGGCCATCCGCCTTCGCGCGGTACAGCGCCAGGTCTGCGTGTTCGTAGATCTCGGCCACGGAGTCGCCGTCCTCCAGGCCGGCGAGCCCGTAGCTGACCGTCGGCAGCGCGAAGTCGAAGCCGCTCGATCGTGCGGCGAAGGCCTCGCTGATAGCTTCCAGGCGCGCGTTCGCGTCCGCACCGTCCACGCCGAGGAGCATCACCCCGAACTCCTCGCCCCCCATGCGTCCCACGATCTCGCCGGGCCGCAGGGAGTCCTTGAGGACCTTCGCGAACTCCACGAGCGCCCCGTCGCCCGCAGCGTGACCGTGCACGTCGTTGATGCCCTTGAAGTGATCGAGGTCAGCCACCACCAGCAGCGCACAGGTGCCCGTGGACCGGGCGCGAGCGAAGGCGCTCTCGGCCTGGAGCCTGAACTCCGTCCTCCCCAGCAGGCCGGTGAGATCGTCGTGCATCGCCCGGCAGCGCAGCTCCTGCGTCTGCTCATCCCAGCCGATCGCGGACACACCGAACGTGACGGCCACCATCCCGATCATCAGCAGCGCGACCTCCGGGCCCGAGCCCGCCGTGGTCTCGAAGGCCCGGCTCTCCGGCCCGGCCGCGAAGTGGACCAGGATGCGCAGCACGTAGAACGCCGCCAGCCCGCTCGCGGCGACGGCGATCACCAGCAGAGCCACCACCGCTTCACGGTTCAGTTCGTGTTCCGCGTTCGCGCGCCGCGTTCTCCACGCCCGCCACATCTCGATGGAGGACGCCACGAACATCAGCGCCATGTAGGAGTACAGCGGCCCGTTGCCGGCCCAGGCGTCGCCCACGCGCTCGTCCATGAGCACGGGCAACACGATGGCAGCCGGGGCCACGCCGATCAGCCACATCGGCAGCCGTTCGCGCCGCAGCGACCGCGTCGCGAACCACACGCAGGTGGCGCCGATGGCGGCCAGCACCGTCGATGCCGGGTTGGCCACGGCGTGCAGGTCGCTGCCGTTGAGCATCAGCAGCGCGTTCGAGGCTCCCGCGGACAGCAGGGACAGCGTCCACCAACCGGAGAAGCTCGATCGGGTGGGTCGATAGACGCCCAGGTAGAAGAGCAGAAGAACCGTCAGCGAGACCGCGCCCAGGGCGATTCGCATGGTGTCGGCGTCTAGCACCCGGCTAACCTACGCCAACCCGCGCCCCGCATCCCACAGCGGGTGACGCACTTCACCCTCGAGCCGCGTCGAACGCGTCCCGGCCGGGTCCGACGCGCCGGCCGAGGTCGCGCGAGTACGTCACGACCCGGTCCCGACCGTCTGCCTTCGCCTGGTAGAGCGCCAGATCCGCCCGCTCGTAGATATCGGACGCGGAGTCGCCCTGCTCGCGACGGGCGAGCCCGTAGCTCACGGTCGGAAGCGTGAAGCCGACGCTCCCCGAACGCCCCGCGAAGGTCTCGCTGATGGCGTTCAGGCGGTCGGCCGCCTGCGCGTCATCGACGTCGAGCAGCAGCAGGCCGAACTCCTCTCCTCCCATCCGGCCCGCGAGGTCTCCGGGTCGCAGCGCATCCTTCACGGCGTCGGCGAACTCCACGAGCGCCCCGTCGCCCGCGGCGTGGCCGTGAGTGTCGTTGATGGCCTTGAAGTGATCGAGGTCCGCGAACACCAGCAGTGCCCGGTCACCCCTGGACTGCGCCCGAGTGAGCGCACGCTGCGCCTGCGCACGGAACTCGGACCTTCCCCACAAGCTGGTGAGATCGTCACGCGTGGCTCGGCGCCGCAGCGCCTGCGTCTGCTGGTCCCAGCTCACTGCCGAGACGCTGAAGGTGACGGCGACCATGCAGATCAGCAAGGTCACGTCCTCGGGACCCGAGCCGGCCGTGCGCGCGAACACCCCGCTCTCATCCCCTGCCGCCACGAGCATCACCACCCGGAACGCGTAGAACGCGCTGAGCGCGGTCGCCGCGAGCGCAATCACGTTCAGTGCCACCACGGCCTCGCCGTTCGGCTCCGTGTCGGCGCCCGCGCGCCTGACCCTCCACGCCCGCCACGACTCCACCGCTCCCGCGACGAACATCCCGGCCATGTAGAAGGACACCGGGCCGGTCGTGGCCATGCCGTTGTCATCGGGGGCCTCCATCGACGCCAGCACCAGGTTGACGAGCGGGCCGAGGACGAGCACCCACCGCGGCACGCGAGCGCGCCGCAACGACCTCATCGCGAACCACACGCAGGTCGACCCGGCCGCGGCCAGCGCTGTCGAGACGGGATAGGTCACCACCCGCACCGCACTGTCGTTGAACAGCAGCAGCACCGTCGCCGTCCCCGCCAGCAGCAGCGAGATGGTCCACCACCCGGAGAACCCCGAGCGCGTGGGCCGGTAGACGCCCAGGTAGAACAGGACCAACACCGTCACTGCCACAGCGCCGAGCGCGAACCGCATGGTCTGATCGTCGAGCACCCGCCTAACCTACGCCGACCCGGCGCAGCGGGCGAGCAACCCGTGATGGAGATCACGCGCGTGCGCTGCCACACCCCTCATCGGCGTGCGCGCCTCGCACAAAGCGCGCCACACCAGGCACTCCGCGCAGCGAGACGCAGATCAGGTCTCGCGGAGCTCGTGACCGGTGTCCGCCGTGTCCTTGTGGATGTCGAGGTGCTCCAAGGGCTGGCTGGAGGGGGCGCCCGCACCCCGGTCGGTCGGCAGGCCGTTCCGCACGCGGCCGCTGCGCGGCCCGAGGTCGCGCGAGTACGTCACGACGCGGTCGCGGCCATCCGCCTTGGCGCGATACAGCGCCAGATCTGCATGCTCGTAGATCGCGGTCAAGGAGTCCGCGTGGTCGAGGCCGGCGAGCCCAAAGCTGACGGTCGGCAGCACGAAGTCGAAGCCGCTCGAACGCGCGGCGAACGTGTCGCCGATGTGGCCCAGCCGGGCCACCGCATCGGCGTCGTCAGCGCCGAGGAGCAACAACCCGAACTCCTCGCCCCCCATGCGCCCCGCAAGGTCTCCAGGGCGCAGAGACTCCTTCAACACCGCGGCGAAGTCCACGAGCGCCCGGTCCCCCGCAGAGTGGCCATGCACGTCGTTGACCGCCTTGAAGTGATCGAGGTCGGCCACCGCGAGAAACGCAGTGACGCCATTGGACCGAGCCCCAGCGATGGCGGCCTCGGCCTGAAGGCGGAACTCCGTGCGTCCCAGGAGTCCGGTGAGGTCGTCATGCATCGCCCGGCTCCGCAGCTGCTGCGCCTGCTCATCCCACCCGATCGCCGAGACGCTGAACGTGACCGCCACCAAGAAGATCAACAGGAGTGCGTCCTCCGCGCCCGAGCCCACGATCATGTGAAAGGCGTCGCTCTCCGGTCCGACCACAAGGTTCATCGCGGTGCGCAGCACGTAGAACACGGCGAGGGCGCTCCCCGCGATGGCGATCACCACGAGCGCCACGAGCGCCTCACGATTCAGTTCGTGCTCGGCCATGGCGCGTCGCGCCCTCCACGCCATCCACATCTCCACGGCGGTCGCCACGAACATCACGGCCATGTAGAGGCTGAGCAACGCGTGATCGACCCAGGTGTCTCCCACCGGCTCATACCTGAGCGCTGACACCAGAATCGCGATTGGCGCCACACCCAGCAGCCATAACGGGAGCCGCTCACGCCGCAGCGACCGCGTCGCGAACCACACGCACGTGGCGCCTACTGCGGCCAACGCCATCGAAGCTGAGTTGGCGACGACCTCGAGCTCGCCGCTGTTGAACAGCAGCAACGTGCTCGAGACGCCCGCGCTCAACAGCGACAGGGTCCACCACCCGGAGAAGCTGGAGCGTGTGGGCCGATAGACGCCCAGGTAGAACAACAGGAGGACCGTCAGCGACACCGCACCCAGGGCGATGCGCATGGTCTCGTCGTCTAGCACTAGGCCAACCTACGCTGACGGAGGGCTGGAGACGCCAAGCGCGTGACTGAGTTTGTCCGCCCGCCGCACACGCGAAGGGGAGCCTCCCCCCGGCTGGGTGCCGTTGCTGACTCACCTGACGGGCGCATCGGCCCGTCGTCCAGTCCTCACCTAGCGCAGGCGCTCACACCCTGTCGAACGTGTCCGGGTCGGGGCCCACCCGGCCCTCGGGCCCCCGGTCGAGGGCGTCGATCTGCTCCATCTGCTCCTGAGTGAGCTCGAAGTCGAAGATCTGGAAGTTCTCTTCCATGCGCTCGCGGCGCATCGACTTGGGGAAGATGATGTCTCCGCGCTGGAGGTGCCAGCGCAGGATCACCTGTGAAGGTGCCCGCTCGATTCCTGCGGCGATGGTCCCGATCACGTCGTCCTCCAGCACCGCGCCCTGGCCCAGCGGGCCCCACGCCTCGACCGCGATCGCGTGCTCGTGCGACGCCTTGCGGGCGGCGTCGTTGCGGAAGTACGGGTGGGCCTCGATCTGGTTGACCACGGGCGCGAAGCCGGTCTCGCCGACGATTCGCTCGAGGTGGTCGGGCTGGAAGTTGGAGACGCCGGCGGAGGCCAGGCGCCCGTCGTTGACCAGCTCCACCATCGCCTTCCAGGTCGACACGAAGTCGCCGTCGTAGCGCGTGGGCAGGGGCCAGTGGATGAGGAACAGGTCCAGCTTGTCGACACGCAGCTTCTCGAGCGTCTCATCGAACGAGCGCATCACGTCATCGCGGGCGTGATTGGGGTTGTTGAGTTTGCTGGTGATGTACACGTCGTCACGGGCGAGCCCAGAGTTCGCGATCGCCTCGCCCACCTCGGCCTCGTTGTGGTAGCCCTGCGCGGTGTCGATGTGGCGGTAGCCCACCTCGAGCGCGGTGCCGACGGTGGCCGCAGTCTCCTCGGGGGGAACCAGGTAGGTGCCGAACCCGAGCTGCGGGATGGTCGTTCCGTCGTTCAGTGTCGTTGAGGGAATCATGCTCAGGCCAACCGCCCGCGTCGGCTCAAGATTCCCGGCCGATGCGCGGGCTAGCTTCCCCGGTAGGTCGAGTACGCGAACGGGCTGAGCAGCAGGGGCACGTGATAGTGGTCGCCGCCGTCGACCTCGAACGTGATGACCACCTCGGGGTAGAACGTCGCGACGTCCGCTTGAGAGAAGTACATGCCCGTGTCGAAGCGCACCTGGTAGACGCCGTCCTCCAGGCGATCGGGGCCGAAGTCGCTCACGCGCCCGTCGTCATCAGTGACGGCGGAGGCCACCGGCTCCCAGCCCTCTCCCCCGCGCTCCGACAGGGTGACGGACACCCCGGCGGCGGGGATGCCGCGCACGGCGTCCAGGACGTGTGTGGTGACGTGGCTCATGCGTCCTCCCAGATCTGCTTGAGGCGCAGCGCGGCGATCTCCCGCAGCTGCTCGGCGACCTCGTCGGTCTCGACGCCGGGGTCGTTCATCAGTCGCCGCGAGAGCTCTTCGAGGATGGCGCGGCGGTCACGTCCCGCGGCGCGGATCAGGAACACCCGGCCAAACTGCGCCTCGTATTTCTCATTGCCCTGGCGCAGGTGCGCCTCGAGCTGCTCGTCGGGGTCATCACTCGATGCCTGCTCGGCGCGCGAGAACGCTGCCTCTGCACCGTCGCCCTCGGCCTTATCGCCGATGCGGGGGTGGGCTGCCAGCGCCTCGTCCACCTCGGCCTCGGTCAGCGGGGTGGCGGCCTGCATCCCTGCCTCGACCAGCGCATCGGCGGTATCGAAGTCCTGGCCGGCGAGCTCGTCGGCCCAGCGCTCGACGCGCAGGCACTCGAGCAGTCGTTCTCGTTCGAACCTCATCGTCCCATCGTAGGGTGAGGGGCATGGATGTCACGGGAGTCGTACTCGCCGCGGGAGCGGGAAGCCGCGCCGGCGGGCCCAAGGCGCTGCGCCGCAACGAGGACGGCACGCCGTGGCTCGAGATCGCTTGCCGTGCGCTGCGCGACGCCGGCTGCCGCGAGGTGATCATCGTGCTGGGCGCGGACGCCGATGCGGCCCTCAACCTGGTGCCCCGCGGTGCGCTGCCCGTCGTGGCCACGGACTGGGAGGACGGCCAGGCGGCATCGCTGCGCGTGGGCCTCGCGGCTGCCGCGACGTCGAGCACCGACGCCGTGCTGCTGACTCTGGTCGACCTGCCGGATCAGGCCGCCGCCGCGGGACGGCGCGTGCTCGACGCCGCGCTGGACGACCCGCGCGGCACGCTCGCTCGCGCGCACTACGACGGCGAGCCCGGCCACCCCGTGCTCATGGGACGCGACCATTGGCGCGACATCGCCGACACCGTGGTGGGCGACATGGGCGCGAAGGACTACCTGGTGCGCCACCTCACGATCGAGGTCGACTGCACGGACCTGGGCGGCGGGGCGGACGTCGACGACTGACTGCGACTAGGCCTGGGGTGAGCGCACGCTGATGGCCGCCCGCTGGACGCTGAACTCCACGCGCGTGCACTCGCCCACCTCGTCGCCGTCCAACTCCAGGACCCGCGGCGTGCCGAGTCCGAGGGTCGCCGATGTGAACTGCCTGTTGGTCACGGAGCCGCTGCTCTCCGCCTTGTGCTTGCCGCCGAACAGTCGCTTGACTCCGTTGTCCCAGACCATCGTCTTGAGGGTCTCGAGCCATCCCCCCACGCCGTCCGCGCGCAGCACGAGCATGTCGAGCTCGCCGTCCGTCGGGTCCGCGTCGGGGATCAGCGTCACGCCGCCCTGCAGCATCCCGCAGTTGCCCACGATCAGGGTGTGCGCCCTCTCCTTGGACGTCTTTCCCGCGTCGACCTTGATGTCCATGTCGATGACTTCGCTGGCGGACAGCGCACGGCCCAGCGACTCGATGTAGGCCAGCCAGCCCACCTTGTCCTTGAGTCCCTCGGCCGTCTCGATGATCATGTGGGCGTCGATGCCCACGCCCGCCATCACCGTGAACGCCATCGTCTCCGTGCCGTCGGACTTGGTGATCTCGGCCCAGCCCAGGTCGATTGTCCGGGCCTCGCAGTTCAGCGCCGCCTCCAGCGCCTTGGCGACGTCGTTCAGCGGGACCTCGAGGTTGCGCGCGAGCAGGTTGCCGGTGCCCATGGGGATGATCCCCAGGTGAGCCGACGACTCGACTTCGGCAAGGTACTCGCCTACCGCACGGACGGTGCCGTCTCCGCCAGCGGCGACCACCAGGTCCACGCCGGCCTCGAGCGCGTCCTTGGCCATGCCCCGGCCGGGATCCTCGACCGTGGTCTCGAACCACGACACCTGCATGTCGGGGTGCTCAGTGATCGCCGACGTCAGCTCCTCTTCGAGCTCGGACCTGCTGGTCTTCGACGGGTTCAGGACGATTCCGACGTGCGCTGCGCTCACCGCGAGGCTCCCTTTGTGGCTGTGGACTCGGAGCAAAGGTTGCCTTCTCCGTGGTCTTCCTCAGAGTACGGCACCCCTCGCGCACACCATCGAAAACCGGACCCGGCTTCGACGACAGTGGTGTGCGGGCAGAGCTGGTCCCTCAAGGGCGCACCAGTGTGTCCGCGCGACCACCAGAGTTATGAGTTCGGCGCCAAGTCGTAATTTTCGCTCGCAGAGTTATGACTTACGAGTACTGCTCCGCCAACGTCAGCACGGCGGCCTCGAACGCGTCCAGCGCGACCTCGACGTCATCAGGACGCACGGACTCATCGCGGTGGTGGGAGATGCCGTCCTTGCAGCGGATGAAGAGCATGGCGTAGTCGCACAGGTCGGCGATCGCCATGGCGTCGTGGCCCGCCTTGGACAGCAGGTGCATCGGCTCGGCGTCGCCCGTCGCGCGGATGCCCTCCGCGATCGCGAGCGCCAGCGACTCCCCCACCTTCGTCGCGCGGGCCGCGTGCATCTCGGACACCTCGAAGGCGAGGTTCCGTGCGGCGGCGGCCTTGCGCGCCGTCTCCTCGATCTCGCGCCACACGTCGTCGCGGACGGCGTCCGACTCGGCGCGCAGGTCGAGCGAGAACTCCACGCGCCCCGGGATCACGTTCATGGCGCCAGGGAACGCCCTCAGCTTTCCGACCGTGCCCACGGCCCCGGCGTCTCGCGCCAGCACCTCGACCGCGGACACCACCTCGGAGGCGCCCAGCAGCGCATCTCGCCGGCGACCGTACGGCATGCCGCCGGCGTGGCCGGCCTCGCCGACCATCTCAAGGTCGAACCGCCGCGCGCCCATGATGCCGCGCACCACTCCCAGCGCCCGGTCCGCGTCCTGCAACAGCGGCCCCTGCTCGATGTGCGCCTCGAGGTAGCCGATCACGCGCGCCGGATCCAGCGCCGCGTCCCCCACCCGCTCAGGGTCGAGCCCGAAGGCCCGAAACGCGTCCCACATCGTCACGCCGTGGGCGTCCTGCAGACCCCACCACGTGTCGTCCCAGGTCCCGGCGACCGCGCACGAACCCAGCAGGGTCCGCCCAAAGCGGGTGCCCTCCTCGTCCGCAAAGCCCATCACCTCGATGCCGAACGGCAGCTCCACGCCACGGTCGCGCAGTCGGCCCACGACCGCGATCGCCATCAGGGTGCCCAGCACCCCGTCGTATCTGCCCGCACCCGGCACCGTGTCCAGGTGAGAGCCGAGCAGAAGCACGGGCGCATCGGCCGTCGGCCCTGCCAAGGTGCCCCGCTGATTGCCGGCCGCATCCTGCCACGCCGTGAGGCCCGCATCGGCCATCCACTCGCCCACGGTCCAGTTGGTGCGCGCATGCTCGGGCGTCAGGTAGCTGCGTTCGATGCCGTCCACTGCCGCGGAGATCTCGGCGAGCACGTCGCAGCGCGCGAGCACCTCCGCCGCATCACGCTTCGATGAGGGCTCAGCGCTCACGCGGACGCCCCGTACACCTCGTAGGCCGCGTCGACCCCGGCCCCGGCGGGCATCCGGTGCCCGGCGCGGCGGAGCACCGCCTCGAGGGCCGCGAGCGTCTGCAGTACCGCGTCCGTCCGGGCGTTGTAGCCCATGGTGCCCAGCCGCCAGATCTTCCCGTGCAGCGGGCCGAACGAGGTCCCGATCTCGATCCCGAAGTCCTCGAGCATCGCGCCGCGCACGGCGTCGCCGTTGACCCCGTCCGGGATCTTGACGCCCACCACGTTCGACATCTTGTAGGCGAGGTCGCCGAACGGCGCGAGCCCCAGCGCCGTCGCCCCATCCAGCATCGCCCGGCCGTGCAGCTGGTGCCGGGTCCACGAGTCCGCCAGGCCCTCCTGCATGAGGATTCGGGCACACTCGCGGGCGCCGTACAGCATGGTCGTGGCCTCGGTGTGGTGGTTGAGCCGGCGCTCGGACCAGTAGTCGAAGATCTGCGCCATGTCGAGGTAGTTGGAGCGAATCGGGTGGGCCGAGACGGGGTCACCCTCGTCGCGAATGCCCTCCTCGATGGACTTGCGCGCCTCCACGACGGCCGCGGCGCGCTGCGAGAACGTCACCGGCGCCGAGCCCGACGGCCCTCCCAGGCACTTCTGCAGCCCGGCAGTGGCGACGTCGATGCCCCACTCGTCGACGCGGAACTCGTTGCCGCCCAGCGTCGCGGTGCAATCCGTGTAGAGGAGCGCCCCGAGCTTCTCGCACAGCTCTCCGAGCCCCTCGAGCGGCTGGGCCACCGTGGTGGACGTGTCGCCATGGACCACGGCGAGCACCTTGGGGCTGACATCGGACAGAGCGGCCTCGAGAGCCTCCTCGGTGAAGACACGCCCCCACTCGGTCTCGATCGTGTGCACCTCGGCCCCCGCACGGCGGCAGATCTCCGCCAGCAGGTGACCGAACCGACCGAAGATCGGCACCAGCACCCGGTCGCCCGGCTCGAGCAGCGACACCAGCGCCGCCTCGATGCCGGCCCGAGACGTGCCGTCGACCACCATCGTGTGGTCGTTGTCGGTGATGAACACCTGCCGGTAGAGGTCCATGACCTCGTTCATGGTGTCCGTCATCCACGGGTCGTACTGCCCCACGAGCTGCGCAGACATCGCGCGCAGCACGCGCGGATCCGCGTTGATGGGGCCGGGGCCCATGAGGAGGCGCTGCGGCGGGTGAATCGACTTGGGGATGGTCACCCCGCCATCATGCCAAGCCCGGGTTACCTGTGGGTTTCGGGAACACGGCCGATGCACGGGCCGGGTCGCGCCGCGCGCTCACCCAGCGCTCGATTCAGCCCGCGATCCCTCTACCGCAGTGCGTCGACCCATCCCAAAGCGATGTCGATGAGCGCGAGATCGCTGCCACGCGGCCCCACCAGGCTGAGCCCCACCGGGCCGCCGTCGAGCTCGAGCAGGGGCACGGACAGCGCGGGCCGTCCGGTGATGCCCGCCACCGCCGTGATGCCGAGCGTCGCCTCGCGCACCTCCTGAAGCCGCTCGGGCGGGGCGTCGAGCGCAGGGGCGACGGAACTGGTCGCGGGCAGCAGCAGGATGTCGTCGCCGAGAGCGGCGTCAATTCTCTCGCGGGCCGCGCTCTTGGCCTCGAGCGCCTCCGCCTCTTGGCCCCCCGTGACCGATGTGGCCCACGCGAACCGCTCCGCCACATCGGCGGCGAGGGCGCCCGGGTGCGCCTCGACCCACTCCTGCCACGACCGAGCCGCCTCGGCGGACTGGGTGTACCGGAAGATGCGGAAGAGCTCGGCCGGGGCGGGCATGTTGACGGGCTCGAGCGACGCGAACACCCCGTGAGCCGCAAGGGCGTCGATGACGTCCGCCAGCCCCAGGCGCACGTCGGAGTCCGCGGCCTCGAACAGCGACGCCGCGACGACGGCCCGGTCGCTGGGGATCGAGCGCTGCTGGTCCTGGCGGAGGCTCGCGGCGGCGGCCGCGCGCAGGGTGGCCCCATCGCGTGCGAGCCAGCCCGGGGTGTCGTATGCGGGGGCCAGCGGCAGCGCGCCGGCCAGCGAGACAGCGCCGTGGGTGGGCCGCAGTCCCCACAGTCCCTGGTAGGACGCCGGAACCCGGATGGATCCCGCCGTGTCGGTGCCCAACCCGATGGTGGCGTGCCCGCTGGCGACCGCGGTGGCGGGACCCGACGAGGACCCGCCCGGGATGGCTCCGGGCGCGGCCGGGTTGGGCGGCGTCCCGTACGCACCGTTCTTGCCGGCGATCGAGTACGCGAACTGGTCGGTCTGCGCGATTCCCCGCACCGAGGCGCCGGCGCCGAGCAACGCGGCGACAGCATCGGCCGGCTCCTCCTCGACGGCGGACTCCGCAAGGTAGGCCGGGACCCCGGCGCCGATGCGGTGCCCCGGCACCGCGAAGACGTCCTTGACCGCGACGGTCTCGCCCGCGAGGGGGCCGTCCGCGGCCGCGGGCACGAGCGGGGATCCGAGCACGCGCCAGACCCGACCGTCCATCGCCGGCGGGGGTGCGCTGACGTGCGCGGCGGTGATGACCCACCCGCCCGGCGTCGCGCCCTCGTCGCCGCTGCGCTCCCACAGCTGGGTGACCAGGCCGCGCCCGCCCTTGTCCGGCGTGTTGACGGAGGTGACGTATGCGTGGGTGTCGGTGAGGGGGCGCACCTGGATCTCGGTCACCGTGCGCGCGGGCGCTCCCCCGCGCCCGGTGCGGAACCTGTCGATGCTCTCGCGCCCCACGAGGAGGCCGGCGCCGTCCCCGCGCATCACGTCGGGGCCCGTCGCGAAGTAGGCGCCCAAGAGGTCCACGTCGTCCGCCATCAGCGCGGCCTCGTAGCCCCAGAACGCATCCATCAGCTGCGGCGGCGGCTCGAGGCCTTCCGGGAGCTGCAGGATCGCCTGCAGGTCGCGAGCCGCGTCATGGGCCGGGTGCTCGCTGGACTCACTCATCTCGTACCGCCTCGAAGTCGCTGATTCGGATCATCGCGTGCACTCCCTGCACCAGGTCCACCACCTGGGAGATGCGGAAGTCCGTCGCGGCGCTCAGGTACGCGTAGGCCAGGTGCGCCTCCATGCCGTACCTCGCACTCAGGATCGCCACGGCTTGCCGCACGCACGCGCGCATGGCCTCGTCGAGGTCCGCGTCGAGGCCCGTGGGCATCAGGTAGTCAGCGGACTGACCGAGCGGGCCGGCCAACTCGCCGAAGGCCCTCATCGCCTCGCGCTGGGGCACCACGTCGAACCGCACCGTCGCACGCAGCGAGGCCTCGAGCGCCGTGAGCGCCACCTCGCCGTCTCCCTGCGCGAAGTGCGGGTCTCCTAGATAGGCCAGCGCGCCGGGCACCTGCACCGGCAGGTACACCCGGGTGTCGGCCACCAGCTCCTTGATGTCCAGGTTGCCGCCATGCGCACCTGGCGGCACCGAGTGCGCGCGCTCGTCGGTGTCCGTCGCCACGCCGATGATGCCCATGAACGGGGCGAGCGGGAAGCCGGTCGTCGGGCGCCCGCCGTCGCGGCCGGGAAGCCAGCCTCGCCACTGCCCCGCGGTGTCCGGGCCGATTCCCGTGAACACGCTCACGTTGTCCGGGCTCGACGGCATCTCTCCAGGCAGGGCGCCGCGCCCATGGCGATTCGAGATCACGCCGTAGGGCACGCGCGGGGTGAAGTCGAGCAGGTCCACCACGAGCAGGTCTCCCGGCTTCGCGCCGCGCACGGCGATGGGACCCGTGACGACGTGAGGGCCGTCCTCCTCCCCCCTGCCGCCGCGAGAGGCGAGCTCGGAGGCCTCGGCGAGGACCGCATCGGCGCTCACGCCGTGCCCCGCGAAGAACGCCACCGGATCCGACCCCTGATCGGGCAGCAGGCCCTCGTGAGACAGGGTGTCCACCACCACGGTGGCGCCGCGGTCCACCGTGAGGACGGGGGCGTCGTTCCTCGCGGGCAGGCGCCCCCACAGCGCGGTGTCCGTGCCGACGGGAAGGTAGGTCGCGCCGTCGGGCACTCCCTCGCCCCGGCGCAGCACCCCGGCGTATTCGCCCATGCTCACGTCTCCTGCCTGGTCGGTGCCCTACTCTTGTTCGAGACTACCGGCGCCCTGGCCAAGGATGGCTCCACCGCAAGCGCGGTGCGGGGCCATTGAACACGAGGAGGCCGCCATGCGTGACGCCATGCGACGAGACGTCGCCCGCACTCATCTGCTGCTCATGCTCGCGCTGACGTTCTCGACGGGCGTCATCGACGCGGTGGGGTACCTGGGCCTCGACCGCGTGTTCACGGGCAACATGACGGGCAACGTGGTGATCCTCGGCATGGCGCTCACCGGGGTCGACGACCTGCCCGTGCTCGGCCCCGTCCTCGCGCTCATCGGCTTTCTCGTGGGTGCGGCGATCGGCGGGCGCACGCTGCGCACCTTCGATGCCGGCTGGTCCAACAAGACCACGCTGCTGTTCTCGTTCGTGGCCGTCACGCTCATCGCCTCCGCCATCGTCGCCACCATCGAGTCGGAGCCGCCCCACTTCCTGGCCTTCTCCGTCACGACCGCGCTCGGACTGGCGATGGGCCTGCAGGCGGCCGTGGCGCGCCACATCGCGGTCAAGGACATCACCACCGTGGTGGTGACGTCGACCATCACCGGCCTGGCTGCGGACTCGTTCGCGGGTGGGGAGGGCCTGAACTTCTGGAAGCGCCGCATGGGCGCGATCCTGCTGATCGGCGCGGGCGCATGCGCCGGTGCCCTGCTGCTCACCATTCACATCGCCGTGGGCATGCTCGCGAGCGCGCTCATCACCGTGGTCGTCACGATCGTGGGGCACGTGTCCAAGCCCCAGCCCGGCGACCTCGCCGAGGCCACCGGCCTGTAGCGCCCGCACCTGCCCCGCCCGCGCATCGGCGGCTTCACGCCACAGCGTCCTGCCCGCTCAGCGCTCGCTTTCAGCCCGGCTGCGGCCAGTTCTGCACACACCGGTGACGTATGCGGCATGTGCGACACCAGTGCAACCCCACCGGCCCCGCACGTCCCTTGCGTCACGGCCGTGTGCAGAAGTGGCGCCCGCAGGACGGCGGTGACGCGCGTGCCGATCTCCCTCAGCGAACACGCTCTTTTCAGAGTTGCGCGGCCTCGACTCAAGTCTTAACATGAGTGGTATCGGCTCAACTTTGCAGCCGACGCCGTCGGAAGGCGGTGACATGACACTTTTCAGGAGGTTCACCATGGCACGAGAGGTCACTCGTCAGACGGTCCCGGCGACGGCTCAGTCGCTGTGGCAGGACGACTTCAACCGGATGGTCCGCCAGTTTTTCGGAGACTCCGACGCGTCGCTCGCGGGCGCCTTCAGCCCCGCCCTCGACGTCGAGGAGAACGAGGACGGCTTCACCCTTCACGTCGAGCTGCCGGGCGTGACGCCCGACCAGGTGGACGTGTCCATCGAGGAGAACGTGCTGACCGTCGCCGGCCAGCGCGACTTCTACTCCGACGCGAACGCGGACGGATTCAAGCGCATCGAGCGCCGGTTCGGCCGGTTCCACCGCGCGGTGCGACTGCCCGACCGCGTCGACCCCGAAGGGATCGAGGCGGCGTACCGGGACGGCCTGCTCACCATCACGGTGCCCAAGGCCGAATCCGCCAAGCCGCGCCGCATCCAGGTCGCCACGGCGTAAGCCGCGCCGACATGCTCAGGGCCGGGCCCGCCCCCACGGCGGCGCCCGGCCCTTTGCTGTGCGTCGACGGCCCCTACACCGCCGACCACCCGCCGTCCGAGGGCAGGATCGCGCCGTTGACGTTGTGACCGTCATCGGACAGCAGGAACGTGATCGAGGCGGCGAGCGACTCGGGGCCGACCGGCGTGGGCATCGCGCCCATGGCGGTGCGGATGCGCCTGCCCCCGAGCTCCGAGTCGAAGCTCGCCTCGATTCCGGTGATGACCGGCCCGGGAGCCACCGCATTCACGCGGATGCCCTGCGGGCCGTACATGAACGCGCTGGACTTGGTGATGCCCACCACCGCGTGCTTGGACGCTGTGTAGGCCAGGCCAGCCGCAGAGCCTCGCAGCCCCGCCTCCGAGGTGATGTTGACGATCGACCCCGCGTGAGCGTCCAGCATCGCGGGAATGACCGCGCGTGACAGCTTGAACAGCCCCGTCGCGTTGACCGCCATCACGCGGTCCCAGACCTCATCGCTGACCTCGTGAAGCGGGGTCATGTTGTCCATGATCCCTGCGACGTTGGCGAGACCGTCGATCCGATCACCCGCGGCGGCCACGATGGCGTCGACGTCGTCCTGTTCCGTGACGTTGGCCACCACCTTCACGATGTCGGCGCCCGGGTTCTCGGCGACGAGCTCCTCGAGTCCGGGCTCCTTGATGTCCACCGCGATCACACGCCCGCCCTCACGCGCGATGCGTGAGGCAGTGGCGCGGCCGATTCCGGACCCCGCGCCCGTCACGATCACCGTCTTGGCCGCGAAGCGGCCCTCGGTGATCGACTCGACGAACTCGGGCAGCTCGATCTCCTCGTCCTCACCGGCGCCCTCGGGGGCCGATGCGCGGGCCGGGTCGGCGGGGGCGCTCGCCGGGTCGTAGGCCTCCGCCTTCACGACGAGCTGCGCGATGGCCTCATCGGTGAACTGCCCCTTGCTCATGGGGATCAGCCTCTTCATGGCGAACCCGCGCACGGGCTTGAGCTGCGACTCGTCCGAGCCCGCCTCCGCGAGCATCGCCCGCAGCACGGGCCCGCCCTGGGGATGCGCCAGCCAATCCTTGATCTTGGTGTCCCCGCTCAGGCCCGTCGAGCCTGGCCGGGCAGCGGCCTCGGAGTCCTCAGGTGCAGTCGTCTGGTCCTTGTCGTTCTTCTTGCCGAACATGTCGTTCTCCCTTCCGCTCAGGCCTTCGCGGCAACTCGCTGCGCGGCATGCCGCGCGCCCAGGTAGCCGAACACGGTGGCCGGGCCGATGGTCGATCCCGCGCCGGGATACGTCCGACCCATGACCGCTGCGGTGGTGTTGCCCGCCGCGTAGAGGCCCTCGATGGGGGCTCCGTCGGTGTCGAGCACGCGCGCGTGCTCGTCGGTCAGGAGTCCGCCCTTGGTGCCCAGGTCTCCGGGAACGATCATGAAGGCGCGGAACGGCCCCCTCTCGATCGGCCCGAGGTTGGGGTTCTTCAGCGACGGGTCGCCGTAGTAGTTGTCGTACTTGGTGCGGCCGCGCTCGAAGTCCTCGTCCACCCCGTTGCGGGCGAACTTGTTGAAGCGCTGAATGGTCGCCTTGAACGTGGCCTTGTCGAGCCCGAGCTTCTCCGAGAGCTCCTCGAGCGTGTCCGCCTCGACGACGCTGCCGGCTTCGCGGAGCTTCTTGAGCCCCCGCATGGCCGTGGAGTTGAGATACCGCTTCTGGTGGCGGCGGTCGGTGATCATCCAGCTGTGGATCGCGGGCACCGTCTTGTCGCGCTCCAGAATCGCGTGACCCACGTCGATGTAGCTCGCGGACTCGTTCACGAACCGCTCGCCCGTCTGGTCGACGATGATCGAGTACGGGTTCGACCGCTCGTTCACACTGAAGCCCACCTCGCCATCGGTGGCCACCATCGACGCGCCCCACCAGGCATCGTCCATGAGCGCCACGTCGGCGCCCGCGTCGATCCCCACCTGGATGCCGGTGCCCATGTCGCCTTCGGGAGCCGAGGTGTAGCCCTCGATGCCATGGTGCTTGAGGCGCCACTCCTTGTTGGCCGCAAAGCCGCCCGTGCCGAGCATGATGCCGGCTCGCGCCCTGATGCGCACCGTGCCATCAGGCGACGCCACCTCGGCGCCCACGGCGACGCCCGCATCGTCCTTGATCACGCGGGTGATCGGCGTGTTGAGGCGCACCTCGACGCCCGCCTTCTGCACGGCCGCCATGAGATGGCCGGCGTACGCTCCGCCGAGGCCGTAGAGGCGCTTGCCCGACAGCAGGCCCTTGAGCGTGCGACCCACGAACTGCGCGCCGCGCCAGAAACCGCTGGCAGAGGACCAGGCGCGGGACAGCAGCCACACGTCGTCCGTCTTGACCGGGATCGGAACCATCGCGCGCGACTTGGCGAACCAGTCGCCCAGACGCTTGGAGTCGAACGGTTCGGTCTCGATCGCGCGACCGCCGTCCATGCCGCCAGGCTTGTCGGGGTAGTAGTCCGGATAGTCACCGCTCAACGCCCACTTGATGCCCAGGCGCTTCCACTCGTTGTAGACGACCGGCACGGTGTCCACATAGGCCTCGCGGCGCTCCTTCGAGCTTGCCGGACCCACGTCGCCGATC
This sequence comes from Demequina pilifera, assembly GCF_048814985.1. Taxonomy (NCBI): domain Bacteria; kingdom Bacillati; phylum Actinomycetota; class Actinomycetes; order Micrococcales; family Demequinaceae; genus Demequina; species Demequina pilifera. The sequence goes on from NZ_JBMDTW010000001.1 coordinate 179,173, forward strand.
ACGGCGTCCATGTACGTCAAGACGTCCTCGCGGGAGTCCTTCTTGCCAAGCTTGCCCATGTCGGGGTGATTGGGCATCCACAGCCCGCCGCCGCTGATCGCGGTGGTGCCGCCCCATTTCTCGGTGCTCTCGACGATCAGGACCCTCAGGCCCGCGTCCGCTCCGGCGATCGCGGCGCTCATGGCCGCCGCCCCGGATCCCGCGACCAGAAGATCGACCTCTTCGTCCCACGTCTGCTCTGCCATCGGTGTGCCTCCCTTGCACTCGATTCCGGACAACGCTGTCCGGTCTCTACTCTATTCCTATGGCCAACCAGACCCGGACGAACCGCGGGCCGAGCGCTGGGCCCGAGAATCGCGCCGCGCTCATCGCCGCGGCTCGCACCGTCTTCGACGAGCGCGGCATCGATGCGCCGCTGTCCGCGGTCGCCAAACGCGCCGGCGTGGGTCAAGGCAGCCTGTACCGACACTTCCCCGACCGGATCTCCCTCACGGTGGCGGTGTTCGAGGAGAACCTCGCCGAGATCGAGCTGCTGGCGAACCGGCCGGGCTCGACGCTGCGCGACGTGCTCGACCTCGTGACGCACCAAGCCGAGGCGGCATCGGCATTCATCGAGACCATCGCCGTCGCGAGGGCCGATGCGCGGGTCGCCGGGTTCGACGCGCGACTTCGCGCGGTCCTGGCGAGCAAGCTCGCCAAGTCTCCGGACCGCGACGCCCCGGGGGCCTCGGTCGACGACCTCATGCTCGCCGTCGGCATGGTCGCCATGGTGGTGAGCCAGGCTCCGCGAGACGAGCGCCACGCAGTCTCCGAACGCGCGTGGCACCTGCTCACTCCCGGGCTTTGGGGCGGCGCCCCCGCGCGCCGTCCCTAGAGCGAGCCCTTGCGAGCATCGGCCCACAAGTCGACCCCCGCATCGGTCGCGTGCTCGTCAATCGCGGCCAACTCACCATCGGTGAAGTCGAGTCGGGCGAGCGCGGCCACGTTGTCCTCGAGCTGGCGCACCGAGCTCGCGCCCATGACGATGGATGTGACGCGGGGATCGCGCAGCGTCCACGCGAGCGCCATCTGGGCCAGGGACTGACCGCGGGAGTCCGCGATGTCGTTCAGGGCTCGCAGGCGGCGCAGCACGTCGTCGGTGAGCCAGTCGCTGTCGAGCGACGATCCCTCCGCCGCGCGCGACCCCTCCGGGATGCCGTTCAGGTACTTGTCGGTGAGCATGCCCTGCGCGAGCGCGGTGAACGCGATCACACCGGCTCCCACCTCGTCCGCGGCGTCGAGCAGCCCCTCGTTCTCGACCCACCGGTTGAGCATGTTGTAACTGGGCTGGTGGATCAGCAGCGGCGTGCCGAGGTCGCGCAGCAACGCGGCCATCTCGCGCGTGTGATCCGCGTCGTACGACGAGATGCCCACGTACAGGGCCCGGCCCGATCGCACCGCCGTGTCGAGCGCCGCCGCGGTCTCCTCGAGCGGGGTCGTCGGATCGAACCGGTGAGAGTAGAAGATGTCCACGTAGTCGAGGCCCATACGCTCGAGCGACTGATCCAGGCTCGCAAGCATGTATTTGCGGCCTCCGCCTCCCTGCCCGTAGGGGCCCGGCCACATGTCCCAGCCGGCCTTGGTCGAGATCACCAGCTCGTCGCGGTACGGCTTGAGGTCGCTGTGCATGATCGCACCGAAGTTGCGTTCCGCCGAGCCGTGCGGGGGGCCGTAGTTGTTGGCCAGGTCCATGTGGGTCACACCCAGGTCGAACGCCTTCGTGATGATCTCGCGCTGCGTCTGCCGCGGCCGGTCGTCCCCGAAGTTGTGCCACAGCCCGAGCGAGAGGGACGGGAGGTCGAGTCCGGAGCGGCCGCACCGGCGGAACATCATCGGGCCGTCGTAGCGGTCAGGGTCGGCGACGTACGTCATCGTGGGTCTCCTCAGGCTGGTGTGGTGGCTCCACCCTCATCAACTGGCTCACGCGTGTCCGCATTCCGGGCCGCGGGGCCCCCGGCCCCGGCCCCGCTGCCAGGAATGTGCGCGCGGTCGCGGCGCGTTGACCTATCAATGCGAGCCATCACCTACGCCCAGTTCGGCAGCGCCGACGTCCTCGAGCTGACCGACGTGCCCGAACCGCACATCGGCCCCGACACCATCGTGGTCGAGGTGCGCGCCGCGGGGCTCAACCCCGTCGACTACAAGATCCGTGAGGGCCATCTCGAGGGCCTCATCGACGCCCGCCTCCCCGCGATACCCGGTTGGGATGTGTCCGGCGTCGTGGTGCAGGCGGGGCTCGACACGCCCGAATTCTCCGTGGGCGACGAGGTCTTCGCCTACGCCCGCGGCGACGTCGTCGCGGGTGGCACCCTCGCGGAGCGGGTCGCGGTGCCTGTGCGTACAGCGGCCCACAAGCCGGCGTCGATCACTCACGCCCAGGCCGCCGCCGTCCCCCTTGCGGGCCTCACCGCCCTGCAGACACTGCGACGCGCAGGCGTGACCGCCGGATCGACCGTCCTCATTCACGGCGCCAGTGGCGGCGTGGGAACCTTCGGGGTGCAGATCGCGGCGCACCTGGGCGCCGACGTGGTCGGCACGGCGTCAGCCCGCAATCACCACTACGTGTGCGACCTCGGCGCGACGCACCTCGAGTACGGACAGGGGCTTCGCGAACGCGCCCTCGAGGCGCGGCCGCACGGATACGACGCGATCATCGACTTCGCGGGCGGCGACTCGCTCGACGACACGGCCGCGCTGCTGGCCCCCGAAGGCGTGGTGGCGTCGATCGCCGACCCTCGGGCCGCGAGCGAGTACGGCGGCCACTACATCTGGGTCCGTCCCGACTCGGCGGACCTCGCTGAGATCGCGGGCCTGATCGATGACGGTCACGTGCGCGTCGAGGTCGCGGGCAGCTACCCCCTCGAGGCCACCGCCGACGCCTACCGCGAACTCGAGCGCGGCCACGTGCGGGGCAAGCTCGTGGTGACCGTCTAGGCCGATTCCCTGACGACCAGGGTCGTGGGCATGATCGTCGTGCGCGGCCTATCCGTCTCCCCCGACAGCACGCCGAGCAGGATGTCCGCCATCTCGCGGCCCATCTCCTCCGACGGCTGGCGCACTGTGGTGAGCGGGATCTCGCACGCCTCGACGGCCGGGCTGTCGTCGTAACCGACCAGCGCCACGTCCTCCGGGATGCGCAGGCCCCGGTCGAGCGCCACCGGCATCGCGCCACTCGTCATCAGATCCGATGCGACGAAGACCCCATCGACCTCGGGGTAGGTGGCCAGCACCTCTCGCATCGCCCGTGCGCCGCCGAGCATCGTGTAGTCGCCGTCCACCACGGGACCGGGCTGCAGGCGGGCGTCGTGCAAGGCGCGCCGCCACCCCTCGACGCGGTCAAGGGAGCTGTGCATGGACAGCGGTCCTGAGATGGTCGCGATGCGTGTGCAGCCCCTGTCGATGAGCCGTTGAGTCGCCTTCGCGGCGCCGTCCACGTTGTTGACGTCGACCACGTACGCGTCGACGCCGGGAATGGCCGACCGGCCGCCGAAGACCATGGGCATCAGTTCGCCGATCTGACGCAGCGAGTGGTTGCTGGTGTGGTGCGAGACCACCACGACTCCGTCGACCGCGCCGCCGGCGAGATAGCGCAGCATCTTGCCCTCGGGCGCCTGGCTGGCGACCATGAGGCTCAGCACGTAGTCCGACTGCTCGAGCCGGCTGGTGATGCCGGCCACGACGGACGCGAAGTACACGTCGCCCAGGAACCGGGTGATGTCCTCCGGAACGACCAGCGCAATGGCGTGCGACTGCTGGCTCGCGAGAGAGCGTGCCGCACGGTTCGGCACGTAGCCGAGCTCCGCGATCGCCTGCTTCACGGCCTCCGCGCTGTCCGGATGCACCTTGGGGGAGCCGTTCACCACGCGCGACACCGTCGCGCGCGACACGCCGGCCCGGGGCGCC
>NZ_JBMDTW010000001.1:183195-619704 GCF_048814985.1 Demequina pilifera
CGACACGCCGGCCCGGGCCGCCACCGCCTCAAGAGTGGGGGCGGCGGCCCGGACGTACGCGCGGTCCTTGCTCGCGGTGCGCGCGAGGCGAGCACTCACGTGCGGCTCGCGCCGGCCCGGGACCGGGTCGACGCTGGGGACCTGAGTCATGGCCTACCCCTTCAAGGCGCCCTGCATGATGCCCGTCACGAGCTGGCGACCGGTGAAGACGAACAGGATGAGCAGCGGCACGGTGGCCAACAGCACACCCGCGAGGACCAGCGAGTAGTCCACGAAGTAGTTCGCCTGCAGCATCGACAGCGCCACGGGCAGAGTCGGATTCGACTGGTCGAGCACGATGAACGGCCAGAAGAAGTTGTTCCATGCTGTCACGAATGTGAACAGGAACAGCATCGCCGCAGCCGGCCGCGCGGCGGGAACCGCCACGTGCCAGAACGTGCGAATCATGTTGCAGCCGTCCACACGCGCGGCCTCGATGAGCTCGCCGGGCAGCGACTGGGTGAGGTACTGCGTCATCCAGAAGACGCCGAACGCCGTCACCAGCGCCGGGATGATCACCGCCCCGACGCTTCCCGTCCAGCCGAAGTCCGCCATCAGGATGTACAGCGGCACCACTCCCAGCTGCACCGGCACCGCCATGGTCGCGATGACCGCGACGAACAGCACGCCGTTGCCCTTGAACCGCAGCTTCGCGAATGCGAACCCCGCGAGCGTCGACAGCACCACCGTGGTGACGGCGACCGTCGTCGAGACGATGATCGAGTTGCCCAGCGCCTTCCAGAAGTTGACCGCCGGGTTCTCGATCACCGTCATCGAGTTCTCGATGAAGTTTCCACCGGGGATCCACGACATGTTCGGGTCCCGGACGGTGCTCGAGTCACCCGAGCCGATCAGGAGCGACCAGTAGAACGGGAACAGCGAGGCCACGATGACCGCGCCGAGCGCGGCGTAGACGAGCCAGCCGGGCCGCTGGATGTGGATTGAGCCTTTGCGGGCCATCACTTGCCCCCTGTCGAATCAGAAGAGACCAATCGTCGAGTGACCCAGAAGTTCACGAGGCCGATCACGACGATGAGCAGGAACAGCAGCCACGCGATTGCGGACGCTCGCCCGAAGTTCAGCTCGCCCCAACCGGTGTTGTACATGTACATGGTGATCGTCAGCCATTGCTGATCGGCGCCGCCGTTGCCGGCGGTGTCGAACATGCGCGGCTCGTCGAAGATCTGCAGTCCGCCGATCGTCGAGGTGATGATCACGAAGATCGCGGTGGGTCGGATCTGCGGCAGCGTGATCGAGAAGAAGCGCCGCAGCTTGCCTGCGCCGTCGATCGCCGATGCCTCGTACAGCTCCCGCGGCACCGCCTGCATTGCTGCCAGCAAGATCAGCGCGTTGTAGCCGGTCCACCGGAAGTTGACCATCGTCGCGATGGCCCAGTGCGAGGCCAGCGGGTCCTTGTGCCACTGGATGGCGTCGATCCCGATGATGCCGAGCCAGCTGTTGAACAGTCCGTACTCGTCGGCGAACAGCTGCGAGAAGATCAGCGCGACCGCGACCGGCATCACCACGTAGGGAAGCAGGACGGCCATGCGCCAGAAGGTCCTGGCCTTGAGGTGGTGGTCCAGCATCGCCGCGATGAACGTCGCGAGAATCAGCTGCGGGATGGTGGACAGCGCGAAGATCGAGAAGGTGTTGCGCAGCGAGATCCAGAACTTGCGATCGTTCAGGACGAACTCGAAGTTGCCGAAGCCGATGTACTCGCCGGAGTTGCGGATGGTGTCCCAGTCCATCAGTGAGATGACCGCGGTGTAGACGATCGGGAACAGGCCGGTGAGGCCGAAGACGATGAAGAACGGCGCGATGTAGAGGTAGGGCGATGCCTTGACGTCCCACCGGCCGAGGCGCTGGCGCATGGTGTACTCGCTGCGCGCCGGCGCGTCGATATCTGTCGATGCCATGAGGTTCCTTTGCAGGGTCAGGAGCTAAGGATGAGAGCGTCCGGGCCGCCTCCCGGAGGAGGCGGCCCGGACCTCATGCATCGGTGTTAGCCGATCGCCTCGATGTCGGCGACGGCCTTCTCCCACGAGGTGGCCGGGTCATCCGTGCCCTCCTCGACGCGAGTCAGCGCGTTGTTGATTGCGTCGTTCACCTGGAAGTAGAACTCTCCCTTGAACGGCGACGGCACCACGGCCTCCGCACGCTCGGCGAAGATCTCGCCGATCGGCGCGTCGTTGAAGAACTCGTTCACTTCACCGGTCACGGCCGGGTCGTCGTATGCCTCGACCTGGCTCGGGTAGGTGCCAGCGTTCGCGAACGCCTTGGCCTGCTGCTCGGGGGCGGTCAGCCACGCGGCCAGCTTGGTGGCCTCTTCGATGTTCGCGCCGGAGGCGGGAACGGTCAGCCAGGATCCACCCCAGTTGCCGCCACCGTTCGGGTAGACGTTGGCGAGGTTCCAGTCGGTCGTGTCGGGCGCGTTGCCCTCGATGACGCCGAGCATCCACGGCGGGCACAGCATGGTCGCGTAGGCACCGTTGGACAGACCGGCGAACCAGTCCTCGGACCACTGACCGAACTTCGACGACTGAGTCTCGGACGCTGCCGTGACCTGGTCGTAGAGAGCCTTGACATCGGGGTTGTCGAGCACCATGAGCTCACCCGAGTCCGGGTCCTCGTAGGCGACGTCGAGCTGGTTGACCATGCCCTGCCACACGCCGGCGGCCGAGTCGTAGAACGCGGAGCCGGTGGCGTCGACGTAGTCGTCGCCCACGGCGAAGAAGTTGTCCCAGTCCCCTTCGAGCAGGTCAGCGACCTCGGCGGGGTCGGTCGGCAGACCGGCCTCCTCGAACAGGTCGGCGCGGTAGCAGACGCCCTGGGGGCCCGTGTCCGTGCCGTAGCCGATCAGGCGGCCCTCGGAGTCGGTGGCGCCGGCCTCGACGTAGTCGACCCAGCGGCCCTCGACGTCGGGCGAGGACAGGTCCGTGAGGAGGTCCGCGTACTGCATGACCTCGGGCATCCAGTCGACCTCGACCATCTCGATGTCGGCGAGACCGCCGGGGCCGAGCTTGGTGAAGAAGTTCTCGCGAGCGTCACCCGACTCCGCGGCGCGGTTGTAGGTGATGTCGACGTGGTCGTTGAGCGCCTCGTACTCCTCGATGAGGTCGTACTGGTACTCAGCGTCGGTCTCCGAGTTCGACAGGCCCGGGGTGTTGAAGGTCGCGATCGTCAGCGAGACGGGCTCGCTGCTGGTCTCGCCGTCGCCTGCATCGGCGGTGTTCTCCGTCGCCGTCGTCGTGTCCTCTTCGGGCTCGTCGCCGCTGGCACAGCCGGCGAGGGTCAAAGCGAAGATCGCGGCACCTGCGGTCAGTGCCAGCGTCTTCTTACGTCGCGTGAAACTCACGTCCACTCCTTTGTGATCAGATTGATTTCGGACTCGTGAGAGCGCTCTCCCCTGCGTGAGAGCGCTCCCACGAATCGCATTCACGCTATGCCCCGGCAACCCCGGTGTCAAACCCTGAACACGCTTGCAAAACGTTTCGATACCGATTCGTTACTTGGGCGGATCAAAACGTTACGATATGTCAGCGAGGCCGCCGCCGAGGCGCGCCCGCGCACCGGCGCCCACCGACACCCACCGGCACCCGGACCGCCCCCGTTGACGGTCCCAACGCCCGCTGCCAAGGTGAGGGCATGACCACCTCAGGGCGGCCGAGGGCCGCCACCCGCGCATCGGCCGCGTGCCTGGTGGCGCTCACCCTCGCCGGCTGCGCCGCAGGCGCACCCGGGCTCGATGATGATGCCCCCGTGGCGACGTACGAGTGGAATGCCGAGGGCGGCGATCAGGCGCTGCTGGAGGGCGAACTCACCCTCGAGGACGGCTGCGTCTACGTGGTCTCCCCTGACGGCCTCCGCACCCTCCCCCTGTTCCCCGCAGACCGGGTGGGGTGGGACGCCAGCACCCGGACGATGACCTACGGTGGGGCCGATTTCGACATGGGCGAGCCCGTCGCGGCGGGCGGCGGCTGGGGGTCACCGCCAGGCTCGGCGTCCATCCCGGACGCGTGCGAGCCTGACGAGTGGGGCGACGTGATGCGCGTCCAGGATGTGTCGCTCGCAACGATGAGCGACCGCGGCTACTGAGCCAACTGGACGACTCAGCGGTGAGAAAGACTTAGGCCAACTGGACCGTCGTGAGGCAGGTCGGGTCCTCGGGCCCAGTGCCGATCGCGGTCTCGGCCGAACCGGCCGCGCCCTCGATGCGCAGCGTGGCGTCGATGTCCCGAGGCAGCCATACGCCAACGAAGCCGTTGTCGAACGTCGTCATGGCCTCGTCGACCAGCACCTCGCCCGTCGCCGAGTCCGTGACGGTGACCTGGAATTCCTCATTGCCCAGTTCCCCCACGCACGTGGTGAGGCTGTGGAAGTAGCACTCGTGCGTGGTGTCCACGAACGGCGCGAAGGACAGGTAGAACTCGTCGCCGTCGAGTTCGACGGGCTGGGGCTCCGGCCAGTCGGCGGCGGAGATCAGCACCTCGTCGTAGCGCACCGAGGCCATGAGACCCTCGGGCCGGTCCGACAGCGCGGTCTCGTCGAGAGTGTCGACCAGCTCCTTGCCGTCCAGGCCCTCGAGGCCGTGGGTGGCGAGCAGCGTCTCCACGGGACCCGTAGCGCTCGTGCTTGCCGGCGCGGCCGGGTTCGAGTCCGCAGCGGACTCCTCGGCGGCGGTGCACCCCGTGAGGAGGAGTGCGGCGACGGCGGCGATGGCGAGTGATGTGCGCATGCGACTACGGTAGGCGATTCCCGAGGGTGCACAGACAGGACGCGGAGCACACGCGACTTGTGGCTCGGAGCGCTCGCCGGCCCCGGAGGCTCAGACGTCCCGCGACATCAGGGTCGCCTGGCCCAGCACGCGAGAGCCGTCGTAGACCACCAGCGACTGTCCCGCGGCCACTCCGCGCATCGGCTCGTCGAGCACGACCGTCACCCGGTCGCCGTCGCGCGTCACGCTGCCCGGCACCGCCGCGCCGTGCGCGCGGACCTGGGCCTGGCAGCGCGTGGCGGAGGTCGCCGGCACGTCGGGGGCGAGCCACACGGCCGCGTCGGCTTCCAGCGTCGACACGGACAGCAGGGTCTCGGGGCCCACGGTCACGACGTTGCGGGACGTGTCGACGTCGGTGACGTACCGAGGCGCGCCGTCGGGCGCGGGGCGGCCGATCCCCAGCCCGCGGCGCTGCCCGACCGTGTACGCGTACGCGCCCTCGTGCTCGCCGACCACGGTGCCGGTCTCGTCCTGAATCTCACCCGGGCTCTCGCCCAGGGCCCTCTGCAGGAAGCCCTTGGTGTCGCCGTCGGCCACGAAGCAGATGTCGTAGGAATCGGGCTTGTTGGACACACCCATCCCGCGCGCTGCGGCCTCGGCGCGCACGTCCGCCTTCGACTCCGCAATGCCCAGCGGGAACATCGACCGAGCCAGCTTGTCCGGCCCCATCACGGCCAGCACGTAGGACTGGTCCTTCGCCGCATCGGCCGCGCGGTGAAGCTCCCGCACACCGTCCTCGCGGATCTCGACGCGGGCGTAGTGCCCGGTGCAGACGGCGTCGAAGCCGAGCGCCTGCGCGCGCTCGAGCAGGGTGTCGAACTTGATGTGCTCGTTGCAGCGCACGCACGGGTTGGGGGTCCGGCCGGCCGCGTACTCCGAGAGGAAGTCCTTGACCACGGTGTCGTGGAACTCGTCTGACAGGTCCCACACGTAGTACGGGATGCCCAGCTTGTCGGCGGCCCGGCGCGCGTCGTGCGAATCCTCGATCGAGCAGCAGCCACGCGATCCGGAGCGGAACTCGTCGCGGTTGCGGCTGAGCGCCATGTGGACGCCCACCACGTCGTGGCCGGCCTCGACCGCGCGCGCGGCGGCGACGGCGGAGTCGACTCCTCCTGACAAAGCGGCAAGAACGCGCATGGGAACCTCGGGACGGCGGTGTGGGACCCGTCCATGGTACGCGGCCTCGCCCGCCCCGCGGTTGGTCGCGCGGGCCATCGGCGACGCCTGCCGGGCCGAGCCTCGGCCCTGCTGGGAAGGCGGGCTAGGCCCTCAGGCGGCGGCGCAGCTCCGTGAGGGCCTCGGCGTCGCCCCCGTGGGCGAGGTACCACCCCTCGACGCCGCCGTCGTGGGCGTCCCACGCGTCGAGGACCACCTCGATCGCACCCGCGGGAGCGCGCAGCACCTCCTTGGGCACGGAGGCCAGCGGCGTGTCGCCGATCGACGTCCGGCTGCTCGACAGCATGCGGGCGAGGACGCCGGGCATGTGGTCCTGAGTCAGTGCGTAGTCGGCGACCACGCGGGTTCGCTCGACGCCGAGCAGCCGCAGGATCAGCGCGATGGAGACCCCCGTCCGGTCCTTGCCCGCCGTGCAGTGCACCAGCACGGGCGCAGGCGCCCGCGCCACCTCGCTCACCACGGCCGTCAGGGTGGCCGCCGCGACCGGCGCGATCATCACCGCGTAGAGGTCTGCGAGGGAACGGAGCGCGCCCCGCGCCTCGCGGTCGGCGAAGGCCGCCGCGTCCAGCACATCGAGGCCGACTATTCGCGCCCCGCCCTCGAGCGGGTGGGCGTCACCCTTCTCGTGGGGCCCCCGCAGGTCGACGACGGTGGCCGGCGGCCACGTCACCACCCCCTCCGGTGGAGAATCGCCGATCATCGGGGCATCGGACCGATACACGACGTCCCGGACGAGACCGGGCGACGCGTCGCCGAGGTCCCGGACATTCGCGAGGCTGTGAGTGGCCCTGCTCATCACGCGATGACGCCAATAGACCCGGCCCCATGCGAACAGACCGCGCAGCCGCATCATGGTCCTCCGCGTGACCGCACGCGTTATCCGAACACGCTCGAGTCGAAGGTGCCCGCGGCCTTGCGGGCCCGCTCGACGGCCTCAGGCAGCACCTCGACCAGGGCGTCGATGTCGTCCTGGGTGGTCGTGTGCCCGAGGGAGAAGCGCATGGTCGACGCGGCGTCGCGCTCGGGTCGCCCCATCGCGATCAGCACGTGGCTCGCCTGTGCGACGCCGGCCGAGCACGCGGAGCCGTTGGAGGCCTCGACCCCGTGAGAGTCGAGCACGAACATCATCGCCTCGGCGGCGCAGCCGGGGAACACGAAGTGGACGTTTCCCGGCAGTCGCTCGGGGCCCGGCTCCGGGCCCGAGAGGCGGGCATCGGGTACAGCGGCGCCGATGCGGTCGATCAGTTGGCGCTGCAGCGCACCGAGGCGTTCGGCCTCGGCCTCGAGCGTTTCCACCGCGTGCTCGGCGGCGACGGCGGCCGCGCGGAAGCCTGCGGCGTTGAGCGTGCCCGAGCGGATCTTGCGCTCCTGACCGCCGCCGTGAGTGAGGGGCGTGATGGCGAGGTCGCGCCTCGCGACGAGCGCCCCCACCCCCACCGGTCCGCCGAACTTGTGGGCGCTGACCGCCATGGTCCCCAGGCCCGAGGCGCGAAAGCTGACGGGGATGTGCCCCACCGCCTGCACGGCGTCGGCGTGCACCGGGATGTCGTGCTCGGTCGCGATGTTGACGATCTCGCGCACCGGCTGCACCGTGCCCACCTCGTTGTTCGCCCACATCACGGAGATCAGCGCGATCTCGTCGAAGTGCTCGGCGACCTCGGCGCGCAGGGCGTCGAGATCGACGCGGCCCTCGCGATCCACCGGCAGCGCCACGGAGGTCGCGCCGTGCTCGGCCTCAAGCCAGTGAACCGGGTCGAGGCCCGCATGATGCTCGATGGTCGTCGTCACGATCCTGGTGCGACGCGGGTCGGCCTGGTGGCGTGCCCAGTACAGGCCCTTGATGGCGAGGTTGTCCGCCTCCGTCCCGCCGGAGGTCCAGATCACCTCGGTGGGGTGGGCGCCCAGCGCCGCGGCCATGCGCTCGCGGGCGTCCTCCACGACCGAGCGCGCGAGCCGGCCGGACTTGTGCAGGGCGGAGGGGTTGCCGACCCGTGCGAGCTCCTCCGCGAACGCCGTGCGGGCCGAGTCCAGCATCGGCGTCGTGGCGGCGTGATCGAGGTAGTGCGGGGACATGTCGGGAAGTCTAGCCACGCGGCAAGGCGCCCGCCCGCGGAAGGATCCGGGGACGGGCGCCTTGGCTGATCAGACTCGGCGATCCGATGCGCGGCTGAGGAAAGCGGCGATCGCATCACGCGTGACGGGCTCGTACGGACGGAACGTGCCGTCCGACCAACCCGCGACGATCCCCGCGTCGGCAGCCCACTCGATCGCGAGATGGTGCTCCGAGGTGTCGGCTGTCACGTCCGAGAACGTCGGCTCCTGCGGAGCGACGAACACGGGCTTGCCGGCGATCCGGTACAGGAATGCCGCCATCGCGTCGCGCGTGACCGAATCGTACGGACGGAACGTGCCGTCCTCCCATCCCTCGGCATAGCCCGACTCGAGCAGCCACATGATGGCCTCGTAGTGCTCGAGCGACTCGTCCACGTCGCTCGGGACCTCGCCCGCAGACTCGACCGGGGCGCCATCCTGCCAACGGAACAGGAACGCCGCGATCGCGTCACGGGTGGCGTGGTCGAACGGACGGAACGTGCCGTCGTCCCAACCGGTCGAGATGCCCTGCTCCGCCATCCAGATGATGTCCTCGTAGTGCTCGAGGGAGTCGTCGACGTCGGAGAACGTGGGCGTGGACCCACCGAGAGCCAGGCCCACCAGCAGCGGGTCGTGGTCCGAGGTGCGGTACCAGTCCGGTGCGTAGAGGCTCGCGATCTGGGCCTCCGACTTGAAGTCGGTGTTGTAGTCCAGCACCGACACCTCGTCGGCGTTGATGTTCACGTGCGCCGATCCCGTGACCTGCTCGGTGAGGCTCGACGAGGCGAACACGTAGTCGAGCGCCCCCCACTGCCCGTCAAACACATAGGAGTAGCCCTCCTCGCCCAGGTCGACGAAGCCCGCGTCGCGCAGCACGTCGATCGGGTCCTCCTGTGCATAGGAGTTCAGGTCGCCGAGGATGAAGACGTCCGGGTCCTCGACACCGGTCGGGGAGTCGGCGACCCAGTCCACGATGGCCTCGGCCGCGAGCGTGCGGGTCTCGTTCCAGCACGACGCACCGTCGCCCAGGTCCGCGTTGGCGCCGGTGGCGCTGCCGCATCCCTTGGACTTCCAGTGGTTGGCGACGACGGTGAAGGTCTCGCCGGTGGCGGTCTCCTCGAAGGTCTGCGCGAGCGCGGGCCGGTTGTTGCTGTCATCGAAGCGGGAGTCGACGGTGGAGTCGAGCACCGCGATGGTGCCCGCCTCCGAGACCGCGGTGGTGTCGTACAGCATCCCCACGCGAATCACGTCGGTGCCCACCGTGCCGGAGTCGACGTACGAGTAGGTGCCCGCGCCGACGACCTCGTTGATCTCATCCGCCAGGTAGGCGAGCGGCTCGACGCCGGCGGAGTTCTCCATCTCCATGATGCCGATCACGTCGGCATCCAGCTTGACCATCGCATCGACCAGCTTCTCGGTCTGGCGGTCGAGCTCCAGCTGCGAGTCCGCACCGCGGCATCCCTGAGGGCTGCCGACCGGACCGCACTGGTTCCCGTCGGTGTCGATGGTCGTGAAGTAGTTGAGCACGTTGAAGCTCGCGACCGTGAGCGAGCCACCCACCTCGGGCGCCTCCGTCGGACGCGGGTTCTTCGACGCGACGACCGGGGCATCCGTGTCGGGCGAGGCCGGGCGCACGCGCCAGGCGTTGCCCGAGGCCCCGTTGCCGGCCCAGGTGTAGGTCATGACGCCCGTCAGGCCCGTCACCGAGTCGCCGCCACGCAGCGGGTTGTCCGCGGTCAACGGGTTCCCGCCGCCGCCGTAGATGATCTCCTCGGGGTTCTGGTTGTTGAAGGCGTCGTCGAGCTTGATGCGGTTGAGGTCGTTCGCCGCCTGCACCGCATTCGCCGCGGCGCCAGGCTCGGCGACGGTGGTGGGCTGGTCGAGACGGTCGCCGCTCGAGACGGTGATCTCGCCGAAGCGTCCGAGCTGGTAGAACTCGGTGACGAACAGCTCCTGGTTGAACTCGACCAGCATGCCCTCGTAGCGCTCGGCCTCGGCGTCGTCCACGAACGGCAGCGTCACCGACGCCGGGGTCACCGAGGCGCCAGTGCCGAGCACCGTGACATCAGCGAAGCTGGCCTGGGTCTGGCCCTGGTACTCGGACACCTCACCCGTGACCGACACAACGTCCCCAAGGGCGACCTCGTCGGCGCCTGCGTTGAACACGAAGATGCCCTCCGACGTGGCCGGGTTGTCATCGACGTCCTCGTCGCGCGACTGCACGTAGAAGCCGCGCAGGTTGGGCTGAGCGCCCTCGTAGTCGCCCACCACGACGCCCTCGAACGTCACGGTCTCTCCCGCAAAGGGCGAGGTGTCGCCCTCGCCCTGGATCGCGCCGATCCCGATCGGTCCGTCGGAGACCGTGAAGGTTGCGGAGGCGTCCGCCTCCATCGCCAACGGCTCGTCGCCGTCGAGGTCCGTGACGGCCGATGCGGTCACGGACACCGTGCACTCCTCACCCTCGGCGAGGTCGGCATCGGGGGTGAGCGTGAAGGTCGTCGGGCCGCCGGTCACAGCGAACGCCACCGTTGCGGACTCCGTGCACTCGAGAGCGAAGGCGCCGTCGGCATCCACCGCCTCGGTGAAGCGCACCTCGACGGCGGCAGCCACGCTGACGTTCTCGGCTCCATCGGCGGGGCTGAAGGAGGCGACCGCAGGCGCCTGGTCCTCGCCAGGCTCGGTGCCGCATTCGGAGGTGTGCGAACCCAGGCCGTCGTGGACCATGTCGCCAGCGTCGGTCCACTCGCTGAGGTCGAACGTCGTCGTGCCCGAGCAGATCTCGGCGTTGCGCCGCAGCGATACATCCACGCCGAAGTTCTCGCCGGTGCCGGGCTCTCCCAGCACGTCGATGCGAGCGTCGCCGTTGAGCAGCACGACAGCATCGTTTCCGTTGAAGGCGGTGACCCCGCTGGTGATGTCGGAAACGCTTGTGATGGACGCGTTCGCACCACTGTTTCCGATCACGAAGGTCTCACCGTCGGCCAGGTCTCCGGAAAGTGTCGTCGTGCTGGTCGGGGACGTGTTCTCGTTGGCGTAGAGCTCGACGGTGTAATCCGACAGGTCGACTGTCGCGCCCGTGCCATTGTAGATCTCGAGGGCCTTGTTGTTGCCGGATCCGCCCTCGACGTACTCGGAGAAGAACAGGTCAGAGGCGGATTCGGCTGCGGCGGAAGGCACCGCGACGAGTAGAGAGGCGCCCAGCGCGCCCAGTGCAGAAGCAGCGCCGATTCGGCGCGTGAGTGATGTTGGGGTAGTCACGTTCTTCACTCTATGAAGCGATAACGCCCCTGCCATTGCGCCTAGGAAAAGCCTGCGTAACCGTTGTGTGAATGGTGGGTGTCATCGGCCCCCACAGGGGCGAAAGAGCATCGCGAGCCGCCGAACGACCGGGTCAACTGAGGGCGCGCCGACCGGCTGACCACAGCGCGCGACGAGCGCACCCGGTTGATCCGGCCCGTCGGTCCGCCCGGACGTCTCCCGGACGTCTCCCGGAACCGCATCACCGGCGCTACCGTGGGAACCATGGCTACCTGGTTCATCACCGGCTGTTCGACAGGAATCGGCCGCGCCACCGCGGAGGCCGCCGCGGACGCGGGTCACACCGTGGTCGCGACGGCACGGCGTCCCGAGACTCTCGACGACCTCGCCGCCGCACACCCCGAGCTCGTGATCCCGCTCGCGCTCGACGTCACCGACGACAGCGCCGTCCAGGCCGCAGTCGACGAGGCCGAGCGCCGCACCGGCGGCGTGGACGTGGTGGTGAACAACGCCGGCATCGGCGCCTTCGCCACCATCGAGGAGACGCCGGCAGCCGACGCCCGTGCCGTCATGGAGGCGAACTTCTGGGGAGCCGCCGCGGTCACGACCGCCTTCCTCCCCCACCTGCGCGCGCGGCGCGCCGGCCACATCATCACCATCTCCTCGATCGCCGGCGTGCGCGGCTCCGCAGGTCTGGGTTACTACAGCGCCTCCAAGTGGGCGGTCTCGGGGTTCATGGAGTCGCTGTGCAAGGAGGTGTCTCACCTGGGAATCAAGGTGAGCATCATCGAGCCCGGCCCGGTCCAGTCGCAGTGGATCCCCTCGGGCACCAAGGTCCACGATGGGCTCGACGACTACGCCGAGGTCATGGATCCGTACTGGCGGCGCATCGACGCCCTTCCTGGCAATCAGCCCGGCGACCCGCACGCCCTGGCGCGAGTGCTCCTGCAGATCTCCCAGATGGACGATCCGCCCCTGCACCTGCTGGCCGGCCGCCACGCCATCACTCAGGGCCGCGGCAAGGCCGAGGGCCTGGCGGCCGAGATCGACGCGTGGGAAGAGCTGGGGCTGTCGATCGACACCCGCGGCTGACGCACGCCCTGGCACACGCAGCAACTGGCGCCCACCCCGCGGCCGGGGAGGGCGCCAGCTGAGCGATCGGAGTTACTGTGCGAGGGCGTCGTAGCGGAACAGCATCGCCGCGATGGCGTCGCGAGTGATCGGCTCGAACGGACGGAACGTGCCGTCGTCCCAGCCGTTGACCACACCCACCTCGGCAGCCCAGGAGATGGCCTCGGCGTGCTCCATCGACGCGTTGACGTCGGGGAAGTCAGCCTCGCCAGTCACCTCGGGTTCGCCCGCAAGACGGTAGAGGTAGGCGACGAAGGCGTCGCGGGTGATGTTTCCGAACGGACGGAAGGTGCCGTCCGGGTACCCCGTGGTGATGCCCTCACTGGCAAGCCACTCGACCGAGGCGTAGTGCTCGAGCGAGGACGGCACGTCCGGGAACGCCTGTCCCGAGGGGGTGAAGTCCGGCGAGCCCTCGAGTCGGTAGAGGAACGTGGCGACGGCATCGCGCGTGGCGTTCCGGAACGGACGGAAGGTGCCGTCCGACCAACCCTGCGTGATGCCTTCGTTGGCGAGCCACTCGATTGCGTCGGCGTGCTCGTTGCCGTTGACATCCGAGAACCCATCACCCATCACCGTGATGGCGACCGGGAAGCGGGTTCCGGTGGTGTCACCCTCGACCCACAGCATCAGGTCGCCGGAGACACCGGCCGGAATAGTGACGGTCACGGACGCGGTGCCGTGCTCGTCGAGGACGCCGGTCGGCAGCTCGTTGGTGACCGGGAAGGTGCCCAGTTCGCCTCGACCCAGGCTGACGGTCACGTTCTCGTCGACCACATCGGTTGGCGCGGTGAACATGAGCGACGTGAGGTCGAACGACAGCTCGCCGCCCGCCTCCACCTCGAGGCTGTCGGCCTGCAGGCCGATTGCTCGCTGGCCGTAATCGGTGCCAAGGGAGTCGTTGGCCTCCAAGAAGCTGACCATGACGTCCCGGTCCACGCGTGCCGTGTCCTGAACTTCGGCGCCCTCCGTAAAGGTGGAGAAGTTGTCACCACCCGACGCGAGGAACGAGTTCGTCGCCACCGTGTACTCGCCGTCGAGGTCGATGGGCTCGTCGTTCAACCACATCTGGACGATCCGGTCGCCCGGCTGGGCGGTCTCGTCGTACGTGTAGACGAACCCCTCCGAGACCCCCAGTCGCAGGAACGGACGGGACTCGCCCTCTGGCTGCCACTGCTCCTCGAGGAGGCTGGCGATCTGCGCTCCCGTGAACGTCATGGTCGTCAGCGTGTTGCCGAAGGGCTGCACGTCGTAGGCCTGGCGGAACGACACGTCGGTCGGGTAGTCGCCCGTTCCGCCGGCCGTGCCCAGCAGGTCTGCGCGCAGGCCGCCCGGGTTCATGAAAGCGATCTGTGCCCCGTTGTCCTCGGTCGCCCACAGGTGCACATCGGCGATCGCATTGCCCAGAGTGGACTCCGCGCCGCGCGTGCTGCCTGACGAACCGCCCGCATTCCGGGCCCGGTACAGCGGCTCGGTGAGTTCGCCGATGGTGCGGGCACCCAGTTCCTCGGACGCCTCGTCGGCCGCATCGACGATGGCCTGGACCTCGGCGTCTGCCGGGAACACCGGAGCCACCTCGCAGGGCTCCTCCTCGGTTCCCACGCAACCGGGATCGACCTGCTCGGTCTCACCGATATCGATCACGGCGGAGTCGATCCCGATGAGCTCGTCGGTGACGTTGTCGAACTCGAACACGAGCTCGTTGAGATACATGCCGTACTGACCGGCGGAGACCACCGGCCGGCCGAAGTCGCGACCCGCCCACGTGGCCACAGGCACCTCGTGGTTGTACATGAGGTGGGTGTGGCCGGACATCACGGCATCGATCGAATCATCGAGCTGGGAGAGCATCTCACCGAAGTCGTTGCCAGGGTCGACCGCGTCCGCGTACTCGGGGGTCGGGGCACCCTCGTGCACCAGCAGCACGATGGCATCCGCACCCTCGTCTTCGAGCATCGCCGCGGAGCGGTTGGCCGCCACGGCCTCCTTCTCGAACTCGAGTCCCTCGATGCCGTCCGGCGACACGAGCGACGGCGTGGAATCGGTGACGACGCCCACGAAGCCGATGCTGACATCGTCGGCGGTGTCGACTGTGGCATTGTCGAACGTCGCCAGCCAGGTCTCTGGCAAGGCGGCCGAGCCGTCCTCCTCGATCCTCACATTGGCGCCCAAGTACTCCCAGGTCGCGCCGCCGTCGGTGGCGTCTTCGTTCATGACCCGGTTCAGAAGGTCGTCATAACCCTGATCGAACTCGTGGTTGCCCACGGCCGAGACGTCGAGACCCATGGCGTTCAGTGCGTCGATCGTGGGCTTGTCTGCCGCCACCGAGCTCTCGAAGGAGGAGGCACCGATCAGGTCACCTGCCGCCGCGAACACCGTGTTCGAGTACGGGCTCTGCAGCTGCTCGACCGCACCCGCCATGACCGCGGCACCGGCCTCGCCTGAGTCGAAGTCGGGCAGGATCCGACCGTGAAAGTCGTTGGTGCCGAGGAATTGAACCGAAGTCGTGTCGGCGGGTTCCACTGCAGTACGGATCGGCTGCTCCGCGCTTGCGGGGAGAGCCATCACGAGTGACGCGCTCATGGCGGTGACGATAGTGGCGGCGCCTGCTCGGCGCTTCAGCGATGAAGGAGTTCTCATCCTTCACACAGTAGGCACATAATCCGTTTCGCGCTCTTTGAGAACAATAATGGCGGGTGACGGCTTTGCGACGACGCCGCGACCGTGCCTCACACCGCGAGCGGATGGGGCCCCTACAGTGCGGAGCCCCGGTGCGCCTTGATGGTCTCGATCGCCTGCGGAATCACGTCGAAGAGGCTGCCCACGACCCCGAAGTCGCTGATCTCGAAGATCGGCGCATCGGGGTCCATGTTGATGGCCACGATCGTCCCCGAGGCCTGCATGCCACCGCGGTGGTGCACCGCCCCTGAGATCCCGCACGCCACGTACAGCGCGGGCGTGACCGTGGTGCCGGTCTGACCCACCATGTGCTCGTGGCTGATCCAGCCCTCGTCGGTGGCGTCGCGCGACGCCCCCACGGCGCCCCCGAGCAGTTCGGCGAACTCGGCCACCAGCGTGTAGTCACCATTGGTCCCGCGGCCGCCGGAGACCACGACCGGCGCCTCAGCGAGCGGCACGCCCTCGCCCTGCTCGACGGGCTCCACGGAGACGATGCGCTCGCGAGTCTGCGGCAGCGTCACCTCGACCTGGTTCACGGTCGCGGCGCCCGGCTGCTCGGCCGGCGTCGCCTGGGTGGTGTTGGGGCGCACGCCCACGATCGCGCGGTCGGCGTCGATGCGGGTGCGCACGTTCCACGTGGCGGCGAACACCGTCTGGAAGGTCTCGACGCGGCCATCGACCAGGGAGGCTCCCGCGGCGTCGACGACCACGCCTGCGCCGTTCAGGACGGCCAGGCGGGTCGCGATCTCCTTCGTCACGAAGGTGGAGATCACCACCAGGACGGGGGCGTCCTCGGTCGCGGCGGCGATCGCGGCGGCGGCCTTGGCCGGCAGTCGCGACTCCTCGCCAATGCCCACCACCCGCACCTCGGAGGCGCCGTACTCGCCCAACTGGGCGACCGCATCGGCCGCTGGCGACTCTCCCAGCCAGAGCGCGATGGGGGTGCCGAGCGAACGCGCCAGCGTGAGCGCCTCGAGTGACGGGTGGGTCACGGCACCGTCGCGGTGCTCGATCAGGACGGCGACGTATCCGGAGCTCATGCGAGTCCCTTCTCGATGAGGAACTCGGCCAACTCGCGGCCTCCCTCACCCTTGTCGGTGACTTGTCGGCGGTTCTCGCGCGGCGGCCGCTCGGAGGCGTCGACCACGGTGGCCCGCGCCGCGTCCCCGCCCACGAGCGCGGCGTCGATGCCCAGATCCTCGAGCGTCCACACGGGCACCTCTGCCTTGCGCGCCGCCATGATCAGCTTGAAGTTGGGGTAGCGCGGCTTGTTCGCCTCGTCGGTGACGGATACCACCGCGGGAAGCGGGGCGGCGACGGTCTCGCGCGCGTCCGGCAGGTGGCGCACGATCGTCGCCTCTCCGCCGGCGACGGACAGGCCCGATGCGAGGGTGAGCTGGGACCAGTCGAGCTCGGCCGCGAGCGCGGTGGGGAACATCGACGTGAGGCCGTCGAGGGCCGCCATGCCGGTGATGACCATGTCGAGCGGGGTCTCGGCGTGCACCTTGCGCACGGCCGCACCGATGACCATCGCGGTGCCGAACACGTCCGATCCGGCGATGGCCTCATCGCTGACATGGATCGCGTGGTGGGCGCCGAGCTGGAGCGCCTTGCGCACCGCTGAGACGGCGTCGGGCCCGCCCATCGTGAGCGCGTACACCTCGCCCTCGCCTGCCTCCTCGACCAGCTGCAGGGCGGCCTCGACCGCGTGCTCGTCGAGCTCGTTCATGGAGCCGTCCTCCGCCGTCCGCGTCACCGTTCCGTCAGTGAACGAGCGGTTGGACTGGAGGTCGGGGACGTGCTTGACCGTGACCAGGATTCGCATGCCACCAAGACTAGCGGTGGGAACCCGGTGCCCCGTCGGGCCGTTCTCAACGTGGCCGTGAGGGAGGACGCCGTGGCTGCACTGCTGCTGGACCGCCAGATCGACGCTCAGGTTGAGGCCGGCCTCGCCGACCTCGCCGGCCTGCACGAGGAGGACTTCCGCGGACTGTTCGCGCCGCTTCGCGACGCCGCATCGGAGCTCCCCCAGGCGGCCGATGTCCGGGCCGGCTTCCTGCCCTACGTGGCGGTGGTGAGCGACTCACTCATCGCGTCGGAACTCCGCGTGCCCGGCATGAGACTGCCCGGCTCCGCCAAAGAAGGCATCCTCGACCGCAATCATGGCAACGATGGACTCGCGCCCTACCGCGCGCGTGAGGATGTCGCAGTGCCCGCCGCCGACGCGTACCTGCTGGTCGCCGTGGAGCGCGGCGACAAGTTCCGCGATGTGGCGCCGCGGGACGCCCTCCCCGTGATCGCGGGTCGCGACCGCACGCCCCTGACGATCGCGGAGGGGCTGTCGATCATGGCGACGCACCCCGAGTTCCTGGTCAAGAACCACTGCTTCATGCTCGCTGGCTCCACGCGGGGCGACAAACGTGTTCCCGCCCTGTGGATCTCGGCTGGCGCCCCCAAGCTCGGGTGGTGCTTCCAAGGCGTGCCGCACTCGTGGTTGGGCGTGGCCTCGGCCCGCGAGCGACGCGGCGCCTTGCTCGACCCCGCACCACGGGCGACCCCCGCGTAGGACTTGCCTACTCGCGGGCGAGTCGGCCCTCGAGCCGCGCCACCTGCTCACGGAGAGCGCGCAGCTCGGTCAGCACCTCGGCCGAGACGTCGTCGGCGCGGTCTCCGCCATGCCCTCCCGCGAGGTCGGCCTTGGGCTCATGGCGCCGGTTCATCGCCTCGACCGTCACGGCGACGAACAGGTTCAGCGCGATGAAGGTCGTCACCACGTTGAACACGATGAAGTACGCGGCGATCCACCCGGCCTCCTGCACCATGGGGACCACCAGGTCCGGCCAGCCGTCCGAGATCATGATCCTGAACAGCGACATGTTCGACGTCCACAGGTCGCCGAACGCGTCGGGCCGCATGTCCTTGAAGAGCAGGGTCGAGCTCACCGCGAACATGTACATGATCATCACGAGCAGCGCGCCGATGCTGAGGATTCCGGGGATCGCTGCGCCCAACGCGTTGATCACCAGCCGCATCGACTTGACCGCGGAGAGCAGCCTGAGCACGCGCAGCAGCCTGAGCACGCGCAGCACCTCGGACCCGGTGCCGGTCGGAATGAGCGCCACCAGCACCACGAACAGGTCGAACAGGCTCCACCCGTCGCGGAAGAACGCCTTCCCGTGCCCGTAGATGCGCAGGACGATCTCGATCACGAAGACGCTGACGATCACCGCGTTGGCGGTCTCGAGCAGCCCGCCCCAGCTCGCCATGACGGCGGGATACGTCTCGGCACCCAGGATCAGTGCGTTGAGGACGATGAGCGCGATGATGATCCGCTGAAAGGGCGCGGACTCCGTGAGATCGCGCACGCGTGCGCGAACTGACGGGGAGGAATCGGGGGCGAGCATGCCGGAAGGCTAGCCGCCCCGATGGCACCGGTCGAGGCGCGATGCCCCGACATCACCGCGAGAACCGCCAGCACGGGCACAATGGGACCATGTCCCGTGAAGGTGTTACCCCCTCCCCTACGCCGCATCGCCTGGGCGTCCACCTCGTCGACGGGGGCGCGGTGGTCGGCGTCTACGCCGGCCACGCCACCGCCGTCGACGTCTGCCTCTTCGATGCGGAGGGCGCCGAGGAGCGCATCGCGCTCCACGGGCCCACCGCCGGCGTCTGGCACGCGTTCGTCCCCGGCATCGCCGAGGGCCAGCTCTACGGCTTCCGCGCGGCGGGCCCCTGGCAGCCCCACAAGGGCCACCGGTACAACCCCGCAAAGCTGCTGCTCGACCCCTATGGGCGCGGCATCGAGGGCGAGTTCACGCCGATGAACGCGGAGGGCTCTCAGACCCTGCTGTCCAACCGGGACGCGACCGACACGGCGCCGCTGATGCCGCGCTCGGTCGTCACTGTCGAGCCTGGCGGCTCGTGGCAGACCCCGCACCCGTGGGTGCCGTGGGAGGACACCGTCGTCTACGAGCTGCACGTCAAGGGCTTCACCAAGCAGATGGAGGGCGTCCCGGAGGAGTTGCGAGGCACCTACGCCGGCCTGGCGCACCCCGCCTCGGTCGAGTACCTGAAGTCGCTGGGCGTCACCACGATCGAGTTGCTGCCCGTGCACGCATTCGCGTCGGAGCCTCACCTGGATCACAGCGGGCTGAGCAACTACTGGGGCTACTCCACGGCCGGATTCTTCTCGCCCCACGCCCCCTACGCCACGGCCGAGGCGCGGGCCAAGGGCGCGCAGGGAGTGCTCGACGAGTTCGTGGGCATGGTCGACCTGCTGCATCAGGCGGGACTCGAGGTCATCCTCGACGTGGTCTACAACCACACCGCCGAGGCCGGCTGGGGCGACCGCGTGCTCAGCTGGCGCGGTCTCGACAACCACGACTACTACAAGCACCAGCCGCACTCCCCCGGCCATTACGACGACATGACCGGCACCGGCAACACGCTGGACTTCACTCAGCCCCGCGTGGTCCAGATGGCGATCGACTCGCTCAAGTTCTGGGTCGAGGAGGTGGGCGTCGACGGGTTCCGGTTCGACCTTGCCGTGACGCTCGGTCGCACCGGCCACGGCTTCTCGACGCGGCACCCGTTCCTCGTGGGCCTCACCATGGACAGCGTGCTGGGCGGCGTGAAACTCATCGCCGAGCCGTGGGACACCGGCCTGGGCGGATGGCAGGTGGGCAACTTCCCGGCCCCCATGACGGAGTGGAACGACAGGTTCCGCGACCGCATCCGCTCGTTCTGGCTGACCGACACGGCCAAGGGCGGCAGGCACCACCCCACGGCCCCGGAGCTCGCCACGAGGCTGGCCGGTTCCTCCGATCTGTTCGGCCACACCGAGCCGCCGCTCGCGCGCGGCCCGCTGGCCTCGATCAACTTCGTCACGTGTCACGACGGCTTCACCGCGCACGACCTCACGGCGTACAACGGCAAGCACAACGAGGCCAACGGCGAGGACAACCGGGACGGGACTGACAACAACAGATCCTGGAACCATGGCGTCGAGGGAGAGACGGACGACGACGACATCCTCGCGATGCGGCGCAGGTCCGTTCGCAACCTGCTGAGCACCACGCTGCTGTCCGCGGGCACGCCGATGCTGCTGGCCGGCGACGAGTTCGGCAACACCCAGGGCGGCAACAACAACGCCTACTGCCAGGACAACGAGATCTCGTGGCTGAACTGGTCGCACGAGCCATGGCAGGAGGACCTGCGGGCCACAGTGGCGCACCTCGTCAGCCTCCGGCTGCTGCACCGGGTGCTGCGGCCCGCCACCTTCTACGAGGGCCGGGATCCCCGTCCCGACGACTCGAACCCGCGCGCGGATTCGGCCTGGTTCACCGCGACGGGCGAGCCCGAGACCGAGGACTGGTGGGAGGACCCCGGCACGCGCGTGCTGCAGTTCATGCGGTCGCTGTCCGACATCGGCGAGCCCGACGCGCTGCTGATGATCAATGGCTGGCGGGACCCCGTCGAGGTGACGATTCCGTTCGACGACGGCAAGCCGTGGCGACTGGTGTGGGACTCGGCGTGGGAGACGCCCGAGGGCGTCGAGATCGAGGTCGTGGCCCCCGGCCAGACGGAGACGCTCGAGGCGCAGACCGTGCGGCTGTACCTGTCCGAGGTGTAGACGGCCGACTGTTCTCCAGGCGACCGCGGGAGGGTGCCGCGATCCGCTGCCCGCCGACCCGCGCATCGGCCGTGTCCGCCACCTCCCGCGCGAGGTGCGCTACCGGTCCTCGCGCGGAGCAGGTAGGTTCGGAGTATGCCGTTCCCTGGAGAATTGTCCGTCGGACGCATCCCGATCGTTGGGGTAGGTCCCTCCCTCGAAGAGGGCCGCTGGCCGGCCCGCGCTGTCGTCGGGGAGGCGGTGCCCATCTGGGCCACGATCTTCCGCGAGGGCCACGACGCGGAGGGCGCGACAGTGGTCGTCACCCGACCGGACGGCAAGCGGGACGTGCTCCCGATGCCGTGCACCGACTGGGGCAACTCCCTTTATGAGGCCGCGTGGATCCCCAAGCTCGAGGGGCACCACACCTTTCACGTCGAGGCCTGGTCCGACCCGTACTCCACCTGGGCGCATGCGGCCGAGGTGAAGGTGAAGGCGGGCGTCGACGTGCAGCTCATGCTCGACGACGGCGTCACCGTGCTGACGCGAACGCTCAAGGAGGTGCGCCGCACCGCCGCTGGCAAGGCGCGGCTCACCGAGGCGATCGACACGCTGGGCGACCAGTCGCTCGCCCCCGAGGCCAGGCTCGCGCCCGCGATCAGCGAAGAGATGGCTGCGGAGATGACCGCGCGGCCGCTGCGCGAGTGGGTCAGCCCCTCGGCGGTGTATCCCCTTCTCATTCAGCGCGAGAAGGCGCTGGTCTCCGCGTGGTACGAGATCTTCCCGCGGTCGGAGGGCGCCCGCTACGTCAAGTCCACCGGCGAGTGGCGCTCAGGCACGTTCACCACGGCCGCCAAGCGGCTGCCCGGCATCGCCGAGATGGGCTTCGACGTCGTCTACCTCACGCCCATCCATCCCATCGGCGACACCCACCGCAAGGGCCGCAACAACTCGCTGCGCGCAGAGCCGGGCGATCCCGGCAGCCCGTACGCGATCGGCGCCGCGGACGGCGGTCACGACGCGATCCACACGGACCTCGGGACCATGCGATCGTTCCGCTCCTTCGTGGCGCGCGCGAACGAGCTCGGCCTCGAAGTGGCGCTCGACCTCGCGCTCCAGTGCTCCCCGGACCACCCGTGGGTCACCGAGCACCCCGAGTGGTTCACCACCAGGACCGACGGCACCATCGCCTACGCGGAGAACCCGCCCAAGAAGTACCAGGACATCTATCCCCTCAACTTCGACAACGACCCGGAGGGCATCTACCAGGCCGTCCGCGCCGTCGTGCAGGTCTGGATCGACGCCGGCGTGACCCTGTTCCGCGTTGACAATCCCCACACCAAGCCCCTCACCTTCTGGGAGCGGCTGCTGCGGGACATCGCGCGCGAGCACCCCGACGTGATCTTCCTGGCCGAGGCGTTCACCCGGCCGGCGATGATGCACACCCTTGCCCGCATCGGCTTCCACCAGTCGTACACGTACTTCACGTGGCGCCAGAATGCCGCAGAGATGGGCGAGTACCTCGAGGAGGTCTCGGACCGGGAATCCTCGTTCTACATGCGCCCCAACTTCTGGCCCACCACTCACGACATCCTCACCCCGGACATGCAGGCGGGCGGCGCTCCCCTCTTCAAGGCGCGCGCCGTGCTCGCCGCCACGGGGTCCCCGAGCTACGGCATCTACACCGGCTACGAGTTCGTCGAGAACGTCCCGCGGCCGGGCGTGGAGGAGCAGATCGACAACGAGAAGTACGAGTTCAAGCCCCGGGACTGGGCCGCCGCGGACCGCTACGGGGTGCAGGACGTGCTGACTCGGCTCAACACCGCGCGCAAGCGTCACGTGGCGTTGCGGCGGTTGCGGGGATTCACGCTGCACTCGAGCACCAACGAGGACATCCTGTGCTTCTCGAGGCACGTGCCCGCGGCCGAGTCGCCCACGGGCAAGGCCGACACCGTGATCGTCGCCGTGAGCCTCGATCCCCACGTGGTCCGCGACTCGATCATCACCCTCGACATGGCGGCGCTGGGGCTCACGGACGATGCCCGGATGGTCGTGGACGACGCGCTCACCGATGCGACCTACACCTGGGGCAAGGAGTTCTACGTGAGGTTCGATCCGGCGGAGACCATGGCGCACGTCGCTGGGGTGCGTGGACTGTGAGTGGCCCCACGATCGTCACTCAGCGCGGGACGCTAGGGTGGAGAGGGATGGTGGCGAACTACTCCCTGCGAGGCACGATGACGGCGTCCGACGGGCGCCGCACCGCAAACGACGGACGGGCTGGTGATGCGCGATGACAGCCAAGGACATTGACATGAGCGCGCTGCGCGAGATCGCGGCGGGCACGCACCACGAGCCGCATGCGGTGCTGGGGCCTCATGTCGGCGATGACGGCGTGACGGTGCGGGTGCTGCGGCCGCTCGCGAGCGAGGTCCGCATCGAGACCCTCGACGGCGCCTTCGACGCCGTGCACGAGCACGAGGGGGTGTGGCGCGCGGACCTGCCCGGCGACGAGGCGCCCGACTACCGCGTGCACGTCACGTACGATGCCGAGCCGCTGGTGCAGGACGACCCCTACCGGTTCCTGCCCGGCCCCGGCGAGCTGGATCAGCATCTGTTCCGCGAGGGCCGCCACGAGCGACTGTGGGACGTGCTCGGCGCGAACGTGCGCCGCTTCCCGTCCGTGCTGGGAGACGTGACCGGCACCTCCTTCGTGGTGTGGGCCCCCAACGCGCGCGCCGTGCGGGTGGTCGGCGAGTTCAACAGTTGGAACGGGGTGACGCACGCGATGCGCTCCCTCGGATCCTCCGGGCTGTGGGAGCTGTTCGTCCCCGGCGTCGGCGACGGGACCAAGTACAAGTACGAGATCCTGGGACGCGACGGCCACTGGAAGCAGAAGGCCGACCCGATGGCGCGCTGCATCGAGCTGCCGCCGCTGACCGCATCGGTCGTCACCGAGTCGTCCTACGAATGGCGCGACGCGGATTGGATGGCCAAGCGCACCAACGCCGAGCCGCACCGCTCCCCCATGAGCGTCTACGAGGTCCACCTCGGCTCGTGGCGGCAGGGACTCGGCTACCGGGAGCTGGCGAAGGAGCTCGTCGAGTACGTGTCCGAGATGGGCTTCACCCACGTCGAGCTCATGCCCGTCATGGGGCATCCGTTCGGCGGTTCGTGGGGATACCAGGTCACGTCGTATTACGCTCCCGATTCACGATTCGGCTCGCCCGACGAGCTGCGGTACTTCATCGACGAGCTGCACCAGGCCGGCGTGGGAGTGATTCTCGACTGGGTCCCCGGCCACTTCCCCAAGGACGAGTGGGCGCTGGGCCGCTTCGACGGCACCCCGCTGTACGAGCACCCCGACCCGCTGCGCGGGGAGCAGCCCGACTGGGGCACCTTCATCTTCGACTTCGGCCGGCGCGAGGTGCGCAACTTCCTCGTCGCCAACGCGCTGTACTGGCTCCAGGAGTTCCACGCCGACGGCCTGCGTGTCGACGCCGTCGCATCCATGCTCTACCTGGACTACTCGCGCAGCGCCGGCCAGTGGCGCCCGAACATCCATGGCGGCCGCGAGAACCTCGATGCCATCGCCTTCCTGCAGGAGACCAATGCCACGGCGTACCGGGTGTGCCCCGGAATCGTCATGGTGGCCGAGGAGTCGACCGCATGGCCGGGCGTCACGGCGCCCACCTCCGGCGGCGGGCTGGGATTCGGGCTCAAGTGGAACATGGGATGGATGAACGACACCCTGCGCTACCTGCGCGAGGACACGATCAACCGCTCCTATCACCACCACACCATCACGTTCTCCCTGATGTACGCCTTCTCGGAGCACTTCATGCTGCCTCTCAGCCACGATGAGGTCGTGCACGGGAAAGGCTCACTGTTCACCCGCATGCCTGGTGACCACTGGCAGAAGGTGGCGGGCCTGCGGGCGCTGTACGCGTACCAGTGGACGCACCCGGGCAAGCAGCTCATCTTCATGGGCGACGAGATCGGCCAGGAGGCCGAGTGGTCCGAGGGCCGGTCCATCGACTGGTGGCACCTCGACGACGGACTCCACGCCGGCCTCAAGAACCTGGTGAAGGACCTGAACGGGCTCTACAGGGACATGCCGGCGTTGTGGGAGCGCGACGCCGACTCGCAGGGCTTCACGTGGGTCGACGCCGACTCCTCCGACCGCAACCTCATCGCCTACCTGCGATGGGACAGCCGCGGCGAGCCCGTAGCCGTGGTGATCAACTTCGCGGGAGTGCCGCACGAACGCTACCGGCTCGGGCTCCCATCCGGGGGCGACTGGGAAGAGGTGCTGAACACCGACGCAGAGGTGTACGGCGGCTCCGGCGTGGGCAACCTCGGGGCGGTCGAGTCCACCGCACGCGGTGTGGGCGAGTGGCAGTGGAGCGCGGAACTGCGCATCCCGCCGCTCGGCGCGGTCATCCTGCGCCCCGCGCGCTGACCCCTCTCCCCCGTCCGGCACTCATTGACGCCTACCGGGGTTGATGGCGCCCTGTCCGGCACCTCGTGACAACCAGTGCCGGACAGGGCGCCACGAGGCGCCACAGGCGTCAACCAGTGCCGGACAGCAGGCGCCAGGAAGTGGGACGAGGCTAGAAGAGCGCGGCCGCGAGCGCCTGGCGCGCCTGGATCACCCGCGGGTCGTCGCCGCCGACCACGTCGAACAGCTCGAGAAGGCGCACGCGCAGCTGCTCACGCTCGGGCCCGGAGCTCACCCGCACGGTGTCGATCAGGCGGGCGAAGGCGTCCTCCACCTGGCCGCCCATCACGTCGAGGTCCGCCACGGCCATCTGGGCGTCGACGTCATCGGGCTTGTCGGCGGCGTCCGCGCGCACGGCGTCGAGATCCGCGAGTCGGCTGCGCTCCATGAGCGCGACCTGCGCGCGGCCGGCGCGCGCATCCGCGTCCTTGGGGTTCTCGCGCAACGCCCGGTCGTACGCGTCGATGGCCGCCGGGTAGTCCTCGCGCTCGATCGCCTCGTACGCCTCCTGGTGCAGCGGCGGAAGCGGCTCGGGCTCAGGCGGCCCCGGAGCCTGCTCGGGGGCGGCGCCCACGCGGCCCGTCACGCCGTTCTGCTTGGCGATCTCGAGCACCTGGTCGAGGACGCTGCGGATCTGCTCATCCTCCGCGTTGCCCTGGAACAGCGGCGCGGGGCGAGCGGCGATCAGCGCCATCACCGTCGGCACGGACTGGATCTGGAACGCCCCAGCGACGGACGCCTGGGTGTCGATGTCGCATGTCGCCAGCACGAACGCGCCGTTGTAGCTCGCCACGGTCGTGCGCATGCGCTCGACCAGCTCCTTGGACGCCGGGGAGGCGCTCGACAGGAACACGATCACCACGGGCACCTGCGCGGAGGTCTGAGCGAGCTCCTGCAGGCTCTGCTCGGTCACCTCGATGGGCGCCGGCGCAGCGCCCTGCGCCTGCGGCGCGGGCGCGGCGGGCTCGTCCTTCTTGATGAGCTGGGACAGATCGACCGAGCCGCGCAGCGGCACGTCGGAGTTTTCAGCAGTCATTCTTGCCTAACTATCGGAGACTTTGATCAGGGTGTGCTCGGCCGCGACCACCGCAGGCGGCTCGTCGACGTCCGGGCCGGGGATGTACATCACGATCATGTCGAGGTACTCGTGCGTCACGGTGTCCTCGAGTTCGCCCTCGAGAAGCGGCTCGTCGTCCTCGGGAATCGAGACCGTCGCGTCCTCCACCGTGAAGGACGATCGGATCCGGATCGGCGCGAACACCAGCGCACCGCCGTCCGCGGTTCCCATGGCATAGGAGCGTTCGACGTTCGTGTCGATGGTCTCGGTGTACTCGCCGTCCGAGTCCTCCGCGGCCTCGGTCAGCGTCTCGCGCGCCGCGAACAGCCGCTCACGATACGAGTCGGCGGCGTACGCCTCCTCGAGGTCCGAGCCCTCGCCCTCACGGAGCAGCTCGACGTAGTCCGTCAGCGCCGCCTCGGGCGTCGGCTCGGTCGCATCACTCGCCATCTCGAGCTGCTCCGCACCGGACGACGTGCCGGGCATCGCGGGCAATGTGGCGCCGGGCACCATGTGAGCCCAGCCCCGCAGCTGATACTCGGCGTCGATCGAATCCTGGACCCACAGCAGCACCACGGGCGTGACGTCCTCGGACGCCTGCTCGGTCACCGCCACGAGCGTGCGCGGCCAGGTCTCGGCGCCCGAGACGTAGGCGGCCTGGATCTCCGACGGGATCTGCGTCAGATCGGGCCCGTCCTCGGCCTCCGCGAGCGTGTACTCGATGGCGCGAAGCTCTTTGGCGTCGCCACCCACGCGCTCGGTCAGCAGCTCCGCGTCGCGAGCTTCGTCCGCGGCGGACAGCTCGGCGAGGGTGTCGTCGACGATCTGCGTGCTCTGCGCTTCGAGGAGCGCGGCCGCCTCCGTCATCGGGGGCGGGGACGTCACCGGGGCGGGCACCTCCGCGACGCAGCCCGACAGGAGGACCGCTCCGGCTGCCGCGGCAGCGCCGGTGATCATGAGCCGATTCATCGGTGCTCCTCTCCGGGACGGTGGTCGTGGTCGGGCTGTTCGCCGTCCGCGCCGGCGGGCGGCGCGGCATCGGCCGATGCGGGGGAGGCGGCCGATGCGGGGGAGGCGGCCGATGCGGGCGGCTCGTCCTCGTCGAGGCTCGCGTCAGGCAGGTGCTCGCCATTGGCGCGGCGGGCTCGCCGGCTGCTGGGCCGGGGCCCCTCGCCGTCCTCACCCGCGCGCTGACGCTTGGCCATCCACTCCTCGCCCCGCGCCTGGGCCGGCCGCAGGTCGATGAACCGCAGCACGAGAGCGATGACCCCGACCGCGACCAGGAACACTCCCCACCAGATCAGGGGTGTGATCCACCCGTCGTCGACGTCCCGGGTGAGAGCGAGATCGGTCACGGACAGGTCGGATCCGTCCTCGCTGACGAGCAGGAGGGTCTCTCCTGGCGGCACGTCCGAGGCCTGGATCGACAGCCGTCCCTCGCCTCGCCAGTCGGCGCGCCAGTGGTCCTGCGACCCCTCGGCCAGGATGCTCACCGGCTCGGCCTCGTCTGCGCCTGCAGACGGAGAGACGCTCGGACTGGGGGTGGGGCTGGGCGACTCCGACGGCTCCTCGGAGGCCGACGGCGACGCGGATGGAGACGGCGCCGGCGCGGCGGCCTCGAACGTCTCGGTCGAGAGCGTCTCCCAGGTCGGGAGCCCGGTGACCAGCGTCGCGTCGCGATCGGCGAGCCACGCCTCCGCATCGGCGGGCCTGGCGGTACGGGCGGCGATGGGGCCGTCGCCCGAGGCCGCAATCCGGAAGTCGCCTGCGAACGCCACCATCTCCGCCTCGTAGACGACGACGGCGGAATCGACGCTCGCGGACGCGGTCACGTCGCGCGGCGGACGCTGCGACTCGGCGATCAGCCCTGCCGCAAGCAGCAGCACGCCGATCACGCCCGCCACGAGCGCGGTTGTCCTCAGACTCACTCAAACCTCCAGGTGTACACGTCCACTCTAAGACAAGGGGGTAACGTCGGGCATTCCCGCTTTGTCTCACCTCAGGCCGCGCACTACCCTGGGGAGCGGACCGCGCGGGCCGATCGCACCGCGCGAGAGGAGACAAGCATGCCCGATGAGAGCCTTC
The DNA here is from genome assembly GCF_048814985.1 of Demequina pilifera. Lineage (NCBI taxonomy): Bacteria > Bacillati > Actinomycetota > Actinomycetes > Micrococcales > Demequinaceae > Demequina > Demequina pilifera. The sequence goes on from NZ_JBMDTW010000001.1 coordinate 211,595, forward strand.
CGTTTCCAGTCGCGATGCGCGGCTACGACCGCGAGGCCGTAGCCGCTCACATCGCACGACTGGAGGACTCGGTCAAGGAGGCCACGTCAACGGCGGAACAGGCGCAGCACGATGCCGCGCAGATCCGCGCGCAGTTCGATGAGGCGCAGCGGTCCCTCCGGGAGTCGGAACAGCCCACCTACAAGGGGCTGGGCGCGCGCGTCGAGCAGTTGCTGCGCTCCGCGGAGGAGCAGTCCTCCGACGTCGTGCAGCGCGCCAACACACACGCGCAGGACACCGTTGCGCGGGCCAACGTCGCCGCGCAGCAGCTGCGCGCGCGGGCCGACAACGAAGTGGCGGAGATCCTGGCGCAGAGCCGTCGCGAAGCCGAGGAGATTCGCACGGCCGCGGAATCCGACGCGACCAACGCCCGCGATGCCGCCGCGCGGCAGGGGGCGGAGATCGTCGAGAAGGCGCGACGTGAGGCCGAGCGCACCTCGTCCGCCATGGAGGCGGAGGCCGCAGAGCGCCGCGCGACTGCGGACCGGGAAGCGCACACCCTGCGCGCCACCGCTGAGCGCGAGGCGACGGAGATGCGCGTCAACGCCCAGCGCGAGGCGACCGAGCTGATGGATGGCGCTCGCGCGGAGGCGGAAGGCCTCGTGCAGGAGGCGCAGGAGGACGCGGAGCGCGCCCGCGACGAGGCCGAAGCGGCGCTCGCGGCCGCTCGCGACCAGGCCAAGGCGATCAGCGCGGAGGCGGCAGACGCCCTCGCCGCAGCCGAGGCCGAGGCATCGGACGTGCGCGCCACCGCAGAATCTCAGGCCGCGAACATGCGCAACGAGGCGCAGACCTTCCTCACTCAGGCCAATCGCGACGCCGAGGCGCTGCGGGCGGACGCGGAGGCCGCGGCGCGCGACCTCCGTCAGCAGGCCCAGCGTGAGGCGGACGCCCTCCACGCCGAGGCCGACGAGTACGACGACCTCACCCGGGCGGATGCCGAGGACTACGCGACGGCGAGCAGGCGAGAGGCCGACGCCTACGACGCCGACACGCGCGGCGAGGCCGACGCGTATCGCGACAGCACGGTGGCCGACGCGGACCGCACGGCTCACGAGATCCGGGGCCAGGCAGAAGCGGACGCCGCGGCGCTGCGAGCGGACGCCGACGAATACGACGGCGAGACCCGAGCGGCCGCGGACCGGTACTCGGACGCGACCCGCGCATCGGCCGACGAGGACGCGGTCAGCGTCCGCGCGGGCGCCGACCGGTACGACCAGGACACCCGCTCGGCTGCGGACGACTACTCTCAGGCGACCCGCGCATCGGCCGACGACGACGCGACACAGACGCGCAGCGCCGCGGACGCGTACGACACCGAAACCCGCGCGGCGGCCGACCAGTACTCGGACACGACCCGTGCATCGGCCGACGACGACGCGGCGCAGACGCGAGCCGCCGCGGAAGACTACGCAGAGGCCACCAGGGCCGATGCGGACACGTATCGCGCGGACACCCGCGCCGCCGCGGACCAGTACGACCAGGACACCCGCGCTGCAGCAGACGCGTACAACACGGACACCCGTGCGGCCGCGGACGAGAGCGCCGCAGCGGTGCGTGCGGAGGCCGACCAGTACGAGCAGGACACCCGCGCCGCCGCCGACGCGTACGACCAGGACACCCGCGCGGAGGCCGATCAGTACAGTCGCGACACTCGCGACGAGGCGGACCAGTACGACGACGACACCCGCCAGGGCGCCGACGCCTACTCCCAGTCCACCCGGGAGGCCGGCGAGACCTACGCCCGCGGAGTGCGCAAGGACGCGGATGGATACGACGTCACCACCCGCAAGGCGGCGGACGACTACGCGCTGACCACCCGAGGCGAAGCGGACGACCACGCGGCACGCGTGCGCCGGGAGGCCGAGAACTACGACGCCCACCTGCGCAACGAGACCGACACCTACGCAGAGACCACGAGGCGCGAGGCGGACGCCTACGCCCTGCAGACCCGCGAGGGCGCCGACCGCGAGGCCGCGAAGGCGATCGCCGCCGGCGAGGCAACGGCGGAGCAGCGCGTGGCGGACGGCGAGGCCGAGGTCAAGCTCATCCTCGCGACCGCCCGCAAGGACGCCGAAGAGGCACGCACCGCGGCGCACGCCGACGCCGAGGCGGCCCAGGAGGAGGCTCGCCGCACGCGCGAGGACCTGCTGGTCGAGATCGCGCAGCGGCGGGAGCAGGCGGAGCAGGATCTCAGCAAGCGCCTCGAGGAGGCGCAGGCGGAGGGCGCCGCGATGGTCGCGGACGCGCGCAAGCGTGCGGACGAGGCCGAGGAGCGGCTCAGCGCCGCACTCGAGCGCGCGGAGACGGTGCGACGCGAGGCGGAGGTCCACTCCCAGACACTCCTCACCAACGCCCGCAACAACGCTGACGAGATCGTCTCCGGCGCGCGCGAGCACGCGGAGTCCATCATCTCCGAGGCGGTCTCGGACGCCGAGCGCGAGCGCAACAACGCCTCGCGCGAGGTCGACGAGCTGAACCGCCAGCGCGAGTCGATCACCGGCTACCTCGACGACCTGCGCGGGCTGTTGGGCGCGGACCCCGTCGCGAGCCTCAAGAAGGCCGCCGGGGCCGCCGACTCCGAGTCGGCTCCGTCGGCATCCGCGCCGTCTCCCGAGGACGAGGACGAGAACGACGCCAGCGCCGAGCCGGCCGGCAACCGCAGCTCCTGACTCATGTCGGACGACTCCCCCGCCTCACCGCACCTGCGCCGCGCACAGGCGCTCGAGCGGCAGCGGCAGGGCGAGACGCGCCGCGCCGCGCAGCTGGTCCGCAGCTTCGCTGAGGATGCCGCCGCCGCGGGGCTCACGCCGGTCCCGCTCACCGCGCGCACCTACGACGGGCGCTCGCGCCTGCGCACGCCGCTCGAAGGCTGGTACCTGAAGAAGGACATGAGCGTCGCGGTCGGCACCGACGGCGAGTTCTACGTCATGTCCGCGCCTCGCAGCCTGTCCGGCATGCTGCGGGGCGTGTCGCTGGAACCGGCTGAGGCGCCGCTCGAACTCGGCAGGGGTGCGAGGGACGGCGAGTCCATGCCGCTCGCGGACGCACTTGCCAAGCGACTGGCCGCGGGAGACGACTGGGGCTCGTGACCCCGGCCTCACTGGTGGCGAGTCAGGCGCGCAGCAAGGGCTCCAGCGCATCGGCCGTCGCTGCAGGAGCCTCGAGCGCCGCGAGATGCCCCACTCCCTCGAGGACCACCGGGTCGACGCCGGCTGCCTGAGCCATCGCATCGGCCTCATGCCTGTCGACGATCCCGTCGCTGCCGCCGATCACCGTGACCACGGGAGCGTCCACGCCCCGCAGCACCTCGGTGCGGTCGGGCCGGGCCGCCATCGCGCGCTGACCCCACGCGATGCCGTCGCCGCGCTGCCTCGCGATGTTGTCGGCCACCCATTCCACCAGCTCGTCGCGACCGGGCCCATCGCTGCCGACCATGCCCTCCGCGGCGCCGTTCGGGTCAGGATGACCGTCGGCGTTCTCGACCGCCTGGGCCACGTCCTCACGCTTGGCGCGCGCCTCGTCGCCGTCAGCCGTCGCCTTGGTGCACACGAGGCCCATGCCGGCGACCGCATCGGGCCACCGCTCCGCGACCGCGAGCGCCACGTACCCGCCCATCGAGCAGCCGATCCACACGGCGGCCTGCGCACCGGTGGCCTCGCGCATCGCGACCACCGCGGCGTCGGCGATGAGCTCGAGGCCCGGCTCCTCGTCGGTCAGGGGCATCTCGCCGATGCCGGGCATGTCGAACGTGATGAGGTCGCCGCGCACACGGTCGCCCAGCACGGAGATCAGCGGCTCCCACTGCTGGCGGTCGAGCGGGAAGGCGTTGAGAAGGACCACGGGGGCGGCGTCGGGGATCAGGCTCATGGAGTCTCCCTGGTGACGGGCGGCGGGCTGTCCCTCCTATTGCACCACGTCAGCGCGGACCTCGGTGGGAAGGGGCGCGCGCTCCGGGGCCACTCGATCGACGATGGCGTCGAGCACGATCCGCACATAGGTCTCCCCGACCCATAGGTGCTTGGCGTCGTCCACCGCGATCAGGTCCAGCTGCGTGAGCGGCGCGAACCGCTCGCGGGCCTCGGCCGGCTGCAGGAAGTCGTCGAGTTCCGGGACCATCGCTGTGACGGGCTTGCCCGATTCCGCCCACCGCTCGAGGTCCTCATCCTTCGCCCGGCGCAGCGGCGGCGACAACAGGATCGCTCCCTCGACGTCCAGCTCGGAGCCGTGCATGAGGGCGAGCTCGGTGCCGAAGCTCCAGCCGAGCAGCCACCGGTGGGGCAATCCACGTGCGATGGCGAAGTCGACGGCCGCGCGCACATCTGCCGCCTCTCCGTCGCCGCCCTCGAACTCGCCCTCGCTCGTGCCGCGGGGCGACGAGGTGCCGCGGGTGTTGAAGCGGATCACGGCGACGTCCGCCAGGTGAGGAAGCCGCCAGGCGGCCTTGCGCAGCACGTGCGAGTCCATGAAGCCGCCATGAGTGGGCAGCGGGTGCAGCGTGATGAGCGTCGCCTTCACCTCGTCCCCCTCGGGCAGCGCGAGTTCGCCCACGAGCTCGAGCCCGTCCTCGGTGCGCAGCACGATGTCCTCGCGGATCGCCGGCAGCACGGTCATCGACCGGATCTCCTCGTTCTCGGCGGCCTCAGCCACGGTTCCTCCCAAAGGTGTTCCAGCAGTGCGTGTGCCAGTGCCGACGCTGAGCGGCGGCCTGCTCGGGCCCGAACAGCCCGTCCGCCGCCCACGCCACGATGTGGGGCGTCCGGGGCGGAATGTCCTGCCGGCAGGCGGGGCACACATAGGTCTTGTCCGTGGGACGGGGCGTCACGACGATGAACTCCTCGCCGCCCGGGCCCGCCTCCCGCCGGCCCCCGGTCGCGTTCGACACCCGGTCGACGTCGAGCTCGGGGTGGGGCTCTCCATAGGGGCGCTTGGACGAACGGCGCTTGGAGGGCATGCCCACCAGTCTAGGCGGCGACGAAAAAGCGCCCGGCCGATGCGCGCATCGGCCGGGCGCTTTTTCGTCGCCGCCTAGACTGGTGGGCATGCCCNCCTTCTAGCCTCCCAAGCGAGCACAAGCGCCCGGCCGATGCGCGCATCGGCCGGGCGCTTGTGCTCGCTTGGGAGGCTAGAAGGCGGCCCGGTTCAGAAAGTACGCGGCGGAGTGGCCGCGAGCGCATCGGCCTGCTCGACGGGGACGACCGCGCGCTGGCGCACGACCTCCTGATACCAGTACGCGGAATCCTTCCAGCGGCGCTCGAGAGAGTCGTAGTCGACGTGCACGATGCCGAACCGCTTGGCGTAGCCCTGCGCCCACTCGAAGTTGTCCATGAGCGACCACGCCATGTATCCGCGCACGTCCGCTCCCTCGCCGATCGCCTTCAGGACGGCGCCGATGTGGCCGTGGAAGTAGTCGACACGGTCGGTGTCCCGCACCCGCCCGTCCTCGTCGATCGAGTCGTTCCACGCCGACCCGTTCTCGGTCACGTAGATGGGCTTGCCCGTCTCGCGGTGGATCTTGATGAGGTGCGCGTGGAGAGCGGACGGGTCGACGTTCCAGCCCATCGCGGTGATCTTCCCGGTGGGGGGCATGAACTCGATCTCCTCGTCGCCCGGCCACGGCGAGTTCGCACCCGCCTTGTGCCCGTCCGCGAGAGTGGCGAGCTTGGAGCTCTCCTTGCCCTTGTTCGGGTTGTGACGCACCACGTGCGAGGCGTAGTAGTTGACGCCGAACCAGTCGACCTGGCCCTGCATCTCCTCGAGGTCGCCCTCGTGGAGGAAGGACCAGTCCGTCAGGTGAGCCGTGTTGGGCAGCAGCACCGCCGGGTACTCGCCCGTGATGAACGGGTCGTGGAACATCGTGTTGGCGAGGGCGTCGATGTGATCCGCCGCAGCGCGGTCGGCGTCGCTCGAGGGATCCCACGGCCGCGGGGTGTGGCAGTTGTTCACCAGGCCGATGCGGAGGTCGCCGCGGACCTCCTTCATGGCGCGGTAGGCGCGGGCGTGCGCGAGGTTGAGGTGGTGCGCGACCTGCAGCGCCTCGGCATCGTCCGCGTGGCCCGGGGCGTGGGCGCCGGCGCCGTAGCCCACGAACGCGGCGACCCAGGGCTCGTTCAGCGTGGCCCACATGTCGACGTCAGCGCCGAACTCCTCGGCCATGCGGCGGGCGTAGACGGCGAAGGCGTCGACGGTATCGCGCGACAGCCAGCCGCCCTGATCGTCCAGCGCCTGCGGCAGGTCCCAGTGGTACAAGGTCACCATGGGGGTGATGCCCTTGGACTTGAGTCGGTCGATGATGGCGCGGTAGAACGCGATGCCCTCGGCGTTGAACTCGCCGGTGCCGAGCGGCTGGACCCGCGGCCACGCGATCGAGAAGCGGTACGCCTGCAGGCCGAGCTCGGACATCATGTCGATGTCCTCTTCCCAGCGGTGGAAGTGGTCGCACGCCACATCGCCGCTGTCGCCGCCCACGACCTTGCCGGGCGTGGCGCAGAAGGTGTCCCAGATCGAGGGTCCCCGGCCGCCCTCGCGGGCCCCGCCCTCGATCTGATAGGAGGCGGTCGCGGCCCCGAATAGGAAGTCGTCGGGGAAGGTCTCAGGCGTCGTCGTCATGTGCCCTAGCGTAACGAAACGTTGCGACAATTTCTACCGATTGGTAGGTAGAGCCGGGTCCGGGTTCTCGCGCTTCGTCACGTACGGTGCGCCGGTGGTGAGTGGCGACGGGCGCAATCGGCCTTCCCCACGTACGCGCGGCGACTCGGACGTCGCGACGAGCGGGGGCCGGCTAGAAGAGCCGCGTGGAAGAGTCGTCGACGCCGCGCATCGCGTCGTAGTCGAGCACCAGGCAGCGGATGCCCCGGTCCTGCGCGAGCACGCGGGCCTGGGGCTTGATCTCCTGCGCGGCGAACACTCCCTCGACCGGGCTGAGGAGCGGGTCGCGGTTGAGCAGCTCGAGGTAGCGGGTCAGCTGCTCGACGCCGTCGATGTCGCCGCGCCGCTTGATCTCGACCGCCACGGACGCGCCGGAGGAGGTGCGGGCCAGGATGTCGACCGGTCCGATCGCGGTGGGGTACTCGCGGCGCACGAGCGAGTGGCCGTCGCCCAGCACGGAGATCTGCGCGGCCAGGAGCTCCTGCAGGTGCGCCTCGACGCCGTCCTTGATGAGCCCCGGGTCCACTCCCAGCTCGTGCTCGGTGTCCGCGAGCACCTCGTGGATCTCGATCTCCAGGCGGTCGTCGGTCTTGTCGTGCTGGACCGTCCAGACGGCGGTCACACCGGCCGATGCCTGGGGCCCGTCGGGCGCCACCTCACGGGTGGTGCATGGCGGGCTCATCCAGTTGAGCGGCTTGTACGAGCCACCGTCGGAGTGGAGCAGCACCGAGCCGTCGGCCTTGAGCATGATCGCCCGCGTGGCGAGCGGCAGGTGCGCGCTGAGCCGTCCGCTGTAACGGGCGGCGCAGCGCGCGATCACGACGCGCATAGGGGTCAGTCCTCGTCGGACTCGGCCGGCTCCGCGACGATGTTGACGATGTTGTGGTCGAACGACACGAAACCGCGCTTGATCGGGAACTCGCTCCAGTCGCCCTTCTCGCCGCGCACCCGCACGGAACCCGCACGGAGCAGCGACAGGACGGGCTCGTGGTTGGCGAGCAGCCCGATCTCGCCCTCCACGGAGGGGGCGATCACGCGCTCCGCCGTCCCGGACCACAGCGTGCGGTCCGGGGCGACGATGTCGACGGTGAGGGGGCCGGCCATGGTCAGCCGATCTCCTTCTGGATGCGGGCCCAGTTCTTGTCCAGGTCCTCGAGGCCACCGATGTTGAAGAAGGCCTGCTCGGCGATGTTGTCGTACTTGCCGTTCACCAGGCCGTCGAACGCCTCGATGGTCTCGCTCAGCGGCACGGTCGATCCGTCCACGCCGGTGAACTGCTTCGCCATGTAGGTGTTCTGCGACAGGAACTGCTGGATCTTGCGCGCGCGGGCGACGATGATCTTGTCCTCCTCGGACAGCTCGTCGACACCCAGGATCGCGATGATGTCCTGCAGCTCCTTGTTGCGCTGGAGGATCGACTTCACCGAGTTCGCCGTCTCGTAGTGCTTCTGACCCACGTAGCGCGGGTCGAGAATGCGCGACGTCGAGGTGAGCGGGTCGATCGCGGGGTACAGACCGCGCGACGCGATCTCACGCGACAGCTCGGTGGTGGCGTCCAGGTGGGCGAACGTCGTCGCGGGGGCCGGGTCGGTGTAGTCGTCGGCGGGCACGTAGATCGCCTGCAGCGAGGTGATCGAGTGGCCGCGGGTCGAGGTGATGCGCTCCTGCAGCTGACCCATCTCGTCCGCCAGGGTGGGCTGGTAGCCCACGGCGGACGGCATGCGGCCCAGCAGGGTCGACACCTCGGAACCGGCCTGCGTGAAACGGAAGATGTTGTCGATGAACAGCAGCACGTCCTGCGACTGAACGTCGCGGAAGTACTCGGCCATCGTCAGCGCCGACAGCGCCACGCGCAGACGCGTGCCCGGCGGCTCGTCCATCTGGCCGAACACCAGGGCGGTCTGCTCGATGACGCCGGACTCGGTCATCTCCTCGATGAGGTCGTTGCCCTCACGGGTGCGCTCGCCCACTCCGGCGAACACCGACACACCGTTGTGGTTATTGGCGACGCGGTAGATCATCTCCTGGATGAGCACGGTCTTGCCGACGCCGGCACCGCCGAACAGGCCGATCTTTCCACCCTGCACGTACGGGGTGAGGAGGTCGATCGACTTGATGCCGGTCTCGAACATCTCCGTCTTGGACTCGAGCTGGTCGAAGGCCGGGGGCTTGCGGTGGATGGGCCACCGCTCGGTGACCTCGATGGTCTCCCCCTCCTTGGCGTTCAGCACCTCACCGGTCACGTTGAACACGTGACCCTTGGTGACGTCACCCACGGGGACCGAGATCGGCTCGCCGGTGTCGACCACCGTGGCGCCGCGGACCAGGCCGTCGGTGGGCTTCAGCGCGATGGCGCGCACCATGTTGTCGCCCAGGTGCTGCGCCACCTCGAGGGTCATGTGCAGCGTGCCGCCCTCTTCGCCCTCGCCCTGCGCCGACAGATCGATCTCCGTCGTGAGGGCGTGGTACATGTCGGGGATGGCATCGGCGGGGAACTCGATGTCGACCACGGGGCCGATCACCCGGGCGACGCGACCCGTCACGGCCTGCGCCGGGGCGTCCTTCGTCTCGGCGGGCTTGTCGCCTGCCGGCTTCTTCGCGGTCTTCGCGGTGGGGGTCATGGGTGTCTCGCTTCCGATCACGAGGCCGCGAGCGCATCGGCGCCCGAGACGATCTCGCTGATTTCCTGGGTGATCTCGGACTGGCGCGCCGAGTTGGCGAGCCGGGTGTACTGACGAATGATGTCCTCGGCATTGGACACGGCGGTGTTCATCGCACGCTGGCGGCTCGCCAGCTCGGAGGCCGAGGACTGCAGCAGGCAGCTGTACAGGCGCGCCTCGATGTAGCGCGGCAGCAGTGCGTCCAGCACCTCCTCAGGCGAGGGCTCGAACTCGTACAGCGGCTCGACCTCATCCCCGGGCTCGGCCACTCCCTCGACGATCTCCAGCGGCAGCAGGCGGATGACCCGCGGCTCCTGAGAGACCATCGACGTGAAGTGCGTGTAGACGATGTGGATCTCGGAGACGCCGCCGTCCTCGGGCGCCGCCGTGAATGCCTTGTAGAGCGCCTGGGCCATCTCGGTCGCGGTCTCGACATCCGGGGAGTCCGAGCCGCCCGTCCACATGCCCGCCAGCTCGCGCTGACGGAACGTGTAATAGGACACCGCTCGACGGCCCGCCGCAAACTGCACGATCTCGCGGCCGTCGCGCTCGAGGTTCTGACGGAGGCGTTCGGCCGCGCGGATCGCGCTGGCCGAATAGGCTCCCGCCATTCCGCGGTCGGCGCTCACCACGAGCATCGCCACCTTATTGGTGTCGGTGCGCTTGTTGGTGAGCGGGTGGTCGACGTCGGAGTGGATCGACACGGCGCTGATGGCCCGCGTGATCGCCTGCGAATAAGGGGTCGCGGCGGCCACACGGGCGCGTGCCTTACCGATGCGAGAAGCCGCAATCAGCTCCATCGCACGGAAGATCTTCTTCAGCGATTGAGTCGACCGGATCTTCTGCCGGTAGACGCGCTGCTGTCCGCCCATCGGTCCCTACTTCTTCTTCTTCGCGACGATCTGCTCCTGCTCAACTTCAACGTCCTCGCCGGAGGCGGTGGACGAATCGGTGGTGAGCTCGGTGCCCTCAGAGGCGAGGAACGTCGAGAGGTAGTCGTCGACGGCAGCTTCGAGCTCCGCCTCGTTCTCGTCCGACATCTTGCCGGACTCGGCGATGTCGGTCAGCACCGAGGTGCTCCGACGCAGGTGGTCGATCAGCTCGCGCTCGAAGCGCAGCACGTCCGCCACCGGCACCTTGTCGAGCTTGCCCTTGGTACCGGCCCAGATCGACACGACCTGGTCCTCGACCGGGTACGGCGAGTACTGGGGCTGCTTGAGCAGCTCCATGAGTCGCGCACCGCGAGTCAGCTGCTGACGCGATGCCGCGTCGAGGTCGGATGCGAACATCGCGAACGCCTCGAGCGAGCGGTACTGAGCGAGGTCGATCTTCAGCGTTCCCGAGACCTTCTTCATGGCCTTGATCTGCGCCGAGCCGCCGACTCGCGACACCGACACACCGACGTCGATCGCGGGGCGCTGGTTGGCATTGAAGAGGTCGGACTGCAGGAAGATCTGACCGTCGGTGATCGAGATCACGTTGGTGGGGATGTAGGCCGAGACGTCGTTGGCCTTGGTCTCGATGACCGGCAGGCCGGTCATCGAGCCCGCACCCATCTCGTCCGAGAGCTTGGCACAGCGCTCGAGCAGGCGGGAGTGGAGGTAGAACACGTCTCCGGGGTACGCCTCGCGGCCCGGCGGGCGGCGCAGCAGCAGCGACACGGCACGGTAGGCCTCGGCCTGCTTGGACAGGTCGTCGAAGACGATCAGCACGTGCTTGCCCTGGTACATCCAGTGCTGGCCGATGGCCGAGCCGGTGTACGGAGCGAGGTACTTGAAGCCGGCCGGGTCCGATGCGGGAGAGGCGACGATGGTCGTGTACTCGAGAGCACCGGCCTCCTCGAGCGCGCCGCGCACGGCGGCGATGGTCGAGCCCTTCTGGCCGATGGCGACGTAGACGCAGCGCACCTGCTTGCTCGGGTCGCCGGTCTCCCAGTTCTGCTTCTGGTTGATGATCGTGTCGATCGCGATGGCGGTCTTGCCCGTCTGGCGGTCGCCGATGATCAGCTGGCGCTGACCGCGGCCGATCGGGATCATGGCGTCGATCGACTTGAGGCCGGTCTGCAGCGGCTCGTGCACCGACTTGCGCGCCATGACGCCGGGAGCCTGGAGCTCGAGGGCGCGGCGGCCGTCGGTCTCGATGTCGCCGAGCCCGTCGATGGGCGTGCCCAGCGGGTCCACGACGCGGCCGAGGTAGCCATCGCCGACGGCGACGGAGAGAACCTCGCCGGTGCGGTGCACCTCCTGGCCCTCCTCGATGCCGGTGAACTCGCCCAGCACCACGACGCCGATCTCACGGACGTCGAGGTTCAGCGCGAGGCCGAGCGTGCCGTCCTCGAAGCGCAGCAGCTCGTTCGCCATGCAGCCCGGAAGCCCCTCCACCTGGGCGATGCCATCGCCGGCGAGGGTCACGTGACCAACCTCTTCACGCACGAAGCCAGAGGGCTCGTACGACTTCACGTAGCTGTCGAGCGCGTCCCGGATCTCGTCGGGACTGATCGTCAACTCAGCCATGTCTCATCTCTCCTGTCACTACCGCGTTCGCGGCTGTAGTCTTCGCTAGCCGACGAGTCGTCGTCGTGCCTCGTCAAGGCGGCTGAGGACGGTTCCGTCCACCACCTCGGAACCAACCTGAACTCGGATGCCGCCCAGGACCTCGGGGTCCACGGCGACGTTGATCTGCATGTCGCGACCGTACGCCTGCTTGAGGATCTCACCCAGCCGGGTGCGCTGCGCCGCGCTGAGCTCGACGGCTGCGGTGACGTTGGCCACCGACCGTCCGCGCCGGGCGGCGGCGATCTCCAGCAGCGCGTTGATCGCGGGGATGAGCCGCCGTCCGCGCGGCATGCCGACCACTCGCGTCAGCAGCGCCTGGGTCGTGGGCCGCAGCTTGCCGCCCAGCGTGCCCTCGAGCAGCGCCAGGCGCTGCTCCTTGGTCGCCGAGCGGTTGCTCATGGCGACTAGCAGGTCCCGCTCCGCGGTGAGCAGCCGCTCCACACGGAACAGCTCCTCCTCGACCGCCTCGAGCGTCCCCTTGTGCTCCGCGTAGGAGAACACGGCGACCTCGCCCGCGTCATCGATGGACTCCGCGAGATCGTGCTCGCCGGACCACCGGGAGTTGGCGAAGGCAGCGACGACGTCGACGGCTCGCTCATCGAGCGACCCGAACAGCCGCTTCACCAGCGTGGCCTTGTCGGCACCGGGCCGCGCTGGATCGGTCAGCGCACGCCGCAGCGAGCCCGACTTGTCCAACGTGTCGACCACCGCGAAGAGCTGCTCCGCGATCACAATGCCCTCGTCACCTGCCGCGGTCGCCACGGGCTCGAAGTCCCGAAGCACCGCCGCACGCGAGGCCTGACTGGTTCCGCGCATCGGCGCTATCCCTTCGCCTTGCTGCTGTCCGACACCTGAGCCTCGAGGTCGTCGAGGAAGGAGTCGATGATGCGCTGCTGACGAGCGTCGTCCGCGAGAGACTCACCAACGATGCGGGACGCCAGCTCGGACGCCAGCGATCCCACCTCGCCGCGCAGCGACACGATGGCCTGCTGACGCTCGGCGTCGATCTGCTTGTGAGCCGTCTGCACCAGACGCTGGGCGTCCTCGGCGGCATGCTCGCGCGTCTCCGCGACGATCTGCCCCGCCTCTGCCCGCGCGTCCTCTCGGATGCGCGCCGCCTCGGCACGTGCCTCGGTCAGCTGAGCGGTGTACTCCTCGAGGGCCGCGGCCGCCTCGGCCTGCGCCTTCTCCGCCTTGAGGATGCCGCCCTCGATCGTCTCCGCACGCTCGTCGAGCACCTTCTGGAGCTTGGGGAGCAGCACCTTCATGAAGACGCCGACGACGATCAGGAAGACCACCGACGACCACAGGATGTCGTACGCGGCGGGAATCAGCGGGTTGGGGTACTCACTCTCCCCCGCTGCAACAACGATCACGCTGGCCGGTGTCATTACGTGAAGAGGAATCCGGCGACGAAGCCCAGCAGGGCGAGCACCTCGACGAACGCGACACCGATGAACATGGTGGCGCGCAGCTGGCCGGCGACCTCGGGCTGGCGAGCCATGCCCTCAACCGTCTTGCCGATCAGGATGCCCAGACCGATGCCGGGGCCGAGCGTCGCCAGGCCATAACCGACCGTGGCAATGTTGCCGGAGAGCTCAGCGAGAGTGGTGGTGTCCACTGTGTTTCCTTCCGTTGTAGCAACGCCAGTCCGGCGCCGCAGGTCGTGATGGGTTAGTGCTCTTCCTCGACAGCCATGGTGAGGTACACCGAGGACAGCATGACGAAGACGTAGGCCTGGAGGGCCGACACGAATACTTCGAACAGGGTGAAGGCGAGGCCCGCAAGCAGCGTGACCGAGCCCACTGCCTTCAACGCGAGCGCCGCCTCGAAGAACAGGTACTGGGTCGCGGCGAAGCACAGCACCAGCAGCAGGTGGCCGGCCATCATGTTCGCCGCGAGTCGCAGTGCCAGCGTCGCCGGTCGCAGGATGAACACCTGCAGGAACTCGATGGGCGTCAGCAGGATGTAGATCGGCTTGGGCACGCCCGCGGGGAACAGGCTGGTCTTGAGGTAGCCGCCGAACCCGTGCTGCTTGATGCCCACCGTGAGGTACAGCACGTACACCCACAGCGCCATGATGATCGGCAGGCCGATCAGAGCAGTGCCGGGCATGTTGATGAACGGGATCACGCCGGTGATGTTGAACGTGAAGACCGCGAGGAACAGCGTGGTGAGGAACGGCACGAACCGGCGCGCGTTCTCCTTGCTCATCACCTGCTCGACGATCTGCACGCGCACGAAGTCGAGCAGCATCTCCACGACGGACTGGCCGCGCGTGGGGATCAGGGTGGCGCGCCGGGCCACCAGCCAGAAGATGAGGATGAGGATCGCGGCGGCGATGACGCGCGCCAGCATGATCCTGTTGAACTCGAAGAACGTGCCGTCTCCGAAGAGCGCCGGGGGGAAGAACTCGCCCACAGTTGGGGCGTGGAAGCCGTCCGAGTAGAACAGCCATCCGAAGAAGCCGCTGGCAGAGCCGGACTCGTCGGCAGCGAGCTCGGAAGCGACCTCCGTGGTCGCATCCAGGGCTAGGTTCGCCACAGAATTATCTCCTGATGTCGTGAAGCAAGCGCGGGCTGGCCGCCGAGCACGCCGGGACCGTGATGCCCCAGAATCCTAACGCATACCTACCCGTCATCCGAACTCGGGTCGACATACGGGATCCGCCCCGCGCGCATCGCCCACATATCGATCGCCAGCGTCGCGAACACTCCGGCGAGCGCGAAGCCCGCAAGCAGACCACGGTGGAATCCTTCGATGCTGCCCAGGGCGACCAGCGCGACGACGATGATCAGCATCTTGAGCAGCCACGAGCCGCCGATGTACGCCGCGAGCATGTGCGGCGCCTGGCGGTGGTCAACGAGCATCGCGACCTGCGTGGTGATGCCGGACAGGGCTGCGACCGCGACTCCTGCCTCCGCGGCGAGCACTCCCCCACCACCGGCGACCTGCAGCCCCACGGGGACGGCGGCGATGGCGAGCGCGGCGATGGCGATGATGGTCGCCCGCAGCGCTCGGCGATAGGTGGCGGTCTCTTCGTTCACTTATGTCTCCCTGGGCGGGGCGGTTCGATGGTCGTTGGTCTCGTGGCCGGCGGCCGATGCGGGGGCGGGGCGGTCGCTGGCGTCGCCGTCCGCCTCGGTCGGGTTCTCGTCACTCGTTCCGCCGTGCTCGTCGTGCTCGTCGTGCAGTCGTTCGTGGCCCTCCGGCGTCAGGCGCTGGAGCGGCTTCACTCGTTGGCCCGCCGCTCGCCAGCCGCGCGACAGCGTGCGCCGCAGCGGCGGCGAGAAGGTGAGCAGGCACGACACCACCACCGCGGTGCCGATCAGCACGAAGGCCCCGCGCGCGGGCAGGAACACCAGCGACACGGTGCCGAAGGACAGCACCGCCGTCCACAGGTACAGCACGCTCACCGCCCAGCGGTGCGAATGCCCGGTGCGCAGCAGCACATGGTGCAGGTGGTGGGCGTCGGGCATGAACGGCGACTGGCCCTTGAGCGTGCGCCGGATCACGGCGAGCGTCATGTCCACCAACGGCACCGCGATCACCATCAGCGGCAGCACGATGGGGATGAAGGCCGGGATGGTCTCACGTTCCGACACGACCTCGGGGTCGATCTGGCCCGTCACCACGATGGCGGCGGCGGCGATCGTCAGCCCCAGCACCATCGAGCCCGAATCCCCCATGAAGATGCGAGCCGGGTTGAGGTTGTGGGGCAGGAAGCCCAGACACGCGCCCACCAGCACCGCGAGGATCAGCGTGGCGAGCGACGAGTAGTCGCCGGGGGACGCCGAGCGGGCGAGCACGTACGTGTAGGTGAGGAAGGCGGCGCCGCCGATCGCGACCATTCCCGCCGCGAGACCGTCGAGGCCGTCCACGAAGTTGACGGCGTTCATCGCGACCACGACGACGATGACGGTCGCGGCGAGCGACAGGTACGAGCTGCCGATGGTCAGGCCGGCGATGGGCACGGTGACCAGCTGGACGCCGCTCCACGCCATGATCAGCGCCGCCAGCACCTGCCCCGCGAGCTTGGCCATCCAGTCGAGGTCCCAGATGTCGTCGGCCATGCCCAGCGCGCACACGAGCCCCGCGCCCGCAAGGACTCCCCAGGCCGCGCCGGATGCCTCGAAGACCGGCTGCAGGAACGGGATGTTGTGAGCGATGACGATCCCGGCAGCCAACCCCAGGAAGATCGCGAGGCCGCCGAGCCTGGCGGTGGGGGTGGCGTGCACGTCGCGCTCGCGCACCGCCGTGACCGCACCCACCCTGAACGCCAGGTGCCGCATCGCCGGAGTGGCCGCATACGCGACGATCGCGGCGATCACCATCAGGGTGAGGTAGACCTTCACCCGTCGGTCTCGCCCTCAGCATCGGCCTCGGGTGCGAACGCGTCCGCGCCGGCGATCTCGACGAGCCGCTCGCGGGGCACTCCCCCGTCTCGCACCACGCGCAGCCCCGCGGGGTCGGTGGCGTCGACGATGGTCGACGCGGTGCCCAGCGGGCTGTCGCCGCCGTCGAGGTAGACCGCGACGGCATCACCCAGCTGCGCTCGAGCGCCCTCGGCGGTGGTCGCGGCCGGCTGGCCCGTGAGATTGGCGCTCGTCACCGCCAGGGGCCCGGTGCGCTTCAGCAGCGCGAGCGCGGCGGCGTGGTCGGGCTGGCGCAGCGCGACCGTCCCGTGGGTCTCGCCCAGGTCCCACGCCAAGGATGGCTGCGCGTGCACGATCACCGTCAGCGCGCCCGGCCACAGCTGCTCCATCAGGGCGCGGGCGGGGGCGGGCACGTCGCGCGCGAGCCCGTCGACCGTGCGCACGTCAGGGATCAGCACGGGCGGAGGCATCTGGCGCCCGCGGCCCTTCGCGGCCAGCACCGCGGCGACCGCCGCCGGCTGGAACGCATCGGCGCCCACGCCGTACACGGTGTCCGTCGGCAGCACGACCACCGCGCCGCGCTGGACGGCATCGACGGCCGCGTCCAGGCTCGGGCCCCATGTGGCGGGGTCAAAGCAGGGGTAGATCACGGGGTCCAGTGTCTCAGACGCCCACACGAGTGGCGATGAGCATGCGGTCGCGTCCGTTCAAGTCCTGCTCGGTGCGCGCGTCGGCCCAGAACTCGGAGCGCCCCACGAAGGCCCTCAAGGCGGGCCCCTGTTCGTCGCCATGCTCCATGATCAGCGTGCCGCCCACCCGCAGCAGTCGGGCCGCCTCGTCGATGATGGCCCGGGGCAGGTCCAGGCCGTCCTTGCCGAGTCCGTACAGCGCCTCGGGCGGGTCGTAGTCGCGCACCTCGGGGTCGCGGGGCACCCCGTCGGGCGGGATGTACGGCGGGTTCGCCACGACCACGTCGGCGCAGCCGTCGAACAGGTGCAGGCAGCGGCGCGCGTCGCCGAGCACGGTGCGCACCCGGGGCCGCACGTCGGCCGGCATGAACCGGGCGTTCAGGCGCAGGTACACCAGCGCGCCCTCGCTCGCCTCGAGCATGGTGACCTCTGCGTTCTCGACCTCGCTCGCAACCGAGAGGCCGATCGCCCCCGAGCCCGCGCACAGGTCGGTCACCCGCACCCGTCCGTCACGTCCCGGGTTGGCCGCGCGGGCCGCGTCGATGGCGGCCTGCGCGACCGTCTCGGTCTCGGGGCGCGGGATGAACACCCCGTCACCCACCTGGAGCTCGAGGTGTCGGAAGTGCGCGGTGCCGGTGATGTGCTGCAGCGGCTCGCGGCCGGCGCGGCGCTCCACGCGGGCCTCGAGGAGCTCGAAGTCGAGCGGGTCCTCGGGCCAGTGATCGTCACGGGCCGCCGCAGTGCGGACCGCGCTGCGCGACCAGCCGAACGTATGCGCAATGAGCGCGACCGCATCGGCCTCAGGGGAAGGCACCCCGGCCTCCGCCAACCGTGCCGCGATGCCGCGCAGGCGCGCGCCGACGCTGGGCATCAACCCTCGTGCGCTTCGAGTCGGGCGGCCTCATCCGCGTCGATCGCCGACTGCACCACGGGCCCCAGCTCGCCGGACAGCACGTGATCGAGGTTGTACGCCTTGTAACCCGTGCGATGATCCGCGATGCGGTTCTCCGGGTAGTTGTAGGTGCGGATCCGCTCGGAGCGGTCCACCGTGCGAATCTGGGACTTGCGGATGTCCTGGGCCTCCGCATCGGCCGCCTCCTTCTGGGCGGCGAGCAGGCGCGCGCGCAGGATCCGCATCGCGGATTCCTTGTTCTGGAGCTGGCTCTTCTCGTTCTGGCAGCTCACGACGATTCCCGTGGGCTCGTGCGTGAGGCGGACGGCGGAGTCGGTGGTGTTGACCGACTGGCCCCCCGGTCCCGAGGAGCGGTACACGTCGACGCGCACATCGTTCATGTCGATCTCCACCTCCTCCACGGTCTCGACCTCCGGGTAGACCAGCACGCCCGCGGCGGAGGTGTGGATGCGGCCCTGCGACTCGGTCGCGGGCACGCGCTGGACGCGGTGGACGCCACCCTCGTACTTGAGGTGCGCCCACACGCCGTTCTCGGGGTCGACCGTGCCCTTGGCCTTGATGGCGACGGAGATGTCCTTGAAGCCGCCCATGTCGGTCGGGGTGGCCTCGAGGACCTCGGCCTTCCAGTCGCGCGACTCCGCGAACTTGAGGTACATCTTCAGCAGGTCGCCCGCGAACAGCGCGGATTCCTCCCCGCCCTCACCGGACTTGATCTCGAGGATCACATCGCGCGAGTCGTCGGGGTCGCGCGGGATGAGGATGCGGCGGAGCCTTTCGGTCGCCTCGTCGGCCGCCTTCTCGAGAGCGGGAACCTCGGCGGCGAACTCGGGGTCCGCATCGGCCATGCCGCGCGCGGCTTCGAGGTCCTCCTGGGCCGATTCCCAGGCGCGGTGGGCGGCGACGACGCGGCCGAGCTCCGCAAAGCGACGACCGAGTTTGCGCGCGCGCCCGGCGTCCGCATGGACGTCAGGTTGCGAGAGCTGGTGCTCGATGTCGGCGTACTCGTCCAGCAGAGGCAGGACGGCAGCGAAGGCTTCGGCCACGTCGTCGTGAGGCTTGTCGGACTACTTGTTCCCGTAGCGCTTCTCGAAGCGGGCCACGCGGCCGCCGGTGTCGAGAATCTTCTGCTTGCCGGTGTAGAACGGGTGGCACGCCGAGCAGACCTCGACGCTGATCGCGCCGGACTTCACGGTTGACTTGGTCTCGAACGTGCTGCCGCAGGTGCACGTGACAGTGGTGGCCACGTACTCGGGGTGAATGTCCTTCTTCATGGTGCTCCCTTGATGTTGCCTCCGGGTCCTCGCGCGTACTTCGCGGTCGGTGAACCGGACGGCCAGCGCTCTATTCTGCCATGCCCACGCCTGCGGGGCGACCCCTCCGTGCACCCGGTGAGGTGCTCAGTGCCCGAAATCGCCGATTCTGGGCACTGAGCACCTCGCCAGGGGGTGGCGCGTGACCTGGGCTATCCACAGACCGCGACCGCTGAGGCTCCTCGACCGCCGCACGGCTGGTGGGATGCGAAGCATGCGACCTCTACCGAAGCCCGGCACGCGCGTGCACTCCCTGGCGGCCTTCCTCGACGGCTCGGCGCACGCCTTCGCCCGGAACGAGTTGATCCGCACGTGGTCGCGCCGACAGCTCGACGCGGCCGTGGCCGCCGGCACCGTGACCCGGCTGCTCACGGGCGTCTACTGCGGCACCGCTCACGCCCTCAGGCCCGTGGTGAGGAGCGAGGCGCTTCACCTGTGGCACCCCGCGGGCGCGGTGACGGGCGCGGGCGCTCTTCACCTGTACGAGCCCCGGCTCCCTGCGCCCGCGCGCTTGGACTACCTCGTCGCGACAGGTCAGCGTCGTGCGACGCCTCCATGGGTCACGCTCCATCAGACCGTGCCGGCAAGCGGGCGGATCATCGCTCAGGGGGCCGTGTGCGCCGAGATGCCGCGAGCGCTGCTCGACGCGTGGCGGTTCGCTCCCCCGGCGCATCGGCGCAACCTCCTGTACGAGGCGCTGTGGGCACGGGTATGCAGTTGGCGAACGCTCGCACGCGAGGTGGAGCGCGCGCCACGGGTGGCCGGTCGCAGGGATCTCGTGAAGGTGCTCGGATGGTTCGCTGAGGGGGCGACCACGCCGCTCGAGGTGCGCGCCAAGCACGAGACGTTCGCCGATGCGCGCTTTCGCGATATCGAGTGGCAGGCAGAGCTGCGGCTGGGTCCGCGCCGGGTGGTGGCCGACATGCTGCATCGCGCGGCCATGGTGGTCGTCGAGCTGGACGGCGACCGCTATCACTCGACGCGCGAGGCACGGGATGGGGATCGCGAGCGTCAGAACGACCTCACAGCCGCGGGCTACGTCACCATCCGGCTCGGGTGGGACGACATCGTGCGGCGCCCTGAGAGGAGCCGCCGACGGGTCCTGACCGTCGTCGCCGGGCGTCTCGAGCGCGCTGCGAGGTCCTGAGTGCCCAGAAGTCGCGATTTCGGGCACTGAGGACCTCATGGGGGGCGGGGCGGGCGGGAACGGGCAGGAGGAAGGCGGCCGATGCGGGGGCCGGGAACGCAGCAGGGCCGGGCCGCTTGCGCGACCCGGCCCAGCTGGCTAGCGGTTGAGGCTACTTGGTGATGATGCCGTCGTCGTCCTTGCCAGGCGTCGTCTTGGCGACCTGCATCATGAATTCGGCGTTGGTCTTGTTCTCCTTGAGCTTGCCCAGGAGCAGCTCCGTCGCGGCGATCGGCTCGAGGGCCGAGAGCACCCGGCGCAGCTTCCACATCACCTTGAGCTCCTCGGTCGAGACCAGGATCTCCTCGCGGCGCGTGCCGGACGAGTTGACGTCCACGGCCGGGAAGATGCGGCGGTCGGCGAGCTGACGCGACAGGCGCAGCTCCATGTTGCCGGTGCCCTTGAACTCCTCGAAGATCACCTCGTCCATCTTGGAGCCGGTGTCCACCAGCGCGGTGGCGAGGATGGTCAGCGAGCCGCCGTGCTCGATGTTGCGCGCGGCGCCGAAGAACTTCTTGGGCGGGTACAGCGCGGCGCTGTCGACACCACCGGAGAGGATCCGGCCCGATGCGGGTGCGGCCAGGTTGTAGGCGCGGCCCAGGCGGGTGATGCCGTCGAGCAGCACCACGACGTCCTGGCCGAGCTCGACCAGGCGCTTGGCGCGCTCGATCGCGAGCTCCGCCACCTGCGTGTGGTCCACTGCCGGGCGGTCGAAGGTCGAGGCGATGACCTCGCCCTTGACGGAGCGCTGGAAGTCGGTGACCTCCTCGGGACGCTCATCCACCAGGACCACCATGAGGTGGACCTCGGGGTTGTTCGCGCTGATGGCGTTCGCGATGGACTGCATCACGAGCGTCTTACCGGCCTTGGGCGGCGACACGATGAGGCCGCGCTGGCCCTTGCCGATGGGGGCGACGATGTCGATCACCCGGTTGGTGAGGTTGCGCGTCTCGGTCTCGAGGTGCAGACGCTCCTGCGGGTACAGCGGCGTGAGGTCGCCGAACTCCTTGCGGGTCTTCGCCTCCTCGGGGCTGACGCCATTGACGGTGTCCACGTTCGCGAGCGCGTTGAACTTCTGACGCTGACCGCGCTCGCCGGGGCGAGGCGGGCGGACGCTGCCGGTGATGGCGTCGCCCTTGCGCAGGCCGTACTTGCGAACCTGGTTCATGGAGACGTAGACGTCCGACTTGCCCGCGAGGTACCCGGTGGTGCGGATGAAGGCGTAGCTGTCGAGCACGTCGACGATGCCGCCCACAGGGCTCAGCTCCTCGTCGTCGCGCGCGTCGTCCTCGTCCGGGCGGCCCTGGGGCTCATTGCCCCCGCCACGCTCGTTGCGCTCGTCGCGATTGCGCCCGCGCCCACGGCCTCGGCCGCGACGGCGGCGCCCACCGCGCTCGTCGTCATCGTCGTTGGAGTTGCCACGGTTGTCATTGCCGCGGTTGTCGTTCCCACGGTTGTCGTTGCGGTCGTTGCGGTCGTTGCGGTCGTTGCCACGGCCGCCACGCCCGTCGTTCTTCGAGGACTCGCCCTTGGACGAATCCGCCTGCGGCGAGCCGGCGGACTGCACGGCCTCGGCGGCCCGACGTGCGCGCTCGTCACGCTCCGCATCGGACTCGCCCTTGCTCTGGCGGTCGCCGCGACCGCGGCGCTGGCCGCCGTCGCGCTGGCCGGAGCCCTGCTGCTGCGGCGACTGGTCGCCGCCCGACTGGGAGGCGTCTGGGTTCGACGACCCGCCGTCCTGGCCGTTGCCGTCGGATTCGGCCTGCGTCGCAGCGGGCTCGTTGCCCGATGACTGCTGTGCCTTGGCGTCGTCGCCTGAGCGCTTGGACTCGCGCGCCGGAGCGTCGGGGGCGGAATCGTCGGACTTCGCCGGAGCGACTCCGCCGTTATTGATCGCTTCCACAAGATCACTCTTTCGCATCTTCTTGACGCCGGAGACTCCGAGCTCGGAGGCGAGTGCCTGCAACTGAGGGAGTTTCATGGCGCTGAGGGCGGCACCCTTATCGGGGCTGGCCACGGTGGTGTCTGTCACTGATGATCCTTCCCTCGCACGAGCCCGTCTGGCTCCTGAACAGTGCGAGATACTCCCAAGCTGCGGGGAATGCGCGTACTCCATCGGCCGCAAACGCCTGAATGCTGTGGGATTGCTGTCCGCCGGGGCCGGTTGCCGTCCGGGGGAAGCTCTTTCAGGCTACCACCGCATGGGCCATGGCCCAAATACCTCCGCGGCCTCGTCGAATCGGCACCCGGCAGCACCCGCGTGCGCATGGTGATTTCTGCCACACGGGCCCGTCGTAACGAGGGTTCCGCCGATCCCCAAACAAAAGATGTCGGCACAAGGGCCAAAAAATGCGTCTCGGACCCAGACCGTCCGATAGGATCGCTCATTATGATCGATCCGCACGGGCAGGAAACGCTCTCGGGTTCCGCACAATCTGAGATCTTCCAGATCCTGCGGGATGGACAGTCGCGCACGCGCGCGGAGTTGGCGACGATGACCGGCCTGGCGCGCTCGACCGTGGCCGCACGCGTCGACTCCCTGCTCCGCGCCGGTCTGATCCGGTCGGTCACCCACGCGGTCTCCACCGGCGGCCGCCCCTCCCGTCAGTTCGCCTTCGATGGCACCCGCCAGGGAGTGCTCGGGGTCGACATCGGCGCCACCCACACCCACATCGGTCTCAGCGACCTGCGGGGGCAGATGCTGCTCGATACGCAGGTGTCGCTCGCGGTCGCGGAGGGACCAGAAGTGGTGCTGAACTGGGTAATCGAGGAAGGGCGACGCCTGCTGGAGCAGCACGGCGTGCCGGGCTTCCTCCATGCGGTCGGGGTAGGACTCCCCGGGCCCGTGGAGCACACCACCGGCCGCCCCATCGACCCGCCCATCATGCCGGGCTGGGACCGCTTCGACGTGCCGGGCGTGCTCTCCTCAGCTTTCGAGGTGGCGACCCTGGTCGACAACGACGTCAATGTGATGGCGGTCGGGGAGCGCAACGACCACTGGCCAGAGGTCGACGATCTTCTCTTCGTGAAGGTGTCGACCGGCATCGGTGCCGGCGTCATCACGGGTGGCAAGGTTCACCGCGGCGCCCAGGGCATCGCGGGAGACATCGGCCACGTGTACATCCCGGGTTCCGACCACATCCCTTGCAGGTGCGGATCCACCGGCTGCCTCGAGGCCGTCGCCGCAGGACCCGCCATCGCCGCCCAGCTGCGGGCGGCGGGCCTTGACGTGTCGAGCTCGCAGGACGTCGCCGTCGCGATCAACCAAGGAAACATCGACGCGGTGCGTGCCGTCCGCGAGGCCGGACGCGTGCTCGGCCACGTCCTCACCACGTGCGTCAGCCTCATCAACCCCGCGGTCATCGTGCTCGGGGGGCCGATCGCGAACGCCGGAGATCACCTGGTCGCGGGCGTGCGCGAGACCATCTACACCCGTTCGACGCCCATCGCCACCGGCAGTCTGCAGATCGTCCGCTCGCGAGGCGGCAACAATGCGGCGGTGTCCGGCGCCTCGTCGATGGCCATTCAGCACGCGCTGTCGGTCGAGAGCGTCGAGGCGATCGTTCGGCGCGAACTCGCCTCCGCCTGAGTCAGCGCAGCTACCCGGCCGAGCGGCCGACCACACGACTCACTCCGTCCGGACACGACAACGGCCCCCGCGCCACAGGCGCGAGGGCCGATGCCCGGAGAACCTTGCTCAGTCCTTGGAGCTGAAGGCCGCGTCGAAGGCCGCATCGGGCGCATCGAACGCATACCGGCGCACGAACTCCAGAGCTTCGGGGGCACCGACCAGGCGGTCCATGCCGGCGTCCTCCCACTCGACGGACAGCGGTCCGTCGTAGCCGATCGCATTGAGCATGCGGAACGAGTCCTCCCACGGCACGTCTCCGTGTCCGGTGGAGATGAAGTCCCAGCCACGCCGCGGGTCCGCCCACGCCAGGTGCGAGGACAGCCGCCCGTTGCGCCCGTTGAGGCGACGCTTGGTGTCCTTGCAGTGCACGTGGTAGATGCGGTCCTGGAAGTCCCACAGGAAGCTGACGGGGTCGAGGTCCTGCCACACCATGTGGCTGGGGTCCCAGTTGAGCCCGAACGACTCGCGGTGCCCGATCGCCTCGAGGGTCTTCTTGGCGGTCCAGTAGTCGTACGCGATCTCGCTCGGGTGAACCTCGAGCGCGTAGCGCACACCCTCGGCCTCGAACACGTCCATGATCGGGTTCCAGCGGTCCGCGAAGTCCTGGTAGCCGTCCTCGACCATGTCGGCGGGGACCGGCGGGAACATGGCCACGGTCTTCCAGATGGACGAACCGGAGAAGCCCACGACGGTGCTGACACCGAGTCGCGACGCCATGCGCGCGGTGTCCTTGACCGCATCGGCCGCACGCTGACGCACGCCCTCGGGATCGCCGTCGCCCCACACCTGCGGAGGCAGGATCTCCTGGTGGCGGCGGTCGATGGGATCGTCGCACACCGCCTGGCTCGTGAGGTGGTTGGAGATCGCCACGATCTTCAGGCCGTGACGCTTCATGAGGTCGAGGCGGCCCTGGACGTACTCGGCGTCGTCCCAGCGACTCACGTCGAGGTGGTCACCCCAGCAGGCCAGCTCGAGGCCGTCATAGCCCCATTCGGATGCGAGCTTCGCCACCTCTTCGAGGGGAAGGTCCGCCCACTGTCCGGTGAAAAGACTGATTGGTCGTGCCATGTCTTGTTCCTTTCCTCAGTGCTATCCGCGGCGCTGCTCAGGCCGCGGTCCATGCGCTGCCGGCATCGGCGCTGCGCTCCACCGCTCCGAGCACGCGCTGGACCTGGTATCCGTCCGCGAAGGACGGGGTCGGCTGGGTGCCGGACGAGATCGCCTCCACGAGGTCCTTGACCTGGTGAGAGAATCCGTGCTCGTAGCCGAGCATGTGCCCCGGGGGCCACCACGCCGCCATGTACGGGTGGTCGGCCTCGGTGACGTAGATGCGGGTGAAGCCCTGCTCCGTCCCCGGAGCGGTCGCGTCGTAGTACTGAACCGCGTTCATGTCCTCGAGGTCGAACAGCACGGCACCCTTGTCGCCAGCGACCTCGATGCGCAGCGCGTTCTTGCGGCCGGTCGCGAACCGCGTGGCCTCGAAGGTCCCGAGCGCTCCCGAGTCGAAGCGTCCCGAGAACGCCGCATAGTCGTCCACCGTCACGGGGCCCCGTTCCGAACCGGCCGAGCCGGACAGGCCCTGGCCCGCCGCGAGCACCGGGCGCTCCTTGACGAAGGTCTCCATCACGCCGGACACCTCGGTGAGACTGAGGCCGGTGATGAACTGCGCGAGGTCGACCGCGTGGGCGCCGATGTCGCCAAGCGCTCCCGAGCCCGCCTTCGACTTGTCCATGCGCCACGTCAGCGGCGCCTCGGGGTCAGAGAGCCAGTCCTGCAGGTATTGCGCGCGCACCTGGCGCACCTCGCCGACGGCACCGCGCGCGACCAGGTCACGAGCAAAGCTGGCAGCCGGCACACGCCGGTAGGTGAAGCCCACCATGGCGAGCACTCCCCTGTCGGCGGCCGATGCGGCGGCGTCGGCCATGCGGCGCGCCTCGTCGACGGTGTTGGCCAGGGGCTTCTCGCAGATCACGTGCTTGCCCGCCTCGAGAGCGGCGATGGCCATGTCGCAGTGAAGGTGGCCGGGAGTCACGATGTCGACGACGTCGATGTCGTCGCGAGCGATCACGGCCTCAAAGTCTTGTGACGCCTCAGCCCAGCCCCACTTGCGGGCGAGCGCGGCGTTCTTGTCGGGATCACGGCCGACCATGACGGTCATCTCCGGATCGACCGGCAGGTCGAAGAATCGGGGGGCGGTTCTCCACCCCTGGGAGTGTGCGGCGCCCATGAATCCATTGCCGATCATGGCGACGCGCATCGGCGCGGGCATCTGGCTCTCGCTTTCTCTTGAAGAAGTAGGTCGGAACGCCGTCGAAGCGGTGGCCGCCCCCGGTTGAGGGGACGGCCACCGCTTCTATCGGATCAGGACTCGAATCCGACGCTCATGTAGTCGGCGACGTTGTCCGCCGTGACCACGGGCGCATCGAGGACGATGCGGCGCGGCACGCCGGGCGACGCGAGGTCGCCGAGGTTGGCGTTCTGTCCCAGCAGACGCGCGAGCGCGATGCCGTCAGCGGCCTGAGTCGACGGGTAGATGACCGTCGCCTCGAGGACGCTCTCGCCCGACTCGATCTCACGCATGGCGTTGGCCGAACCGGCGCCACCGACCATGAAGAACTCGTCGCGTCCAGCCTCGTCGATCGCCGCGAGGACGCCGATTCCCTGGTCGTCATCGTGGTTCCAGATCGCGTCGAACTCGGGGTTGGCCGAGAGCAGCTGCGCCGTGACCTCCTGGCCACTGTCGATCGTGAACTCGGCGGCAACACGTGCCGACACGGACAGGCCGCACTCCGACAGGGCGTCGTTGAAGCCCTGCGTACGGTCCGTGGTGAGCTGGAGCGAGTCGATGCCCGCGATCTCACCGATGATGGCGTCGGGGTTGTCGCCCAGACGCTCGCACATGTACTCACCGGCGCTCACGCCCATGCCGTAGTTGTCACCCAGGATGGTGACGCGCGCAGCATCGTTGGAGGAGAACTCACGGTCCACGTTGACGACGGGCACGCCCGCGTTCATCGCGTTGATCGCGGCCTCGGTGAGCGCCGCGCCGTCCGTCGGAAGCAGCACGATCACGTCGACGCCCTCGTTGACGAAGGTCTCGACCTGGCTGATCTGGAGGTTGGCGTCGTTGGTGCCCTCCGCCACGCGAAGGTCGACGTCGTCGTAGGTCTCTGCGAGGTCGAGCGCGGCCGTGTTGATGGCGCCGAGCCAGCCGTGGTCCGCGGCGGGGCCGGAGAAGCCGATGACGACGGTCTCGCCCGAGCCGCCCTCGTTGCCCTCGTTGCCCTCGGGCGCAGTGGTCTCTGCGGTGTCGGTGTCGGTGTCGGTGTCGGTGTCGCCGTTGTCGGCGTCCGAGCTGCAGCCGGCCAACAGAGCCACGCCCGCGAGCGCTGCCCCGGTCGTGGCCAACATCCGCTGTCGCTTGGAGCGGAATGCGTACATGGGTTCCTCCTATTTAGGTCACTGTCGTCATTGCCAGTCCGTAGGGGTCACGCCTGTCGGGATTCGCGTTGCGAGCCGACTCGTTGTCCACGCTGACGTGGCCAAACTAACAGAAGTGACTGACATGTGGGCAACTTCTGCCTTCGACTCGTCATTACGGTTTGGTCACGAAAGACGATTGGGAGCGGCGCCTCGCGCGCGCGCGTTATAGATAAGAGAGACCAGGCCGTTTGGCCCATCCCGGTTACTTCCGACGGCCCTGGCGCTGTGTTATGTTTTTCGCGTGATCGAAGACGACCACCCCGTGTCATTACTCGAGGTTCGGGGCCTCGTGAAGAGTTTCGGCAGCGCGCAAGCGCTCGCAGGAGTCGACCTTGACGTCAGCGAAGGCGAGGTCCACTGTGTCCTCGGCCAGAATGGCGCGGGAAAGTCGACCCTGATCAAGACCCTCTCGGGCGCACATCAGCCCGACGCAGGCGAGATCCGCTGGAAAGGCGAGTCAGTGACGCTCGCTAACCCGGTCGCGGCACTAGAGCTCGGCATCGCCACGATGTACCAAGAGCTCGACGTCGTCAGCGGCCTCTCCATAGCGGAGAACATTTTCCTTGGCCATGAGCTTGCCCGCGGAGGCGTATCCAATCGCCGCGAGGCCGCACGACGCACGCGCGAGCTGATGGAGCGGCTGGGGCACCCCCAGCTCTCTCCGTCGCAAGAGGTAGGCACCCTGTCGCCCGCCAATCAGCAGATCGTCTCCATGGCGCGCGCGCTCTCCCACGACATCAAGCTGATGATCATGGACGAGCCCAGCGCCGTGCTCGACTCCGGAGAGGTGGACAACCTCTTCCGGGTCGTCAAGGAGCTCACCGACCAGGGCATCGCGGTCATCTACATCTCGCACCGCCTCGAGGAGATCGAGCGGATCGGCGATCGCATCACCGTGCTCAAGGACGGTCGCAGCGAGGCGTCGAACCTGCCGGTGGAGGGCACGCCCATCCGCGAGCTGATCTCGCTGATGACGGGATCGGACAGGGAGCACGCGTTCCCTCCGCACGTGCCGCTGGCAGCCGACGCTCCCGTGGTGCTCGAGGTCGACGGCCTGTCGCTCGGAAAGACGTTCTCCGACGTCAGCCTCACCATTCGTGCCGGGGAGATCGTGGGCCTCGCGGGCCTGGTCGGCTCCGGGCGCTCGGAGATTCTCGAGACCATCTACGGTCACCGCAAGGCCACCGCAGGCTCCGTACGGCTCAAGGGCAAGAAGCTTCGCGCTGGGTCGGTCATGGGAGCGGTGGGGGCCCATGTGGGCCTCTCTCCTGAGGAGCGCAAGAGTCAGGGGCTGCTGCTCGAAGAGCCGATCTATCGCAACGCGACCCTGTCGACCTTCGCCCGCTTCGCCAAGAGCGGTCTCCTCAATGAGCCGGCCGAACGCAAAGCCACCGAAGAGCAGATGAAGGCCTTGGAGCTGCGACCTGCGGAGCCCAACCGACTCACCCGCACGCTGTCAGGAGGCAACCAGCAGAAGATCATGCTGGCCCGCTGGCTCATCCACGGCACCGAGGTGCTGCTGCTCGACGAGCCCACTCGCGGAGTCGACGTGGGTGCTCGTATGGAGATCTACGATCTGATCCGCCAGCTCGCTGCGGACGGGACAGCGATTCTCATCGTCTCGTCCGAGATCGAAGAGGTCCTGGGGCTCGCAGATCGCGTCCTCGTCATCGCTGACGGCCGCGTGATCGATGAGAAGCCCGCACAAGAAATCGACGAGCACGGAGTGCTCGACCTGGTCATGAAGGGAAGTGCCGCGTGAGCGAGCAGACCACCACTGAGAGCGACGTCGCCACGACACGTCGCAATCCCATCAAGGAGTTTCTCGCGAGCCCGGCGGGCCGCAGCATGGGCCTTGTGGTCG
Source organism: Demequina pilifera (assembly GCF_048814985.1). NCBI lineage: Bacteria > Bacillati > Actinomycetota > Actinomycetes > Micrococcales > Demequinaceae > Demequina > Demequina pilifera. The sequence continues at coordinate 240,949 of NZ_JBMDTW010000001.1, forward strand.
CGCTGCTGTTGCTGATCGTCATCGGTGCCATCACCGGCGGCGAGAACTTCATGAACATCGACAACATGTTCGTCATCCTGCGGTACGCCTCCGTCATCGGCGTGATGGCGATCGGCATGACGTTCGTCATCACCGGCGGCGGCATCGACCTGTCCGTGGGGTCCGTGCTCGGACTCTCGTCCGTGATCGCCTCGATCGGCGCTCTCCAGACCGCGAGCGAGGGTTTCTGGCCCCTCATGGTGTTCGTGTCGATCGCCGTTGGTGTGATCGCCGGTCTCACCAACGGGCTGATCATCGCGTACGGCAAGGTGGTCGCGTTCATCGCGACGCTCGCCATGCTCGTGGGTGCGCGCGGTCTCGCCGAGCTGATCTCGGGCCGCTCGACACAGGTCGTGAACAACCAGGGCTTCCTCGACTTCTTCCGCGGCGACCTGCTGGGAGTCGACTGGGTCGTGTGGATCTTCCTCATCGTGGCGGTGGCCGGTTGGTTCCTGCTCAATCGCACCACCTTCGGCCGTCGCACGGTCGCGATCGGCGGCAACCCCATCGCGGCCCGCCTCGCCGGCGTCAACGTGAAGCGCCACACCGTGTACCTGTACATCATCGCCGGAGCCTGCGCGGGCATCGCCGCCTTGATCACGCTCTCGCGTACCACCGCAGGCACCTCGACTCACGGTCAGCTCGCCGAGCTGGACGTGATCGCCGCGGTGGTCGTGGGCGGCACGCTGCTGGCTGGTGGACGTGGCACCATCGGCGGCACCGTGCTGGGTGTCCTGCTCTTCGCGGTGCTGATCAACGTCTTCACCCAGAACGACCTGTCCAGCTCGTGGCAGCTGGTGGCCCGTGGCATCATCATCGTCGCGGCGGTCATGCTCCAGCAGCGCCTCGCGAACCGGGAGCCCTCCTCGGCTTAGCTGCAGTTCACCATCGAGAACGGCCGCCGCCCCCTCGTGGGACGGCGGCCGTTTTCGTGTGCGCGGGCCCACGCGGCCGATGCGCGGGCTAGGTTCGGGGGCCGGGCTCGCCTTCCTCGGGACGAGGCACCGCGGCCGCCTCGAAGGCCACGGGGGCACCGCCCGCGGCCACCGCATCGGCCGCCGGGCCGTTCATGTGCTCGGAGCCGTCGAGCCCCGAGGGCTCGTCGACCTCGTCGATGGGGGCGGCGAACTGCGCCTCGTAGAGCTGCGCATACGCGCCGTCTGCCGCGATCAGCTCGGCGTGAGTGCCCTGCTCGACGATGTCGCCGCGCTTCATCACCAGAATCACGTCCGCGTCGCGGATCGTGGACAGCCGGTGCGCGATCACAAAGCTGGTGCGGTCGCGACGCAGTTCGGCCATCGCGTGCTGCACGAGCAGCTCGGTGCGGGTGTCCACCGAACTGGTCGCCTCGTCGAGGATCAGCACGCTCGGCTGCGCCACGAAGGCGCGCGCGATCGTGATGAGCTGGCGCTCCCCCGCGGACACATTGGTGGCGTCGTCGTCGAGCACGGTGTCGTAGCCGTCGGGCAGCGAGTGCACGAACCTGTCCACGTACGCGGCCTTCGCGGCGGCGAGGATGTCCTCGTCGGAGGCGCCGGGTCGCCCGTAGGCGATGTTGTCCCGGATCGTCCCGCCGAACAGCCACGCGTCCTGCAGCACCATCCCGGTGCGTGAGCGCAGATCGTCGCGCGTCATGTGCGCGATGTCGGTGCCGTCGAGAGTGATCCGGCCGCCGTCCAGCTCATAGAACCGCATGATCAGGTTCACGAGCGTGGTCTTGCCCGCTCCCGTCGGCCCCACGATCGCGATCGTCTTTCCCGGCTCGGCCGTGAGCGACAGCCCGGTGATCAGCGGGGACTCGGCGTCGTAGCTGAACCTCACGTCCTCGAACTCGAGCCGTCCGCGGAACTGCTCGGGGGTCTCCGCCGGCTCGCGATCAGGGACCTGGTCATCGGCGTCCAGGAACTCGAACACCCGCTCGGCGGAGGCAGTGCCGGACTGCAGCAGGTTCACCATCGAGCCGAGCTGGCTGAGCGGCTGCTGGAACTGTCGCGAATACTGGATGAACGCCTGAATGTCGCCGAGCGGCAGCGCGCCGCCCGCGACCATGATGCCGCCGATCACGGCGATCGCCACGTAAACCAGGTTCCCCACGAACATCGTCGCCGGCATGATGATCCCGGAGATGAACTGCGCGCCGAAGCTCGCCTCGTACAGCTCGTCGTTCTTGCGGTCGAACTCCGCCTGCGTCTCGCGCTGCCGTCCGAACACCTTCACGAGCGCGTGGCCCGTGTAGGTCTCCTCGATCGATCCATTCAGCTCGCCGGTGTGGCGCCACTGGTCGGCGAACCTTCGCTGCGAGCGCTTGGCGACCTGCGTGACGATCACCACGGTGAGCGGGATCGACACGAGCGCGACCAGTGCCAGCTGGGGCGAGATGACGATCATCATCGCCACGACCCCGACGACGGTCAGCAGCGACGTGAACATCTGGCTCAGCGTCTGCTGCAGGGTCTGGGAGACGTTGTCGATGTCGTTGGTGACGCGGCTCAGCAGGTCACCGCGCTGATGGTGGTCGAAGTAGCTGAGCGGCAGCCGGTGCACCTTCTCCTCGACGTCGGTGCGCAGGCGCAGCACGGTGCGCTGCGTCACGCCGTTGAGGATCCATCCCTGGACCAGCGCCAGCACGGACGACGCCACGTAGATCGCCGCCACCATGATCAGCACGCGATGAAGCCGATCGAAGTCGACCCCCTCGCCGGTGACGAAGCCTTCGTAGATGACCGTCGTGGCCTCGCCGAGCACCTTGGGCCCGACGACGGACAGCGCCACCGACCCCGCTCCCAGCAGCACCACCAGGGCGACCAGCCCGCGCTCGGGCCGCAGGCGCGCTGCGAGCCTCTTGACGGATCCCGTGAAGTCCGAGGCCTTCTCGGCGGGCAGCTGCGGCCCTCCCATCGGGCCGCCGTGAGGGCGGGGCCGGGGAGGCGCGGTCCGGCTCTCAGCGCTCACGTGGCGTCCTCCGCTCGCAACTGCGTGCTGACGATCTCCTGGTAGGTCTCCGACGTGGTGAGGAGCTGCGCATGCGTGCCGCGCGCCACCACCTTCCCGTCGTCGAGCACCAGGATCTGGTCCGCGCCGACGATGCTCGACACACGCTGCGCGACCACGATCACCGTCGCATCGGCCGCGGCCTCAGCCAGCGCGCCGCGCAGCCGCGCGTCCGTCGCCGTGTCGAGGGCGCTGAACGAGTCGTCGAAGATCAGCACCTGCGGCTCCCGCACGAGCGCCCGAGCGATGGCGAGCCGTTGGCGCTGCCCGCCCGACACCGTCGTGCCGCCCTGGCCCATCGGCGTCTCCAGACCCGCGGGCATCGCGCTGACGAAGTCGTCGCCCTGGGCGACGCGCAGCGACTCCCACACTTGCGTCTCGGTCGCATCGGGGAACCCGTAGCGAAGATTCGATCCGACGGTCCCGGAGAACAGGTAGGGACGCTGGGGGACGAGCCCCATGCGCGACCACAGCGTCTCGAGGTCGACGTCCCGCACATCGACGCCGCCCACCCTCACCGTGCCCGACGTGGCGTCGTACAGCCTCGGAATCAGGTTGATGAGAGTCGACTTCCCGGCGCCGGTCGAGCCCACGATCGCGGTGGTCGTGCCCGGCCTCGCCGTGAAGCTCACGTGGTGCAGCACCGGCTCCTCGGCGCCGGGGTAGGCGAACGTGACGTCGTCGAACTCGACCGCGCCCGCATCGGCGAAGTCGCGCACGCCGTCGCGCGGTGGGGTGACCGTGGTGCGGGTGTCCAGCACCTCCCCGATGCGGTCGGCGGACACCGCGGCGCGCGGCACCATGACGAACATGAAGGTCGCCATCATGACGGCCATGAGGATCTGGATCAGGTAGGTCAGGAATGCGACGAGCGCGCCCACCTGCATCTCGCCGTTGTCGACCCGCTCGGCGCCCAGCCACAGCACGGCCACCGAGGAGATGTTCAGCACCAGGGTGACGATGGGGAACATCGCCGCCATGAGGCGCCCCGCCCTGAGCGCGGACTCGGTGACGTTCTCGTTGGCGCTCCTGAACCTGTCCCGTTCGGTGTCCTCGCGCACGAAGGCGCGCACCACCCGGATGCCGGTCAGCTGTTCGCGCAGCACGCGGTTGATCGCGTCGATGCGCGTCTGCATGCGCCGGAAGTGGGGCACCATGCGCCAGATGATGAGCGTCACGGCCATCAGTAGCAGCGGCACCGCGACCACCAGGATCCACGACAGCGCCACGTCCTGCTGCACCGCCATCACCACGCCGCCGATCGCCATGAACGGGGCGCTCACCAGCAGGGTGCAGCTCATCAGCACGAGCATCTGCACCTGCTGCACGTCGTTCGTGTTGCGGGTGATGAGGCTCGGCGCCCCGAAGTGCTGGACCTCGCTCTCGGAGAAGGTCCCGACCCGGTGGAAGATCCGCGCGCGCAGGTCGCGCCCCACCGCCATCGCGACCTTGGCGCCGAAGTAGATGGCGATGATCGCGCACACGATCTGCACGAAGGACAGCCCGAGCATGACGCCGCCGACGCGCCAGATGTGGGAGACGTCGCCGGTGGCGATGCCGTTGTCGATGAGATCCGCATTGAGGGCGGGAAGATAGAGGTTGGCGACCGACTGCGCGAGTTGGAAGACGACCACGCCCACCAGGAGGCGCCGATACGGCTTCACCGACTCGACGAGCAAGGACGAAAGCATGCTGTCGAATCTAAGGCACCGGAGGGGCGACGCTCGTCACATGCAGCTGCGGGCGAACACCACCGAGTCGTGGTCCGCGGCCACGGGAGCGAAGCCCACGCGTGGGTAGAACGCCTGGGCGCCCGCATTCGCCTTCGATGCGGCAAGATGCACGCCCGGCACGCCCCTCGCGCGCATGCCCGCGACGGCAGCGTCGATGAGGGCGCGGCCCGCTCCCCTGCCCTGCGCCGCAGGGAGCAGGTCGATGTGCAGGTGGGCCGGGTACTGTGCGACTGCATCGATCAGCATGCGATCCGGGTCGAGCGCCGCCGGCAGCAGCCACCGGTCGCCCTGGGTGCGGGGCTCTCGCGGCGGCCGCGACGGCCACCACTCCTTCACGAACCAGTCCTGGAAGGCGCGCGTATCGTCGGTGCCCACCACGTAGCCGACGGCCCCCTCGCCCTCGTCCCACACGAGAGCGAAGCACGACGGCCCGTGGAGGTAGGGGGAGGCGTAGACGTCCGCGACCGCCTGGTCGTCACCGAACACGCCGGTGGCGTCCGCGCCTCCGTCGCCGGTGAGCAGGCAGATGCGGGCGATCGCGTCGTGATCGGCCGTCGTGGCCGGGCGTATCGTCAGCGCGCCGCCCACGTCATCCCGCGCTCGATGAGCGTGCTCACCTCATCGCGCTGGAGGACGTCCAGAGTGTGACCGAGGGTGATGGCGAAGATGCGGCCCTTCCCCCACTGGCGGGTCCACAGCACCGGCATGGTGATCGGCTCGTCCCACTCGTCTCCGGCACCGGGAACGAGCTCGCAGTCGGCCAGGACTCGGTTGTGGGAGTCGCTCAGCACCCAGTACTGCTCGGTGCGAATGGGGAAGTCGGCCATGCCCTGGGTGATGGGGTGGTCGGCCGCCGCGTCCGTGAAGTGCACCGTGTAGTCACGGTAGGCCTCGACGTCGGTGCGCCCACGATCCTCGGGGGCATGCGGGTGCGCCGCGAACTGGGCGCCGAGCAGCTGCATATAGTCGGTGGAGTTGCGGAAGGAGTCGATGAGTCCGCCGTGCCACCCCGCGAGGCCGGCCCCGGCGGCCACCGCCTGCCGCAGCCCCTCGATCTCCTCCACGGTCGCGCTGCCCATCGTGACGCACTGCACGATGAGGTCGTAGCGCGCCATGACGGCGCTGTCCGCGTACACCTCGGGGGTGTCCTCGACATCCACGATGAAGTTCAGTCTTTCGAGCACCGGGATGTACGCGTCCGTCGCTGCGACCGGGTCGTGACCCGGCCAACCCCCTCGGACAATCAAGCAATGCTTGGCCATTCGTGTCCCCTTCGCATCTTTGCGGGCTCGCCCTCCATGATAGTGCCAGGCCAGACGGTGGTCGATCACCACGACGGCCGGCCAGCGGCTACAACCGCTCGAAGAACGCCCCCGGCACGCGCTCCACCGTGTGGATGCCGCGCCACGATTCACCGCCGATGCCCTCGGCCCACTCGAGCGGTCCGGTCGCGATCCCGTGCGAGGCGAGATCGGTGCCGAGCACGAGCACGGAGGGGCCGGCTCCGGACACCACCGCCGCGATCCCCTGCGCTCTCAGGTGATCGATCATCGCGGGGGCGGCGGCCATGACCTCCGCCCGATACCCCTGGTGAAGGCGATCCTCCGTGGCGGCGAAAAGGTCCTCGGGACGGCCTGCGAGTGCGTTGACCAGCAGGGCGGCGCGGCCGACGTTGAAGGCCGCATCGGCGTGCGGGACCTGCGCCGGCAGCACCGAGCGGGCCTGCGTCGTCGGCAGCACGGAGTCGGGGATGAGTACTGCGGTCTCGATGCCCGTGGCCATCACCAGGGGGCTCGCATGCGCGCCTTCGTCGTCCTGCCACGCCACGGTCGCGCCTCCCAGGATCGCCGGCGCCGCGTTGTCGGGATGCCCCTCGAAGCGCGTCGCCAGGTCCAGGACCACCTCGGGCGACAGCGCGTCGGGCTCGGCGATGAGGCCGCGCGCGGCCCAGATGCCGGCGACGACCGCGGCCGCGGACGAGCCCAGTCCCCGCCCGTGGGGGATGCGGTTCGTCGCGTGGATGACCAGCCCGACCTGCGAGGCGCCCACCTGGTCGAGGGCCTCCCGCAGCGCACGCACCACGAGGTGCGACTCGTCTCGCGGGAGGGAGTCGGCGCCCTCGCCCTCGATCTCGATCTCGACGTCCGCCGCCGCGACGGCGCGGACGTCAAGCTCGTCGGCCACGCCCAGCGCGAGCCCGAGCGCGTCGAAGCCGGGTCCGAGATTGCCCGCGGTCGCGGGCACCTGAACCCGCACGCGATCCGCCACGAGCCTCATGCCTACAGCCCCAGCGCCTTCGCGGCGGCCTCGACATCCACGGGGATGACGACAGGCTCGACCTCGTGACCCGCGAGAGCGGTCGCGGTGTCCTTGAGGCCGTTGCCGGTGACGGTGCAGGTGATGGTCGCGCCCCTCGGCACCTCGCCCTTGGCGCCGGCAGCGAGCAGACCGGCGATCGGGGCGGCCGATGCGGGCTCGACGAACACTCCCACGTCGGCGGCCAGTCGCTGCTGGGCGGCCAGGATCTCCGTGTCCGAGACGGCGCGGATCCACCCGCCCGATTCGTCCCTCGCCGCAATCGCGAGGTCCCACGAGGCGGGCTTGCCGATGCGGATGGCCGTCGCCACGGTCTCGGGATCCTTGATGGGGTGACCGGCGACGAAGGGCGCCGCGCCCTCCGCCTGGACCCCCCAGATGCGGGGCGTGCGGGAGGCGACCCCCGCATCGGCGTATTCGCGGAAGCCCATCCAGTACGCGGAGATGTTGCCGGCGTTGCCGACCGGCAGCATGTGAATGTCGGGGGCGTCCCCCAGCTGGTCGACGATCTCGAAGGCCGCCGTCTTCTGGCCCTGCAGGCGGAAGGGGTTCACGGAGTTCACGAGAGCGACCGGGTACTCCTCGCTCAGCGCGCGCACGATGTCGAGGCACTCGTCGAAATTGCCGTCCACCTGGACGAGCCGGGCGCCGTGCACGATCGCCTGCGCCATCTTGCCGGCGGCGATCTTGCCCTGCGGGATCATCACCACGCACGTGAGTCCGGCGTGCGCCGCGTAGGCGGCGGCCGATGCGGAGGTGTTGCCGGTCGAGGCGCACACCACGGTGTGGTCGCCGCTCTTGACGACCTGCGTCATCGCGGCCGTCATGCCGCGGTCCTTGAACGAGCCCGACGGGTTCATGCCCTCGACCTTGACGAACACGTCGGCGCCCACCTCGGCGGAGATCGACTTCGCGTGCACCAGCGGGGTGCCGCCCTCGCCGAGCGACACGATCTGGTCGGACTCGTCGAACGGCAGCCGGTCCAGGTATTCGCGGACGATGCCGCGCCATACGTGCGCCACTACAGCTCTCCCTCGATGCGCAGCACCGACCACACCGCGTCGACGGCGTCGGACTCCCGCAGTTCCTCGACGGTCGCGCTCAGCGCGGCCTCCTGTGCGCGGTGCGTGGACAGGATCAGGCCGGCGTGGCCCTTGCCCGGCATCTGCCGAACGGACTCGATGCCCACGCCGTGCGACGCGAAGATGGTCGCGACGGCCGCGAGCACGCCGGGGCGGTCGGGCACGCTCATGCGCACCGCGTAGCGGGTCATCGCCGCGGACATCGGCAGGACGTCCCGGCGCGCGTAGTTGGACTCCCGCGGGCCCTTGCCGCCGCCCGCCTTGTGCCGCGCGACGGACACGATGTCGCCCAGCACGGCCGATGCGGTGGGCACGCCGCCCGCGCCCTGGCCGTAGAACATCAGCTCGCCGGCGGCCTCGGCCTCGACGAAGACGGCGTTGAAGGCGCCGCGCACTCCCGCGAGCGGGTGCTCCGCCGGCAGCAGCGTCGGGTGCACACGGACCGAGACGCCGTCGGAGGTCTGCTCCGCCACCGCCAGCAGCTTGATGACCCGGCCGGTCTCGGTGGCGGCGGCGATGTCGTCGGACGTGACCTCGGTGATGCCCTCGCAGTAGACGTCGTCGATCCCGACCCGCTGGTGGAAGGCCAGAGAGGCGAGGATCGCGGCCTTGGCCGCGGCGTCGTGACCGCCCACGTCGGCGGTGGGGTCGGCCTCAGCGAAGCCGAGTCGCTGCGCCTCGGCCACGACGTCGTCGTAGTCGAGTCCCTTGGACGTCATCTCGTCGAGCACGTAGTTGGTGGTGCCGTTGACGACGCCGAGAATGCGCGTCACGCGATCGCCCGCGAGCGACTCGCGGACCGGGCGCACGATCGGGATCGCCCCCGCGACCGCCGCCTCGTAGTAGAGATCCGCGCCCGCAGCATCGGCGGCCTCGTACAGCTCGGCGCCGCGCTGGGCGAGCAGCGCCTTGTTGGCGGTGACCACCGCGGAGCCGCGGCTCAAGGCGCGCAGGATGAGCGTGCGCGCGGGCTCAATGCCGCCCATCACCTCGACCACCACGTCCGCCGAGTCGACCAGCGCCTCGACGTCTGAGGTCAGGGACTCGACCGGGACCACCGGATCCCGGGGGGTCGTGGTGTCGCGCACGTAGATTCCGGCCAACTCGACGGGAGCGCCGACGCGCGCGCCGAGGTCCTCGGACTGTTCGAGCAGCAGCCGCACCACCTGGGTGCCGACGGTGCCGCATCCGAGCACGGCGATGGTCACGGGAGCAGGGATGGGAGACACGGCCCCACTCTATCGGAGCGTGAGCACCCGCCAGGGCGGCTCGTCCGGCGCCCGCGCGGTGCTCACGTAAGGTCGAGGTCATGAACGAACGCCCCGCCACCGTGGTCATGGTCTGCACAGGAAACATCTGCCGCTCGCCTGCGATGCACTACTTCGCCCAGCGCGAATGGGGAGACGCTGCCGAGGTCTCCAGTGCGGGCATTCAGGCAGAGATCGGCATGGACGTGCCCACCCCGATGCGCACCGCAGCGCGCAGGCACGCGCTCGACATCCCCGCTCACCGGCCCACGCAGCTGGACGGCGAGATCATCGCGGACGCCGACCTCGTGCTCGTCGCGACGCAGCAGCACGCGACGTGGATCGAGGAGGAGTCGCACGGGTGGCCCTCCCACGCCTTCGGCATCAGGGAGGCGCACGCCCTCACCGAGCACGCCGAGCCCCCGATGGGCGCGTCGCCTCGCGAGCGCCTGCTGAACGCGGCGGCCTCGCTGCACCTGGCCCGCACGCAGCAGCCCGTCGAACTGACCAGCCTCGACGACCCGTGGTCGCTCGACCAGGACACCTACGACCGCGTGATGGACGAGATCGCCGAGTCCCTCGACGCCCTCACCCTGTGGGCGAGGCTCGCCGACCGCTGACGGCTCGGGTCCCGACGATCGGGATCGCTACAGTCCCGGACCGCGGATGCGGCTCGCGGCGCCCATCGCGCCCGCCCGCGTGGCGTCGTCCACGTTGCTCAACGGGGAGTGCTCGTCCTGGTGGTCCTCTCGGGTGGGGCCGTCCTCGCTCTCGGATTCGGGCACGCCATCCATGGGCAGGCGTCCCTGCTCCTGACGCTCCTCCTCGACCTCGTCGGCGACGTTCTGCAGGTCCTCTGTGCGTTCGCGGCTGTCCTTCGACATCCCGGTCTTCCTCTCGTTCACGGCCGATGCGGTCTCGAGCGTTCGCCTCGCTTCACTTCTGCTCGTCGAGGCGGTGGTCGAGCGGGGTGTCCACGTCGGGCTCGAGGTGATCCTCGCGGGTCTCGGCCTGGTCCTCGGCCTCCCGGTCCGCGTCGTCCATGCCGTGGCCGGCGCGCTCGCGCTCGGCCACCAGGTCGTCGGCGATCTTCTGCAGGTGCGCGGTTCCTTCGCTGACCTGGTCATTCTGGTCCTCGGTGGGCTTCGACATCGCTGTGCTCCCTCCGTTCGCGGGACGACGCCCTGCCGTCCCATTAGGGAAACGGCGCGCGTCGCCGGTCGCTTCCTGACGTGCCAAAAAACGGCAGTCTGCCAGGGCGGCTCCGCGCGAGAATCAGCGCGTCAGGCGGGGGCGACGTCGAGCGCCAAGAGGTCCTCGAGGGTGTCGCGGCGCGCTGCCGTCATGCAGGAGCCAGCAGGCGGATCAGGTCCGGTCGAAGGCTGGCGACATCCGATCCGAACACGGCTGCGTGTACCACGTACCCGTCCGTGAGGTGATAGACCGAGGAGGCGAGGTCGCGAGGACTGCGGTCCGTGCGGATGAGGTCTCGCGCGGCCAGCAGCTCGAGCAGTACGGTCAGCTGGTCGATCCACCTCTCGTACAGTCCCGCGAGCTCGGCGAGCAAGGCCGGTTTGCCCTGAGCAGCGAAGCGGAACTCCGCGAGCAGGAGGGTGTCCGGCAGCGACCCCTCGTCGTCGTCGAGCCAGACGCCTGCAGCCGCGAGACCATCGGCGAGGGTCTCCACATCGCGGTCCAGCCTCTGCCAGGTCTCCTCCATCATCTCTCCCCTGCGTCTCATGACCGCGAGGAAGTAGGCCTCCTTGGAGGCAAAGTGGTGGTAAAAGCTCCCCTTGCTGTGGTGCGTGCCGCGCAGCACATCCTCGATGCTCGTCGCCGAGTAGCCCTTGACCGGAAACCTCGCGACCCCGAGCGAGAGCAGTTCGGCATGCGTCGCCGCGCGCCTGTCCCCCGCGCTGGTGGGGCGTCGCCGCTGCTCCATGGCAGAAGCCTAGACGCTTGCCCGCGCCGCGCATGGACAGACCGACCGACTAGTCGGTATGTTTCTCCCCATGAATCACTTCCGATCCCCCGCAGACCTCAGAATCCCCCTGGTCGCCGCCCTTGCAGCCACCACGCTCGCGATCGTGGCGGCGCCGGCACAGGCGGCGGTCGTTTTCGCGAACACCGACTCCTACTCCGTTCCGTATCGCACCAGCGCGGTCGCCCTGAGCCCCGCGGGCGACACGCTGTACGTCGCGAGCGCGGCGTCGGGACGCATCTACGTCCTCGACGCGGCGACGGGCGACGAGCTGTCCACGCTCGACCCCCGCAGCTTTCCGCACGACATCGCTCTCAGCGCCGATGGGGAGACGCTCGTCGCGGCGAGCGAGGAGACCTCACGCCTCACCGTGTTCGACGCCGATCACCCCTCCGGGCAGATCATCGACGTGCCGATGCTCGGCTCAGGCGACGTCGCCGTCAGCGCCGACGGCTCGCGCGTCCTCGTGCCACGGAGCGGAGGCGCCGGCGCGGCCGTGATCGACAGGCCATCCTCCGTCACCGCGGTGCCGCTCGGCGCGGGAGGCGACGCCGGCGTCGCGTTCGCCCACTCCGACGAGCAGGCGATCGCCAGCGACCCGGCCGACGGCGCCTCCCCGCTCGCGTGGAGAAGCCTCACCTCGATGGCCGGTAGCGAGCTCGCCCCGGGCCGTCTCGGGGCCACGGGCAGCGTCGCCGTCTCTCCCGCCGACGGGTCCGTGGCGGTCGCGGGCACCGACGGAATCCGCGTGTACTCCGCTGCGCTCGACGGGGCTCCGGAGTTCGTCGCCACGGCGCAGGCCGCGCATCGGGTGGCCTACTCCCCCGATGGCTCGCGCATCCTCGCGATCGGTGCGACCGAGGTGGCGGTGGTGAGTGCGGACAGCATGACGACCCTGGCCGTGGCACGCGGCGCCGTCACCGTGCAGGACGCGGCGATGACGCCCGACAACTCTGCGCTCCTCGTGGCAGACGGGACGCGCGCCGAGGTGATGGTCTTCACATCAGAGCGCACCGCGTCGCCCCCGACGGGACTGACCGTCACTCCGGGCGACGGCGAGGCGACCGTGACCTGGGAACCCCCGACGGCCATGGGAACCTACGACTTCTCCTTCTACCTGCTCCAGGTCCGCTCCGTGGGCGGCGACTGGACCTCCATCCCGAGCTCGATGACCACGGCGACGTCCTCCACGGTGTCCTCGCTCACCAACGGGGAGCCGGTCGAGCTCCGCGTCAGCGCCTACACGGGGCTGGGCGAGGGAGAGTGGAGCGATCCCATCACCGTGACCCCCGCGGGGATCCCCGGCGCCCCTCGCGCACTCGCAGCATCGCTGAGCCGGGGGAGCGTGTGGCTGGCATGGGAGCCGCCCGCTGTCGACGGCGGATCCGCCGTGCTCGAGTATGTGGTCGAGGAGCGAGTGGGCGACGGCGACTGGCTGCCGATCGCTGCGACGCCAGCGAGCACGACCCGCATCACGCTGGGGCCACGCCCTGCGGGCATCGACCACGCGTATCGAGTCTCGACGAGGACGGCAGTCGGAGCGTCCGTCCCGAGCGCCGCCGTCACCTTCACTCCTTCTCTGCCCGCCCCGCCCGTGCTCACCGCGACGCCAGGCGCGGGATCCGTCCTGCTGTCATGGACGATCGAGAGCGACGAGCCCCTCGCGTGGTTCACCATCGAGCAGCGCATCGACGGAGGAGAGTGGGCGACGATCGCCGAGCCCCCAGGTGTGGAGCGAGAGTTCCTGGTCGACGGCTTGAGCGATGGCAGCGAGGCCGCCTTCCGCATCACAGCCTTCGCGGGTCAGCAGCCGGGGCCGACGAGCGAGCCCGTCGTCGTGACCGTCGGTGAGCCCATCCCGGCGCCCTCTCCCCAGCCCTCGACACCCTCTCCGCAGCCCTCGGCGCCCGAACCCGAGCCATCGCCGTCACCGACCGGCACCACGCAGGAGGAGCCACCCCTGGCTCTCGCGCAGTCGGGCCCCTGGGGGGCGTCGGCGCTGGCGGCCCTCGCGGTGACGGCGATGCTCACGGGCACGGCGCTGGCGGCGGGGGGACGCGGCATGCGACTCACTCGGGAGCGACGTCCCAGCTGAGGAGGTCCGCGAGGGTGTCGCGGCGCATCAGCACGGTCGAGGACCCCTCACGCACCGCCACCACTGCGGGCCGGAGAGCCGCGTTGTAGTTCGACGCCATGGAGCGCCCGTACGCGCCGGTGGCGGGCACCGCGAGCAGGTCGCCGCGCGCCACGTCGTCCGGCAGCCCCACATCGCGCACGACGATGTCCCCCGACTCGCAGTGCTTGCCGACCACCCGCGAGGCCTCGGCCTCGGCGGACGATGCGCGCGACGCGATGGCTGCGGTGTAGTTCGCGCCATACGTGACGGGCCTCATGTTGTCGCTCATGCCGCCGTCGACCGCGACGTAGGCGCGGCGCCCGCCGTCGTCCAACTCGACGGTCTTGACGACGCCCACGCGATAGAGGGTGAGTCCCGCCGGCCCCGCGATGGCGCGGCCGGGCTCGATGCTGAAGCGCGGCCACGTGCCGCCGACGGACTCCATCACGCCGGCCACCGCATCGGCGATCTCGTAGGCCGCGTGCGAGGGGTCGAGGGAGTCCGCATCGTCCGTGTACTGGATCGCGTAGCCACCTCCCAGGTCGACCTCGCCGAGCTCCGCACCCGTCGACGCGGTGAATGCCGCGCGCAGACCGAGCATGCGCTCGGCCGACTCGCGGAAGGCGTCGATCGACATGATCTGGCTGCCGATGTGGGTGTGGATGCCCAGCAGCCTCAGGTGCGGCGCCTCGTGGCACGCGACGAGCGCGCGCATCGCGGCACCGGAGGCGAGAGACAGCCCGAACTTCTGGTCCTCGTGCGACGTGGCGATGTACTCGTGACCGCCCGCGTGCACGCCGGTGGTGACGCGCACCATGACGGGAGCGACGACCCCGAGCTCGCGTGCGAGCGCGTCGAGGATCTCGATCTCGGTGAACGAGTCGACGATGATCCGGCCGACTCCCGCGATCAGCGCGCGCCGGAGCTCGTCGTCCGCCTTGTTGTTGCCGTGCAGGCCGATGCGCGCGGCCGGCATCCCCCCGCGCAGGGCGATCTCGAGCTCCCCCAGCGACGCGACGTCGAGGTGCAGCCCCTCCTCGTGCATCCACGCCGAGACCTGGGAGCACAGGAAGGCCTTGCCCGCGTAGTAGACGTCGATGCCCGCGCCATGCCGCGCGAAGGCGGAGCCGAAGTGGTCGCGGAAGGCGCCTGCGCGGGCGCGGAAGTCCGCCTCGTCCACGACGTACAGGGGCGTGCCATGGACGCCCGCGAGTTCGCGGACGTCGACGCCGCCCACGGACATGGCGCCGTCCTCACCGCGCTGAACCGTGCTCGACCACACTGACATGGCTACATCCGCTCCGGCGCGGAGACGCCGAGCAGGCGGAGTCCATTTGCGAGCACCTGCCGCGTGGCGTCGTTCAGCCACAGCCGGGTGCGGTGCAGGTCGGTGATCTCCTCGTCGCCCTGCGGCGTCACACGCGTGCGGTCGTACCAGCCGTGATACACCGAGGCGACCTCCTCCAGGTATCGCGCCACCCGGTGCTGCTCGCGATGCTCGGCAGCCATGGTGACCACCCGCGGGAACTCGCCGAGCACGCCCAGCAGCTTGGCCTCCCATTCGTGCGCGAGCAGCGAGGCGTCGAAGCCGTCCTCGCGCCGGATGCCGTACTCGGCGGCGTTGCGGGAGACCCCTGAGGTGCGCGCGTGCGCGTACTGGACGTAGAACACGGGGTTCGCGTTGGACTGAGAGGCGAGCAGGTCGAGGTCGATGTCGATGGACTGGTCCGCGCTCGAGCGTGCGAGCGCGTAGCGCGCGGCGTCCCGGCCCACGACGTCCACGAGGTCCTCCATGGTGACCACGTTGCCCGCGCGCTTGGACATCCGCACCGGCTCACCGTCCTTCACCAGGTTGACCATCTGGCCGATGATGACCTCGACGATCTCCGGGGCATAGCCCAGCGCCGCGGCGCCCGCCTTGAGGCGCGCGATGTAGCCATGGTGGTCCGCCCCCAGCAGGTAGACGCACAGGTCCGCGCCGCGTTCGGCTTTGTCGCGGATGTACGCAATGTCACCAGCGATGTACGCCGCCTGGCCGTCGGACTTGATGACCACGCGGTCCTTCTCGTCGCCGTACTCCGAGCTGCGCAGCCACCACGCGCCCTCCGACTCGTACAGCGACCCGGACTGCTTGAGCTCCGCGAGTGCGCGCTCCACCTTGCCGGAGTGGTGCAGCGAGTCCTCGTGGAAGAACACGTCGAAGTCGACGCCGAAGTCGTGCAGCGACTGCTTGATCTCGCCGAACATCAGCGTCACGCCGCGGTCGCGGAAGAACTCGAGCGCCTGCTCGCGGGGCATCTCGAGCGGGTCCGTGTCCCCCGCCGCCATCGCCTCGACCATGACCTGGTCCGCGATGTCCTGGATGTACTGGCCCGAGTAGCCGTCCTCGGGAGCCGCCTCGCCGGCGACCACCGCGAACAGCGACGCCGCGAATCGGTCGATCTGGCTGCCGTGATCGTTGAAGTAGTACTCGCGCACCACGCGCGCGCCGTGGAACTCGAGGAGCCGGGCGATCGAGTCGCCGACGGCGGCCCACCGCGTGCCGCCCAGGTGGATCGGGCCGGTGGGGTTGGCGGAGACGAACTCGACGTTGACCGTCTTGCCCGTCAACGACTCGCCCCGTCCGTAGTCGGCGCCATACTCGACGATGCCGCGCGCCAGTTCGCCTGCGGCCGACGCCGCGAGGCGGATGTTGATGAACCCGGGCCCGGCCACCTCGGCGGACTCGATGCCATCCTCGTCCGCGAGCCGCTCCACGAGCGTGTCCGCGAAGTCGCGGGGGCTCGTGCCCGCTCGCTTCGCCAGCTGCATCGCGATGTTCGTGGCCCAGTCTCCGTGCTCGCGCTGGCGCGGTCGCTCGACGCGCACCTCCTCGGGGACATCGAACGGCGACAGCTGAAAGTCGCTGTCGTCGATGCCCTGGAGGAGGGCGGCGCGGATCTTCTGGGAGAGCTCGTCTGGGGTCACTTCTCGAGTCTATCGGCGACACCGGCGGCTCGGGAGCGCGACCGATGCGCGGGTCACCTGCGCGTAGGGCACGGTCAGCCGAGTGCGGCCTGCACTCGCTTGGGCAGGCTCTCGCGCACCAGCCGATACGCGGTCTCGATGGCCTCCACCGCGACGGCGCGCGGCAGCGCCTCGTCGTCGATCTCGATCGAGATCCACCGCCGCTTGTCCGCGTAGTATCCCGGCGAGATCGCGGCGTGACGGCCCACCAGAGCGGCGTTGACGTCCGGGTCCCCCTTGACGGTCACGATGCGGGCGCCGCTGGGATGCTCGCCGATCCGGCCAAAGTGCTTGCCGCCCACCTGAAACGTCTGGGAGCCCCACGATGGGTACGGCACCACCTGCGCCCCGGGCAGCCGCGCGAGCACGTCGACGATCCATGGATCCACGTCGGGCAGTTCGGTGGGGGCGCTCATGCCTTCACGCTACGACCGACCTATGACACGCGCGTCACGAGGCCGCGCGCACCTCGGAGGGCAGCGCCACCCGCTCGCCGCGCTCGAGGAGCGTGATCGCCTCGATCTCCCCGGCCTCCTCGAACCACGCGACCAGGTCCTCTCGCGGCTGCGCGAAATGCGCCCAGTCGTCGATGTGCACGGGGTAGACCGTCGCCTGCGGCCACAGCGCGCCGATCCGGTGGGTGCGCTCGGCATCCGCGGTGAGGAGCATGTCCCCGAACCGCTCCACCTTGGCTCCGCCGGCGAAGACGAACGCCACGGCCACGTCCGGAAAGCGCTCCGCGACGCGGGTGGCCTTCTTCACCGACGAGTTGTCGCCGGAGATGTAGATCGTGGGCCAGTCCTCGGCCTCGAGCACGAACCCCGTCACCTGCCCCGTGAGGTGCTTGATGACGCTGGGACCGTGGCGCGCCGGTACGGCCGTGATCGTCACCGGGGCCGACCCTCCCGGGATGATCGCCTGATCCCAGCGCCGCATGCCCTGGGCCCGGCCGATGCGGGTGCCTCCTGACGGCGTGGTCAGCACGTGCGGCACCTCGTCGAGGAGCACGCGACCGGACACGTCCAGGTTGTCCTCGTGCTCGTCGTGCGACAGCAGCACGACGTCGATGGGCCCGATGTCGCCGTGCGACATGGCGGGACCCTCGAGCTTGGTGAGGTTCCCCACCTGCCCGGGTGGGTCGAAGGTGGGGTCGGTGAGGAACGTCAGTCCCGCGTATTCGAGAAGAAGAGTGGGCCCGCCGACGAGCGTGGCGTGAGGGGTGCCGGTCATGGAGATCAGTCAAGCACCTCGACGGCGTCGACCCTGCACTGGACCGGGAAGGACTCGGCGCACTGACGGGTCCAGATCCTCAGGCGATCACCCTCGCTGATGTCGTCCACGGTGTCTGCCCCACCGATCAAGTCGACCTCGTCCCCGAGCGTGAGCACCGCGCGCTCGTAGTACTCATAGCCCGGGTCGGGTGCGAAGATGACCCGCACGGCGTCCGCGGTCGTCTCGACCGACGTCGCCTCTCCGACGGCCTCGGCCGCTCCGTCCGGGCCCGAGCCCGCCGCGCACGAGCTCAGCGCCAGCGCGCACGCCCCGACGAACGCCGCCCGCACCGTCACGCGCCTCATCGCCGCACCGCCTCGGCCAGCACATACGCCGCGCAGGCGATGCCGAGCATCAGCACGCTGGCAGACATCGCCGCAAGGGCGAGGCCAGGGCGGGGCGAGGTGCCGTGCGCGACGAGCTGGGCGTGCGCGGTGCGGTAGCGGGCCGACGCCACCAGGTACGCGACTCCACCGAGCGCGATGCCGGCCAGCCCGACGCCGATCACCACCGGACCCGCATCGGCCATCACCCGGGTGCCCACGAGAGAGGCCGCGACGAAGGCGAGCGCGGTGCGGCGCCAGGCGAGCAGCGTGCGCTCGGCCTGCAGGCCCTCGTCGAAGGGAGTCGCGTCGGTCATCAGAGCAGCCCCACCGCGACCAACGCCACGCCCACGATCATGCCGACCGTGAGGATGGGAGCGATCGACGGTCCGCTCAGCGGGGTCCGCATGCGCAGCGCGCGCTCCGTGCGCAGCCACCCCAACAGCCCCTCGACCGCGGCGAGCACTCCGAGGACGACGAAGAGGCCCGCGGACCACAGCCTGAGATCCGCGTTGATCGGGACATCGAGCGCCTCGAGCGCCACGCCGGCGGCGAAGAGTGTGAGCGACGTGCGCGTCCACGCGAGATAGGTGCGTTCGTTCGCGAGGCTGAAGCGCGGATCAGGCTCGTCGCCGACGCCATAGACACGCTTGGGGAAGCGCCGGGAGAGGTCGCGTGCTGCCATGGTTCCAGCCTATGTCGCTGGTTCCCGTGCAGGTCCGCGCGCTCGCCGCGCATCCCGCATCGCGAGTCAGAGGACGCGTGCCACGTGCTGGTAACCTTGACCGTCGCGGGCCGAGCCCGTCACGCCCCCGTAGCTCAGCGGATAGAGCGCCGGTTTCCGGTACCGAAGGTCGCAGGTTCGACTCCTGTCGGGGGCACGTCGCATGCTCGCGACACAGAAGCCGGAGGGGGCGCTGGAAGGCGTCGGTCCCTCCGGCTTCGTCGCATCCCGAGCGTGCGTGCACTCCCCTGCGGCGGTCGGGCGCTGCTGACGCGGACTCGCCGCCCCACCTTGCGTGCCTGGCCTGCCGATTCCTTGCCCGGGGCACGAGGAAGGGCCGTGGCATCAGGTGGCGAGCAGCGCTCCTGCCCGCTGGGCGATCCCCGCCGCGACGCGATCCAGCAGGCCGGAACTCACCCGCCACTGCTGCCAGTGCAGTGGCACCGTGACGGCCGGTCCGCCCAGCTCCACCAGCGCATCGCTCCGGGCCGCCAGCTCGGGCGGCAGCACCCCCCATCCCATCCCGAGTTCGATGGCCCGGATCATCTCCACGGACCCGGGGATGCGGTGCCGGGGCGGGGCCGCGGGATCGGCGCCCTTGGCCACCAGGTACCTCGTCTGAAGTGCGTCGTCGGCGTCCACGTCGACGACGGGTGCCCCCTCGAGGGCCATTGCGGACGCTCCGTCCGGGAACCATCGGGTCGCGAAGTCGCGAGAGGCGTAGGCCGCGTACCGCATCTCGCCCAGGCGAGTCACCGTGCATCCGGGCACGGGGTCGGGGCGCGTGGTGACGGCCGCGGCGACTGTGCCGTCGGTGAGGAGATCGGCGGTGCGCTCCTCGTCGGCGCGGTGGAGGTGGAAGCTCACGGACAGCTCCTCCGCGAGGGAGGCGAGGGGGCCGAGAAACCACGTGGCGAGGGAGTCGCCATTGATCGCTATCGCGATGGTCGCGCGTTGACCCGATTCTATGTCGAGTGCGACCCGCACCTCCCGGTCAAGGTCCTCGATCTGACGTGCGAAGCGGATCACCGCCATGCCGGCTGCGGTGGCGCGCACCGGTCGCGATCTCACCAGCAGCACCTGGCCGACGGTGCGTTCGAGGGCCTGAATGCGCTGGGTCACCGCGGGCTGGGTGACGTGAAGGACGCGCGCCGCGCCCTCCAGCGACCCCTCCTCGACAGCGGCGGCCAGCGTCGCGGCCAGGTCGGCAGGCACCCTCATATCAGCCATGCTAATACTCGATCATTGATACTTAGTGGTGCTTCTTCACAAGCCCACCTACCGTGTCACTCGTGACCTTCCTCTCCGGCATGGCCTTGGGCCTGTCGCTCATCATCGCCATCGGCGCGCAGAACGTGTTCGTGCTGCGCCAAGGCCTGCGCAAGGAGCATGTGGGGCTGGTCGTGGCGATCTGCGCGATCTCCGACGCGGTCCTCATCGCGGCCGGCGTCGCCGGGATCGGCGCCGCGCTGTCGTCCGTGCCGTCGCTGGTGACCGCGATCAGGTGGGGCGGCGCGCTGTTCCTGCTCGGATACGCCCTCGTGGCCGCGCGGCGGGCGTGGCGGCCCCGGGCCACGGCCCTCAATGCCGACGGGGCGGAGGGCCCGGAATCACCCTCGCTCGCCGCATCGGCCCCGGGCTCCCCCGCAGCGACCCGCACGCGAACGCCCAGCCCGGCCACCGCATCGGCCCGCGCCGCCGTGCTCACGTGCCTCGCGCTGACCTGGCTCAACCCGCACGTGTATCTGGACACCGTGCTGCTGCTCGGCACCATCGCGTCATCCCACGGGGACGCCAGGTGGCTGTTCGGAGCCGGCGCGATCGCGGGCTCGCTGGTGTGGTTCACCGCTCTGGGCTACGGGGCACGGCTGCTCGGCCGCTGGCTCGCGAAGCCTGGCGCGTGGCGCGTTCTCGACGGCGTCATCGCGCTCGTGATGCTCGCGCTCGCGGTCATGCTCGCCGCTGACGCGTGAGCTGCGGGGCCGGCGGCGGGCGGTGACGGGCGGCTACTTGTCGCGACCGGGCGGCAGCAGCCACACGAGCGCGACGCCCGCGACGACCTCGGCGGCCGCGAACGTGCGGGTGTTGCGCGCGTCGCCCACGAACGGCTTCAGCGCCCGCTGCCACCAGGACGGCCCAGACTCCCAGCGGGCGATGTGCTGCTCCGGCTGCAGAAGGCCGATGACGCCGTCGCCGATCAGGCCGATGCCGACCGTCTCTCCGACCCTGACTGCGATGCTGCGACCCATGATGTCCTCCAGACCTCGTCGGGCTCAGTCACCGAGGACGACCGCGAGGGCGGCCATCTCGTCCTCGGTCAGTTCGATCTCCGCCGCACCGGCGGAGTCGAGAATCGAACTCGGCCGCGACGCCCCCGGGATGGGGATCACGACGTCGGAGAGCGCGAGCTCCCACGCCAGCACCGCCTGCTGCGGGGAGATGCCCCGCGCATCGGCGACCTCCTGGAAGGGGGCGTGCTCCGTGCCCACGTCGCCGGCGCGGCCGATGCCGCCCAGCGGGCTCCACGGCAGGAAGGCGATGCCCAGCTCGGCGCACAGCTCGAGCTCCGGGTAGCTGGACACGAACCGCGGCGAGAACTGGTTCTGGACACTGGTGAGCCGGCCGCCGAGGACCTCGTGCGCCTCGCGAATCTGCGCGGGGTCCGCGTTCGAGATCCCCACCATGCGCACCACGCCCTCGTCCAGCAGCTCCGCGAACGCCCCCACGGAGTCGGCGAAGGGCACGCGCGGATCGGGGCGGTGGAACTGGTGCAGGCCGATCGCCTCGACGCCCAGACGCTGGGCGGAGGCCTTGGCCGCGGCCTTCAAGTACTCAGGGTCGCCGTTCTGGTGCCAGGTGCCGTCGCCGGGACGCAGCGACCCGGACTTGGTGGCGACGAGCACGTCCGACTTGTCGGCCGCTCCCGAGTAGGTGAGCAGGGCGCGCGCGATGAGCGCCTCGTTGTGTCCGGCCTCGCCGGGATTGAGGTGGTACGCATCCGCCGTATCGATCAGCGTCACGCCGGCGTCCAGGGCCGCGTGAATGGTCGCGATGGCGCGCGCCTCGTCTGGCCGGCCCTCGATCGACATGGGCATGCCGCCCAGGCCGATCGCGCCCACCGTGCGGTCTCCGAGCTTGCGCTGCTCCATGCGTCTCCTTGGGTCTCAGATGGTCATCCATGTCCGAACGTAGCGGCTATGGCGGACAACGCAACTTCCCCCCGCGGGCTTCCCTATCCGCGCGCGCCCGACGGCAGCGGTGAGAGCGGGCCGACCGCGGCCCGCGCGGCGTCGACGGTGCCGGCGGCCACCGGCACCGTGCACTGCGCGTGCGAATCGTCGTCGAGCCGCCAGACGATGATCCACGCACCCGCGCCGTCCTCGCGAAACGCGTCGGCACTCGCCTCCCACTGCTCGACGACGTCCTCCGCCACCTCGGGCAGGGGCGTGACGTCATCGGCGTTGGCCTCGACGACGGCATAGTGGTCGCGCCACTGCGTGGGGTCGTAGACCTCCCCCGCCACCACGGCCGCGCCGTCCACGCTCCCGTACTCGGCCTCGCACGCGGCGATCACGGCGGCCTCGGTCTCTCCGGGCCCGCCGCCCAGGGCGAACGCGGCGATCGCTCCCCCGACCACCACGGCGCCGACCGCGCCGGCAGCCACCAAGGGGACCCAGGTGCGGGGACGGTCGTCAGGCGCGGCAGGCATCGGGCAAGCCTACGATGGCGCCATGGAGCCCGTCGACGACCTCAGGAGCGTGCCGCGCCTCGGGCTCGCACTCGGCGGCGGCGGAGCGCTCGGCGCCGCCCATGTGGGGGTCCTGCAGGTGCTCCGTGAACGGGGCATCGCGCCCAGCATCGTGGCCGGGACTTCGGCGGGAGCCATCGTCGGCGCGGCGTATGCGGTGGGCCTGGATCCGTACGAGCTCGAGGAACACGTGGTCCACTCCTCGTGGGGCACCTTCGGCACCTTCACGCCCCGCCCGGGATGGGGACTGCTCACGGCCGATGCGCTCCGCCAGACAGTGCGCGACGTCGCCGGGGATGCGGCGATCGACGAGCTGCCGCTGACCTTCGGGGCGGTCGCCACCGACGCCGAGACGCGTGAGGCCGTGCTGCTCCGGCAGGGTTCGGTCGCCGAGGCTCTCGCGGCGTCGATCGCGGTGCCGGGGATCTTCCGGCCCGTGCGGATCGACGGCCGCATGCTGATCGACGGCGGGGTGGCGCAGAACCTGCCCATCGAGGCGGCGTTCGAGATGGGCGCGGACCACGTGATCGGCGTCCGACTGGCGCCGGAGTGGGAGGCGCTCGGCGGCTCGGAGCTCGCGGTCCACGAGTGGGTCATACGGCCGGACGTCACACTCATCCGACCGGTGGTGGGCGAGCGGTCCCAGTGGGTTCCGCGGGACCTGCCGGGGCTGGTCGACATCGGCCGCCGCGCGGCGGAGAAGGCGCTGCGGGACTACCCGGTCGTCACCGCCCGTCCGGAACGGGGGCCGCCGGAGGACCCGCCGGAAGATCGGGAAATGCCGTCGCCACTGCGGGGTATCGCACGGTTCCTGCATCGGTATTGAGCCCGCGGGCCAGAGCGGGATCGGCCTTCACTGCGCTCTCCCAGCCGCCGGCGAGTGCCCGCACATATGGCAGCGTCGCGTGGGTCAGCGCCGCAGTCGACGTCGCCCCGACCGCCCCCGGCATGTTCGTCACGCAGTACACCTGGACGTCGCCCACCGAGAAGACCGGTTCGTCGTGCGTGGTGGGCCGCGACACCTCGAAGCAGCCGCCCTGGTCGATCGCGATGTCCACCAGCACCGCCCCCGGGCGCATGCGCATCACCGCCTCGCGGCTGAGCACGGTGGGCGCGCGGTGCCCAGGCACGAGCACCGCGCCGATCACGAGGTCGGCCTCGAGCGCCTCGCGCTCGATCGCCTCCGGCGTGGACACCACGGTGCGCACTGCGTCGCCGTGCGCCTCGGCCAGGGCCTCCAGGCGCCCCTGGTCGAGGTCGATCACCACCGCATCGGCGCCCATGCCCACCGCCTGGGCGAGGGCGTGGGACCCGGCGACACCGCCGCCGATCACCACGACCCTCGCACCGGGGACTCCAGGTGCGCCGGCGATCAGCACGCCGCGGCCGCCCTGCGGGCTCAGCAGATGGTGGCCACCCTCGAGGGTCGCGAGCCGGCCGGCGACCGCGCTCATCGGTGTGAGCAGCGGCAGGGAGCCGTCGTCGAGCTGCACGGTGTCGTAGGAGAAGGCGGTCGTGCGGGCCGCGACCAGTGCGGCGGCGAGGGGACCGTTGGCAGCCAAGTGAAGGAACGTGAACAGCACGTTGTCCCGCAACAGCCCGTACTCGTGCTCGAGCGGCTCCTTGACCTTCAGCACCAGGTCCGCGTCCCATGCGTCGGTCGTGGACACGATGCGGGCGCCTGCGGCCTCGTACTCGCGGTCCGGGAGGAACGCGGCCGCTCCCGCTCCGCTCTCGACGCGCACGTCGTGACCGGCCTCCGCGAGCGCCCGGGCGCCATCCGGCGTGAGCGCCACGCGCGTCTCGCGGTTCTTGGTCTCCTGGGGGATGCCGATGCGCACGTCGCCTCCTCATGTCGCGCCTCGCCCCGCACGGGTGGTGGGGGCGTCGGCGAGCACGGCCGCGGCCCCGGTCGGGGCCGTCCCGTCACGCTCAGACTGCTACACCCGAACCGCGAGGGGGCGGCGACACGACGGATGCGCGCACAGCGGCGATCAGTGCGCGGCGGTCAGTCGGAGGAGCGGTAGGCGTCGGAGTTCGACCAGTAGGCCGACTCGTACACGCCGAGCTCGTCGGTGCCCGGCTCGTACTCGAAGTGCCACGGCTCCCACTTGCTGGACTTGGCCCAGCTGGGATTGACCCAGCCCCACAGCGCGCCGTTCTCCTCGAGCCACGCCTTGGGGGCGCCGCGAGCATCGGCGCTGCACAGGTCGATCGCGAGGCCCCATCCGTGGACGGAGGTGCCGGGGGTCGCGGCGAGGAAGCCGCGCGAGCGCTTGGTCGCGTACTGGCTCGACAGGGTGCGGTAGCCGTCGGACAGGCAGATGTCGCGCCCGAACTCCTGGGAGAACCGGTTGTTCAGTTCCGCGAAGGCCACCGCGGCGTCGTTGCGCAGCTGCTCTCCCTGGCCGACGTCGCACAGCGACTCGGCGGTGAGACGGCCGTTGTATCCCTCCCAGCCGTCGAGCGGGTCGCAGCCAGGAAGGTGCTGGCTGACCTCGAGCTCGAAAGCGGTGGCGAGGACGGCCGAGGCGTCCGCCGCAGGCAGGGGAAGCTCGGACTCGACCAGCTGAGGGCCGCCACCCAGCAGCGCGCGAGCGGTGGACGGGTTCTCCCCCGCGACCACGCCCGGGACGGACTCCACTGCTCCCGCGTAGGGCGTCAGCGTGCCCATGACGGGATACACGACCATCGCGAGCACGAACCCCGCCAGCACGCCGCTGCGGGTCAGGAGCTTGCGCCGGCGGTGGGTCTGGCGAATCTGGATCTCCTGGGTCTGCAGGATGCGCCGTTCCCGTCGGGAACTGCGCAGCGCTTGGGGCGCAGACGCACGCGCGCCAGTGCTCACAGGAGCCTCCCGTTGCCATCGGAATCGAACAGAGCGGCCGACGTCTGTGCGTCGGCCTGGGCTTGATTGTAACCAAACGGTAACGACGATGGCCACCCCCGTCGGTGTCTGGTTGGTCACCTTTGCCGGGGAACATGCCATTTTACGCGCCTCGATTCGCCCGCGCCGCGGCCGTGAGGCCGCTAGCATCGGGCTGTCGAAGTGAACCGGAGGACCCATGCAATCGCGGACCATCGAGGTCGAATCGCTGACCAAGCGCTACGGCGGGGTGACCGCCGTCGATGACCTGAGCTTCGTCGCGAAACCCGGCCGCGTGACCGGGTTCCTCGGCCCGAACGGGGCCGGCAAGTCGACCACGCTGCGGATCCTCGTCGGCCTCGTGTCCGCCACCTCCGGCGCCGCGCGAATCGGCGGCGAGGTCTACGCCGCTCAGCACCGGCCCGGCACCATCGTGGGCGCGCACTTCGAGGGCGCGTTCCACCCCGGCCGGACCGGCCTGCAGCACCTGCGCACGTACGCTCCGCTCGTGGAGGCGGACGACGCCCGCTGCCACGAGGCGCTCGCCGCCGTCGGCATGTCGGACGCCGCCGACCGCCGCGTGGGCGGGTATTCGTTGGGCATGCGCCAGCGGTTGGGCCTGGCGACCGCGCTGCTGGGCCGTCCCAGCGTGCTGGTGCTCGACGAGTCCGCCAACGGCCTGGATCCCGCGGGCATCAAGTGGCTGCGATCCTTCCTGCGCTCCTTCGCTGATTCGGGTGGGACGGTGCTGCTGAGCTCGCACCTGCTCAGCGAGGTGGAGCAGACGGTCGACGATGTGGTGATCATCGCCGGCGGCGCGCTGCGCCATCAATCCTCGCTCGACGGCCTCCGGGCGCTCGCCGCGCCCGGAGTGGTGCTCAGGAGCCCGAGGGCCGATGCGCTCGCCGACTTCGCGCGGAGCCGTTTCCCTGACAGCGCGACGGTCGAGCGCGACGGACAGATCCGCGTGCTGGGCTCGAGCGCCGCACAGGTGGGCGCCGCGGCGTTCGCCGACGGCCTGGAGGTCCACGGCCTCGAGGAGACCGGGGAGAGCCTCGAGGACGTGTTCCTGCGGCTCACCCAGACGGAGGTGGCCGCATGAGCGCCGCGATCGTCTCCGAGATCCGCAAGCTCCGGTCCACCCGGCTGTGGTGGATCCTGCTCCTCATCATGGCGGTCACGGTGGCCACCTTCGCCGGATCGCTGGCCTTCGCCATGACGTTCGGGATGGAGGGCGCGGACGGCCCCGCGCCCGACCAGCAGAGCGTCGCCATCACCATCTACACGATGGGAGTGTCGCTGGGCTACGTGTTCCCGCTCGTGCTCGGCGCGCTGGCCGTCACCTCCGAGTTCCGTCACCGCACCATCGACGCCACGCTGCTGCTCGACCCGAACAGGCTTCGCGTCATCGCCTCGAAGTTCATCGCGATCCTTCCCTTCGCGCTGCTGTACGGGCTCGTGTCGATGGCCTCCGGCGTGGCCGTCGGAGTGGGCGCGTTCGCGATCGCGGGCGAGCCCCTGCTGCTCGACGAGCCGGCGGTCTGGGAGGCGATCGGACTCGGCGTCGTGGCCATCGCGGCGTGGGCGCTGGTGGGCGTCGGGTTCGGCACCGCTCTCACCAACCAGGTGGTCGTGATCGTCGCGGTGCTGGGTTGGACCCAGTTCGTCGAGCCGATCCTGCGCATCGCGCTGGGGTTCGTGGAATCGCTCAGCGGCGTCGCGGCCTACCTGCCCGGGGCGGCGGGCGAGGCGCTCGTCGGAACGTCGTTCTACTCCGCCACCGGCGCCAGCGAACTGCTGGCACCGTGGGCCGGACTGCTCGTGCTGCTGGGGTACGCCGTGATCGCCGCGGTGATCGGCTGGCTCACCACGTTCCGCAAGGACATCACATAACGATTTGTCCAAGGAGCGGGAACGGTCCACCCCGCTTGAGCGTCTAGGCTGGAGTATTGAAGAACACAGACGTCCTCTTCAGACGCATTCGCGCCAAGAAAGTGAGCGGCCCCCGACGTGTCCACCGACACCAGCGCGACCGAGACTGACCGCACGTCAGTCACCCGAGATGCAGGCGCCCCCTCGGTCGCCTCGCTCATCCTCGGCAACGGCAACGGCGTCTCCGGCCCCGCCGCCGGAGACGCGACAGCCGGGTCCCCCGCGGCTGATCCGCCCTCCGCCGCCTCCGCGACGCACGCGGATTCCGCGCGATCGACCGCATCGGACGCCGGGACCGCGAGCCCGGGAGACGAGCCGGCGGCGCAGCCGCAGGCTCGCGCCGAACGGCCCGCACCGTCTCCCGGAGGCAACGAGGACGAGCCGGGCGCGTCCGCGCCCGCCCAGGCGGCGCAGCCCGAAGGCAAGAAGGCACCCGCCGCCAAGGACGAGAAGCCCGCACCCGCATCGGCCGCATCCCCGCCCGAGCCCCAGGCGCACGCCGACGTCGAGCAGGTCGCGACCCAGCCGATAGCGACCGCGGAGGCGCCCACTGCGGCGTATCTGCAGCGCCACGACCACAAGATGCTCGCGGCCAAGGACGTCAAGCATGGGCTCGAACGCCTGCGCGGCCCCGCGGCGCGCGTGGTGTCGAACATGGAGGCGAGCCTCGAGGTCCCCACCGCGACCTCGGTGCGCACCATTCCCGCGAAGCTGCTGATGGACAACCGGGTCGTGATCAACAACCACCTGGCGCGCACGCGCGGCGGCAAGGTGAGCTTTACTCACCTCATCGGATACGCGATCATCGAAGCGCTCGCCGAGCAGCCGGCCATGAACGTCTCGTTCGCCGAGGACGACGGCAAGCCCGCGATGCGCACCCCCGAGCACATCAACTTCGGCCTCGCGATCGACCTCGACAAGGGTGACGGCGTACGCCAGCTGCTCGTGCCGAACGTCAAGGGCGTCGACAGCATGGACTTCGCGAAGTTCTGGTCGGCGTACGAGGCCATCGTGCGCAAGGCGCGCACCGGCGCGCTGCAGGCGGACGACTTCCAAGGCACCACCATCACGCTGACCAACCCCGGCACGATCGGCACCGTCCACTCCGTGCCGCGGCTCATGCAGGGCCAGGGCGCGATCATCGGCGTGGGAGCGATGGACTACCCCGCCGAGTACCAGGGCGCCTCCGAGGAGACCGTCGCGCGACTCGGCGTCTCGAAGGTGCTGACGCTGACGTCCACCTACGACCACCGCGTGATCCAGGGCGCACAGTCCGGCGACTTCCTGTCGCTCGTGCACCGGAAGCTACTGGGGCTCGACGGGTTCTGGGACCGGGTGTTCGTGGCGCTGCGCGTCCCGTACGAGCCCGTGCGCTGGGTCCAGGACTCCGCGACGAACGACGATGCCGAGGCCGCGAAGCCCGCCCGCATCGCCGAGCTCATCCACTCCTATCGCTCGCGCGGCCACCTCATGGCGGACGTGGACCCGCTGAGCACTCGCCTGCGCAAGCACCCCGACCTCGACGTGCAGACCCACGGGCTCACGCTGTGGGACCTCGACCGCCACTACGCCACCGGCGGGTTCGGCGGCAAGAACCGCTGGAAGATGCGCGAGGTGCTGGGCCGCCTGCGCGACGCCTACTGCCGCACCGTGGGTGTGGAGTACATGCACATCGCGGACCGTGCGCAGCGCGCGTGGCTCCAGGAGCGGCTCGAGAAGGGCTACACCAAGCCCACCCGCGAGGAGCACCTGCGGATCCTCCGTCGCCTCAACGCGGCAGAGGCGTTCGAGGCCTTCCTGCAGACCAAGTACGTCGGTCAGAAGCGGTTCTCTCTCGAGGGCGGCGAGTCGCTGATCCCGCTCCTCGACGCGATGATGTCCTCCGCCGCCGTGTCCGGCATCCAGGAGGTGTGCATCGGGATGGCGCACCGCGGGCGCCTGAACGTGCTCGCCAACCTCGCGGGGAAGTCCTACTCGCAGATCTTCAGCGAGTTCGACGGCACCGCCATCCCCGGCTCGGTGCAGGGCTCCGGCGACGTGAAGTACCACCTCGGCACCGAGGGCGTCTTCACGGCCGAGACGGGCGAGACCACCAACGTCTACCTCGCGGCGAACCCCTCTCACCTCGAGGCCGTCAACCCGGTCCTCGAGGGGATCGTCCGCGCCAAGCTCGACCAGCTGGGCGCCGACCCCGCCACCGACGGCTATCCCGTGCTGCCCGTGCTCGTGCACGGCGACGCGGCGTTCTCCGGCCAGGGCGTGGTGATGGAGACCCTGAACATGGCGGGCCTGCGCGGCTTCACCACCGGGGGCACCGTCCACGTCATCATCAACAACCAGGTGGGCTTCACCACCGGTCCCGGCGACTCGCGCTCGACGCGCTACTGCACCGACATCGCCAAGGGCTTCCAGATCCCGATCTTCCACGTCAACGGCGACGACCCGGAGGCGTGCGTGCGCGCGGCGCGGCTCGCCTTCGAATACCGGGAGGCCTTCGGCCGCGACGTCATCATCGACATGGTCTGCTACCGCCGCCGCGGTCACAACGAGGGCGACGACCCGTCGATGACCCAGCCGCGCATGTACGACCTCATCGAGGCCAAGCGCTCGGTGCGCCACCTGTACACCGAGGCCCTGATCCGCCGCGGGGACATCACGACCGACGAGGCCGAGTCCGTCTCGCAGGACTATCTCTCTCAGCTCGAGAGGGTGTTCATCGAGACGCGCGAGGGCTTCAAGGGCACGGACAGCGAGTCGATCTCGGGGCTCGAGCTGCCGTCCTCCCAGTCGTCCGATGCGGGCGTCATGGTGGGCTGGCAGACGGCCGCGACGAAGGCTCAGATCGAGCGGATCGGCGCCGCCCACATGCGCCCGCCGCAGGGCTTCTCCGTCCACCCCAAGCTTGCCAAGCTGCTCGAGCGCCGCGAGGTGATGACGCGCGAGGGCGGCATCGACTGGGGGTACGGAGAGCTGCTCGCCTTCGGCGCGCTGCTCCAGGAGGGCGTGCCGGTGCGCCTGTCCGGCCAGGACTCGCGGCGCGGCACGTTCGTGCAGCGCCACGCGGTCTTCCACGACCGCGCGACCGGCGCCGAGTGGGCGCCGCTGCAGTACCTGAGCTCGAGCCAGGCCAAGCTGCACATCTACGATTCCTCGCTCAGCGAGTACGCGATCGTGGGCTTCGAGTACGGGTACTCCGTCGAGCGCCCCGATGCCCTCACCCTCTGGGAGGCCCAGTTCGGCGACTTCGTCAACGGCGCCCAGACGATCATCGACGAGTTCATCTCCTCGGCCGAGCAGAAGTGGGGCCAGTCCTCGTCCGTGGTGCTGCTGCTGCCGCACGGCTTCGAGGGCCAGGGCCCCGACCACTCCTCGGCCCGCCTCGAGCGGTTCCTGCAGCTGTGCGCGGAGAACAACATGATCACCGCGGTGCCGTCGACGCCCGCGAGCTACTTCCACCTGCTGCGACGCCAGGCCTACGACCGGCCCCGGCGTCCGCTCATCGTGATGACGCCCAAGTCGATGCTGCGCCTGCGTGCCGCGCAGTCGCCGGTGGAGGACTTCAGCACCGGTACCTTCCGGCCGGTCATCGGAGACACCATCGACCCCGAGGGCGTCGACCGCGTGCTGCTGTGCTCGGGCAAGGTCTACTACGACCTCGCCGCGAAGCGTGAGAAGACGGGCGACACGTCGACCGCGATCGTCCGGCTCGAGCAGCTGTACCCGCTTGATCAGGAGGGCATCGAGGAGGCCATCGCGCCCTACGGCGACGCCAAGCTCGTGTGGGTCCAGGAGGAGCCGCGCAACCAAGGGGCGTGGAGCTACCTGTCGATGACCCTTCCGCCGTTGATCGGGCGCACCGTGAAGGGCGTGACTCGCGCCGCGGCGGCCTCCCCCGCCTCCGGCCTCAGCTCGCGTCACCAGGAGGAGCAGGGCGACCTCGTGAACAGGGCATTCACGCGATGACCAACGTGTTCTTCGTCGGCGACGAACTCGTTGCCGGCCACGGGGACCCGAAGGCGCTGGGATGGGCTGGGCGAGTCGCCGCACGCACGCTGCCGCTGGCCCCGGAGCTGCGCTTTCACACGCTCGCGGTGCCGGGCGAGACCACGGGCGAGCTCACGAGCCGATGGGATGAGGAGGCGCTGCGGCGCGTCGGTCCCGACGGCGTCGCGGGTGCCACCAACTTCGTGCTGTTCGCGATCGGCCGCCACGACCTCGCGCGCGGGGTGTCGCCCACGATGACGCGACTGCACCTCGCCAACACGCTGGACCGCGCGTCGGCGCTCGGCTTCCGCACCATGATCGCCGGTCCCCCGCCGATCGCGGCCGAGGACCGTCGTTCCGTCGCAGAGTACTCGGCCCTGTGCGAGGAATCCGCCGCCCGCCGCGATGTGCCCTACATCGACATGTACGGGCCCCTCGCCCGTCACGATCAGTGGGCCACCGACATGGCCATGAGCGGTGGAGAGCTGCCGTTGCAGGCCGGCTACGGCCTCATGGCGTGGCTCGTGCTGCACTCGACGTGGCACGACTGGCTGGGAATCCCCTCACAGTCCCCCTCCGCCTGACCTCACCTGTCCGGCACTCATTGACGCCTGTGGCGGTTCCTGTCGCGCTGTCCGGCACTCATTGTCGGCGCCTGCCGGACAGGAGGCCGATGCGGCCCAGAGGGGTCAACCAGTGCCGGACAGGGGTGCGGGGTCAGGCGATCACGCCGGCGTTTCTGAGGCTCACCTGCAGGTCGTGCGGACGCGTCGCGATCGCCACGGCGTCGTCGAGCGACACCACGCGGTCCCGCACCAGCTCGAACAGGTGCTGATCGAAGGTCTGCATCTTGTAGTACTCGCCCTCGGCGATGAGGTCGGTGATGGGCGGCTGGCTGGCCGGCTCCACGATCGCCTCCGCGATCCGGCCGTGGTTGACCATGATCTCCGCGGCCAGGGTGCGGCCGCTGCCGTCCCCCTTGCGCACCAGTCGCTGCGACACGATGCCGCGCAGGGTCTGCGCCAGCGTGGCGCGCACCTGGCTCTGCTCGTGGGGAGTGAAGAAGTCGATGATGCGGTTGATCGTGTCCTGAGCGTCGACCGTGTGCAGGGTCGCGAGCACCAGGTGGCCGGTCTCCGCGGCGGACAGCGCGGCGCGTACCGTCTCGATGTCGCGCATCTCGCCCACCATGATGACGTCGGGGTCCTGACGCATCGCACCGCGCAGCGCGGCGGTGAAGTCGAGGGTGTCCGAGCGGATCTCCCGCTGCGAGATGATCGCCTTCTTGTCGCTGTGGAGGACCTCGATGGGGTCCTCGATGGTGATGATGTTGACCTCGCGATAGGTGTTGATGAGGTCGATCATCGACGCCAGCGTGGTCGTCTTTCCCGATCCGGTGGGGCCCGTCACCAGCACGAGTCCACGCGGCTCGAGAGCCAGGTCCGCGATCACGTTCGGCAGGCCCAGGTCCTCGAACGGCGTGGCGCCGACGGCGACGCGCCGGAACACCAGGCAGTCCGTGCCGCGCGCCACATACGCGTTGACGCGGAATCGGCCCACCCCTGACAGGGAGAACGCGAAGTCCGCCTCATGCGTGTCGCGGAACTGCGCGACCAGATCCTCGGGAAGGACCTGCGCGACCATGTTGCGTGTGTCCGCGGGCGTGAGCGGCGGCACCTGCAGCTTGCGGAGCCGGCCGTCCACCCGGACGCGGGGCGCGGATCCGACCTTGACGTGCAGATCCGAGCCGCCGGTGGACGCCAAGGCGTGCAGGAACGGGATGACGGATACAGGCTGGTCGCTCACGGCTACTCCATCGGCACAGGTCGGTGATGTCTTGAGAGAGGCTAGGTCCCCGATGCACCGTACGGAAGCGTGGTGTGGGAAGATAGATAGTCGATTTTCTTCAGTCCCGAAAAGAAAGGGGGATCCCGATGAGCAAGCGAGGCCGCAAGCGCAAGGCGCGCGCCAAGGGCGGAGCCAATCACGGCAAGCGTCCCAACGCCTGAGTGATCCCACCTGACACGAGGCCGCATCGGGAAGTCCCGGTGCGGCCTTTGTCGTGTCCGGACACGCGGTGCCCGGCCCGGTCGGGCGTCAGGCTCGCGTGGAGCGGATCGACGCGAGGATGCGCTCGCGCAGCTCCTCGGGGGCCGTGTCGCCCCCGCTGCGCGCCGTCAAGTTCTTGATCTTCTCTTTGATCTTGTGCTCCGCCTCACATGGCGGGCACGTCTTCAGATGGGCGCCGATGCGGCGGAGCTCATCATCAGAGAGTTCTTCGTCGATGTATTCGAACAGGCGGTCGAGCGCCTCCTCACACTCCCTTCCGGGCATGGCACACCTCCCCACTGTCCTCTTTAGGCGCCGCGCGTTTGTCGTAGATGCCGCGCTCGGCCGCGTACTCTTTCAGCTTCTCGCGAAGCAGCTTGCGACCCCGGTGCAGGCGGGACATCACCGTGCCCACCGGGGTGTCCATGATCTCCGCGATCTCCTTGTAGGCGAACCCCTCGACGTCCGAGAGGTAGACCGCCATCCGGAAGTCCTCCGACAGTTCGGCGAGGGCCCGCTTCACCTCGATGTCACCGATCTCGTCGAGCGCCTCGGTCTCCGCAGAGGCCAGGCCCGAGCTCGTGTGCTCGGCGGCTGCGGCAATCTGCCAGTCCTCGACCTGCTCGGCGTCGGACAGCTTGGGCTGACGCTGCTTCTTGCGGTACGTGTTGATGAAGGCGTTCGTCTGGATGCGGTACAGCCAGGCCTTGAGGTTCGTCCCCGGCGTGAACTTGTCCTGCGCGGCGAAGGCCTTGGCATACGTCTCCTGGACGAGGTCCTCGGCATCGGCACCGTGGCGCGTCATGCGCAGGGCAGCCGCGTACAACTGATCCATGTACGACAGCGCCTCGGTTTCGAAATCTAGCGCGGTCTTGCTCATGACGGGCGAGCCTACTCCAGCATGGACGCTGCCGGAAGCAGCGACGGGTTCGCGAAGCAGGGTGGAGGCCATGCAGGGCAGAACACGGAGGCGCCGAGGTCCATTCCCCGATCTCCCCCCTGCGCGTTCGGGGCGAACATTGGTAGCGTAGGGATCATGTTCCGAGTGCTAGCCAGGCCCCTGCTCGCCACGTGGTTCGTCTACGGCGGCGTTCAATCCGTCCTCGAGCCCCAGCGCAGAGCCGAACGCTCCGCACCCGTGCTCGAACCCGCCCTCAAGGAGGTCGGTCTCGACGACGTGAAGACCACCGATCTGGTCAAGTACCACGGCATGGCGACCATCGCCGCCGCGTCGGTGCTCGCGTTGTCCCGCACGCCCCGCACGGCCGGCCTCGTGCTGGCGGGCCTCACCGCAGCCACGGTCGCTGTCGGCCGCCCGTTCTGGCTCGAGACCGACGAGCAGCGCAAGGAGGAGCAGCTCGAGCTGTTCCTGAAGAACGTCTCGCTGCTCGGCGGCACCCTGCTCGCCGCGACCGTGGGCAAGAGCCCGCGCAAGGTCAAGAAGGCCAAGGCCAAGAAGGCCAAGGCTGCGAAGGTCAATGAGGCCAAGGCCGAGGCGGCGAAGTCCAAGATCAAGGCGAAGAAGAGCGCGATCAGCGCGGCAGCGGTCAAAGCCAAGAAGAAGTGAGCGTCGGCGAGGTCCTCCCGGTCGGCACCGGCCCAGGGGAGGCCTGGGCTGCTCCCGCCGCCCCGGCCCCACTCGACGCCACCGTCGAGGTCCCCGGGTCGAAGTCGCTGACGGCGAGATATCTGGTGCTTGCCGCATTGGCGGTGACCCCTGTGCGCATCCGCGGCGGGCTGCGCTCGCGCGACAGCGCGCTGATGATCGAGGCGCTGCGTCAGCTGGGGGTGACAGTCGACGACTCGGGTGACGAGTGGACGGTCACCCCGGCGCCCCTGCGCGGCGACACCCACATCTTCTGCGGACTCGCGGGCACCGTCATGCGATTCGTGCCGCCGATGGTGCTGCTGGCCGACGGCCCCGTGGTCTTCGACGGCGACGATGCGGCGCGGGTGCGGCCCATGGGGCCGCTGTTCGACGCGCTGCGCGCTCTCGGCGCCCACGTCGACGACGGCGACCGGGGCACGCTGCCGTGCACCGTCACACCGCCCGATGCGGTCGCCGGGGAGGTCGAGGTCGACGCCTCGACCTCGTCCCAGTTCGTGACGGCACTCCTGCTCGTCGCGCCTCGCCTCCCCCGCGGACTCACGATCCGCCACGTGGGAGCGCGGCTGCCGAGCCTTCCGCACATCGACATGACGTGCGACACGCTGCGAGAGGCGGGCGTGCAGGTCGACCAGCCCGATGCGACCACGTGGGTCGTGCATCCGGGACCGGTGAGGCTGCGCGACGTGCGAGTCGAACCCGACCTGTCCAACGCCGGCCCGTTCATGGCGGCCGCTCTGGTCGCCGGCGGCGAGGTGCGGATTCCTGGGTGGCCCGACACCACCACCCAGCCCGGCGCGCTGTACCCCGAGCTGCTCGCGCGCATGGGCGGCTCCTGCGCTCTCGAGGACGGCGTCATGACGGTGCGCGGCACCGGAGAGATCCGCGGCGTCGAGGCCGACCTGTCCCCCGCCGGGGAGATCACGCCGACCATCGCGGCCCTGTGCGCTCTCGCCGAGGGGCCGTCCCGCCTCACCGGCATCGGCCACCTTCGCGGCCATGAGACGGACCGCCTGGCGGCGATCCAGGACGAGGTCGCGCGGCTCGGCGGCGAATGCGAGGCCGGAGACGACTGGCTCGCCTTCTCAGGGCTTCCCGCGGACGGCCTGCGCCCCGCGGTCATCGAGTCCTACGAGGACCACCGGATGGCGACGTTCGGCGCGATCGTGGGACTCGCCGTGGACGGCACCAAGGTGCTGAACGTGGGCACGACCGCGAAGACCATGCCCGAGTTCCCCGCCATGTGGAAGGCGATGCTGCGTCCGTGAGGCGCGAGTACGACGAGTCCGATGCGCGCGTGCGGCCGGGCAGGCGCGGCTCCCGGCCACGATCGAAGAACCGTCCGGCTCACCTCGACGCGGTCCCTGGCACGGTCATCGGCGTCGACCGCGGCCGCCTCGCGGTCCACATGGACGACGGCGTCGCGCTCACCGCGGTGAAGGCGCGCGAACTGGGCCGGCGCGGGCTGGTCGTGGGCGACCGCGTGGGCGTAGTGGGCGACACCAGCGGCCGCGACGGGTCGCTGGCGCGGATCGTGCGCCGCCAGCCCCGCGCCACCGAGCTGCGCCGCACCGCCGACGACACGGACCCCACCGAGCGCGTGGTGGTCGCCAACGCGGAGCAGCTGGCCATCGTCACCTCGCTCGCGGATCCCGAGCCGAATCCGCGCATGATCGACCGCTGCCTGGTGGCGGCCTTCGACGCGGGGATGGACGCGCTGCTCGTCCTCACCAAGGGCGACCTGGCGTCGGCCGATGCGCTGCGGGCCTCCTACGACCCCCTGGGCGTCGCGCTGCTCACCACGACGATGCGCACGGAGGGCGAGGAGCGCACCTTCACCGGCCTCGACGAGCTCCGCGACCGACTCGGGGGCCGCTCCACGGTGCTCGTGGGCTACTCAGGGGTCGGCAAGTCCACGCTCGTGAATGCGATCGTGCCCGAGGCGCATCGCACCACCGGCATCGTCAACGACGTCACGGGCCGCGGTCGGCACACGTCGACCTCCGCCATCGCGTTCGACCTGCCGGGCGGCGGTCGGATCATCGACACCCCCGGGATTCGGTCGTTCGGCCTTGCCCACGTCAATCCCGATCACTTCATCGCCGCGTTCCCCGACGTGGCCGAGGCGGCCGCCCAGGGCTGCCCCCGCGGCTGCACGCACGAGTCCGCCGAGGCCGGCTGCGCTCTCGACGAATGGGCGTCCACCCCCGATCAGCGCGCGCGCGTCGTGTCGATCCGGCGCCTGCTCGCCTCGCGCGCGGAGGCCGACGCGTGGTGAGCGCGCCGTCGTGACTGCGCCGCACCGCTGGTCGGCACTCGCGCCGCGTCCGTCCGACTAGCCTGGTCGCATGCAGCCCGCCGGACCCTACGCCGCCGACCTCACTCTTGCGATGGCCATCGCCGACGAGGTCGACTCGCTCACCCTCCCCGCGTCGACCGGCCGCCTCGAGGTCGAGCTCAAGGCGGACGACTCCCCCGTGACCGCGTTCGACCGCGAGGCGGAGCGGATCATCCGCGCTCGCGTCGCGAGCGAACGACCGGCCGATGCGTTCGTGGGCGAGGAGTACGCGCCCACCTCGGGCGGCGCGCGGCAGTGGGTGGTCGACCCCATCGACGGCACCAAGAACTTCGTGCGCGGGGTGCCCGTGTGGGCGACGCTCATCGCCCTCCTGGACGACGGCGTGCCGGTCATGGGCGTGGTGAGCGCACCCGCGCTCGGACGCCGGTGGTTCGCCGCCGCCGGGGACGGCGCCTGGCGGGGGACGGATCTGGAAGGCGCCGAGCGCATCGGCGTCTCGCAGGTGGACGGCCTCGCCGATGCGAGCCTGTCCTATTCGTCGCTGTCGGGCTGGGAGGAGCGGGGGCTGCTGCCCGCGTTCCTGGGTCTCGCCGGCGACGTCTGGCGCACGCGTGCCTACGGCGACTTCTGGAGCTACATGATGGTCGCCGAGGGCGTCGTGGATGCGGCGATGGAGCCCGAACTGGAGCTCTACGACATGGCGGCGCTGGTGCCGATCGTGACGGAGGCGGGCGGGCGATTCACGTCGTTGGACGGCGAACCGGGCCCGTTCGGCGGCGACGCGCTGGCCACGAACGGGCTGCTCCACGCAGAGGTGCTGAGCAGGCTGCACGCCTGAGGCCGCTCAGGGCGCGGTGAGCTCGCTGATCTCGCTCACGTCGTACCAGAGCAGGTCGCGCTCCTCGAGCCGTTCGAGAGCATCGCGATCCCCCTGCGCCGCCGCCTGGCCGTCCACCTCGGCCTCGGGCTCGTCGACGAAGGCGCACGCGACGGCATCCGCCCGCACGCGTCCCGTCAGCATGACGGCGGCGGGGTGCTCCCCCACGACCTGCTCGACGTCGGCCCGCGGATAGTCGACCACCACGACGGCGCGACGGGAGGCGCCGAGCTCGAGCACCGCATCGGCCGCGGCGGCGTCGCGCACCTGCTCGGCGAGGAGTTCGTCGTCGTCGGACGCGGCGATGTCGAGCACCGTAGGCGTGAGCGCGTAGCCGGTGCGCGGCTCCCACGTGCCGGACAGGCACTGACCCAGGAGATCGACGGTGATGGGCACGTAGACGCGCATGTGCTCAGTCTCCCACTCCCGCGGCCACCGCGCGCGGAGGCCGCGGCGCGTCGACCGCATCGGCCGGCTCGTGCAGGCGTGCGGCGAGCGCGGCGATCGCGCGCCTGGCCCGCGAGCGGGGTGTGCGCTCGGCGAGCAGCTGGCCGGACAGGGCCGCCGCATCACACGCTCGCGGGTCCCACGGCACGGTCCACGTGTGCGGCACCTGTGCGAAGCGCAGCAGCGCGTCCGCCACCGCCTCTTCGGGTCGCACTCCCGCGACCTCGGCCCGGACCCTGTTGACCACCACGACCGGCTCGCCACCGACCCTCTCGCGCAGGGCGGCGAGGCCGTGCACCAGGCGCTGGATGCCCAGGGGCTCAGCCGTGCCGACGGCCACCACCGTGTGGGCGGCGCCGAGGGCACTGAGCGTCGCGCCATTGCGCTGCGGTGCGCGAGTGTCGTACACGAGGTCCTCGTCGGTCTCGAGACCGAAGCCGCAGTCGACCACGGTCACCGCGGCGGTCGAGCGGGCGGCCCTCCACACCTCGTCGAGCGCTGCCGCGGGGAGCTCAGTCCACCGCTCGGGCCGCGTGATCCCCGTGAGCACGCGCAGCCGCGGCGCCACCTCGAGCGCATATCGGTCGATCAGCCCGGCGTCGAGTGCCCCGTGCTGGGCGGCCCTCGCCACGGCGGCGAGTCCCGGCGCCTCGTCCATGAGCCCACACGCCTGAGCGACGGCCCCGCCGTAGGTATCGGCATCCATGAGGAGGGTCTCGGCTCCGGCGAGCGCCACCTCACCGGCAAGATTGGCGGCGATCGTGGTCCGTCCCGGCGCGCCCGTCGGCCCCCACACCGCGATCACCCTCCCGTGGTGAGCCGGCTCGGACCCGGGTTGGCCCGCTCCCCGCGGTGCGGGCGCGGCGGATCCTCGGGTGCCCAGTCCCGTCAGCGCGCGCTGCGCTGCCGCCGCGATCGCGGCGTCCCCGGCGCTGGGAGCCACGACCTCGCGGATGCCGATCAGACCGAGCTGCTCCGCGGCCTCCGGCGTCGTGGGCACGCCCAGGACGGCGACCCCGATCCGCGCCAGGTCCGCCAGCACCGAACGCGTGAGGTGCGGCTGGTCCGAGACCACCACCAACGTGCCCACCCCTGCGTCGGCCGCGGCCGTGGCCTCCGCCAGATCCGCGCATCGACGCACGACCCGCAGACCCGGCGCGCCGTCGATCGCCTGCGCGACGCGCGCCTCGACCGGCCCCGCCACGGCGATGATCACGCCGGGCGCCGCCATCACCGCCCCCCGGCGATGCCGACGACAGACACGTCCCCGTCCGTCGCGAGCGCCTCGAGGAAGTCGCCGAGGGCATCTCGAGGCACCACCACATAGACCGTCTCGCTGCGTCCCGCGGCGAAGGCGCCGTCGTCGGTCGCCACGTCCGCGACCACGAGACCCTCGCCCACGAGGGTGCTGTCGGGCCTGCCGGTGCCATCCGGCGCGGTGACCCATACGTCCACCATGGATCCGGATCGCACGTCAGCAGCCACCGGCGACGTGGTGACGACCGCCACGGGTCGCCCGTCGAAGGCGTCCGGGTCCGCGAGCGCGGCGGCCGGCACCAGCTCCCCCTGCTCGACGACCCTGGTGACGACCCGGCCCCAGGGCTCATCGTCCGAGGCCCCCTCGGCGGCGATGTAGGCGCCGGTGCCGACCCGCACCCGGGCGATGGCCAGGTCGTCGGCATCGAGCACGGTCCCGGGCGTCAGGGTCTCGCGGGCGACGTAGTGCGCCATGGTGCGATCCGCGGCCTCGACGATCCCGGCGACTCCCACGATCGACACCGCCATCAGCAGCAGGCCGATCAGCAGGCGCGGGTCCTTCCAGCCCGGGCGGCGCAGTCGCCCCGCGACCGGTGCCTGTGCGTCCATGCTTCCCCCCTGGTACACGGCTACGGGGCTAGCCTGCCGCGAACGGCGGCATCCCACAAGGCCCTGTGGACAAGCGCTGGCGCGGTCCTCCGGCGTGCCAGAATGTCGGCATGAGCCCGCGATTCCTGAAGATCGAGGACGTCCAGGAGATCCTCAACGTGTCCTCGCAGCAGGCCTACGCGCTGGTGCGATCGGGCGATCTGCCGGCCATCCAGGTGGGCGGGCGCGGGATCTGGCGCATCGAGGCGAGCGAGTTGGAGGCGTACATCGAACGCCAGTATGCGGCGGCCCGCGACAAGGCGGGGCAGTCCCGCTCCTCCGCGGAATCGTGACAAGACTCCGCTGAGCCCCCGACACCGCTAGGCCGACACCGCTAGGCCGACACCACCTCGAGGATCGCTGCGAACGGCACCGACACGCGCCGCCTGTCAGCGACGTCGGTCGCCACGTCCATGTGGTCCGCCAGCACGGCCGCGATCACGCCGTGCACCTCGCCCCCAGTGGTACGCACCCGCACCCGCGCGCGGTCCCGGCTGA
Organism: Demequina pilifera; assembly: GCF_048814985.1. Taxonomy (NCBI): domain Bacteria; kingdom Bacillati; phylum Actinomycetota; class Actinomycetes; order Micrococcales; family Demequinaceae; genus Demequina; species Demequina pilifera. Next base: position 281,990 of record NZ_JBMDTW010000001.1, read on the forward strand.
GGGCGCGCAGCGCGTGCGACAGCCCCAGGCGTCGCTCCACCTCCGTGATGTGATGGGCGGAGCCGGTGAGCCCCCTCACGACGGCCACCGCATGCATCGGCACCAAGTGCTCGCGCGCCGTGGCATCGACGACCAGCAGCCAACCGCGCGCCGTGTCCTCCACGACTCCAGTGACGCTCTCGCCGTCCGCGAGCTCCAAGGCCAGCGAGGATCCCCGCGCAGCGGCGATGCGCGACGGCAGGTCGATCGCCGCGCGCTCTCCGCGCGTGCGCTCCGACACCTCCGTCCGCCACTGCTCGTCCCGTGCCGAGCCGAGCTGCCCCTCCAGGTCGCTGAACAGCGCTTCCCACCGCATGAGCACACGCTACGGCGTGGACGCCGTCCACAGCCAGAGCCACTCTCGACTGGACGAGCGAACGGCACCGTTGTATACCTAGCGTTATCAAAAAGCATCAAATGACTTCTAAGGAGATGAAGATGCCGATCGTTCGGGACGCGACCAGCACCCAGCCACGGGGAGAGCGCACGGCCAGAGCGGCGCGGCGGGCGGCAGCCTGGTCGACCGTCCTCGCCATGCCGCCCCTCGCGCTCGCTTTCGCGCACGTCACCTGGGAGGCCGGTCTCCTCCTTGCACATGACATCGAAGGCGCGCCGACGGTCGCGCTCTCGACCGTGACCATGGCGGACCTGCTCACCGTCGCCGCGGGAGCGGGAGGGACCGCGGCGGCCGCGTACTTGAGCCTCGCGTCGCTGCTGGTGTTCGCCACGCCCCGTGGGTCCCGCGCCAGGTCTGCGGCGATGCGACTGATGCCGGCGACGTGGCGCCGCATCGTGAGCGTCGCCGCGAGCGGCGCCCTGGCCACGGCCCTCGCGGTGCCGGCGACGGCGGCCCCGGACAGCTCCGACGCGGGCTGGGTGCCCCAGCCGATTGCGCCCGGCGAGGCGATCACTCGGCCGCTCCTGGCACCCATCCTGCCCGCGCCCGAACCGCAACGGCCCGCACACACCCCCGCACCCCCTCGCGACGAGCCCACGCGGTCCGCCGCGGCGCACCCCACCCATACCGCTGGCGAGGGCGCGGCCGGCGACGAGCAGGACGCCGGCGACGAGACCACCTACACGGTCATGGCCGGCGACTCGCTATGGACGATCGCCGCCGACGCTCTCGAAGGTGGGCTCGGTGACGGAGAATCGTCGCAAGACGACGCCAAGACAGCGGCGGCGTGGCCCGACCTGTTCGACGCGAACCGCGAGACCATCGGCGACGACCCCGCGCTGATCCATCCGGGTCAGGAGCTCGTGCTTCCCGAGCGGTGGACGCGATGACCGCCGCGGGCCACTCGAGCCCCGTGAACGGACTCCCGGCGACGGAGGCGGACCCTCCTGCCCCACTGCGTGCGCGCCGACGCTCCCGGAAGGTGCTCGGGGACCCGACGCCTCTCGCTTGCACCGTCGCGAAGGCCGCGATGGAGGCGCTGCTGGGCGGGGCGGCTCTCGACCCCTACGCGCGCTGGATAGAACCTGGAGTGTTCGGACAGCTCGCCCGCCAGCGCTCTCTCGCGCGGCGAGCGGGGCTGTCGGGCGGCACCGCCGTCGGGGTGCGGCGCGCCCGCGTCTTCCGAGTGTCGCGCGACGCCGCGGAGGTCTCCGTCGTCGTGGACGACGGAGAGCACTGCCGCGCGATCGCCATGCGCCTGGAGGACGTGACGGGCCGGTGGCTCGTCACCGAGATGCACGTGGGGTGAGGCTCAGTCCTCGTTCTTCCCGTGGCACATCTTGTACTTTTTGCCTGACCCGCACGGGCACTGAGCGTTCTTGGGGGTGCCCGGGAACGTGGCGCCGTCGTCGGAGGGCTTTCCGGCCGCCTTCGGCTCCGACTTCTTCACCGCGCCGGAGCCGTCGTCCGACGGACCCGAGTACGTCAGCGCGCCCATGTTGGACTGCATCATCGCGCCGGGGGTCGCCGACCTGCTGCCCGCGCGGGGCTGGCCGGTCTGGCTGCCTGCCGCCTGGGCGCCGGCGGCCGCCTGCGCTGCGCTCGGCGCCGCCGCGGCGGTCGCCGCTGCCGAGTCGCTGGTGACCTCTCCCGCGGCGGGCTCCTTCTGGCGCTTCTCGACCCGGTACAGCACCTGCAGCGACTGCTCCTTGATCGAGTCGGTCATGGCCTCGAACAGCTGGTAGCCCTCGCGCTGGTACTCGGTGAGCGGGTCGCGCTGGCCCATCGAGCGCAGCCCGATGCCCTCCTTGAGGTAGTCCATCTCGTACAGGTGCTCGCGCCACTTGGCGTCCAGCACCTGCATGACGACCTGGCGCTCGACCGTGCGCGTGAGGTCGGCGCCCAGGCGCTCCTCGACGGCTTCGTACTGCACCTTGGCATCGGCGACGAGCTCGCGCTGGAGGAACGCGGTCGTGAGCAGCGCGGTCCCGCCAGCCTCGTCCGTGAGCTCCTCCGCCGTCACCGACACGGGGTAGACGGTGCGCAGATCCTTCCACAGGGCCTCGAGGTCCCAGTCGTCGGGGCTGCCCACGAGCGTCGCGGAGCGGACGTACGCGCTCACCACGTCCTCGATAAAGGCCATCACCTGGTCGCGGAAGTTCTCGCCGTCGAGCACCCGGCGGCGCTCCGCGTAGATGACGCTGCGCTGCGAGCTCATGACGTCGTCGTACTTGAGGATGTTCTTGCGAATCTCGGCGTTGCGGCCCTCGAGCTGCGCCTGGGCCGAGCGCACGCCGCGCGTCAGCACCTTGGACTCGATCGGCATGTCGTCAGGCAGCGCCGAGGAGTTCATCATCGTCGCGGCGAGTCCCGACTGGAACATCCGCATGAGGTCGTCCTCGAGCGACAGGTAGAACCTGGACTCGCCCGGGTCGCCCTGGCGCCCGGAGCGGCCGCGCAGCTGGTTGTCGATGCGCCTGGACTCGTGGCGCTCGGTGCCGAGCACGTACAGTCCGCCGGCGGCGAGAACCTGCTCGTGCTCGGTCGCGACGGCGCCCTGCGCCTGCTCGAACACGCCGTCCCACACCCGCTCGTACTCCTCGGGCTGCTCCTGCGGGTCGAGGCCGCGCTGGGTCATCTCCTGGACCGCCCGGAACTCCGGGTTGCCGCCCAGCATGATGTCGGTGCCGCGGCCCGCCATGTTGGTGGCGACGGTGACGGCGCCCTTGCGGCCGGCCTCGGCGACCACAGCCGCCTCGCGCTCGTGCTGCTTGGCGTTCAGCACCTCGTGCTGGATGCCGTGCTTGCGCAGCTCCGCGCTCAGGCGCTCCGACTTCTCGACGGACACCGTGCCGACCAGCACCGGCTGGCCCTTCTCGTGGCGCTCGAGGATGTCCTCGATCACGGCATCGAACTTCGCCTGCTCGGTCTTGTACAGCAGGTCCGCCTTGTCCTCGCGGATCATCGGCATGTTGGTGGGGATCGGCACCACGCCCATGCCGTACGTCGCGTTGAGCTCGGAGGCCTCGGTCTGGGCCGTACCGGTCATGCCGGCGAGCTTGTCGTACTGGCGGAAGTAGTTCTGCAGCGTGATCGACGCGTACGTCTGGTTCTCCGCCTTGACCTCGACGCCCTCCTTCGCCTCGATGGCCTGGTGCAGGCCCTCGGAGTAGCGACGGCCCCGCAGCAGTCGGCCCGTGTGCTCGTCGACGATGTCGACCTCGCCGTTCTGCACGACGTAGTCGCGGTCGCGGCGGAACAGCTCCTTGGCCTTCACGGCGTTGTTGAGGAAGCCGATCAGCGGGGTGTTCGCGGGGTCGTAGAGGTTCTCGATGCCCAGCGCCTTCTCGACCTTGTCGATGCCCGGCTCGAGCATGCCGACGGCCTTCTTCTTCTCTTCGACCTCGTAGTCCTCGTCGATCACCAGCGACTTCGCGATGCGCGTGAACTCCGTGTACCACTTCAGGTTGTCGCCCTGCGAGGGCCCGGAGATGATCAGCGGCGTGCGCGCCTCATCGATGAGGATCGAGTCGACCTCATCGACGATCGCGTAGTGATAGCCGCGGTGCACCAGCTGACCCGGGTCGAGGGCCATGTTGTCGCGCAGGTGATCGAAGCCGAACTCGTTGTTGGTGCCGTACGTGATGTCCGCCGCGTACTGCTCCTTGCGCTCCTGCGGCGACATGCCAGACATGATGCAGCCGGTCTCCATGCCGAGGAACCGGAACACCCGACCCATGAGCTCCGACTGGTAGCTCGCCAGGTAGTCGTTCACGGTGACGATGTGCACGCCGTCGCCAGTGAGGGCGTTGAGGTAGGCCGGGAGCGTGGCGACGAGGGTCTTGCCCTCACCGGTCTTCATCTCAGCGATGTCGCCGAAGTGCAGGGCGCCGCCGCCCATGATCTGCACGTCGAAGTGGCGCAGGCCGAGCGTGCGGCGCGAGGCCTCGCGGACCGCCGCGAACGCCTCGGGCATGATCGAGTCGAGGCTCTCGCCTCCCTCGTACCGGGTGCGGAACTCGTCAGTGAGCGCCCTCAGCTCGTCGTCCGACAACTCCTGGTAGGAGTCCTCCATGGCGTTCGTCAGGGTGACGATCCTGCCGAGACGTCGCAGCACGCGGCCCTCGCCCATGCGGACGATGCGATCGAGAATTGACACGTAGCTCTCCTAGCAGTTCGGATCCGTCAACCATCGTAGGCGGTCAGTGGAGGCTTGCCGGTTCGTCTCGCTGAGGGCGCAACAGCACGACGGCCGATGCGAGGGCGGCTCCTCCGAGCACGCCCCAGGGGCCCAGGCGTTCGGCGAATACCAGGGCTGCGAGGGCGGCGGCCACGAGCGGCTCGAGCAGCGCGACGACGGTCGCGACGAACGGCGGCACGGTCTCGAGCCCCGACAGGTACGCGAGGTACGCGAGCGCGGTGGAACCCACGCCGAGCGCCACGGCGTAGCTCCAGGGAATGATGCCGGCCGGGACCGCCCATCCCAGCACCGCCGTCACCGGCACCAGCATCAGCCCACCCGCGCTGAACGCGAGAGCAGTGAGCCGCGCCGCGCCGAGCCCGCGCACGGGCGCGCGGTTCACGACGGTCACGCCCGCGAAGACCACCCCCGTGGCGATCGCCAGGCCCACACCCTCGAGCGCACGGTCACCCGCGTCCAGCGAGGATCCGAGCAGCGCCACGAGCCCCGCGAGCGCGACCAGCAGCGCGATGACCCGCCGGGTCACCGGGCGATCTCCACGGCGCCACCAGTCCCACATCACGACCCATGCCGGCGCCGATCCGATCGCGACCAGGGTTGCGAGCCCCACTCCCGCGAGCGCGATGCTGGAGAAGTAGAGCACCTCGAACGCCGCGACGAGGGCGCCGGTCGCGAGGATGCGACGCAGCATCGGTCGAGTCAGCGAGGCGGGGTTCAGCGACCCCGTCGCCGCAAGCCACAGCGTCAGCGCTCCGCCAGCGATGACCATGCGCCACATGGCGACCGCGGCGGCCGAAACGGCGCCGTCGTCGGCGAGCAGTGCTCCCAGGACGCCGCCCGTGCCCCACAGCGTGGCGGCAGCGACGACGCTGAGGAAGTGGCGGGGGCGCACGCTCGGAGACTACCGGGAAGGTCCCGGGCCGCCGAGCGGTGCGCCAGCGACTCTCAGTCGCCCGTCAGGCGCTCTCGCGCTCCGCGTCGTCCGTCTTCTCCTCGATGCGGATCACGCCGTACGTCCACCCGCGCCGGCGGTAGACCGCGGAGGCCAGGCCGGAGTCGGAGTCCAGGAAGAGGTAGAAGTCGTGACCGACGAGTTCCATCTGATCGATGGCCTCGGAGACCGTCATGGGGGTCGCGCTGTGCGTCTTGGAGCGGATCACGATCGGGGTGCCGTCGATCGGCACCTCGACGGTCGACCCCTCGGGCGCTCCCTCCCATGTCTCGACGCTCTCGACACGGTCACCGTCCTGAGAGTCGGAGTCCTGCGGCGCGCCGTGCTCGGTGGTCGTGCCCGCCTTCTCGGCGGCGGCCATCTCCTGCGCGACCACGGCGTGAAGCGAGGGCTTGCCCTTGTGTCGATTGGCGCGGCGCTCGTGCTGGCGCCGCAGCTGCTCGACGATGCGCGCGGTCGCCTGGTCGAGCGCCACGAGACGGTCGTCGGCGGCGGCCTCCGCCCGGATCACGCCATGGTCGTGGAGGGTGATCTCCACGCGCTCGCGCTCTCCTGACAGTCGCGGGTTCCGCTCGTGCACCACGTTGATCTCCGCACGCGTCGCCCGCGGAGCGAGCGACTCGACCTTCTCCATCTTCTCGAAGATCTTCTCGCGCGTGTCTTCGGAGACCTTCGTGTGGCGTCCGACGATCGCAATGTCCATGGTGCAGCTCCTTCGTGTCTCAGCGTGTGCGGCCATGCGGCCGAGCAATGGTGACGGCGGCGCCTTCTGCGCCTGCGGCATCACCTCCCGGGGCATCGAAGGTGTCGACGTGAACGTCGTCTGAACTCCACCCTAGCCGTCCGGGACCGTGGGCGCGAGCATTCCCCGCGGCCGCGGCCGCGAGCGCGCCGATCACCACCGCGCCGGCGTCCTCGAGCGCCTGCGCGCATGCGGCGAGCGTCGCGCCGGTGGTCACCACATCGTCCACGAGCACGACCGGACCCGTCACCCGCCTGCGGACCCGCACCGACCCGCGGGCCCCCCGCCACCGGGCCCGCGCGGACCGACCCCGCGACTCCGCTCCGCCGATCCGCAGTGCGCTCGTCACCGCCGCGTCGATGCCGGCCTCACGCAGCCCCACCGCGGCGCCCCGAGCGAGCAGTGCGGGCAGGTCCACACCGCGGCGACGGGTGCTGGCCGCACGCGCGGGGGCGGGCACGACCGTGATCGCGGCCGGCCCAGTCGCGCTGGACGACGGCGGCAGCACCTGCGGTGCGATGCGGCGGGCCGACAGCCGCACGGCACCTGCGAGCCACCGGTCGAGGTCTCGTCGTGACCCGTCCTTCCATGCGCGCACCACGGACTCCGCGGAGCCGTCGAGCGCGGCGACCGCCCACACGGGCAGCGGCGCACGCCCCTCGACGTCGAGCCGCGGGGCGCCGGACTCGACCCGCACCGGCCACTCCCACCACTGCGCCGCACACTCGGCGCAGAGCCGCACATCCACCTCGCCGCAGCCGGCGCACTCGACTGGCACGACAAGCCTCGCGAGATCGGAGGCCATGGTGCGCAGCACGTCCCACGTCATGACCTCGAGAATCGCCGCCGGGCTCGGCGGGCGCCGGAGCCACCGTGGCGACCAGTGCAGGGGTCGAGCGAGCCATCCCCTGGGGACGGCAGTCAGTCATCCCGAGTACGCGATCTCGGACACTCCTTCGAGGACCGCGGCCCACGCGGATCCGGACCGTTCCTCGACACGGCCGTCGGCGCCGACGACCACCAGCGATGCCTCGCCTGCGCGCACCGACATGTCGACCGCGTCATGAAGCGTGGTGACCACCGAGGTGCCACCCCCCACGCTGGCGAGCCACAGCGGAGAGGACGCCCCATCCACGACCTCGCCCAGCACCGCGACCGTGGAGTCGTCCACCCACACCACGTCGACCCCGGCGCCCACGCCCGTGCCGACCGCGAATGGCTCACCGATTCCCAACGGAGCCCCCGCGACATCGCGCACGATCGCAGCGACCTCCACCACCGGTTGGCCGCCCGAGCGCGACAGCATGGCGATCTGACTGCCGTCACGGGACACCGACAAGGCGATCGCGGACCGGGTCTGGAGCCAATCGCTCGGCAGGGAGATCGATTCACCGTCGGGGGCGACCGCCACCAGACCGTCCGCTCCCGACGACTGCGCCGTCCACAGGTAGCCATGACGATCGAAGCTCGGACCGACGAGGCCGTCCGCCGCGTGCACCTCGTCCACCGCGACCGAGCCCTCAGGGGCGGGCTGGTCGTCGGCTGGTTCGACGAATGCCGTGCCGTCATCCGCGAGCGCCGTGCTGGTGAGCAGCGCGCCACCGTCGACCCATGCCACGCGCTGCCCGTCGTACGAGCGTGCGAGGCCATACGCATCGTCGCCCACGCCGCCGGCCTCGGGTGATGTCACCAGCAGCGTCTCGCCGTCCCAGGTCCCCAGCCGGCCCGACGCGAAGACCGCGGCCTGCGCCCCGGGCACCGGCGCCGCCTGAAGCTCCAGTGGCTCCTCGAGGGCGATCGGCAGGCCGCCGATGCGCACTTGGACCTCGGTGACGTTGGGCAGTCCACCGAGGGTCACGCGCAGCTGCTCGGCGGCGAGCGCTCGCTGGTCGGGGGTGCCCGCCGACTGCGGAGTGAGGTCCACGGCGGCGACGCCTCTCGTCACCACCACCGACTCCACCGCAAGGGCCGCCGTGTCCGGGAAGCCCGTCACCACGGCGTCCGCGAGCCAGGTGGAGGGGCCCTCGACGAGCTCGCGAGCCGCGGCGGTGACCACGTTGTTGTCCGGCAGCCAACGAACTTCCGGAACCGCGGTCGTGAGGTCCGGGGTCGCGAAGACCAGGTCGACCGGGCGGAAGAACCGAGTGAAGTTCGCCTGCGAGATCACCACGCCGTCGGCGAGCTCGGAGATCCGCCAACGCCCTTGATCGTTCTGGGTGACGGCGAACTCGAGGTCGCCGATGGTGGCGTCGGGAGAGTCCGTGCGCCGGCCGGACGAGTCGACGGTCGACGCGAGCGGCAGCTCGTAGGCGACGGTGCTCGTCTCCTCATCCCACTCGGGCGTCACCGCACCCGAGCGGTAGACCAGGGTCTGGGCACCGGGATTCCAGGATGCTGCGGCCTCGTCAGTCAGGAACTCCCGAGCCACGGAGAAGTCCGAGGCAACCCCCGTGGCCGACTCCCGGAGGAACCCGGTCACGATCGCCGCCGGGTCGTCCGACGGGTTCGGTCCTTCTTGAATGGGCTGAAGGGGCGCCACGGGCAGCACGTCGGCGTTGCCCTCCTCCACGTCACCGCTGTGAGGGATCGTGGCGCAGCCCGCGAGCGCCGCTGCGGCGGCGACGAGGGCCACGAGTCGCGTCATCCTCATGAACGGCCTCCCCCGTCGGGCCCGTGGCTCACCAGCGGAGACGAGAACTCCACCCGGGCTCCCGCCGCCGCGAAGTCCGCTTGGCGCATCGCCAGCGCGAGCGGGGCATTCGTCCCCAGACCCTCGGATGTGCGGGGCAGCAGCAGGCGGAAGCTCGCTCCCTTTCCCGGCTGCCCCCACGCCTCCAGACGGCCATCGTGCAGCACCGCGTCCTCGCGTGCGATCGACAGGCCCAGGCCCGTGCCGCCCATCGTGCGGGTCCGTGCCGAGTCCGCGCGCCAGAACCGGTCGAAGACTCGTGCCACCTGATGAGAGGTGAGACCCAACCCGTAGTCGCGGACCACCACCGCGACCCCGCGCCGATCCGCGCCCACGGCGACGTCGACGGGACCGCCCTGGCTGTGCTCGATGGCATTCGACAGCAGATTGCGGACGATCCGGCCCACCCGCGGGCGGTCCATCGACGCCGTGTGGGTGCCCGGGGTGACGTGCAGACGGATGTCGACGCCCATGTCGTCGGCGATGGGCAGCACCGCCTCGACCTCGTCGCGGACCACGTCGGCGAGGTCCACCTCCTCGAACTCGAGCTGGGCCGCGCCCGCGTCGATGCGCGAGATCTCCAGCAGATCGCTCAGCAGCGCCTCGAACCGGTCCAGCTGATTGCTCAGCAGCTCCGCCGACCGACCGACGTGCGGCGGGAACTCCGTCCGCGCGTCGTGGAGCACGTCGGAGGCCATCCGAATGGTGGTGAGCGGCGTCCGGAGCTCGTGAGAGACGTCGGAGACGAACCGGCGCTGCAGGCGCGAGAGGTTCTCCATGCGCGTGATCTGACGCTGGAGGGACTCGGCCATCTCGTTGAAGGTCTGCGCGAGCGTCGCGATCTCGTCGTGGCCTCGCACCGTCATCCGTTCGGACAGCCGCCCGTCCGCAAGCCGGGACGCGACCCGCGCCGCCTGCCGCACCGGACGGACGGCCTGCGCGGTGACGAACCACGTCATCGCCACCACCAGTGCGACCAGCACGGCCGCGCCGAGCGCCAGCACCTGCTGAATGAGCTCGAGGGTCGCCTGCTCCTCGGCGAGCGAGTACACGAAATAGAGCTCGTAGGGTCCTGCGGCGGGGATGACCAGCGGAGCTCCGACGACCACCCCCGGGTCCCCGGTGTCGGGCAGCGAGACGAACTGCCACGGCTGTGGCACCTCTACGGCGACCGCCGCACGCATCTGCGTCGACACCACCTGCCGCAGGCCCGTGGTGGACTCCTCGATGGTCAGGGGCACGGACGAGGTGTTGTCGGGGCTGCGCAGCATCACGAGCCCGCGACTCTCTCCTCCCAGCGCGCGCAGCTGGACGAGCAGGTCGTACACGAACTGCTGCAGGTCCTGGGGATTCGCTGCGGTCGACGTGCCCGCGCGCTCCTGCGCCGTGGCGGCGTCGCGCGCGCTCTCCGCGAGCACCCTCTCCACCCGGTTGTCCACGAGCCCGTCACGGATCTGAGTCGTCACGTATGCGCCCAGCAGCGCGACGGTGCCGATGCCCACCACGAGGGTCGAGAGCACGACGCGCAGCGACATCGAGCGCGTCCACCGCCGCAGGGCGCTCTGCAGGGGCGCGGCGAGCGCCGCTCCGACGGCTCGCGCGGTGGCCCTCACGAGGCGGGCCTCACGTTCTCACCCTCACGTCTTCTGAGCGCCTGCCTTGTAGCCCACTCCGCGCACCGTCTGAATGATCTCGGGGTTCTCCGGGTCGTGCTCGACCTTGGCGCGCAGCCGCTGGATGTGCACGTTGACCAGGCGGGTGTCCGCCGCGTGGCGGTATCCCCACACATCCTCGAGCAGCACCTCGCGGGTGAACACCTGCCCCGGCGAGCGCGCCAGCGTCACGAGCACGTCGAACTCGAGCGGCGTGAGCGGGATGACCTCGCCGTCGCGGGTGACGCGGTGGCCGGTGACGTCGATCTCCAGGTCGCCGATGCGCACCACTGCGGTGGCCGCGTTGTCGTTGCGCCGCAGTCGCGCCCGCACCCGCGCGATCAGCTCGCGCGGCTTGAAGGGCTTGGGGATGTAGTCGTCGGCGCCGGACTCGAGGCCCAGCACCACATCGACGGTGTCCGACTTCGCCGTGAGCATGATGATCGGCACGCCCGACTCCGCGCGGATCTCCCGGCAGATGTCGATGCCGCTCCTGCCGGGCAGCATGAGGTCGAGCAGGATCACCTCGGGGTTCTCGTCCCGAAACGCCTGCACCGCGTGGTCGCCATGGTCGCAGAACACGGGTTCGAAGCCGTCGCCGCGCAAGACGATTCCGATCATCTCCGCGACAGCGGGATCATCGTCGACCACCAGGATGCGTCCTGTCATGACGCCATCTTGCCACGCGGGGCGCGGCGGGCGGGAGAGGGTCCTGTCCGGGCGCGTGCCACATGGCAGGATGGTCCGAGTCGACGAAGGGGGCCAGATGACCGAGGATGACCGGCGCACGAGGAACGAGGCCGGCGACGCAGCGGCGCTGCAGTGGCCCTCGCCCGAGGCTGCGAGCAGCGACGCGCACGCAGGTCATGCGTGGACGGCACCCGGCGAGCCCTCTCCGGATGCGTCCGATCCGTCGTCCCCGCACGGCGCCGCCAACGCCCCGGCCGGCCCCGCCGTGCCGCTCTCGTACGGGCCTCCGTCCGGCGGCCGTGGCCCGGTGCCCGAGCAGCTTGCGGGGGCGCCGTCGTTCCGGTCGTGGCAGCCGGGAATCATCCCGCTCCGACCCCTGAACTTCGGCGACTTCCTCACGGTTCCGTTCAAGGCGATGCGCTACAACCGCGCGGTCGTGCTCGGCGCGCCGCTGCTGTTCACTCTCGTCTCCACGATCCTCATGCTCGTCGCGTTGTGGATGGTGTTCACCGACCCGCAGCTCGGCCTCCTGAACTCGACGCCGACCCTGTCCGGGATCTCCACGCAGACCGTCGCGCTCATCGTCGTGTCCGTGTTGATGATGCTGCTCGCCGACGTGTTCTCGAGTTCGATCATCGCGCCCGGCGTCGCGCGCGCCGTGCTCGGCGAGCGCATCGGGATTCCCGTGGCCTGGCGCCAGGTGCGCCGCAGGCTGGGTTCGCTGCTGCTGCTGTACCTGGCCAGTTCGGTCGCGCTGACGCTGCTGCTCGTCGTGGCGTTCGCGCCCGTGCTGATCTCGCTCGCCGCGGGAGAGCCCGGCGGCGGAGCGGTGGCGCTGAGCCTCGTGCTGTTCTTCCTGCTACTGCTGCCTGGCGGGCTGCTGGTGACCCTCGGCCAGGGGATCGCCCGCGCGATGATCGTGCTCGAGGGGATATCGATGATCGCCGCGCTCAAGCGGCTGACGGGGCTCATCCGCGGTCGGTTCTGGTGGAGCGTGCTGATCCTGTTCGTCGCCGCCGCGCTCATCAACATCGTGTCCAGCGTGCTCCAGTACGTCGGGCAGTTCGGCGCGATCGCGGTGTCGTTCGTGGCACCGGATAACGTCGCCGTGCTGATGGTGGCCTTCTTCGTGGTCTACGGCCTCACCTACATCGTGTCGCTCGTGCTCGTGTACTCGTATGTGGGGTCCGTCTTCGCCCTCCTCTACATCGACCTGCGGATGCGCCACGAAGGGTTCGACCTCGACCTCGCTCGCGCCGCCGAGGAGCGGGCACGGGCCTAGCGCATGCACGTCGAGATTCCGGTCACGCCTGACGCTGACACCGCGCGCGAATGGGCGCGCGATGAGCTCGCCAAGCCCGAATACAGCGACCAGGGCACCACGTGGTTCGAGGCGTTCCTGCGGTGGGTGCAGGACCTGTTCGACGGCGTGGGGCAGCTCGGAGGGAACCTGGGCCCGCTCGGCACGATCGCGCTCGTGCTGCTCGCAGTCGCGGCAGTCGCAGTCATCGTGTGGCTCGTGCTGGGCCCGCTGCGCCGCTCGCGCCGCTCCACGTCCGCCCGCGCCGTGTTCGACGACGACGCTCGCTCGTCGCAGCGCATTCGCGAGGCCGCGGCCGACGCCGAGAGTCGCGGCGCCTGGGACCTTGCGACCATGGAGTGGTTCCGCGCCTCCGTCAGGCTGATGGAGGAGCGTCGGGCCATCGCCGACTCCCCTGGCGTGACCGTCCATGAGGCCGCAGTGCGCATCGAGACGGCCGTGCCGGCCCTGGCGGGCGACGTGGCGACCGATGCGATGGCCTTCGATCTCGCCAGGTACGGATCGGGCGGACTCACCGCGACCGATGCGCGCCACGCGCGCGACACCTGCCAGTCGCTTTCCCAGGCCCGCCAGCAAGCCCGCACGGAGGCCACCGCATGAGCCCGGCCACCGTCGCGGACCCACGGGCCGATCTCGCTGCGACGCACACGGGCTTCAGCCGCGCCGACGACAGCGCGACGTTCGTGGCGCGCGCCCGGCGGCGCCCGATCGTCGTGATCGCGGCCGTGCTGTTCGTCGCGCTGATCGTCACGCTCGTGTGGACGTCGCGTCCCGAGGACTACACGGAGCTGTCCACCAATAACTCCACCCCCAGCGGCACCCGTGCACTCGCGCAGATCCTGCGCGACCAAGGCGTCGACGTGCGCCAGGTGGGGACCATGGCCGACGCTCGCATCGAGGATCCCGCCGGGACCACCCTGGCGATCGCCGACTCGGAGCCACTCGCCGCCTATCAGATCGAGGCGCTGCTCGAGTATCCCGGGGACCTCGTGTTCGTGGCGCCGTCGCAATCGGTCGTCGGCGAGATCGCTCCCTCGCTGTCCGTCGAGCCCTCACTTGACGCCGAGGTGGCCGAGGCGCGCTGCGACGACCCGGATGCCGCGGCCGCCGAACGCCTGCGCGTCGAGGAGCAGGGCCTGGCGGGTGACCCCGGTGACGGCGGCCGGCTGTGCTTCCCCAACGGCGACGGCGCGCACGCCTACGGAGTCGTCGAGGACGGGGAGCGACGCATCGCGCTGATCGCATCGTGGCCCCTCGTCACGAATGCGAACCTTGCGGACGACGGGAACGCGGCACTCGCGCTCCGCGCTCTCGGTCGCCACGACTCGCTCGTCTGGTATGTCGGCGACCTGTTCGACCCCTCCACCGTGACCTGGAGCGACCCGGACGGCGCCAGCGGCGCGGACGACGCCGCACCCCCCACCGAGATCGAGGCGAACCCCGACTTCCTGCCGCCGGGCACGGGCAGCGCCGTCTACCTGCTCGCGCTCACCGTGCTGCTCGCGGCGTGGTGGCGCGCCCGCCGATTCGGGCCTCTCGTGCGCGAGCCGCTGCCGGTGATCGTGCGCGCGTCCGAGGCGACCCGTGGCCGCGCCCGCCTGTACCGCCGCTCCCGCGCGAGCGGCCGTGCGACCGCCGCTCTGCGCGCCACCGCCGCCGCGCGCATGGCGAGACGACTGGGAGTCCCCCGCGCCTCAGGCAGAGCCGCGCTGATCCCCGCCATCGCCCGTGCGGCTGACCGCCCGGAGACAGATGTCGAAAGAATCCTCTACGGCCCCGCGCCCACCGACGATTCGACAATGATGAGCATCATCCACGAGCTCGACACCCTGGAAAGTGAGGTTCACCGACCGTGACCGACACCCCCGAATCCCCGCAGCCTGCAGCCGACACGCCTCGTCAGGACGGCGCCCCCGGCACGGTGGCAAGCGCCGCCGCGGACGGCGCCCGCGAGTCGCTGTCCCGCATCCGCACCGAGGTGGGTCGCGCCGTCGTCGGCCAGGATCAGGTGGTCACCGGCCTGGTGATCGCGCTGCTGTGCCGCGGTCACGTGCTGCTCGAGGGCGTGCCGGGTGTGGCGAAGACGCTCATGGTGCGCACCCTCGCACGCACCGTCGGGCTCGACTCGAAGCGCGTGCAGTTCACGCCGGACCTCATGCCTGGCGACGTCACGGGATCGCTCGTGTACGACGCCCGGACCGCGGCGTTCTCGTTCCGCGAAGGCCCCGTCTTCACCAACCTGCTGCTCGCGGACGAGATCAACCGCACCCCTCCCAAGACGCAGTCGTCGCTGCTGGAATCCATGGAGGAGCGTCAGGTCACCGTCGACGGCACGGCCCGGCACCTGCCCGACCCGTTCCTCGTCATCGCGACCCAGAACCCCGTGGAGTACGAGGGCACCTATCCGCTGCCCGAGGCCCAGCTGGACCGATTCCTGCTCAAGCTGCCCGTCCGCATGCCCGCCCGTGAGGCAGAGATCGACGTGCTGCGCCGCCACGCCGCCGGTTTCGACCCCCGCGATCTCGACGCGGCCGGCGTCAGGTCGGTCGCGACCGTTCAGGACCTCGAGGCCGGCCGCGAGGCGGTTTCGCAGGTCACGGTGTCGGACGAGGTCGCCGGCTACGTGGTCGACATCTGCCGTGCGACTCGCGACGCCCCCTCGGTGGCCCTGGGCGTGTCGCCCCGCGGCGCGACAGCGCTGCTCAGCACGGCGCGGGCGTGGGCGTGGATGCGCGGCGGCACGTTCGTCACCCCCGACGACGTCAAGGCACTCGCCGAATGGACGCTCAGCCACCGCATCCAGATGCGCGCAGAGGCGGAGCTCGAGGGCGTCACCACCGCCGCGGTGCTGTCCTCCGTGCTGGCGAGCGTCCCGGTCCCGCGCTGACCATGTACATCACCGGTTGGACCGTCGCGCTCAGCGCCTTGGGCGCCGTGCCCGCGCTGTGGGTGCAGGATCGCCTCTTCGCGTGGGCGTGGGTGCTCGGCGTGATCGCGCTGGCCTGCCTGGACGCGGCGTTCGCGCCCAAACCGGGAAGCCTCGGCGTGCGCCGGTCCGCGCCGCGGGCGGTCCGACTGACGGAGTCCACCGCCGTCGAGGTCGAGGTCGTGAACCTCGGCGGTCGGCGCGTGTCGGGCGCCGTGCGTGACGCGTGGCAGCCCTCGGCGGGAGCGACGGGCAACCGTCACCGGCTCCGGCTGGCGCCGGGCGAGGCGACCGTGTGCGTCACCCCGATGCGGCCGACGCGGCGGGGCGACCGGCGCGCCGACGTGGTGACGGTGCGCACCGCGGGGCCGCTGCGGCTCGCGGGTCGACAGCGATCGGTGGCGGCCCCCGCCACGCTGCGGGTGCTTCCCGAGTTCGCTTCTCGCAAGCACCTTCCCTCGCGACTGGCACGCCTGCGGGAGATCGACGGGCAGACGGCCGTGCAGCTCAAGGGCGCCGGCTCGGAGTTCGACTCCCTGCGCGAGTACGTGATCGGCGACGACGTCCGCACCATCGACTGGCGCGCGAGCGCGAGGCGCGCCGAGGTGCTCGTCAAGACCTACCGTCCCGAGCGCGACCGACGCGTGATGACGGTGCTGGACACGTCGCGGCTGTCCGCCGCGCGCGTGGGGGACGCGCCACGTCTCGACGCCTCCATCGAGGCGACGCTGCTGCTCTCGGCGCTGGCCTCCAAGGCGGGCGACCGCGTTCAGGTGAGCGCCTTCGACCGGGTCGAACGCGCCCGCGCGATCGGCGTGTCGGGGCCGGCGATGATGCCGGCGCTGGCCGATGCGCTGGCGACGGTCGAGCCCGCGCTGGTCGAGCCGGACTGGCCGGCCGTCGCGCGGCTCGTGCAGTCCCGGCTGTCGCAGCGATCGCTCGTCGTGCTGATGACCACTCTCGACGCCTCGGCGATCGACGGCGGACTGCTCGATGCGGTGGCGGCGATCGCCCACACGCACGCGGTGGTGATCGCCTCGGTCGACGACCCCGAGGTGCGCTCTCTCGAGCGCGGGCGCGACGACGTCCACGACCTCTATGCGGCGGGAGCGGCCGCCCGCGGCTCTCTCGAGCAGGACGCCGTGGCCGCGCGCGTGCGCGAACTGGGGGCCGACGTGCTCACGGCGATGCCCGACGATCTGGCGCCCGCGGTCGCGGACCGCTACCTCGACCTCAAGGCCTCGGGGAAGCTGTAGGAGCGTAGGCCACGCTAGCCGACCGCCGCGGCCCGATCCGTCGCGAAGTCGCCCTCGGAGTCCCCGGTGACCCGCGCGGCCACCGCGTGGCGACCCACGACGAAGATGTAGAGCCAGAAGGCCGCGAAGGCGAGCGCACCGATCACGATCTTGACGGCCCACGGCAGGTACGAGCCCGTGACGAAGCCTTCGATGATTCCGGACAGGAACAGCACGCCCACGAGCCCGATGCCGACGCTGACCGCGATCCGACCCTCCTCCGCGAGCGCCTCGCCGCGGCTGCGATCCCCCGGAACGAGCATGGTCCAGAACAGCCGCAGGCCGGCGCCCGCCGCGACGAACACCGCGCTCAGCTCGAGCAACCCGTGCGGGATGATCAGCTGGAAGAAGATGTCGAGCAGGCCCGCCTCCGCCATCACGGCGGCGGCGACTCCCAGTTGGATCACGGTGTTGTACATCAGGATGAGCGGGAACACTCCCGTGATCCCCAGGGCGATGCACTGGAGCGCGATCAGCCCGTTGTTGGTCCACACGGACGCGGCGAAGGACCCCGAGTCGTACTCGTAGTAGTAGTTCGCGAACTCGAGCTCCGCGACGGCCGCCCTCTCCTCGGGAGATCCGATCAGGGCGAGCGCGTCCGGGTGGGACACGGTCCACCACGCCGTCACCGCGCCGAGGGCCACCACGGCGACCAGCACCGCCGCTCCCCACCAGCGCACGCGATAGAAGGCCGCGGCGAGGCCGAGCGTCAGATAGTGGCGCACTCCGTGCGTCGACACCTCGTGAGCGCCGGTCAGCCACACGCGGGCGCCCGCGAGCAGGATCGACAGCCTTGTGACCAGCCCCGGCTCGGGAGCGGCGGATCGGATTGCGGACAGGTCCCCCGAGGTGGACTGGTACAGCCGGGTCAGCTCGTCGGCCTCCTCCCCCGTCAGGCGGCGACGTCGCGACAGGTCCTTGAGCCTGGCCCAGCGCGTCTCGCGAGCCTGAGAGAAAGCGTCGATGTCCACGCCGCTACGATGCCATAGGAGCGGCGGGAAGGGAGCGCACGATGACCGATATCGACGATGAGATCCTCACCGGCGAGGGCGTGGTGCTCAGCACCGGCGCCGCGTCCGTGACGATGCGTATGCTGTCCGGAATCCTCGACCTGCTCGCATACGGCGTGCCGGCGCTGCTGGCGATCGCCGCCGTCGAGCGCGCCGTCGCCCCGCTCAACGCCGCGCTGGGACGCGCGTCGATGATCATGGCGGCAGTCGTGATGATCGTGCTCGTGCCCGCCCTGGTCGAGACCCTCACGCGGGGGCGTTCTCCCGGGCGCTTCGCCGTGGGGCTGCGGGTCGTGCGCGACGACGGCGGACCGGTCTCGTTCCGCCATGCGTTCACCCGGTCCCTCGTGGGACTGGTCGAGCTGTTCGGCACGCTCGGAATGCTGGCCATGACCGTCTCGGTGCTGTCGGCCCGCGCCAAGCGGCTGGGCGACATGCTTGCGGGCACCTACGCGATGCGCATGCGCGGCGCCAAGCGGGCGCTGCCGCCCGTGGAGATGCCTCCGCACCTCGCCGCGTGGGCGTCGACCGCGGACATCAGGCGGCTGCCGGACGGGTTGGCTCTCACGTGCCGCATGTTCCTGGCCCGCGCCCACGACCTGCACCTGGGGTCGCGCGCGCGGCTCGCGGGCTCATTGTCCGGGCGTCTCGCCGAGTACGTCGCGCCCGCGCCGCCCGACGGCACCCACCCGGAGCACATGATCGCGGCGGTGCTCGCGGAGCGGCGGTCGCGGGAGACCGCGATCGAAGCGCGCCGCAGCGCGCGTGCCGCCGGGGAGTCGGCCAGAGCAGCCACTCTCCCCTACGGGATTCCTGACGCCGTCAACTGACGCGCACCCGGCCGCGCGTGCGGACCTGAGCCCGCCCGCGCATCGGCCGCCTGTCCAGGTGCCGCACACGCCCTAGTAGCGGTAGTGCTCCGACTTGAACGGACCGTGCTGAGGGAGCCCCAAGTAGTCGGCCTGGTCCTCGGTGAGCTCGGTGAGCCGCACGCCCAGCGCGTCGAGGTGCAGCATCGCGACCTTCTCGTCCAGCACCTTCGGCAGGCGGTGCACGCCGAGCGGATAGGCCTCGAGGTTCACCCACAGCTCGATCTGGGCGAGCACCTGGTTGGCGAACGAGGTGCTCATCACGAAGCTCGGGTGGCCCGTAGCGTTGCCGAGGTTCAGCAGTCGCCCCTCGGACAGCACGATCACGCTGTGCCCGTCCGCGAAGGTCCACTCGTCGACCTGTGGCTTGATGGGCTGGTGCTTGGCTCCTGAACGGGCGAGCCCCGCGATGTCGATCTCGTTGTCGAAGTGCCCCACGTTGCCCACGATCGCCTTGTCCTTCATGGCGGCCATGTGCTCGACGCGAATGATGTCCTTGTTGCCGGTCGTGGTGATGAAGAAGTCCGCGCGGTCCACGACGTCCTCGATGCGCACCACCTCGTAGCCATCCATCGCCGCCTGCAGCGCGCAGATCGGGTCCACCTCGCTCACCACCACGCGCGCGCCCTGGCCGCGCAGCGCCTCGGCCGCACCCTTGCCGACGTCGCCGTAGCCGGCCACGAACACGACCTTGCCGCCCATGAGCACGTCGGTGGCGCGGTTGATGCCGTCCGGCAGCGAGTGGCGGATGCCGTAGCGGTTGTCGAACTTGGACTTGGTGACCGAATCGTTGACGTTGATCGCGGGGAAGGCCAGGTCGCCACGTGCATGCATCTGGACGAGCCGGTGCACTCCGGTGGTGGTCTCCTCGGACACTCCGGCGATCCCGGCGGCCATCCGCGTGAAGCGCTGCGGGTCCGCCTCGAGGGACTGGCGCAGCACGTGCCGCATCGACTCGACCTCGGCGTTGTATGCGGGGTCCTCCTCCTCGAGGGGGGCGGGCACCGATCCGGCTCGCTCGGCCTTGACCCCCTCGTGGACCAGCAGGGTGGCGTCGCCGCCGTCGTCCAGGATCAGCGTGGGGCCGTCCTGGCCGTCCCAGCTCAGGATCCGGTTCGTGTACTCCCAGTACTCGCGCAGCGACTCGCCCTTGACCGCGAACACCGGCACGCCGGCGGGAGCGGAGTAGGTGCCGGCACCTACGACCACCGCAGCGGCCGCATCGTCCTGCGTCGAGAACACGTTGCACGAGGCCCACCGGACGTCCGCACCCAGCGCGGTCAGCGTCTCGATCAGCACCGCGGTCTGGGTGGTCATGTGAAGCGACCCCGCGATGCGGGCACCCGCGAGCGGCTGGGACGCGCCGAACTCCTCCCGGAGCCTCATGAGCCCCGGCATCTCCTGCTCCGCGAGGCGGATCTGGTGGCGCCCCGACTCCGCAAGGGACAGATCGGCGATGACATGGTCGGTCAGGGTCACGTGTGGAGCTCCTCGGTTGGGGCGGTCGAAAATCGGGGTCAGGCGTGGCGGATGGCAGCGAGCGCGGCATCGCGCACCCGCTCCATCTCGTGGGGCTCGGCGGCCTCGCAGTTGAGCCGCAGCAGCGGCTCGGTGTTGGACGCGCGGATGTTGATCCACCACTGCGGCTGCGCGTGCCAGTGGGACAGCGTCAGCCCATCCATCTCGTCGGCCTCGATCGCCGCCCCATCGAAGTCGTCGCCGTCGAAGACCGCGCGCACACGGGCGATCGCGGCCGGGACGTCGTCCACGGTCGAGTTGATCTCTCCCGACGCGGCGTAGGGGCTGTGCGACTCGAGCAGCCCCGAGAGCGGGCGATCCTGCGAACCGAGGGCCGCGAGCACGTGCATCGCGGCCAGCATCCCCGAGTCCGCGAAGAAGAAGTCGCGGAAGTAGAAGTGCGCGGAGTGCTCCCCGCCGAACACCGCGTCCAGGCGCGCCATCTCCGCCTTGATGTAGCTGTGGCCCACGCGCGAGCGCACGGGCGTCGCGCCCGCCGCGGCGAGCTGCTCCGGCACGGCACGCGACGAGATCAGGTTGTAGATCACCGACGGGCTTCGCCCCTCCGCGATCTCGCGGGCGGTCTCCCTCAGGCCCACGAGCGCGGTGACGGCCGATGCGGGCACCACGTGGCCACGTTCGTCCACCGCGAAGCAGCGATCAGCGTCTCCGTCGAAGGCGAGACCGATGTCGGCTTGCGTGGAGCGCACCGCCGCCTGCAGGTCGACCAGGTTCGCGGGGTCCAGCGGGTTCGCCTCGTGGTTGGGGAACGTGCCGTCGAGCTCGAAGTACAGCGGGATGATCTCGAGGGGCAGCTCCGGCAGGCCCGCGCCGGTGCCGAGCACGGCGGGCGCGGTGTGGCCGCCCATCGCGTTGGCAGCATCGACCACCACGCGCAGCGGCCGGATCGCGCTGAGGTCCACGAGGGAGCGCAGGAATGCCGAGTAGTCGGCGAGCATGTCGCGTTCGGTGGCCTCGCCGCGGTTGTCCGCGACGGGGATGCCGTCGGCCAGGTAGTCGGTCGCGAGAGAGCGCACGTCCCCCAGCCCCGTGTTCTCGCCCACCGCACGGGCGAGGCTGCGGCACAGCTTCATGCCGTTGTACGCGGCCGGGTTGTGAGACGCGGTGACCATCACGCCTGGCAGTTCGAGCGCGCCCGACGCGTGGTAGAGCCCGTCCGTCGAGCACAGGCCGATGTCGATGACGTCGACGCCGCGATCGCGCAGGCCCTCGCCCACCGCGGCGACCAGCCCGGGTCCCGACGCGCGCATGTCGCGACCGATGACCACCTCGCGCTGACCGTCCGGCAGCACCACGGCATCGGCGAATGCCGCGCCGATCGCGCGCGCCACCTCGGCGGTGAGGGTGTCACCCACGATGCCGCGCACGTCGTAGGACTTGATGAGCGGGCTGAGGTCGGGGCGTGTCGTCACGCGCACCAGGGTAGCGCTCAGGCGTCCCCGGACACCACGCGGAGGTGGCCGCGACGCGGCTCCGAGGCGAGCGGTGCGGGCGGCTGCTGCGGAGCGCGGGGCCGGCCGGCCTCTCGGACGGCGCGTGCCAGGGCGTCGAGGTCGTCCGGGGACGGGCCCGCGTCCACGAACTCCTGGTGAATGTGCACCACGTCCCACCCGCGCGGCGCGGAGAACCGATCCGCGTGGTGCGAGCACAGGTCGTAACTGTGCGGCTCGGCGTCCGCGGCGAGCTGGCCGACCACCACGGTCGAATCGGCGTACACGTACGTCAGCGTGGCCGCCGCGGGGCGGGAGCACGAGGTACGGGAGCACTGCCGAGTCGACTTCACGCCAGGGACGCTACCCGCGACGCCGTGCCGGTTCCGGCTGCCACGCCGAGGCGCGGGTAGCGTGAGCGGCATGGGACGCCGGGATCGCCACGACCGCGGGCTGCGCGCCCCCCTGCTTCCCTACGACGCACCGGGGTACCGCACCCGCGCGGATGTCTTCGACGACTGGGTGCGTGACGGAGCGGAGCGGCTCGAGAGCCGGTGGGGATCGCGGTGGGGCCGGATCGACTTCGCGGCCGAGGACGTGCCCCCGTCGGACCCGACGCCCTGGGAGCGCGGCGTCCCGCTGGGTCGAGTGTTCCCGGCGGACCTGGGCCAGCCCACCCGGGTGGTGCTCTATCGCCGACCGATGGAGCTGCGCGCCGAGCCCGAGGACGTGGGGGCCCTGGTGCGCGACGTGCTCGCGGAGCAGGTCGGCGCCGTGCTGGGCCGGGCTCCGGAGGACATCGATCCTCTGTACGGCTCCTAGTCGAGCGGCACCGGATAGCGGCCGTCGACGGTCACTGCGGTGTCCACCGAGGTCAGTTCCACGGAGACCGGCTCGAGAGTGGTGATGAAGCCAGGCTGGCCCGTCACGACCAGCGACCACGACGCCGCCGCCGCGCTCGACAGCAGCGTGCCCGGCTCGAGGTCGACGTTGACCAGCGCGGCGCCGTCCTCGGGAACCGAGACCTCCAGCGTGGAGCCCCCGGCGTCGAAGGCGACCACGCCGCCCGCGTCCGCATGCACGTGCAATGAGACGCTGCCCGGGGGCACCACGATCGCCCGTTCCCGCGCATCGGTCCGCGATTGGGAGCCGGTCCACGCCATGTCGTAGGCCAGATCTCCGCCGCGCGATCCCGATTCCCGGGGAACCTGCACGCGGGTGGCGGCGGCGACGGGCGCGGTCGCATCGATGAGCACCGCCCCTGGCCCCGCCTGCGGGATGGGCACCTCCGTCAGCACGCCGGGATCGAGCGTGAGCGTGGACTCGCCTACCCATGGCACTGCGCCGCGGTCCGCGGCCATCGCGAGGTCGACCTGCGCACCTTCGGGGGCGATCAGGGTCAGCGTCGCCCTGCCGTCACCGTCCGGCCCCGCGGGAGAGAGCACCGCGAGCTCCTCTCCGAGCGCGGAAGCCGTCACCCATTCCGTGCCGGCGGGCGTGAAGCCGTCGAGCCGGGAATCCTGCAGCGCGGCGCTGACGCCGAGACCGCCGGCGGTCACGTGCACGGCGACGGCGGGCATCTCCGGTTCGACGCCCTCCAGCAGAAGGGTGCGCTGAGAGCCCGGACCGATCACCACGGACGTGCTGCCTTCCACGGCGCCCACCGGCGTGTGGAGCGCGACCTCGGCGCGCACCGACGTGTCCGCGGGGTTGGACAGGACCAGCCGGGCGCTCGATCCCAGGGCGGTGGAGCCTCCCACCAGCCACTGGTCGTTCGAGGTGGGGGCGCAGGTGAGGCCGGCGAGGCCCGCGATGTCTCCCGAGCCGATGCGCTCGAGGGACGATCCCACCTGATCGAACGCGGTGCCGTCGTCGATCACCTCACCGCCGGGTGGCAGCACGTCGAAGGCGACGTCGGTCGAACCTGAGTCCAGTTCTGCGTCCCCCGACTGGATGTCGCCCACCGGCACGGTCTGCGAGCCCGGGCACACCGAGGGCAGCGTGCGCGGCTCGGACGAATAGGTCGCGGTCGCGGCCGGGACTCCGCCCTGCGATGGGGAATCGAGCGCGATCACGGCGACGAGCCCCACCAGGGCCGCCACCAGCGCGAGCGTGCGGATCATCGCTGGTCCTCCTCTGTCGCGCGCCGCGACCTGGCCGGGATCGAGCCGATGGCGGCCCACGCAATGACCGCGACGGAGGCCCAGAACCAGGCGCGATAGCCGCGGTCATCATAAGAGAAGGCGACGTCTCCAGCGCCGGCCACGGCGAAGGCCTGCCGGCCCAGCGGATCCTCGACCGCAGTGACCGGCGCGCCGTCGAGGGTCGCTCTCCAGGCGGGGTCCGCCGACGCGGCCACGATCAGCGTGCCCGGTCCGGGCGCCTCCACTGTCCCGGAGGCGTGGCTCATCTGAGCGGGAAGTGCGCCGTCAGCGGTGTCGATCCATGCTCGGGCGACGCGGCCCTCTCCTTCAGCTGATCCCACGCGCCACGAGGTGCCCGCGTCGGACGCGCCCATGAGCGTGAGTCCCGGCGCCTGGGCGAGCGCGTCTGCGATGCGCGCGGAGCCCGGAGCGGCCACGACCACCCCGATGCCCCAGTCCGACAGCGCCCCTGCCGCACCGTTGGCGGACACGACGAGCCCCGCGACGGCCTCCCCCACATCGGCCGCGCTGGCGACGGGGGCGCCCCCCGCCCGGACGGCCGCCGAGCCGTCCGCGACGAGCGTCGCGGCCGACGAGGTCACGGCCGGCCCGTCCGTCGACAGCACCGAATAGGCGACGGCGCCGTCCGCATCGGCGAGCGTGAGCACCCGCTGACGATCCGAGGTTCCCTGCTCCAGCGCGGCGACGAGTGGAAGCACTGCACGCGGGGCCGGCCCGACGTCGCCCTGCGCCTCCCGCGACGGCCACACCTGGGCGGTGGCGGCGCCCGCGGTGGCGACCGCAAGGGCCGTGGCGACCACCACCGCGCCGGTGCGGCGCCACGCGCGCGCGGCGCCGGCGCCCTCGAACCAGACGTCGGCGGTCACGGCGCAGATCAGCACCAGGAAGGAGGCGGCCACCACGGACATCCCCGGTCCGTACCAGCCCGGTGCCATCGCGCCGCCCGCGCCCGCATCAGGCGACAGCGTCACTCCCTGGGCGATCGTCGCGACGGCGAGCCCCGTGGCGGCGGCCGTCACGGTGAGTGCCGACAGAGCCCGGCGCCGGCTCGCGAGCGCCGCGCCCACGCCGGCGATCACGACCAGCGCGGCGATCCCGCGCGCGCCCAGGACGAGCGCATCAGGGACGCCGCCCAGGTCAAGGTCGAGGCCGGTCGCGAGGTCGAGCGCGGATTGACCGGTCGACCACGCGCTCGGTCCGGGCTCCCGGAACACGATCGCGAGAGCGTCACGGCTGAACGGCCCCGCGTTCCATGCTGCGACGAGCCCGGGACCGGACACCACGAGCGCAGGGATCGCGACGCCCCAGATCCGCCACCGCAGGCGGCCGGCGGCTGCCCCCAGCAGGACCAGCACGACGAGCGCGGGCACGAGCAGCGCGGGCGCCGCGATCACGACGACGCCGAGCGCTGCGGCGGCCCCCATCGCCGCGCTCGGCGACGGCGGCCGTGCGGGGTGCTCGTCCCCCGCCCCGATGCGCTCCCCGCGCTGCCAGCCGCCCGCCCGGGCGAGGCCGAGCACGACCCACGGCAGCGCGATGTGGACGATGACGGCGCCGACCCGCCCTTGCTCGATGGACAGCAGGGCCGGCGGCCACAGCGCGTACAGCGCCCCGGCCAGCGAGCGCGCGGCCAGCGAGCGGGTGAAGGCGCCCGACGCGGCCCACAGGGACACTCCCGCGGCCAGCGGGGCGAACACCCACAGCAGTCCGAGCCCCACCGCCAGCCCGCCGGGGACCGCGGCCAGAGGGATCAGCAGCGCGCTGAGGCCGGCATCGACCGCGGGGGCGCCGAGCGAGTGAGCGGACCACCCTGTGAACGCCCGGTCCCACAGCGCGCCGAGGCCCAGATCGGTGACGCCCAGCACGCTTCCGGTCAGCATGTCGCCGCGCACCACGCCCGCGAACCAGCGCGGGTGAAGCGCGATCGACAACGCCGCGAGCCCCACGGCGAGGACGGACAGCACGGCGCGCCGGTGCCGACGGGCGGCGAGCAGCTCCGCCTTCACCACATCCGAGGGCGCCGCCGCCACTCTTCGGCGGTCGCGCACGCCGAACTCCAGTGCCCGCACGTAGTGCGCGATCTGACGCGGGCCGGCCAACAGGCTTCTCTCGGCAGCACGGCCCACGTTCCCGGCGCGGCGCACGCGGCGCCGCGAACCTGGCAGTCGCGGGACCAGCGACAGGACGCGCCACGGCACCACCAGGTCCGCGATGAGCAGGCGGGGCTCATTCTGCGCGACCCGCAGGACCGCCCGGGCGAGAGCGGACAGCACGGTCCACCCCAGCAGCAGGGGCACGGCCCACAGCGGGGCGAATGCGAGCGCGTGGTACCACTCCGAGGCGCGGCGCATCGTATACGTCGAGCGTCGACCTCCGCCGGACCCGCCCCGCCGGCCGTACAGCCGCTCCTGGCTGTGCCGCACCTTGGCGGACGGCACCGCGACCACGTCGCGCCCCGATCTCCACGAGCGGCGACAGAAGTCGAGGCTCTCGGACCAGCCATCGCAGCCCGGGTCGGTGCCGCCGAGCTCATCCCACAGCTCACGACGGACGAGCGCGCCACCCAGCGCCACCGCAAGGACATCCTCGCGATCGTCGTACTGGCCCTGGTTGACGTCGTCCTCCTCGACGAGAGCGAGTCGGCGCGCGCCGATGCGTGACGTCGTGGTGCCGAGGTTGACCAGGCGCGATGAGTCGTCCCAGCGCACCTGGGCCGGACCGATCACGCCGGCGCGAGTGCGCTTGCGCGCAGTGGCCGTGAGTTCAGCGAGCGCGCCCGGCAGGGGCGCCATGTCGTCGTGGAGGAGCCACAGCAGTTCGTGCGGCGCGGCGGGCTCGTCGGCCAGCAGCAGCCGGACCGCCTCGGACCACGAGTCCGCGTCGATGCGGCGCACGTCGATGCGTGCGTCCCAACCCTGAGCCGGTGGGTCGATGTCGGCGGTGAGGAGCAGGTGCACCGTGTCCGGTGCGGGGTCCTGGGCGACGATCGCGTCGAGCGCGGAGGGGAGTTGAGGCGCGCGGCCGTCGCTCACCACCACAGCGCGCACCGTCAGGCGCGCGGGGCTCATGCCTTGCCCACGCAGGCTGGCCGACTAGACGGCGCGGCGCTTGAGTTTGCGCCGCTCGCGCTCCGACAGTCCGCCCCAGATGCCGAATCGCTCGTCGTTCTCGAGCGCGTAGTCGAGGCACTCGGAGCGCACGTCGCACGAGGCGCACACCTTCTTGGCCTCTCGGGTGGACCCGCCCTTCTCCGGAAAGAAGGCCTCGGGATCGGTCTGAGCGCACAGCGCGCGTTCCTGCCATCCCAAGGGGCCGTCATCGTCGGCCCCGTCGAAGATGTCCACGACCGATGCCAGAGTCGGCGCTGGCTTGCCTGCGTCCGAGGGCACTGCGCCTTCGTAGATATTCCACATAGGCCGTCCTCCGATTCGCCGCTGCAGGAGTTCCTGCATGTAGGAATTACACCGTTGTCATCCCTATGCGTCAAGTCGAGAGTAGCGCACACCACACAGATATCCGACGCCCCAGGCAACATGCATGGTAATGAGCACCAGCGGCAGGACCGCTGCGGGACGCGCACCGGCTCTGCGCGCGAGCGACGCACTGGCGACGATCGTCCCGAGCACGTACGCCGCGGGCGCCGCCACGAGCCAGACCAGGGCCGGAGAACCCACAAGGAGCCCGACTCCCGCAGCCGCGATCGCAGCGCCGTTGACGACCACCATGATCGGCGCGGCGAGGTATCGCCCGGTCCGGGTCTCGGGGTGCGTGCGCGTGACCTCGCGGCGCCACTGGCCCGAAGCGAAGAACTGTCGGCGCAGCGGAGACCAGCCTTCCCGCGGCGTGTACGGCACCGCCATCTCGGGGACGAACCACACCACGTACCCCGCGCGCCGGAGCCGGTGATTCAGCTCCCAGTCCTGGGCTCTGACGAACCGGCTGTCGTAGGCACCGACGTGTTCGAGCGCCTCGCGGCGGAACGCCCCCAGATAGACTGATGCGACGGCCTGCTCCCGGCCGCCCTGGCGGTGGCTCGCGCCGCCGAGCCCCCACCGCGACGCCATCGCCACCGCGATCGCCCTGCCCACGACGCCCGACGAGATGGGCACCATTCGCCCGCCCACATTCGCCGCGCCCGTGCGGCGCAGCGCTTCGACGGCCATATCGATGTATCCGGGTGGCATGCGCGCGTGCCCATCCATCCGCACGATCACGGCATGGCTCGCCGCCGCGATGGCGGCGTTGAGGCCCGCGGGAGTCAGCCCTGTCGGGTTGTCGACGACGGTGATGTCGCCCGCGGTCTCGAGGTCGCGCGCGATCTCGGCGGTCGCATCGTCGGACGGGCCCACGGCGACGATGACCTCGAGCGCTCCTTCATACCCGGCCGCCCGCACCGCTGCGACGGAACTGGCCAGCGCGGCCTCTTCGTTGCGCACCGACATCACCACCGACACTCCCGGCAGCGGGGCGAGGGGGGTCAACGCAGGCACGCCACGTAGGCTATCGGAGAACCTTTCCGTATCACCGGAGCCTGGCAGCGCACCCGCCGGTCGCCGCGGACGACGAGGAGTGGCACGTGCCGAGACGACCGGGACCCATCCGGCATGCTCGCCGCGTCCGATCGCACTCCCTGGTCCGCACGGCGACCGTCGCAGTGGCGGCCCTCGCGGGATTCGCGATGGTGTGGGCGCAGACTCTCGCGGCGCAGTTCGGGGGCGCGATCGACCCCCGGGACCTGACACAGCTCGTGACGGCCACTCCCGACGCACCGGCGGACGTGCGCGAGGCGCGGCCGCTCAACCTCCTGCTCATCGGATCCGACTCCCGCGTGGGCGCCAACGGCGAGATCGGCGGCGCCGACGTAGAGGGGATGCGCAGCGACGCGACGGTCCTCGCCCACGTCTCGGGCGACCGCGAGCGGATCGACCTCATGTCGATCCCCCGCGACCTCCGAATGGAGATTCCCACCTGCACCCTGTTCGACGGCACCGAGGTGCAGGGACGGGAGGGCAAGTTCAACGTGGCCTTCAGCAACGGCGGACGGCAGGGGGACCCGGCCGAGGCGGCCGCCTGCACGATCAACGCCGTGCACGACCTCACCGGCATCCGCATCGATCATTGGGCCGTCCTCGACTTCCACGGGTTCACAAGCATGGTGGACGCCCTTGGCGGCATCCCGATGTGCATCCCCGAGGACATCGTGTCGGCCAAGGCTGATCTCAACCTCGAGGCGGGACCGCAGGTGCTGTCGGGCGAGCAGTCGCTCGGGTGGGCGCGGCTGCGCACCTCGGAGGTCGGAGACGTGTCGGGTTCCGATCTTCAGCGCATCAACCGCCAGCAGGAGCTCCTCACGCAGACGCTGCGCGCGGCGCGCGCCAAGAACCTGTTCACCGACGCGGGCGAGCTCACGAGCTTCCTGCGGGCGGGGGCGGAGTCGCTGACCACCGATGAGGAGCTGGGCGATCTCGACTTCATGATCCGCCTCGCCTACAGCCTGCGGGGCCTGTCCGCCGACGACCTCACCGTCACCACGGTGCCGTGGGAGTACACCGAGGATCGGCTGGGCGTGCTGTTGGCGGACGACGCCCCGCAGGTATTCGAAGACATCCGCCAGGACCGGCCGCTGTCCGTCGTCGACGAGGACGACACCACGAGCGCGTGGGGCCAGGACGACGGCGATGACACGGAGGACGCGCCGTCGACGCCTCGTGCTTCCACCCCGGACACGGGGTCCGATAGCATCGACGACATCCTGGCGACGTGCGGCCCGTGACTGGGGCACTGAGCAGTGCGCCACACCGCGGGAACCCACGCGTTGACCGGGGCGTTACCTGCCCAGCACCCGCCTGTTTCTGACTACGCGTCCCCCTCCTGGAGGAGTCCATGCCGGCACCGACCCGGCCCGTGCGTCCGCGCCACGCGTCCCGCGCCGTCCACCGGCGCGTCCTCGGCACGCTCGCGGCCGCCTCCGCCGCGATCCTCGGCTTCGCCGCGGTGGGCGGGGTGACCTACATGCAGCTCGCGGTGGGGGCCTTCGAGACCCACGACGTGTCGTCGCTGCTGGTGAGCGAGGCGGATGCGACGAAGGAGCCCGACGACGACACCCCGAACGACTTCGCTGCCGGCCAGCCGCTCAACATCGCGCTGATCGGCACCGACGAGCGCAACGACGAGAACGCGGAGATCGGCGGCCTCGAAGGACTGGGCGGCATGCGTGGCGACACCACGATGGTCGTCCACATCTCCGCCGACCGCTCGCGCGTCGAGGTGGTCTCCATCCCTCGCGACTCACGGGTGCGCATCTCCGACTGCCAACTGTTTGACGGCACCACCGTCCCGGGCTGGACCGGCAAGTTCAACATCGCACTCGCCAACGGCGGCCAGAATGGCAACCGCGGCGAGGGTGCGGCGTGCGTGATGCGCACCATCACCGACCTGACCGGCGTCGATTTCAACGGCCACTTCATGATGGTCGACTTCTCCGGCTTCCAGAAGATGGTGGACTCGCTCGGCGGGATCCCGATGTGCATCCCGAACGACATGCGGTCGCCCAAGGCCAATCTCGATCTCGAGGCGGGCCCGCAGGTGCTCGACGGGCAGGAGGCGCTCGCGTTCGCACGCGCCCGCACGGGATCCGGGCTGGGGGACGGCACCGATCTCATGCGGATCGAGCGTCAGCAGGATCTGCTGACCAACACCGTGCGCAAGGTGCTCGGCGCCAATCTGCTGACCGATGTCCCGGAGCTCACCCAGTTCACGCGGTCCGCCGCGGAGTCGCTGACCGTGGACACGGAGCTGGCGCGCGTGAACAACATCGTCGGCCTGGCCTACTCGCTGCGCAACTTCGACACGCAGAACCTGGTCTTCACGACCGTCCCGTGGCGGTACGCGGGCGACGGCAGCGGTGACGTGCTGTGGAAGGAGGCGGAAGCAGCTGCGATGTGGGAGAGCATCGCGAACGACATGCCGATCGTGCTCGATGAGCCCGACGCCGCCCCCTCCGACGAGCCGACCGCTGAGCCGTCGACGTCCGCGACGCCGTCCCCCACGCCCTCCGCAAGTGCGACGCCTGCACCCAGCGTGAGCGCAGAACCGAAGCGCGAGACGCAGCAGGAGATCCTCGACAGCTGCGTGATCCCGTAGCCTCACGTCGGCAGGGCCACGCCCGCGGTGCGCCGCGCGGTGCGGCGACGTGGCGGCGGTCGACCCCTCCGCCCGTCACTCGCTGGAGCGCAGCGCCTCGCCCTTCGCGTGGGCCTCACGGCGCAGCCCTTCCCTGAACGCGCCCATCCGCGAACGGATGCGCGCGGCCTCGTCGCCCGCGCCCGAGCCGAGAATCCGCGCCGCGAGCAGGCCCGCGTTGCGCGCGCCGCCGATGGACACGGTCGCCACCGGCACGCCTGCCGGCATCTGCACGATGCTCAGCAGCGAATCCATGCCGTCGAGGCGGGCCAGCGGCACGGGCACGCCGATCACCGGCAGGTTGGTGACGGATGCGAGCATGCCAGGGAGGTGCGCCGCGCCGCCCGCT
Source organism: Demequina pilifera (assembly GCF_048814985.1). Taxonomy (NCBI): domain Bacteria; kingdom Bacillati; phylum Actinomycetota; class Actinomycetes; order Micrococcales; family Demequinaceae; genus Demequina; species Demequina pilifera. The sequence continues at coordinate 313,438 of NZ_JBMDTW010000001.1, forward strand.
CCGGCAATGAGGACACGCAGGCCGCGTTCCTCAGCCGTACGGCCATAGGCGATCATCTCGTCGGGCATGCGGTGCGCCGAGACCACGTCCTTCTCGTAGGCGATGCCGAACTCGCGCAGCGCCTCGCCTGCGGCCTTCATGACCGGCCAATCCGAGTCGGACCCCATCACGAGCCCGACGGCGGGGTCTTCACTCATTCCGCACCTCCGTCCCTCACGATAGCGGCCGCGTCGACGGCCCGGCGGTAGGTCTCGTCCCGGTCGCCGCCGGTGACGGTGACGTGTCCGACCTTGCGTCCCCGTCGCACGCCCTTGGCGTACAGGTGGATCTTGGCCCCTGGATCGCCCACCTCGCCCAGCGCCTCCGCCAGGTCATGGCGCTCGCCGCCCAGCACGTTGGCCATCACCGTCCAGGGCGAGTGCGCCGCGGTGTCGCCCAGCGGCAGGTCGAGGACGGCCCTCAGGTGCTGCTCGAACTGGCTGGTCGCCGACCCGTCGATGCTCCAGTGGCCCGAGTTGTGGGGGCGCATCGCGAGCTCGTTGATGATCAGCGCACCCTCGACCTCGAACAGCTCGACGGCCAGCACCCCAGTGACGTCGAGCGATTGGGCGATCGACACGGCGAGGGTCCGCGCCTGCGCGGCGAGCTCGGGGGCGAGGTCCGGTGCGGGCGCGGTGACCTCGGAGCAGACCCCGTCACGCTGGATCGACTCGACGACCGGCCACACGGCGCACTCCCCACTGGGCCGGCGGGCCACCTGCACGGCCAGCTCGCGACGGAACGCGACCTTCGCCTCGATCAGCAGGCGCGGGCCGCCAGAGGCGGCGGAGACGAGCCAGTCGTGCGCATCCTCAGCGGCGCGAATCACCCGGACGCCCTTGCCGTCGTAGCCCCCGCGGGCCGTCTTGAGCACCGCCTCTCCCCCGTGGTCGGCGAGGAACGCCTCGACCTCGGCGTCCGTCTCGACCGCCATCCATGCGGGGTTGGGCATCGCGAGCTCGTCCATGCGCGTGCGCATCTCGATCTTGTCCTGCGCGTAGCGCAGCGCCTCCGCCCCCGGCCTGGCGGGCACACCGGCGGCCGCGCACTGCTCGAACACGTCCGCCGGGATGTGCTCGTGCTCCCAGGTGACCACGTCCGGGTGCGGGGCCGCCAGCAGCCGCCGCACTGCGTCGGGGTCGGTAGGCAGCCCGACCACCGTCTCGTGCGCGGCGTCGGCCGCTGAGGCCTGCTCCGATTCGACCAGGACTCTGAGGGTGATGCCGAGGGCTGTCGCGGCGGGAGCCATCATCCGCGCGAGCTGTCCCCCGCCGACGACGGCGACGATGGGTGAGTTCATGGGGCCAACCTACCGGCGACTAGGCTCCCCTTCGTGAGAGCCATGACGTGGGTGCGAGAGCGCGGCAGCCAGCTCGCCCGTTTCGCTGCCGTGGGCGCGACCGGCGTCGTGGTGAACCTGGGAGCCTTCAATCTCCTGAGGCTCGGACCGCTCTCTCCCGACGCCGAGGTGGCGGGAGATGAGGACCGCGTGGTCACCGCGAAAGTGATCGCGACGGTGATCTCCATCGCCTTCGCATGGTGGGCGCACCGCGGCTGGACGTTCCGGGGCGGGAGGCGCCATGGCGCCTCCCGTGAGATCACCTTGTTCCTGGCCGTCAACGGCGTCGCGCTGGTGCTCGAGGCGGCGGTGGTGGCGACGAGCCACCACGGACTGGGCTATACGTCACTGTGGGCGGACAACGTCGCCTCGGTGATCGGCATCGGCCTCGCGACGGTCACGCGTTACGCGGGTTACTCCCTGTTCGTGTTCCACGCCGCGGCTCCCGTGCCGAGCGCACCCGACGAGCCGCCCGCTAGCGGTGCCGACGCGTCTTGACGGCGAGCGCGTGGGGCACCACGGTGTCCAGGTCCACCATCTGCGGCACGCCCTGCAGGAACACCGCGAATGCCGCCGGCACGCGCTGAGCGAGCTCGAGCCGACCGCCGTCGGCGGTCACCAGGTCGCGCGCCAGCGCCAGACCCAGGCCCGTGCCGCGACCGCTGGTGACCTCGCGCTCGAAGATGCGCGGCGCGAGGTCCTCGGGAACACCCTCGCCCTCGTCCCGCACCTCGATCACGATGGCGTGGCTGGCGCCCGAGGCGCGCACCGCGACGCTCGTGGTGCCATCGCCGTGATGCAGCGAGTTCTCGATCAGGGTGGCCAGCACCTGCGCGAGCCCCCCAGGCGTCGCGAACACGGTGGCATCCGAGTCGCGGATGTCGAGGTGTCGCCCCGCGGAACGGAACGGCTGGGCCCATTCCTCTCGCTGCTGGTCGAGCACGTCCTGCAGCACCACGAGCTCGGTCCCTGAGCCGAGGGCGCGGCGAGAGCGCCCCAGCAGGTCGTCCACCACGCCGACGAGCCGCTCGACCTGCTCGAGCGACTTCTCGGCCTCCTCGCGCACATCTTCCTGGGAGGTGGTCGCCGCGATCTCCTCGAGCCGCATGGTCAGCGCCGTGAGCGGGGTGCGCAGCTGATGCGACGCGTCGGAGGCGAACTGACGCTCGACGGCCAGCCGCGCCGCCATCCGGTCCGCGCTGCGCGACAGCTCCTCCGCGACCTGGTCGATCTCTTCCACGCCGGTGCGCTCGAGCCGTGGGCGCACCTGACCGGATCCGAGCTGCTCGGCGCTCGCAGCCAGGTACAGCAGCGGCGCCACCAGCCGGTTCGCGAGCCAGATCGCGATGGACATGCCGGCCGTCACGGCGATCACGCCGAGCACCAGCACGAGCCCCACGTACCGAGCGGCCTGCCAGAAGACGTCCCACCAGTCCACGGACATGACGACGACGATCCCGGACTCGGTGACGTACGACTCGGCGAACGCGGACGGCGGCTCCTCGCCCGATGTCAGCTCGGTTCCCTCGGGGAGCTGCACGTAGATGTAGGAGCCCGCGCCGGGCGCACTGGAGACGTACGAGGACAGGTTGTCCTCCGTGATGGTCTCGCCCGCCCGCAGCCGCACGTCGAGCGCGCGCGCCGCCGTGACGGTCCTCAGCTCCAGGTCACGCAGGGCGTCGTCTCGCACGAGCTGCGCGGAGAAGAATCCCAGCGGGATGCCGAGCAGGATCACCGCAACGGCGAGAGCCGACAGGGTGGCCTGCAGCACGCGGCGCCGCATGAGGGTCGCCTACTCGTCGTTCTCGAACCGGAAGCCCATCCCACGCACGGTGGTGATGTACGAGGGGTCCGACGCGTCATCGCCGAGCTTGCGGCGCAGCCACGAGACGTGCATGTCGAGGGTCTTGGAGGGAGCGCCGGGATCGGCCTCCCACACCTCGCGCATCAGCGTGTCGCGGGACACCACCGAGCCGGCGTTGGCGACCAGCAGGTGGAGCAGATCGAACTCCTTGCCGCTCAGCTGAAGCTCGCGGTCGTCGAGGAAGGCGCGATGGCCACCGACGTCCACGCGCACTCCGCGGACCGCGAGGTCCTGCGCGTCGTCGGCCGTGAGGCGGCGGCGCAGGAGCGCGCGCACGCGCGCGAGCAGCTCCGCCAGGCGGAAGGGCTTCGTGACGTAGTCGTCCGCGCCCGCATCGAGCCCGACCACCAGGTCCACCTCGTCGGCGCGCGCGGTGAGCATGAGGATGGGCACCTGCAGTCCCTTGTCCCGGATCCTGCGGGCGACGTCCACACCGTCGATGTCGGGAAGACCGAGATCGAGGATGACCAGGTCCGCATCGTCGGCGGCCCCGACCCCTCCCATTCCGTTGCCGTGCCAGGCGACGTCGTAGCCTTCTCTGCTCAAAGCACGGGTCAAGGGTTCTGAAATGGTCGGGTCATCTTCGACCAAGACTATTCGCGTCATGGGGCAACACTACCCGCGCGCGAGGCGTTTGCAACGCCGGAGAACCCACGTCGTCGACGCCTTCGGGCACAGGCGTTCCGACCCGCGACTAGCCTGGTGCCTCGTGACCGCCACCACTCAGGGCGCCGCGCCGGCGCCCGTGCTTTCCCCCGTGCTGCGCGTGCTCGCGTCCGCTCCCGAACGACTCGTGCTGGTCGGAGTCGCGCTCGCCCTCGCGGCGGGCGGGGCGGTGTCCCTCGGCGTCCACCACTGGTGGACGGTGCTGCCCGCCGCGGCGGTCCTCGTCGCACTCGCATGGCGCCCGCTCGCGCCCCGGTCGGCGAGGACGGCGGCCGATGCGCGAGCCGGGGGCATCGCGGTCGGCGGCGCCCTGGTCTGGGGAGCCGTCAACATCGCGCTCGCCGCGGAGTACGTCATCGTGGTCCGCGACCCGGGCTTCCTGAGCCTGTCCGGGCTGTGGCTGGTCGACCACCCCCACACCGACATCCCCGCCGCCGGTGCCGTCGAGGCCGCCGCCGCCCACGCATCGGCCGTGCCGGACGCGAACGAGGCCTGGAACCTGGCGGGCGACGTCATCCAGCCGCAGGGCGCGAAGATGCTGCCGGCCACCATCGCCATCGGGGGGTGGATCGCCGGCGACACCGGGGTGCTCGCGGCGAACGTCGTGGTGGGCGCGCTCGGCCTGCTGGCCGTGTTCGCGGTCGCCCGGCGGTTCCTCGGACCTCTCGCCGCGCTCGCCCCCGCGGCGGCGCTCGCCCTCACGGTCGCTCACATCGGGCTGTCCCGTCCCGCCTACACCGAGCCGCTCACGCTGCTGCTGATCGTCACGGGCATCCTGTGGGCGTGGCGCGGCGTCGAGCAGCGGTCGATCCCCCTGCTGGCGGCCGGGGCGATCGCCTCCGGCGCCACGACGTTCATCCGGATCGACGGCGCGGCCTCGGCGGTCGGCGCGCTCGCCGGGGTCGGCGTCGCTCTGGCGCTGGCCGATGCGGACCGGGAGTGGGGCCGCCGGGCGGCGCTGGTCTTCACGGGCCTGCAGGCGACGGTGCTGGCGCTGGGCTACGTCGCGCTCGAGCGCTGGAGCGCCGAGTACCTGGAACGCCTGGCGGACGAGGCCTACGCGCTGCTCGCCGCCTACGGCGGCGTCGCCCTCCTGGGGACCGCGTGGGCGCTGCTGTGGTCGCGGCGGGTGCGCGCGGACCGGTGGCTGTCGAGTGCGGCCGATGCGGTGGGGCGGCGGGGCGCTCTCGTCGCGGGCGGCCTCGTGGCAGCGGGAATGGTCGTCCTCGCGTCGAGACCGCTGTGGACCACGGTCCACCGCGGGACCGAGGCCGCCAGGGATCAGTTCACCAACGGGGTGGTCGAGGGCTTCCAGTCGTCCCAGGGACTTCCGATCGAGCCCACGCGCACCTACGCCGAGTCGACCGTGACCTGGCTGTCGTACTACCTGACCTGGCCGCTCATCGTGCTCGCATTCCTCGGGCTGGCCATTGCGACGTACCGGATGGTGCGCCGCGACGGAGGGTGGGCGGTGTTCCTGGGCGCGGTCATGGCGCCCACGCTCGTGTACCTGTGGCGCCCGTCGATCGTTCCCGACCAGCTATGGGCGATCCGCCGGTTCGAGCCCGCCACCCTTCCCGGATTCGTGCTCGCGGCCGCGTTGGGGGCGTGGGCGCTCACCGAGCTCGCGCGCACGCCCGCCGCACGCGCTCGCTGGCGTCGCGGGGCCGCAGCGCTGATGGTCGCCCTTCCCCTCACCACCTGGGTGTCGATCGTGCCCGGCGACGAGTACCCCCTGTCGAGCGCCGTCAACGTGACCTCCCGGGAGATGATCGGCGCGCGCGCCCAGCTCGATCAGCTGTGCGCGATCGAGCCCGGCCGGCCCATCGTCCTCGTCGGCACGAGTTCGCACTACGGGTCCCTGCGCGTGACGTGCGATGCCCCGGTGGTGCTCGCCCTGTCCCCGCCGGGCGCCGAGGCGCTCGCCGAGATGGCCGCGGCGTGGGGAACGCCCCCGCTGGTCCTCACCCGGCAGGTGGACGACGTGCCGTGGACGACCGCCCCCGAGGTCGTCGTCGACTCCCGCGTCACCCATTCCGGATACTCGCTGCAGCGGATCCCCCGCACCTACATCGAGCGCACCTATCGCTGGTACGCGGGCCTCGTCACGGAGTCGGGCGAGGTCGAGCCAGTGCCGGCCGCTCCCGCACCCTGACCGCGCCTCGCCGTCCTGCCCTCCCGGGGTGACGGACGTTTTCCACAGCTCCGATCGCTCTCGCCGGGCAGCGCGGCCGGAGCCGGGCACGCTGGCGCCATGCTCATCACGGCACCCGGTGAGGTGGATCTGGACGTCAGGGCGGGGACGAGCGCCGCGGAGGTGATCGCCGCCGCGGGGCTCGACCGCGCCTGGTGCGGCGCCGTCGAGCTCGATCCCGACCACCCGGCGGGCGTGCCTCCACTCGTCCACGGCGCCCGGCTGACGGCCCACCCGGCGCCGCCGTGCATGCCGCTGCCCGGCCCGCACCTGCGCGTGGTCGAGGGACCCGATGCGGGCCACGCGATCGCATTGGACCGACCGGTGCTCGTGGGGCGGGGCGAAGCGGCGGACCTGCGCCTCGACGACCCCGCCGTGAGCGGCGCCCACGCGCTCGTGACCGGCCGCCATCCCGTGCGCGTGCGCGACGTGGGATCGGCCAACGGCACGGCGACCCCGCGACGGCACCGGCTGCGGCCCGGACAGGGGTTCGTCGTGGGACGCTCGCGCATCGTTCTCGTGGATCCCGCGGCCGCGCCGGCCACCGCGAGCGCCTCGCCGCAGGCTCCCGCCGCCGCCGGGTCACGGAGGTGGGGAGCGCTCGCGGGCGGCCTGGCGTCGGGAGCGACCCTCGCCGCGATGACGGGCCGGTGGCAGCTGGCCCTCGTGGGCGTCCTGCCCGCCGCGGCGCCGTGGCTGGTGCCACTCGTGACGAGCCGTGGCCGCGCCCAGGAGCAATCGACGCCTCCGGAACCGGGTGCCGTCGCCGTGCGCGGCGCGACCACCGCGATCCGCGGGTACGTGCGCGCGGTGGCGATCGAGCGGGGGCGGCGGCCAGCGGGTGACGAGTGGGACGAGCCGTGGATGCGCTGGCTCGACCCCGCTCGGGAGGACGATCGCGTGGTGGCGGTCGCCCCCGGGGGCTCATGGCCGTCGTGGTGCGCGGTGCGCGTCGACGTCGGGGAGGACCGCCGGGTCGAGGACCACGGGCGCGGCCCGCGCACGCTCCGGCCGCTGCTCGTCTCGGAAGCCGCCGCGGATCTCGCCGCGCGCCGGAGGGCGTCGGCGCGCACCGAGGCCGCGCTTCCCCGCTCTCAGCGGTGGGGAGACCTCGGTGGTCCCGCTCAGGCGCAAGGGACGACCGCATCCGAGCCGCGCCGGCTGCGCATCACGATCGGCGCCGCTCACGACGGGCCGGTGGTCCTCGACCTCGACGCAGATGGGCCGCACGTCCTGGTCGCGGGCACTACGGGCTCGGGCAAGTCGGTCGCACTCGAGCTGATCGTGAGCGCTCTGGCCCGCGACCACTCGCCCCGCGCCGTCACCCTTGCGCTCATCGACTTCAAGGGCGGGGCGGGCCTGCGAGCCTGCATGGGCCTGCCCCACGTCGCGGCGACGCTCACGGACCTCGACGGCGCTCTCGCCCGCAGAGCGCTGGCGGGGCTGTCGCACGAGCTCGCCGCGCGCAAGACTGCGCTGCACCAGCGGGGGCTGGCGTCGCTGTCCGAATGGGAGCGCCACGGCGACGCGCCGCCCCGGCTGGTGGTGGTGATCGACGAGTACCAGGAGATCGTGTCGAGTCACCCGTCGTTCCTGCCCGACCTGGCCCGGCTCGCGGCTCAAGGTCGCTCTCTCGGCCTCCATCTCGTGCTCGCCACCCAGCGGCCGGCCGGCGCGGTGACGCCAGAGGTGAGGGCGAACGTGTCCGCCACGATCGCGCTGCGAGTCGCCTCGGAGGCGGAGTCGCGAGACCTGCTCGGCACCGCGCAGGCCGCGCGCATCCCCGCAGCGGTGCCCGGCCGCGCGATCCTCGCTCGCGGCACGCATCACACCGAGCTGCAGCTGGCGGCGCCCAGCGCCGACCGCTCGCCGGGCGTGACGCGGGCCGGCGAGCCGGTGCCTCCTGGAGCCCCGCTCGCGCAGGTGGCGGCCGCGCGATGGCGCGATCACGGCCGCGCCCGGCCGCTGTGGACCGACCCGCTGCCAGTCCGATGGGAGCCGCCCGTCGGCGTGGGCGAGGGGATCCCGGTCGCGCTGATCGACCGGCCCGCGCAGCGCCAGCAGGGTCCGGCCGACTGGGACCCACGCGAGGGGCCCGCCTTCGTCATCGGCCCTCCCCGTTCGGGACGCACCGCCGCACTGAGGGCGTTCGCCGCGCATGCCCGCCAGTCCGGCCTCGCACCCGTGTGGCTGCCGGCCGATCCCCGTCTCGCGTCTCGCACGCTGGCGCTCGCCTCCGAGCGACCCGACGTGCTGCTGCTCATCGACGACCTGGAGGCCGCCCTGGCCCGCCTCGGCACGGTCGATGACGGTCATGCCCTCGAGGACCTCACGCGACGCGCGTCGCTGCGGCTGCCGACGGCGGCGGCGGGGAGCCCGGCCGTCCCGGCACGCCTCGCCTCGACAGCGGCCGTGCTGGCGGTGAGCACCGGGGTCGACGCGGGCTCCGCGTCTCAGTGGGGCGTGCCCCGCTCGCTCAGCGAGCACGCGGCCGCACCCGTGGCCGGCCGCGCGCACGTGCGCCTCCACGGCGAGTGGCAGATCGGTCAGCTCGCCTCGAGCGGCCCCACCGCATCGGTGGCGCTGGCAGAGCCGCTCCCCACGGGTGAGGAGATCGCCGTCCCCGACGGCATGCTCGGGGTCGGTGGGGACGGCGCCGAGCCCGTCCTCGTGCCGAGCGGCGCAGTCACCGTGGTGGGGCCCCCCGGGCCGGCGCGTGACGCGGTGCTGGAACGGTGCGGCGCAGCGCACGCCAGCGTGGTCGAACTGCCCGCGCTCGTTCCCCACGGCGCAACCGACGTGGTGCTCGTCGAGCCGAGCCCGCGCGCGGTGCGCCAGCTGTGCCCGCATGGCTGGCGCGGAGTTGCCGATCCGGTCCCCGTTGCGGGCCGCGTGGTCCTGGTGCGTGGCGGCGTCGCCGCAGCGGTGCAGCTGCCGTCCGGGCGCCAGGCGTCAGCGTGACGAGTGGCCGGGACCCGCCCCCGGCTGCGCGTCGCCCGAGCCGGTTCCGGCCGCCGCGATGTCGCGCCGCGCATCGACGACGAGCAGCGCGCCGGCGGCGATCGCGACCACGACGGCGGCGGCTCCCGCGAGGGTGGACCACTCGAGCACGGTCACGCCCACCGCGCATTGGAGCACCTGCCACGTCAGCGTGAGCCCGCGTGGCCAGGTCGATCCGCGCCACAGGGCACGGCTCGCCCAGCCGAGTGCGAGACCCCCCAGGGTGGACAGGATCGCGAGTCCCATCGACATCGCGCCCGCGTCGTCGCGCGTGAGGGAGCTGTAGCCGAACCAGACCCCTGCGGCCACGAGCGCCGCCGCCTCCAACCCCACCAAGAACCCCGCGAGGCGGCGCAACAGCGACCCCATCCCAGTCGTTGTGCTCATGGACGACACGGTAGCCGTCGGACGGCTGTGTCAGATGACACACCACCAACCCCTTGTCATCTGTTGTTAACAATGAGAACCTTGGTGCAGTGAATTCCGCGATGGCAGCGGCATCCCCACACCATCTTTGTGGGCTTTGCTGTGCCTCCAGACCCAGGAGGAACCATGGATTGGCGTAACAACGCAGCATGCCTCGATGTCGACGACCCCGAGCTCTTCTTCCCGGTGGGCAACACCGGCCCTGCCCTAGTGCAGATCGAGAAGGCCAAGGCTGTGTGCAACACCTGCGAGGTGCGCGAGGCGTGCCTGCAGTGGGCGATGGAGCACAACCAGGACTCCGGTGTCTGGGGCGGGCTGTCCGAGGACGAGCGTCGCTCCCTCAAGCGCCGCGCCGCCCGCGCGCGCCGCGCAGCCAAGTAGCGACGATGCCGGGGCGGACCGCGCCCCGCTAGCAGCGACGAGTGCCGGCGCGCGGCTCAGCGATCGTCGCCCACCAGGGCGTCGAGTTCGACCACTGAGCCGCCGTCGAGCCTCCTCCACGTGATCGACCCCGACAGCTCGTTCTCGATCAAGGTGCGGACGATCTGGGACCCGAGCCCGGAGGGCTCCCCCGCCAGGCCCACGCCGTTGTCCTCGATGGACACGTGCAGTCGGTCCTGCTCTCGCGAGGCCATCACCGTGATGGTGCCGATCTCGCGCCCCTCGAAGCCGTGCTCGACCGCGTTCGTCACCAGTTCCGTGATCACCAACGCGAGGGACGACGCGAACTGGGCCGGCACCAGCCCGAAGTCCCCGTCTCGGACGATCTTCACCTGAACCCCGGGGGAGGCGACGTCCGCCGCCATGCGCATCGACCGCTGAGCGAGGTCGTCGAAGTTGACGAGCTCGTCGAGCGTGCCGGACAGCGTCTCGTGGACCAGCGCGATCGTCGACACGCGGCGCATCGCCTCCGCGAGCGCCTCCTTCGCCTCCGGCGCCGCCACCCGGCGTGACTGCAGCCGCAGCAGGGCCGCGACGGTCTGCAGGTTGTTCTTCACCCGGTGGTGGATCTCGCGGATGGTCGCGTCCTTGGTGATCAGTTCGCGCTCGCGCCGGCGCAGTTCGCTCACGTCCCGGCACAGCAGCACGGCTCCGGTGCGCTCGCCCTGCTCCGTCACGGGGATGGCCCTCAGCGACAGGCACGCGCCGTTGGCCTCGAGATCCGTGCGCCAGGCGGCGCGTCCCATCACGACCATCGCCAGCGTCTCGTCGATGTGACCCTTGTCCAGCACCACCTCGCTCGTCACGCGCGGCAGCGAGCGGTTCATGAGCGAGCCCGTCACTCCCAGCCGGTGAAAGCACGACAGCGCGTTCGGGCTCGCGTAGGTCACGTGCCCTGCCGCATCGAGTCGCAGCACGCCGTCACCCACGCGCGGCGCACCGCGTCTGGGTCCCGTCACCGAGGTCTGGACCGGGAACTCTCCGCGGGTGATCATGTGCAGCAGGTCGTCGGCCGCACCCTTGTAGTTGAGCTCGAGCCGGCTCGAGGAGCGCGACACCGCCTGCGACACCTCACGCGTGAGGACCGCGATGGGGCTGCCATTCATGACGACCGGGAGCGCATCCTCCCGCACCGCATACGTCTCGTCCCAGCGGGGCTCGCGTGAGGCGATGATGCCGCCCTCGTCGATCGCGCGCCGAAGGTGAGCCACCCGGCCCGGTGCCGCCTTGGTGCCCACCACGTCGTCCTGGTGCACCGTGGGGCCCGTCGAGGGCCGGCACTGTGCGATCGCGACGAATCCGTCCGGCACCTGCCGCCACATCACCAGATCCGCGAACGACAGGTCGGCGATGATCTGCCAGTCGCTCGTGAGCAGGGCGAGCCTGTCCGCCTCCGCATCTGTCAACGGGCCGAATCGCTCTGCTGTCTCTCGAAGTGCTGCCACGGGTCCACCCTAGGCAACTGGCGGCGCGATACGCTGATGACACCTCGTAAGGATCACCATGGACATCTTGCACACCCACGACTTCGCCGCTTCTCCCGATGACGTGTCGGCGCTGTTCGCGGACGAGTCGTTCGCGCGCGCCCGCGGCGACTCCGCCGGCGCCGCACATGCCGATGCCATCGTCGACGGCACTCCCGCGACGGGTTTCTCGGTGTCGGTCCGGCAGTCAGTGCCGGCCTCGTCGATCCCGTCCGAGTTTCGGTCCTTCGTCGGCTCCGAGCTGAACGTGCGCTACACCGAGGTCTGGGACCCGGCCACCGCCGACGCCCGCACCGGCACGTTCGCGGTGGAGATCGTCGGCACGCCAGGACACGCCGCAGGGTCGCTGCGACTGGATCCCGACGGCGACACGACGCGTTTCACCGCCGATGGCTCCGTCTCGGTGAGGATCCCCCTCGTGGGGCCCATGATCGAGAAGGCCGTCGCCACCGCCGTCGTCAAGGCGCTGCGCGAGGAGCTCACCACCGCGGACGAGTGGCTCGCGCGTCGATGAAGGAGTGGGCCGCGCCGCTCGCGGTGTTCGCCGGGGGCTGCCTGGGCGGTGCGCTGAGACTGGGCATTGACGCGGTCGTGCCCGCGACCAGCACCGGGATACCCCTGGACGTCATCGCGATCAACGTCTCCGGTGCATTCGCGATGGGCGTCCTCGCGGCGTGGGTGATGGTTCACGGCGCGCGCTGGTGGGCACCGATGCTCGGCACCGGAGCCCTCGGCGCGTTCACCACCTTCTCCGCCATCGCGGCACTGCCGTGGCTGTCCACCGCCGGCGCGGTACCCGCCGTCTCCCTGCTCGCCGCCACGCTCGTCGCCTCCGTGGCGACCGCGGCGGCGGGCTGGGGACTCGGGGTCAGGCTTGCGTTGGCGCAGGAGCGCCGGTCCGAGAGCGCACCGTGACGCCCGCACTCTTCGTGGCCGCGATCGTCGGCTGCGGGGTCGGCGCCACGCTTCGCTACCTCGTCAGCCGGCTCGACCGGCACGGGGTGTTCCCGTGGCCCACCATCGTGTCGAATCTCCTCGGGTCGGTGCTGATGGGCGCGGTCGCGGCGGCCGTCATCGAGGGGGACGCTCACCCTGGGTGGCTGCTGGTGCTCGGCGGTGGCGTCGCCGGCGGTCTCAGCACCTTCTCGACCCTCGCGGTCGATGCCGTCCTGCTGTGGCGAGAGCGGCGCCCGCGCGCGGTGATCGCGTACCTCGTCGCCACCCTCGGCGCCGGCATCGCCGCCGCCGCCGCCGGATGGTGGGGATGGCTGGCGGTCGCGGCGTGACCTGCGGAGCGTTCAGCGCCGAGATCTGAAGTGCGCCGCGGTGGCCGCCACCGGCCACCCGACGACCACTCCCAGCAGCGCGATCGCGGGCCACGCCGAGTCTGAGGCGCCCATGAGTGCCACGCCGCCCAGCAGGAGCGAACCGATCAGTCCGACGACGGAGACCGCGACGGGGACGCGCAGCGACGCGGTGCGGCCCGCCCTGCGCTGGGCGGCCGCCGCGACGTTCGCCACCGCGTAGTACGTGAGGATCGTCGCCACCGACACGAGCAGCAGGTCGACCGATGGCGCCCACACCATCGCGACCGCCCCGACTGCGATCGCCGCCTCCGCCCGCGCGGGCGCCCCCGTCCGGCCCTGATGAGCGAGGGAGCCAGGCAGGTCCCCCTGCCTCGCCATCGCCATGGCCGTGCGCCCCGCCCCCGCCATGACTGCCAGCATCGCCCCACCGACCGCCAGCGCCGCGGCGATCGTCACCACGGTCGTGTCGACCCCGAGAGCGCTCGCGAGCGCCGCCAGCGGCGCGTCGCCGAGCGCCGCCGGGTCCGTGCCGCGATCGGAACCGAGCACCCGGCGCAGCACGAACGCCAGGCCCACGTAGAGCGCCAGCACCCACGCCAGCGCGATTCCGATCGCGCGCGGGATGGTGCGCTCGGGGGTGCGCACCTCCTCCCCCAGCGTCGCGATGCGCGCGTAGCCGGCGAAGGCGAAGAAGGCCGCCGAGGCCCCGGCGAGCACCGCCGCCAGGCCCGCCCCCGCATCGGCCGCGTGGGCCTCGAGCGGCGCGGGCGAGAAGCTGCCGAACTCCCGTGGCCCAGCCGTGCCGATCACGATCAGCGCCGTCAGCACGAGGCTGACGACGATGGCGATGACGGTGGCGGCCGCGGCGGTGCGGGTGATGCCGCGCGCGTTGAGCGCCCAGCACAGCGCGATGGCGACGGTGGCGACGGTCTGGGGGTGGCCCGGGACCACATACGTGCCGAGCACGACCGCGCCCACCCCCACCGACGCGGTCTTACCGACGACGAACGACGCTCCCGCGAGCCGGCCCGCGAACGCACCCAGCTCGAACCGGCCATACGAGTACGCGCCGCCCGCGACGGGGTGGCGGGCGGCGAGCTGCGCGGTGGACAGCGCGTTCGCGGTGGCGACCACGGCCGCGATCGCCAGCGCCAGCAGGTACCACTGGCCGGCAGCCAGCACATCGGCCCACATGCCGGAGAACACGCCTGCCCCCAGCATGGACCCCGCACCGATGCCGGTGGCGCCGAGGAGCCCCACGCGGCGCATTGCGATCACCGCCACAGCCTAGGGCTCCGGTGCGGCGTGTCGACGGTCGCGACCGTCACGGACACGTGAAGTTCACCCACGCGCGGAGCACGAGAAGGCCCGGAACGCACAAAAGCCCGGACCTCATGGTCCGGGCTTTTGTTCGCTGTAGTAGCGGGGACAGGATTTGAACCTGCGACCTCCGGGTTATGAGCCCGGCGAGCTACCGAACTGCTCCACCCCGCGTCGGTAATCACTGACTCTACCCGACGGTCCCCGCACCACCAAATCGCGGCGAGGGCGACCGGGATCGGGGGGGAGGCGNACCGAACTGCTCCACCCCGCGTCGGTAATCACTGACTCTACCCGACGGTCCCCGCACCACCAAATCGCGGCGAGGGCGACCGGGATCGGCGGGCCGCCGCTTCAGCGGCCCGCCGATCCCACGCTCGACTGCTAGTTCGTCGGCTCGGTCGTGGGCTCGGGGCTCGCGGCCGAGTCGGGCTGACCGCCGCCCTGGATCGAGGCGATCCGCTGGTCCGCGTCGAGAGCATCCTGCAGCGCCGCGGCGAGCGCGTCCTGCGAGGCTCCGTAGGCGGTGAAGTCCCCGTCCTGCAGCGCGGCCTGGCCATCGTCGATCGCCTGCTGCGCACGCTCGAGGGCGTCGCGCAGGTCGGCCTGGGCTGCATCGAGGTCCGTCTGGGTGCCGGGGTCGACGGGCGTGTCCTCGCCCTCGGACGGCTCGTCTCCCTGTGCAGGGTCGTCGCCCTCGACGGGAGCGTCCCCGGCCTCGCCGGGCGCCACCGCCTCGCCGTCCTCTGTCGGGGGACGTGGGTCCTCGACCGCGCCGTCCGCGGCCCCCTCGCCGAACACCTGGTCGAGGGCCTCCTGCAAGGTCGGCGCGAAGCCCACCTCGTCGCCGAACGCGACGAATACGCGGCGCAGCAGCGGCACTCGCGTGCCCTCGCTGGACTGGACGTACACCGGCTGGACGTACAGCAGGCCGCCGCCCACCGGCAGCGTCAAGAGGTTGCCGTTGACCACGTCGGTCTCACCCTGGCGGAGCAGGTTCAGCGTCTCCTGCGCGTCGGAGTTCGAGTTGAAGTTGTTCTGCACCTGACCCGGTCCGGGGATCGTGGTGTCACGCGGCAGCTCGAGCAGCCGCAGCTGGCCATAGCCCTCGGCGACCTCGCCCGGAGTGGAACCGGTCTCGGAATCCGCCGCCAGATACCCCGTGAGGATGTTGCGGTCGGTGTTACCGCCGGGAATGAAGTTGCTGGTGAGCGAGAACGAGGGCTCGTCCTGGCCCGGCATCTGCAGCGACAGGTAGTACGGGGGCTGCATGCCCGCGCCCGCCTGCGTCGGGTCCGGCGGCGTGGACCAGATGTCCTGGCCCGAGTAGAACGCCGAGGCGTCGGTCACGTGGTAGCGCTGGAGCTGGTGGCGCTGGATCGAGAACAGGTCCTCGGGGTAGCGCAGGTGGCTCATCAGGTCGCCGCTGATCTCGGACATGGGCTCGAACGCGGTGGGGAAGATGTTCTGCCAAGTGTTGAGGATGGCGTCGTCCTCGTCCCACGCGTAGAGCGTCACCGACCCGTCGTACGCGTCGACGGTCGCCTTGACCGAGTTGCGCAGGTAGTTGAGAGAGGTCGGGAACGCCGCGTTCGCCGAGCCGGCGAAGATGCCGGTCGCCTCGACCGGCGCGGAGTACGGGAACGAACCCGTCGTGGTGTAGCCGTCGACGACCCACACGACCCGCTCATCGACCACTGCGGGGTAGGTGGTCTGGTCGAGCTCAAGGTACGGCGCGACCTTCGCGACGCGCTGAAGCGGGTCGCGGTCGTACAGGATCTGCGACTCGCTGGTGACGCGGTCGGAGAACAGGATCTGCTCCTCGCCGAACTTGATCGCGTACAGGATCTTCTCGAGGAAGCCGCCCACGCTCGGGCCGCCCTCGCCCTCATACGTCGTGTTCACCTGGCCGGTGGGCGAGGCGTCGTCCGGGTAGTCGAGCTCCCACGGCGTCGTGCCGTCGGGAGCGCCCACGATCGAGTAGTCGGGAAGCGTCTGCCCGAAGTAGATGCGCGGCTCGTAGTCGCCGAGGCCACCGTTGGAGGGGATGTTGCCCTCGTAGAACGCGGGCTGACCGTCCACGGTGGTGCGGTTGCCGTACGCGGCCACGACGCCGAAGCCGTGCGTGAACACCGTGTGGTCGTTGACCCAGCTGCGGTTCTCATTGGACAGGCCGTCGAGGTCGAGCTCGCGCACCGCGATCACGGTGTCGCGGGACTCGCCGTCGATCGTGTAGCGGTCGACCGCGAGCTGGTCGCCGAAGTTGTAGTACTGGCGGTTCTGCTGCAGCTGCTGGAACGCGGGCGAGACCACGTTGGGGTCGAGCAGACGGATCTGGGTCGTGGTCTCCGCGTCGGCCCTGAGGTCCTCCGCTCCCGCCTCCGTGGCGGCCTGATACTGCATGGTCTCGATGTCGTCGAGCCCGTACGCGTACGTGGTCGCGTCGATGTTGCGCTGAATGTAGGGCTCCTGCAGCGTCTGCGCGTTGGGCTCGACCTGGAAGCGCTCCACGACGGCCGGGTAGATGCCGCCGATGACGAGGGCGGACAGCACCATCAGGGACACGCCGACGGCGGGGATGCGCCAATCACCGCGCCAGATGACGGCCAGGAACAGCAGGCCGACCAGCACCGCGATGCCGACCAGCACCGTGCGGCCGGGAAGGATCGCGTTGATGTCCGTGTAGGACGCGCCGTAGAAGCGATCAGCCTCCGAGTTCAGCAGCGCGAAACGGTCCAGCCAGTAGTTGGCGGCGATGCCGAGCATGACGATGAGTCCCGAGATCGCGAGCTGGATCCTGGCGCCGCCCGCCGCGACGAACCCACGACCGCCACCGATGCCCCCGTACAGCAGGTGGACGAACGCGGCGAGGATCGTGCTCAGGATCGCGATCGTGAGCACGAAGCCCACCAGCGTCTGCAGCACCGGCAGCGTGAACACGTAGAACGACGCGTCCAGGCCGAACTCGGGGTCCGCGACCCCGAACTGCTCGTGGTTCAGCCACGCGAGGAAGTCCACCCAACGAGCGGACATCGCGAGGCCCGCGATCAGTCCGACGAAGGCGGGCAGCGCCACCATGACGATCTTCTCGAGCGGCTGGATCTGCTCGCGGTACTGGTCGAGCGTGGTGCGCTTGCCAGTCACGGCGGGTCGCACGCGGCGCGCGACCCACAGGGTGAGCCAGACCGCCAGGGCCGCGATCAGCCCGAACCCGAAGAACAGCACCGCTCGCGTGATCCACTGCGTGGCCAGCACCTCGGTGAAGCCCAACTGGCGGAACCATGCGATCTCGGTCCAGATCTGCGCAGTGATCACCGTGACCACCACCAGCGCGCCGATGACCACCCCGGTGATGAACAGCGGGGAGCGTCGGCGTGGGGCCTGCACGGAGCGAGGCGGGGTAGGACGGCGGTCGTCGTCGAACGTCACAGGTGATTCCTTCTTCGCAGTTGAGTCAACTCAAGGGTAGTTCAGTGTCAGCCGCAAGACTGCAGCCCTTCGGTGTCGCCGCTTCCAATGCCGACCACGGCGCTATAGGCATCGTCGAGGGTATCCACTGAATAGACGTCGAGACCGTCGGGGACGTTCCCGACGACCTCGCCGCAATTCTCGACCGGCGCGAGGAAGTGCTCCGCCCCCGACTGAACGGCGCCGTGCATCTTCATCGTGATCCCGCCGATGGGGCCCACGTCACCGGACGCGTTGATGGTTCCCGTCCCAGCGACGCGCGAGCCGTCCAGCTCGTCGGCCTCGGTCAGCATGTCCATGATGGCGAGCGAGAACATCAGGCCCGCGCTGGGCCCTCCCACGGAGTCGATCTGGACGGTGACGTCGATGGGGAGATCGAACTGGGGGTCGATGCCGAGTCCCATCAACGCGCCGCCGCTGCCGTCGTCGAGAGTCGCGAATGAGGCCTCGGACCTCTCGCCGCCGCGCTCGTACCCCACGGTCACCTCGTCGCCGGGGGCGGTCTTCGCGAGCTCGTCCGACAGCGCAGAGAAGGTCGGCACGTTCACCCCGTTCAGCGACACGATGACGTCGCCCAGCTCGAGCACCCCGTTCGCGTTCGAAGTCTCGATGACCTCGGCGATCTCCAGTTCGGCCGGCACCGGCCGGTCGAGGGCCTCGAGCGCCGCGACGGAGGCGGATTCCTGCGAGGTGATCCACGCCTGCGCGGACCTCTCCTCGAAGACCTCCTCCTGATCGGGGGTGCCGAACACCTCCTCCTCGGGCACGACATACGTCGCGTCCTCTGCCCACCCACGCAGCACACGGCCCAGCGTGAAGGCGGATGAGCTGCCCCTGGCCACGGACACGGTGGTGAGCCGGAGCTCGCCGGATGCGGGGAAGGTGTCCGTCCCCTGAATCGCGACCAACGGCACGCCGTCGACCTCGGAGAGCGTGTCGAACGTAGGACCGGGGCCGCCGATGGCGAAAGGCGCCGGGAGGACGGAGAGCACGGCGATCAGGACCGATGCGCCCAATCCGGTGAGGGCGAGCACCAGGGAGCGGCGGTCGCCTGGGTCGCGATGCTCGGCTGGGGCGGGGCCGTCGACGCCACGGGCGTCGACGGGCGTCGGAGGGGGAACGGCGCTCACGCGCCCATCATTGCTCATAGCGAACGGCGTGCCCAAACCGCCGATGCGTTCGTTACTTTGGAAGAACGTGCGCGCCGGGCGCCCGTCACCACCTCCAGGAGCCTTACGTGACCGACGACCAGACCCCGTGGATGCGCCTGCTGCGCGAACTGTTCGGTGACGACGCCGAGTCCGCGCTCGAGGAGCTCGAGCGGATGGGCATGGATCCCGCCGCTCTGGCGCAGGCCAGCGGCATGCTGTCCAACCCCGCCATGATGGACCACGTTCTCGGCCAGATCCGCGCTCTGGTGGCGCAGTCTCAGGGCGAGGACGTGAACTGGCAGCTCGCCCACGACGTGGCGCGCGGCGTCGCCGCACAAGGCGGCGACCCGACCGTCACCGCACACGTCGCCGCCGAGCATCGCGCCGCCGTGTCGCGCGCGGAGCTGTGGCTCGACGCGGCGACGGACTTCAACCCATCGGGCCGCGAGCCCCGCGTGTGGAGTCGCGCCGAGTGGATCGAGGCGACGATGCCCACGTGGCGAGTGCTGGCAGGACCAGTCGCCACCAGCGTGTCCCAGGCGCTCAGCGGAATCCTGCGGGCCGAGGGTGACGCTCCGGGGCTGGGCGCCGAGTCATCGGCGCTCGTCGGATCCGTGAGCCCGACGGTATGCGGCATGCACGTGGGTCAGGCGGCGGGCGAGATGGCGCGAGACGCCTTCGGGGCCACTGACCTGGGATTCCCGCTGCTGGCCGAACCGCGCGTGGTGCTCGTGCCAGGCGCCATCGATGCGTTCGCCGACGGGCTCGGCATCCCCGAGGACGAGGTGCGTGCGTACATCGCGCTGCGGGAGGCCGCGCACGTGCGGCTGTTCTCGGCGGTGCAGTGGCTGCCCGGGCATCTCCACAACCTGATCGAGAAGTACGCGGCGGGGATCAGCATCGATGTCGAGGCCCTCGACGATGCCGTGCGGGACGTGGGATTCGAGGAGCCGACCAAGCTCCAAGAGGCGCTCACGCAGGGAATCTTCGCCTCGCATCACAGTGACGAGCAGCGCGAGACGCTCGAGTCGATCGAGACGCTCCTCGCCCTGGTCGAGGGCTGGGTCCAGGAGATCACGGTGCGCGCAGCCGCACCTCACCTGCCGTCGATCGGAGCGCTCCGAGAGATGATGCAGCGCCGACGCGCCACCGGCGGCCCCGCCGAGGATGCCTTCGCGACACTGTTGGGCCTCGAGCTGCGGCCGCGCCGCATGCGCGACGCGGCTGCGCTGTGGTCGCGGCTCAGCCTCGACGCGGGGCCCGAGGCGCGCGACACGGTGTGGTCGCATCCCGACGTGCTGCCGGGGGCGGAGGCGCTGGACGACCCGCAGGCGTGGGTCGCACGCTGGCTGAGCGGCGCCGAGGAGGACGACGTCGACCGGGCGCTCGAGGCGCTGCTTGCCGGCGGCCTCGGAGACGACGAGGAAGGGCAGGAGAGCGATCGCCCTGACACCGGCACGGCCCAGTCCGACGCGCCTGATGACGGCCCGGATGGCGGGACCCCGCGCGGCTGACGCGTCGACCGGCGCGACACGGCACGCGCGTGCTTGTCCCGCTTTGCGGTTCCGTCCGTCTACGCTTGAGGGGATCGGCCCGCAGGGGCCACCGGAGCCGCGCGCGCATGGCGCACGGCGATCCAAGTGAAGGAGATGCCTCATGGCTGATGAAACATACAAGGGCGAGTTCTACTGCGTGAAGTGCAAGGAGAAGCGCGAGACCGAGGGCAACGTCGTTGTCTCGGAGAACGGTCGCCGCATGGCGAAGGCCACGTGCCCCGTGTGCAGCACCAAGCTGAACCGCATCCTCGGCAAGGCGTAACGACCGCCTCACCGCATTGTCGAACGCGGGCCGCCCCTGAGGGGCGGCCCGCGTTCTGCGTTGTGGAGGGCCGCGGGCCGCGCGGCCGCACAGCCTGGCGCATTCCGCCTGTGGACAACGGCCGCCGCCGCCGCGTGCCTGGCACGCTGGCCCCATGTCCATCGACGCCGACACGCACCTGAACCCGGCCGCCCCCGTGCTGGCGCTGCCGGGCTCCGGCGTGCAGGTGGGATGGGACGTGCCACTCGTGCTCGCGGACGTGACGCCAGCCGAGGCCCGGTTCCTGCGCTCTCTGGAGGGCGGCCGGCGCATCGGCGCAGCCGAGCGGCGCAGGCACGCCGACCTGCTGGGCCGGCTGGCAGAGCGCGGCCTGTTGACGACCGGCAGGGCGCCCACCGCAGGCGACCGATGCGTCCGGATCCACGGCGCCGGCGCCCTCGGCACCGAGGCCGCGATCGCCCTCGCTCGCGCGGGGGTCGCGCTCACGGTGGTGGACGGCGCGCGCGCCCGGGTCGGAACGGCCCCACACCTTCCCGATCCCGACTGCGGCGCCGTCGCCCTCTCTCACGTGCGCCACGCCGTGCCCGCCGCACAGCTGCGCGGTGCGAATGCGGACGCCGCGCTCGACGTGCTCATCTCCTCGGGCCCCGCAGTCACGCGAGCGCGGACGCTGCTGGTCGCCGACCAGCCTCACCTGCTCGTCGAGTGCGGCGAGGCGACGGTGCGGGTGGGGCCGTTGGTGGTGCCGGGAGTCACCCGCTGCGCGACGTGCATCGGACTGAGCCGGACCGATTCGCGCCCGGAGTGGCCGCTGCTCGCACTCCAGGGCGACTCGCGGCGGCCCCGCGTGGACCCCGTCGCCGCCACGATCGCCGGTGCACTGGTGGCGCATGAGGCGATCGCCTTCATGGACGGCCGGCCCGCCACCACGTGGAGCGTCGGCGGGCATGGAGTGAGCGCCCTCGCGGCCGAGCCGCCGCACCCGGACTGCCGATGCACCGACGCCCGCATCGAGGCGGACGCCGCCGCGCTGCACGGCGCGTGAGGGCGCTCAGTTGTCCGCGACCACCCTGAGGATCTGCGCGCCGAACTGGTCGAGCTTCGAGGCGCCCACGCCCCTGACCGTCGCCAGCGCGCCGATGGTCGCCGGGCGTGCTTGCGCGATCTCGACCAGCGATGCGTCCGTGAGGACGGTGTACGCGGGCTTCGAGGACTCCTGCGCGAGGTCGAGCCGCCACGTGCGCAGCGCCTCGAACAGGTGAGCCTGGTCTGCGTCCAGGTCCGCGATCTTGCCCGCCGCCTTGGCGCGGCGCTGCGGGGGGCGGCCGGCCTCGGGCCACCAGCGCTCGAGGAACCGGGTGCGCTTGCGGGTCGCGCGGCCGCCGGCCTTGCGCGACCGCGCGAAGCTGAGCAGCAGGTGCTCGCGCGCTCGCGTCACGGCGACATACAGCAGCCGGCGCTCCTCCTCGATCGCCTGGGGTGCCTCGGCGAGCGAGATCGGCATCAGCCCCTCGGAGCAGCCGATGATGAAGACGGCGTCCCATTCGAGGCCCTTCGCCGCGTGCATCGTGGTCAGGGTGACTCCCTCGACCGCCGGGGCGTGCTGCGCCTGCGCGCGCTCGGCGAGGTGCTCGACGAACTCCCTCATGGTGGCGTTGCCGCCGCCGTCGGCGTCGAAGTCGTCCGCGAGCTGCACGAGCGCCTGAAGCGACTCCCAGCGGTCCCTCACCGCTCCTCGTGCGGCCGGGGCCTGCTCCGTCCACCCCGCGTCGGCGATCGCGTCGCGCACCTGCTCGCCTATCGGCGAGTCCGTCGCGCCCACCGCGGCCCCGCGCAGCAGCACCATCGCCCGCCTTACCTCGTCACGGTCGAAGAACCGCCGTCCACCGCGAATCAGGTAGCCGATGCCGCGGTTGGCAAGGGCGTCCTCCAGTTCCTCGGACTGGCTGTTGGTGCGGTAGAGCACGGCGATCTCGGAGGCGGCCAGCCCCGACGAGATGAGCCGCTCGATCCGTTCTGCGACCGCCGCGGCCTCCGACGCATCGTCGTCGTAGGCCGTGAACACCGGGTCCGGCCCCGAGGGGCGCTGGGCGACGAGCTCGACGCCGGTGCGCGCGACGCCCCGGGCCGACATCAGGCCGTTGGCGAGGTTCACGACCTGCGGGGTCGACCGATAGTCGCGCACCAGCCGGACCACGGTGGCGTCCGGGTGGGTGCGCTCGAAGTCGAGCAGGTGGCGGGGCGAAGCCCCCGCGAACGAGTAGATGGTCTGCGCCGGATCGCCGACCACGCACAGCTCCTCGCGGCCGCCCAGCCACTGGTCCAGAAGGAACTGCTGCAATGGCGACACGTCCTGGTACTCGTCGACCACGAAGTGGCGGTACTGGCGGCGGATCTGCTCGCCCACCTCGCCGTGACGACCGATCATGTCCGCGAGCAGCAGCAGGATGTCCTCGAAGTCGAGCACCACCGCCTCGGTCTTGGCGTCCTCGTACGCGCGCATCACGTCGACCACCTGGCGCCTCTCGACGCCCGCCGGGGCGGGACGCCCGGAGTCGGCGGTGACCTGCGCGTAGTCCTCTGCCCCGACGAGGGACACCTTCGCCCACTCGATCTCGCTGGCGAGGTCGCGGACCGTGAGGCGGTCCGGGCTGAGGCCCACCTGGCGGGCGGCGCGGCCGACGAGCGAGGCCTTCTGCTCGACGAGCCGGGGGATCTGCCCGCCCACCACCTGCGGCCAGAAGTAGCTCAGCTGCCGCAGCGCGGCGGCGTGGAAGGTGCGCGCCTGGACGCCTTGAGCGCCGAGCGCACGCAGCCGCTCGCGCATCTCGCCCGCGGCGCGGGCGGTGAAGGTCACGGCCAGCACGGACTGCGGCGTGTAGGCGTTGACGCGCACGCCGTATGCGATGCGGTGCGTGATGGCCCGGGTTTTGCCCGTGCCGGCGCCCGCGAGCACGCACACCGGCCCGTGCAGGGCGGTGGCGACGTCGCGCTGCTCGGGATCGAGCGCGTCGAGGATCTGGTCTGCTGACATCTCCGGCATTGTGTCAGGCGGCGGTGACACCGGACCACCGCGATGGCGCGCCTCGCCCGGCGTCGCAGGCCGTGACGCCGGCGGCTACGGCAGCGTTGCGCCGTACCACTCCTCGAGCAGGCGCCGCGCGATGGACCCGGCCGGAGCGAGCACGAGCGTGCCATCGGCGACCCGCGCGTCGAGCTCGGCGCGGGTCACCCACATCGCTGCGGAGATCTCGTCGTCGTCGAGCACGAACGCGGGGTCGTCCACGCGTGCGCGAAAGCCGACCATGACCGACGCGGGGAACGGCCACGGCTGCGAGCCCGCGTACGTCAGGTCGCGCAGCCGCAGTCCGGATTCCTCCGCGACCTCCCGGTGGGCGGCTTGCTCGAGGCTCTCGCCCGGCTCGACATAGCCGGCGAGATGCGAATAGCGATTCTCGGACCAGTGGCTCGCGTGCGCCATCAGCAGGCGGTCGTCCCCATCGGTGATGGCCACGATCACTGCGGGGTCCGTGCGCGGGTAGTGATCCTGCCCGTCCGCCTCGCAGCGGCGCACCCAGCCGCCCATGCGCGGCTCGGTCGGGTTGCCGCACCGTGCGCAGCGCGGGTGGGACGCGTGCCACAGCGAGATCGCCACCGCCGTCGTCGCGAGCTCGCGGTCGCGGGCCCCGTCGAGGCCCCGCGCGGCGAACAGACCCAGCAGCTCACGCAAAGGGGTCATGCGCGCTCCCGGCACCGCTACCTCGTCGAGCGAGTCCGGCACGATCGCCACGAGGTCCCGCTCCCTCTCGCGCCCCAAGTAGATCTGGAGGCCGTGGGCGGGCCGCTGCCCGGCCGCAAGCTCGACCAGGTCGCCGTCGACCGCCAGCACCGCGCCGTCCTTCACGACCACCGCATCGGCCGTCGCCATGTCGACCTGTTCGCGGCGCTCGCTGGCGCGGTCGATGATCAGGGGGCCGTCCAAGAGCAGGCGATGATTCACCCTTTCACGCTACGCCACCGCGCGCTCCGGTCTCGCGCCACGCGGCCGATGCGGGTGCGCCTCAGCCACTCTGCGCGGCGGGCGACCGGGGCGGCCCGCATGCCCGGGCGGCGTGGACTGTGGCATCCGGTCGGGTGAGGTCCTATCGTGAGTTCGTGCCACGTTCCCCGCTCGCCCTCGCCGCTCTCGCGTCTGTCGCTGTACCCGGCCTCGATGTGTATGACGTGCTGCGCAGCCCCCACACCGACGCGGACTTCGACGTGGTCGTGGTCAAGGACGCCACCGGCACCCGATGGATCGTGCGGGCACCCAAGCGCCCGGCGGCAGGCGCTGCGCTGGAGGCGGAGCGCGGCCTGCTCGACGCCCTCGCTCGCGCCCACGACACCGGGCTGCTGTCCTTCGACGTGCCCCGGCCGCGCGGCACGGCCACCATGGCCGAGGCCGAGGGCGGGCGTGCCGTCGTGTACTCCGAGGTGAGCGGGAGCGCGCTGGTGCTGTCGCGGCTCGAGCCGGGACCCGGTCTGGCGGCCGGGCTGGGTCGTGCGCTCGCCCAGATCCACGAGCTGTCGCCGTCGCTGGTCGAGGACGAAGGCCTTCCCGCCTACACCGCCGAGGAGTACCGGTCGAGGCGCATGGCGGAACTCGATGCGGGCATTCAGACGGGCCGAGTGCCGCCGCGCCTCGCCGACCGCTGGGAGCACCAGCTCGAGAACGTGGCGTGGTGGCGGTTCGAGCCCACCGTGGTCCACGGGGACCTCGGCGAGCATCAGATCATGGTGTCGGGCGACCGGGTCTCGGGGGTCGTGGACTGGATGGATGCGCGCGTCGCGGATCCGGCCGACGACCTCGCGTGGCTCGTCGCCGCCGCTCCCGACGACGCGCTGGAGTCCGTGATCGAGGCCTACCGCATGGCCCGCCGCGAATCGCGCGACCCGCACCTGCTCGACAGGGCCCGACTGTCCTCGGAGCTCGCGCTGCTGCAGTGGATGATGTTCGGCGTCCGGACGGACAACGAGGACGTGATCGGGGACGGGGCGGGCATGCTCGCGGACCTCGAGGCCCTGCTGTTCGACGACGAGTCGGCGGACGACGACACGGACGAGTAGACGACACGGACGAATAGACGACACAGACGAGTAGCGGCGGCGCCCGGCTCGCGGCCGGGCGGGATGATCAGCCGTCGCCGGAGATGAGCGCGACGATCTCGTCTCGTGTGAGGAGAGCGTCGGGAGACACCGTCACGTCCTCGGCCACGTAGTAGAAGGCCGCGTCGACGTCTGCGAGCGGGATGCCCTTCCACTCGGACCAGGCCAGTCGATAGACCGCCAGCTGCACCTCTCGCGCCGCACGCTCCACGGGGTCTCGTGGTGGGCGGCCGGACTTCCAGTCGACGACGGTGATGCGGTCCAGGCCGCCGCCCGCGGGGAACACCGCGTCGATGCGGGAGCGGATCGTCACCCCCGCGATCGGCACCTCCACGTCGACCTCGATGTCGCTCGGCTGGCGGTCGGACCAGACCGAGGCGGCGAACGTCTCCTTCAGGCGCTCAAGATCGGGCGACATGTCTCCGTCGGGGTCGAGGTCCTCGGGGCCCAGCAGCGGCACGTGCCCGTACTGGGTCTCGATCCAGGCGTGGAGCGCGGATCCCCGTTGCGCCGCGAGCGACGGCTCCTGAGGCACGGGCCGGCGCAGCTGCACGGCGAAGGCGTCGCGATCGCGGCGCATGGACACGAGCGCCGAGGCGGACAGGTGAGCGGGCAGCGACACCTCTGGAGCGTCGCGGGAGCGTCGCTCGCGCTCGTCGAGCATCGCGTCGATCTCGGTGGACAGCGGCAGGGTCGACGGGTCCGCGCCCGGGGTCCCGCCGCGGCGCACGGCGCCTCCCAGCGCGCGGCGCCGCCGGCGTGCGGGCGAGTCGGGCCGGGGCCATGCCGCCGTGTGCACGGCAGGCTCGGGGGGCTCGGCGTCGCCGTCGGGCTCCGGCGCCCAATCCGCTGTGCTCAGCACTCCGGCGTCGACCAGCTCGGTGACGAACGGCGAGGGCTGGCGCACCGTCTTCCCTCCGGCGTACCACGAGCCTGACACCAGCACATGGCTGCGGGCGCGCGTGAGCGCCACGTAGAACAGCCTCCGCTCCTCGTCCACGCGGTGCGCCCCGGCGGCGGCACGAAAGTCCGAAATGGTGTCGCTCAGGCTCGCATGATCGACGGCCCCTCGCAGGTGCCACGACGGCAGCCGGTCGGCGTCCATGCGCAGCGGCCACGGCACCTCAGGGTCGCTGCTCAGCCACGCGCCGTCCTCGTGCCTGCCGTGGAAGTTCATGAACATCGGGAAGCGCCCGTCCGTCGCGCCCGGCACCGCGACGACGTCCCATTCGAGGCCCTTCGCGGAGTGGACGGTCAGCACCTGGACCGCCCCCGGTTCCGGGTCCTTGACCGGGGCGTCGAGGCCGCGCTCCTCGCTGCGCGCGGCGTCGACCCAGCTCAGAAAGGCGCCGAGCGTCGCGTGCTCGGCCCCCTGCGAGAACGTGCGGGCGGCATCGAGAAAGGCGTCGACGTTGCGGCGCAGCCGCCCGTCGGGCCTCGCCACCTCCGCCTCGATGTCGAGGCACCACACCCGCTCCGCGAATGCCACGAGCTCCGTCAGCGGCAAATAGGTGTGCTCACGCAGGTGGCGCACGGTGCGCCGCAGGCGTTCGAGGCGCAACCGGGCCTCGGGGGTGAACGCGCGGCCGTCTCGCGACTGCCACCCGGCGGGCGGCAGGTCTTCGAGGGCGTCGACGATGCTCGCGGCCGCCTCGCGATCGGCGCGACTGCCCGCGAGCGTCTCGGCGCGATCCTTCAACGCCATGAGATCCCTCGGTCCCAGGTTGACGCGCTCCGACGTCAGCAGGCGCATGAGCGCGTCGCCGCGCGAAGGGTCGTGCGCGACCTCGAGCAGCGCAAGCAGGTCCGCGACCTCGGGGGTGTCGAGCAGCCCGCCCAGTCCCACCACCTCGTAATCGATGCCCCTGCGCTCGAGCTCGTCGACCACGAGCGGGATGGTCGCACGGCGGCGGCACAGCACGGCCGCCTCGACCGTCCGAGGCAACGCTCGGCCCGCGCCGTCGGTGACGAAGGCGCCGTCGTCGCCACGCCACGGGCGGCCGTGGCCGAGCTCGTCGCGCCTGGCGCTGAGGTAGTCGACTACATACTCAATCTCGTCCTCGGCCGTCGCCGCCATGTGGGCAGCCACTCCTGGGGCGTCCCGCTCGGGCTCGGGCACCCCGAGCAGCGCCGCGCGGGACGCGAGCCTCTCGACCGCAACGCTCGACGACTCGCGCAACGGATCCGCCGCGGCGTTCGCGGCATCGAGGATCGCGCCCTCGTTGCGCCACGACACGGACAGGCTCTCCTGGCGCACGCGGTCCGGCCCCCCGAACCGCGTCACGAAGTCCTCGAGAGCGGCCGCCGACGCCCCCCTGAAGCCGTAGATCGCCTGGTTCGGGTCGCCGACCGCCATGACAGGGTGGTCGGCCCCGAACATGTCGCCGAACAGCCGCAGCTGGGCCGGAGAGGTGTCCTGGAACTCGTCGAGCAGCACGGCGCGGTAGCGGGACCGCTCGATCTGCTGCACCGCCGGCAGCCCGGCGAGCTCGACCGCGACGGCCACCTGATCCGAGAAGTCCAGCAGCGCGCCCTGGTGCTTGCGTGCCTGGAAGTCCTCGACGAGATCGGTCATCGCCAGCAGCGTGCGCAGCTTGCCGATGCGGCCCGCCAGCGCGGCGGTCATCGTCCCGGGGACGCCGTCGCCCACCTTCTTGGGGAGGCCGTCGAGGAAGGCCAACGTGTCCTGCAGCCAGTCCCGCAACGACGCGGGAGTCACGCCGTGCTCGCGCATCTGCGCGGCCAGTCGGGGCAACGAGCCGCGCACGGTGCCGGGGGCGGAGTCGGTCTCGAGCGCCGCCGTCCACTCCTCGAGGGAACGGGCGGCGAGCTGCCAGAGCGCCGCGTCCGTCACGACGGTCGAATCCGGGTCCACGCCGACCCGCAGGCCGTGCTCGGCGGCGAGTGCGGCCGCGTAGGCGTTGTAGGTGGCGACGGTCGGAGCGGGACGCTCCGGATCCCGGCGACGGCGCTGCCGACCGTCGGGCCCGGTCTCGACCGGGTCCCACACCCGCGAGATGCGTTCGTCGGCGCGCTCGGCGATCTCGGCCGCCGCCTTGCGCGTGAACGTCAGACACAGAATCTCGTCGGGAGCGATGTCCTCGCCGAACAGTTCCCGGGCGTGGTCCAGCAGGTGCACGATCCGCATGGACAGCGTCTCGGTCTTGCCCGAGCCGGCGCCCGCGACGACGAGCATGGGCTCGGTACCGGCGCCGATGATGCGGGCCTGCTCGGCGGTGGGCGGGCGGCCGGGCGCGATCAGCTCGGCCAGGGCCTCCACGGTGCGCGCGCGCCCTTCGACGACTCCATCGACGCTCACGCGTCACTCACCTGCCCGCCGACCGCGTGCGCGGGGCACGACCTGCGGATGGGGCAGTGGGGGCACGTCGCGTTGGGCGTGGCCATGAATGCGCGCGCCCGCATGGTGGCGACGGCCGAGTCCAGCTCCGCCCGCGCATCGGCCTCATCGATGGCTGGCTGCGGGACGACGGTGCCCTTGCGCGCCGCGCCCTTCCCCACGAACACCAGGGCCGCATCGCTGGCACGATCCACGCCCTCGAACGCGCCGTGGTTCGCAACCAGCTGGTACAGCATCAGCTGGCCGTTGTCGGCGCCCTCGGCGCGCGTGATCGCGGCGCCGGTCTTGAGGTCGACGATCCGCGCCACGTCGCCGGAGATCTCCACCCGGTCGGCGATTCCCGAGACGCGCGCCTTGTCGAAGACCACCCCGAAGCCCTGCTCGACGACCACGCGGTCCGCCGTGACGCCGGCGAGGTACCGGGCGAGGCGGCCCACCATGTCGCGCGCGCTGTCAAACTGGAGTCGTTCGAGCCAGGTGTCCCTGCCGCCGATCTCCCCCCAGCGGCGCTCGAGCTCTGCCACCATCGCCTCCTCGTCGCCGTCGGGAAGCGCGGCGGCGATCTCGTGAACGAGGGATCCCACGTGCTGCGCGTCGGTGCTCTCCGCGGTGCCGCCCGCGGTCTCCAGCGCCCACTTGAGCGCGCAGGCGCGGACGGCGTCGAGCCGCGAGGGCGACACGCGGACCTCGGCCTCGTCGCTCCAGAACCCCTCCGTGGTCGTGACCTCGGGGACGCCGTGCCAGTCGTCGGGGTCCGCTCCGGGCACGCCGGCGTCCGCCAGACGGGCGAGCTGACCGGCGGCGCCGTCGAGCACGGCGGCGGCGGGCGCGTCGGACGGGTCCTCCTCGAGGCGGCTCGCGGCGCCGAGGCCGTCCGCCCTCAATCGCGCCACCGCCGCGCGCAGGTCCGCGACCCCGCGCGGCGCCGCGGCATCGGACCTCACCACGCCGGCGGCGTCCTCGATGAGCGCGAGATAGCGGGAAGGACGAGACTCGCCATCGTCCACCGCTGTGACCACGAGCCGCGTGCGCGCGCGCGACACGGCCACGAGCAGTGCCCTGGACTCGTCGTCGAGCACTGCTCGCCGTGCGCCGTGCAGATCGCGCGGACCGCGGGCGCCCGCGATCAGCTCATCCGTGACCGACCCCTCGGCGACCAGCTCCGCGAAGGCCTGCGCACCCAGCACCGAGTCGCGCAGCCGCAGGTCGGGCCACGACCCCTCCTCGACGCCGGCGATCGCGACCACATCCCACTCGCGGCCAGCGGCTGATGCCGGGGTGCAGAAGGTCACGACGTCGGCGGATTGCCCGCGCGCGCCCAAGGAGTCGGCGGCGAACTCCTGACCCTCGAGGTGTTCGAGGAACGCGGCGGCATCCGCTTCCGGAAGCCGCTCCGAGAACGTCTGCGCCGCCCGCATCAGCGCCATCACCGCATCGAGATCGGCATCGTCGCGTGCGGATCCCGCGAGCGCGGCCTCCCGCCACCGATCGCCGACCCCGATGGCGTCCCAGGCCGACCACAGCACCGCCCCGGGCGTGGCGGCGGGCTCATGGATGCGCGCTCGTGCCGCCTCCGCGGCCCGCGAGGCGCGGGCCGCTGCGCGCGCCTCAGGCACATCGAGAGACGCCCATCGCGCGGGATCCGCCATGGCCTCCACGACCAGCTCGGCACTCGACCGCTGGCCGCCGCCAGACCGCTCCTCACGCACGAGCGCCCGCCTCAGCCTCCGCAGCGCCACGGCGTCGAGCCCGATCAGGCGCGAGCCCAGCACGTCGATGGCCCGGTCCTCGTCCCACTGCTCCCCGAGTGCGATACGCACGATCTGCAGCAGCGGAGCGACGGCGGGCTCCCGATGAAGCGCGGTGCCGTCGCCCAGCGCCTCGCACGGGATGTCGGCGCCGAGCAGGTCGGATCGGAGCGCCCTCAACTGGGCGCTCGACCGGGCGATGACGGCCATCCGTCCCCACGGGATCGAAGGGCCGTCGAGCCCGTGCCTGGCACGTCGCAGTTCGGCCGCGATCGCACGCGATTGGCCGAAGGAGTGCGCTGCCGTCAGCACGGTGACCGGTGAGGCCGGGTCGTCGAGCCCCCGGTGGGCCGCGCGCGCGGAACCCACGCCCTTCACGCCGATGCGCTCGGCGACGGCGGCGGCGACGCGGGCCAGCCCCGCGCTCTGGCGATGGCGGGTCACCAGCTCGACGTGGCTCGCTCGCCCGAGAGCGCCGCTCGCGGCGCTGGCAAGACCCTGCGGAAGCGCCCCTCGGTATCCCTGCACGGCCTGGTCCGCGTTGCCGAGCAGCATGAGTCGGGCGCCGCCGCCGGCCATCGCGCGCAGGAGCGCGGTGGTGGCTGCGGTCGATTCCTGATGGTCGTCGACGATCACGATGTCCCATGCCGGGGTCGGGCCCCCAGCCACGTCGCTCCAGTGGTCGAGCACCCATGCCGCCTGCGCCGCGACCGTCGCGGGATCGTGCCGCTCACCTTGGTCGGACGGCATCGACCGCAGGGCCGTGACCAGTTCGTACTCATCCATCACCGCCGCGGCGGCGACCCATTCCTGCCGCCCCACGCGCTCGCCGAGCTCCCGCAGCTCCTCCGCGGTGCGGCCCGATTCGGCCGCACGCATCAGCAGGTCGCGAAGCTCGCCGCGAAACCCGGCCAGCACAGTCGCCTCAGGCGGGACCACGCCGGTCCAGTCGACCCGTGCGCCCTCGCCACGGGCGTGGCCCGCGAGCAGCTCGCGCAGAATCGAGTCCTGCTCGGCACCCGTGATCAGTGCCGGGGCGGGACGGTCGAGCGAGGCCGCCTGGGCCGCGAGCACACTGTGCGCCGCGGACGCCGAGGTGCGAACCATGGGCACGCCGCTCGGCCTGCCCATCGCCAGGCTGACGCGGTCCCTGAGGCTCGCGGCGGCGCGACGAGTGGGGGCGAGCACGAGCACACGCTCCGGAGGGATGCCGGCATCGACCGCGGCCACAGCCGCCGCCATCGCCACGGTGGTCTTGCCCGTGCCCGGAGCCCCCGTCACGACCACATGCCCCGTGCGTGACACGAGCGCATCGACCGCCGCGCGCTGCCCGTCGTCCAGCGGCGTCGCGTGACCGGCCGGCGCGGGCGGGACAAGTCGGATCCGCGTCATGACGTCACTTCACCACACCGGTCCGACACGACTGCGCCGACGACCGCGCTCACCGATGCTCGGGAGGGCCGACCTGCTGGACGTCCGCAGCCGCGCGCTGAGCCGCGAGTCGCTCGACGACCAGCAACGTGACCACCGCCGCGACGCCGACGGCGAAGAGCGCGAGGACCGGCCCGAGCGCGCCCGACGGCGCCTGCAGCACGGCGTCCTCCGACTGCCACGGCCACAGCGCCCGCAGCGAGCCCAGCATCAGCCCTGTCATCGCGGCGAGCGTGACCGCACGACGGTGCTCCAGCAACCACTCCAGCCCCGTCACGAACAGCGACAGCCCCACGACGGCGCCGGCCGCGAACGCGCCCAGGTACGCCAGGTCCCGGTCGTTGACCGCGCCGAGGGTGGGCGCGTACATGCCCAGCACGAGCAGCAGGAACGAGCCCGACACTCCGGGCAGCACGAGCGCACACACCGCGAACGATGCGGCGACTGCCACGAGCCACAGCGAGGGATCCGCACGCTCGACGCCCGTCAGGCCCGTGAAGAAGAACGCCGCGACGGCCGCGACGAGCGCCACCGCGCCCTCCCGCGCGCCCCACCGGCCTACCATCCGCGCGGGCACGATCAGCGACGCGACGATGAGCCCCGCGAACAGCGCGCGCGTCTGGATCGGGTGGGACTCGATGAGCGGCGCGAGGGTCGCGGACACGAGCACGATCGCGGTGAGCATGCCGAGTCCCAGCGGGATGAGCGTGCCCCACTTCACCCGGGCGAAGTGCTCGCGAGCCGGCGCGAGGTCGGTGCGGCGCACCAGCGCGCCCGCGGCCGCCACGACGCCCCGCACGAGCTCGCCCGCGCTCATGATGATGGTCTCGTAGACCCCCACCACCAGCGCGAGGGTGCCGCCCGACACCCCGGGCACGACTTCGACGGCACCGATGACTCCGCCTCGCAGGACGTCGAGAGCGGCGATGCCCGCACGGCGCGCGCGAGCCGGCGTGGACGGTCCAGTGGCGGGGTCGACAGGCATGCCGCGAAGTCTACCGACGCGCCTCACCGCGGCCTGCGACGCGCGCTACTCGCCTTCGTCGCGCGCGCTCGAGGTCGCGTCGGGCGACGGGCTGGGCGTCGGAACGGGCTCGTCGGGCCAGGTCCACGGGTTGGGTTCGCACTCCCCGGGCAGCTCCGACTGGTCCGTCGTGACCAGCGCGCGACCCGAGGTGCACTCGGTCTCCGACTCGCCCAGCGCATGGCCCACGAAGTGGTTCACCAGGTACTGCCGCGCTCCCGTGCGATCCTCGCCGTACGCATCCAGCCCGGCGATCCAGTCGTAGTGGTCGAGCATCACCAGCCCCTGATCGGCGCACGAGGTCGACGCTGCGGAGGAGTCAGGATCGGACGTCGCCGCGGTGGTCGGATCCACCGCGGGATCGGGGCTCCCCGAGGGGTCCATGAGGGCTCCCGCGGGCGCGGTCGCGTGCGGGTCGGGGCACGTGAGGGCCGCGGTGGCGGGGCTGGCGAGCACGATGCGCAAGTCCGGCGCCCCACCCGTGGGCACGAACTCGAAGCGACCGCGAGCGCCCCAGCCGCGCGGATCGTTCAGGGTGTCGAGGACGAAATTGCCCAGCGCCCCGCCATTCATCCCCAGGCCCTCCTCGTACTCGACGCGCACCCAGCGCACCGAGGCGCCGCCGCCGGACGGCTCGCCGTCGACGGTGACCGTCGCGAAGGTCTGCTCGCCGGCGCGCACCACGTCGAGCGATGCCACCCCCGCGAGGCGGTCGGCATCGTCCCGTTCGCGGTCGATCGGCTCCAGCGGCGGCAGGCTCACATCGGCCGTCGGGGTGGCCGTGGCGCTCGGCGACGGAGAGGGGCTGGGCTCCGGGGCGGCCAGGCGGTCGGCGACGACCCCCGTCCCCCAGCCGACGCCAATGCCGGCCGCGAAGGCCACGACGATGACGAGGGCGATGGATCCGAGGCCGGGCAGGGAGATTCCCCTGCCCGCGAACACGCGTCTGCCGCCATCACTCACCCCCCTACGATAATCAGTAGCCAGCAGTGAACAGACCTCGGGAGGTCAGCGTGGAAGTCAGGATCGGCGTTCAGAACGTGTCACGAGAGATCGTGATCGAGACCGACATGACGGCCGATGCGGTGGCAGAGGCGGTCGCGGGAGCGATGGCTGGGGCCACTCTCGACCTCACCGACGAGAAGGGACGACGCGTCGTCGTGCCTTCCGGTGCAGTCGGCTACGTCGAGACCGGCGAGGAGACCAAGCGACGCGTCGGATTCGGGGCCTGACGCGGCTGGTGCGTCACTGGGCGGCGGAATCGACGATCGAGCGGGCCACCAGCGTCGCGCCTTCGGGCGAGTAGTTCTGGACGGCCACCGTGCCGCCGATCTCGTCCGGCTCGAGCGGCTCGAGCGCCGCGTACTGGGAGTCGAGCAGTCCAGGCGGCGCGAAGTGGCCGTCGTGCTCGGCGCGCCGGCGCACCCGCGGTTCGAGGACGCTCTGCGGGGCCGCGAGGTGAACGAACACGACCTCCTCCCCCGCGACGTCTCGAATGCAGTCCCGGTAGACGCGCTTGAGCGCCGAACACGCGATCACGCCCCGGTCCT
Organism: Demequina pilifera; assembly: GCF_048814985.1. Classification (NCBI taxonomy): domain Bacteria; kingdom Bacillati; phylum Actinomycetota; class Actinomycetes; order Micrococcales; family Demequinaceae; genus Demequina; species Demequina pilifera. Next base: position 348,211 of record NZ_JBMDTW010000001.1, read on the forward strand.
GGCCCTCGAGCCATGTCGCCACTGCCTCGAGCCACGGCCACCGATCCTCGTCGGTGAGGGCGATCCCGGCGGCCATCTTGGCGACCGCCGCCTCCGAGTGGAGGTCGTCGCCGTCGCGGAACTCCGCCTTGAGCTCGTGGGCGAGACGCATGCCGACCGTCGACTTGCCGCAACCCGTCACACCCATCACCACTATGCGCATACGCGCCAGCGTAGATGGCGATCCTGGCCACGCGCGGCACGTGGGGCTAGAATGAGCGTGACCCGGGGCTGACCGGTCGTCATGAGAAACGCGGTGCCGCTGGAGATAGCGCTGGCCGCAAGGACAATGATTCGCGATCGGCTGCCCGCCGATAGGACGCGATTCCTCGCGCCCGCGAACCACCCGAGGATTCACCCCACCATGACTGAAACGCACGCCAGTGTGCATACCGCAGACCAGACCTTTGCAGACTTCAAGATCAACCCGCTGATCGCCGAGGCCCTCGCGGAGGGCGGCATCGTGAGCCCCTTCCCGATCCAGGCGATGACCCTCCCGGTCGCGCTCGGCGGCCACGACATCATCGGCCAGGCCAAGACCGGAACGGGCAAGACCCTCGGCTTCGGCGTCCCGCTGCTGCACCGCACCGCCTCCCCCGGCGAGCCTGGCTACGACGAGCTCGACGAGCCCGGCAAGCCCCAGGCGCTCGTGGTCGCCCCCACCCGCGAGCTCGCGGTACAGGTCGCCGGCGACCTGCAGAACGCATCCAAGAAGCGCTCCACGCGGATCGCGCAGATCTACGGCGGTCGCGCATACGAGCCACAGATCGACACGCTGAACCGTGGCGTCGAGGTCGTGGTCGGCACCCCCGGGCGCATGATCGACCTGCTCAACCAGGGGCACCTCGACCTGCGCTACGTGCGCACCGTCGTGCTCGATGAGGCCGACGAGATGCTGGACCTCGGGTTCCTGCCCGACGTCGAGCGCCTGCTGGCCGCGACCCCTGCCTCGCGCCACACCATGCTGTTCTCCGCGACCATGCCCGGCCCGGTCGTGCAGCTCGCGCGTCGCTACATGATCCAGCCCACCCACATCCGCGCCGCCGACCCGGACGACGACGGCGCCACCGTCAAGGCGACCAAGCAGTTCGTCTACCGTGCTCACGCCATGGACAAGGTCGAGGTGCTCGCCCGCATCCTCCAGGCCGAGGGACGCGGTCGCACCATCGTGTTCGCGCGCACCAAGCGCACCGCGGCGAAGGTGTCGGACGACCTGCGTGACCGCGGCTTCGCCGCCGGGGCTCTGCACGGGGACCTGGGACAGGGGGCGCGCGAACAGGCGCTGCGCGCCTTCCGGCACACCAAGATCGACGTGCTGGTCGCGACCGACGTGGCCGCGCGCGGCATCGACGTCGACGACGTCACCCACGTCATCAACTACCAGTGCCCCGAGGACGAGAAGACGTACCTGCACCGCATCGGCCGCACGGGCCGCGCCGGCAAGACCGGAGTCGCCGTGACCTTCGTCGATTGGGATGACCTCCCCCGCTGGTCGATGATCGACAAGTCCCTCGACCTCGGCTACCCGGAGCCCGAGGAGACCTACTCGAACTCCCCGCACCTGTACGAGGAGCTGAGCATTCCCGCCGGCACCAAGGGCCGCCTGCCCCGCAGCGAGCGCACTCTCGAGGGGCTCGAGGGCGAGACCCTCGAGGACCTCGGCGAGACCGGCAAGAAGCCGGGCGGCGATCGCGGTGGCCGCGATGGCGGCCGCGGCGAGGGCCGTGGTCGAGGAGGCCAGGGCGGCGGACGCGGCGAGGGCCGCGGACGTGGCGGTCGTGGCGAGGGCGGCGGTCGTGGCGGTCGTGGCGAGGGCGGCGGTCGTGGCGAGGGCGGCGGCCGCGATGGCGGTGGACGCGGCGGCTCAGACCGTCCCCGTGGCGATCGCGACGGCTCAGCTCAGCCCAGCCGCGAGGGCGAGGGCGAGGGCGGGCAGCCGCGCAAGCGCAACCGTCGCCGTCGTCGCAGCGGTGGCCAGGGTGGCCAGGGTGGCAATCAGTCTCAGGACTGATCCGCCGCGCTCGGCCGCTGGGCTCGGACCGCGTGCGTGAGCGCGGCGACCTGCCCCGCGACGCTCGTCAGCGCCGCTCGCGCCACCTCGGGGTCCATCGCCTCCGCCAGGGTGCGTGGCTGGGTGTGAATGCTCAGCAGAGCATCGACGCCCGCCACGGCGACACCGGGCTCGATTGCACCGGCGAGCGCGACCACTACGGGCGTGCCCGCCCTGCGCGCGGTCGTCGCCACGGTCTGTGGAACCTTGCCCAAAGCCGTCTGAGAGTCGATGCGGCCCTCGCCGGTGATGACCAGGTCCACTGCGGCGAACACCGCGGGCCCGCACGCGTCCAGCAGCCACGACGCGCCGGGAACGAGCGGCGCCCCGAGCGCCGCCAGCGCGGCGCCTAGCCCCCCGGCTGCGCCCGCTCCGGGCACCGAGCTGGCGCGCCCTCCCAGGGCGTGCGACCACAGACGCATGCCGCGCTCGAGCACCTCGACGACCTCCGCATCGGCACCCTTCTGCGGGCCGAACAGCCGTGCGGCCCCCGTGCGTCCCAGAAGCGGGGAACTCACGTCCGTCAGGCCTACGAGCTCGACGCCGCCCAGGTCCGGCGGCGTCCAATGCGCCGCGCCCCGCGCGACCGGATTCCCATCCTCAGGGTGGAGCGGCACTCCCGCCGCATCGGTGATCGAGCCGCCCAGGCCGACGATCAGGCCTGCGCCGCCATCCGTGCACCCCGTGCCGCCGAGCCCCACCACGAGCCGCTCGGGGGCGTGAGCCTCGATCAGGGCACGCAGGTGCAGACCGAGACCGTACGACGTCGCATGCCACGGTGACGACGGATCGGGCCTTCCGTCCGGGCCCGCCTGCAGAAGCGGCAGGCCCAGCAGCGACGCCGACTCGACCACTACGGCGTCGCCGATGCGCACGTGCGGGACAGTGCATGCGCGGCCACGCAGATCAGTGCCCTCACTCTGCCCGCGCACCGCGCCGGGAAGGTGGCACAGCGCGTCGACCGTGCCCTCTCCCCCGTCCGCCATCGGCACGACGGTGACCTGCGCATCGGCGATCCGCTCCGTGATGCCGCGCGCGATCGCGCGTCCCGCCTCCGCGCTGGTGAGCGAGCCCTTGAACGAGTCGACCGCGACGGCGACCCGCAGCGGACCTGTCATTCTCGCGCCAGCCACAGCACACCGTCCGGAGGCAGGGTGACGCCCTCGTGTCGCGCGCCCGTCAGCAGGTCGTGCCCCCTCAGCATCGGCAACGACGCGTCGCGGCGCGAGACGTTCACCACGGCCGTCACCTCCTCATGCCCCCGACCCCGTCGCAGCGCGACGACCTGGTCGCCCAGGTCCAGGACCTCCTGCGGCGAGTAGGGATCGAACGCGGGCTGCTCGCGGCGCACGCGGAGCATGGCCACGATTCCCTCGAGCATGCCACGCCGTCGGGGCGAGGTGACGGTCTCGTCCAGGAGGGCGTCGGCGTCGAGCTTCTCGCGATTGATGCGGCGGTTGATGCCGGAGGCCACCATTCCCTCGATGTCCCCCGTCGATCCATAGAGCGAGTGGAGGTAGATCGCCGGCACGCCCACCATCGCGAGCAGGATGGCGTGGGCCGCGAGTCCGCGGCGCACCACCAGTCGCGGGTCGTCGCGCGCCTCGTCGTCCACGAGTGCGTCGAGGTAGTTCACATTGAGCTCGTAGACGCTGCGGGAACCGTCCGGCTCGGTCGCATGGGCCGCGCGTCCTCCCGCGGACTCGGCTCGGCGCACCAGTGCGGCGCGTTCCGCGTCGTCCAAGATCCCGAGCGTGGGGCGCAGGCCGACGCCATCGTGGCTGGCGAGGAACGTGAACCACGTCGCGTCGCTCCCCAAGTCCTCGAGGGAGGCCGCCCATCGCGTCAGCCGGCCGCTCGACCCGGAGACGAAGGAGTGCAGCACGAGCGGCGGCAGCGCGAACTGATAGACCATGTGCGCCTCGTCGGTGAGGTTGCCGAAGTACGAGACGTTGTCGCGGTGAGGCACGTTGGTCTCGGTGAGAAGCCGCACACCCGGAGCGAGCTCGTCCAGCATCGCGCGCCACATCTTGATGATCGCGTGGGTGCCCGGCCGGTGGATGCACGACGTTCCGCTGTCCTTCCACAGGTAGCCGATCGCGTCGAGCCGGATGGTGTCCGCTCCCCGGGCGACGTACGTGAGCAGCACGTCGGTGAGCTCCGCCAGCACGGCGGGCTCTGCCACATTGAGATCGACCTGGTCGGGACCGAACGTGGTCCATGCGCGCGCGAGCGTGCCGTCCTGGCGCGGGTACTCGTGGACCAGATCCGTGGTGCGCGGACGCACCACCGCGGATGTGTCGAAGTCTGCGGAGGGCTGGATGAAGTAGCCGCGCCTGCGCTCCGAGCCCGCCAGCCATTCCCGGAACCACGGCGAGGACGCCGAGAGGTGGTTCGCGACGAAGTCGAGGGCAATTCCTCGCGTGCGTCCCAGGCTCTCCACGTCACCCCAGTCGCCCAGCTGCGGGTCGACTTCGCGATAGTCGACCACCGCGAAGCCGTCGTCCGAGGTCCACGGGAAGATCGGCAGGAGGTGCACGTCGGAGATCTCGTCCGCCACCGTCTGGTCCAGGACCCGCCGGAGGGTTCGCAACGGGCGCTCGCCTTCCCGGCGGATCGAGTCCCCATACGCGATGAGGAAGGCCGACCTCTCGGTGAGAGGCGCGGTCTGGCGCCTGCTCAGCGTCTCACGGTGTCGGGCCGCGACGTCCAGCAGCCGGTCATTGATGTCGGAAGCGACCCCCGCATCGCCCGTGAGCACGGCGATATGGGGGGCAAGCGCTCGGGCTAGCGCGCTGTTAGTGACCACCACGTTCTCCCCGGTGTCCTCATGTGCACTCCGGCCTCGTCGCCCATGCACTCTTTAGCGATAGTCTTGCACACCTTTTGGCAACCTGCTATACAGATCATACGCCGTGCACCGCTGCCCGGCCCGATACGACAGTGAGGACTCAAGCCATGTCAAAGACGACACGAACCAGGCTCTTCGCGGGAGCCGCAGTCACAGCGGCGGGCGCGCTTGCGCTCTCCGCGTGCGGGAGCGGCGACGCCGTGAACGACGCCTCCGACGGCCTGCTCATGTGGACCCTCGAGGTGCAGCCCGACCGACTCGAGGCACAGCAGGCCGTGCTCGACGAGTTCACGAGCCAGACCGATATCGAGGTCGAACTCGTACCCGTCGAGCAGGATCAAGTGGCGCAGCTGATGGCGTCAGCCGCCCTCTCGGAGGAGATGCCGGACGTCGTGGGTGCCGCCACGCTGGGCCTCGTCCGATCCTTCGAGAGCGAGGGGTACCTGAACCACGACATCGCCGCAGACGTGGTCGACGCGCTGGGCGCGGACAGCTTCACCGAGGCCTCGCTCGACCTCACCCGCGACGGCGATGCGCAGCTCGCGGTGCCGGCCGATGCGTGGGCTCAGATCCTCGTCTATCGTCAAGACCTGTTCGAGGAGGCCGGGCTCGAGGCGCCCACCACATACGAGTCGCTGCGCACCGCCGCCGAGACGCTGACCTCCGGAGACTCGTTCGGCATCACGCTTGCCACCGACCCGGCCGGCACCTTCACGCAGGAGACGTTCGAGTCGCTGGCACTCGGCAACGACTGCCAGCTGGTCGACGATGGCGGTGACGTGACGCTGGACTCCGAGGCGTGCACGTCCGCTGTCGACCTCTACACCACTCTCGGAGCGGACCTGTCGCCGGCAGGCACGCAGACCGTCGAGTCCACGCGCGCCTCCTACTTCTCGGGGCAGTCGGCCATGATCCTATGGTCCACCTTCGTGCTCGATGAGCTGGCGGGGCTGAGGGCAGACGCCGCTCCCGCATGCGACGAGTGCTCCTCCGGCACTTGGCTTGCGGAGAACTCGGGCATCGTCCCGCTCGTGACCGGCCCCGACGGCGGCGAGAACGCCGGCTCCTTCGGCGAGATCACCTCGTTCGCCGCCTCGTCAGCGGCCTCACCCGACGAGACCGCGCAGCTCATCGAGTTCCTGATGACCGACGGCTACGTCGACTGGCTCGCGATGGCGCCCGAGGGCAAGATGCCCGTCCGCCACGGCCAGAGCGCAGATTCCACCGAGTACCTCGACGCCTGGACCGAGCTGGAGACCGGGGTCGACACCCGGATGCCGTTGGGCGACATCTACAGCGAGGAGACGATCTCCGCGCTGCTCGACGTGACGGAGAACATCTCGCGCTGGGCCCTGACCCAGGGCCAGGGAGACATCATCGGTCCACTCAACGCCCAGTTGCCGATCGCCAAGGTGGTGGCGGACTCGACCGCCGGTTCGGTCGACGCCGCGACGGCGCAGCGGGACATGGTCGACGCGGTCACCGACATCGCGGAGTGACGTGACCACCGACACTCTCACGCCTGCGGCGGGGGCACGACGCCCCCGCCGCACGCTGACCGAGCGCCGGGACACCCGAGTCGCGTGGTCGATGGTGGGGCCGCTCACCCTGATCGTCACCGCGGTGATCGTGGTCCCGATCCTGTGGACGTTCGTGCTGTCGTTCCAGGAGGCCCGCTACTCCGACGTCGCGCGCAACGGCCTGTTCAACACGGTCACGCTGCAGAACTACGCGGACACCCTGACGTCTACCGGGTTCTGGCAGTCGCTCGGGATCACCGTGATCTACACGGTCGCCACGACAGCCGGATCGATCGCGCTCGGATACTTCGCGGCCCTCGCGATGCGCGATCGATTCCGTGGCCGCGGCTTCCTGCGCGCCGCGTTCCTGCTCCCCTATGTGGCGCCCGTGGTGGCGACGGCGTACGTGTGGAAGACCATGCTCAACCCGCAGTACGGCGTGATCAATGCCATCGGCACCCGCTTCCTGGGGTGGGATCAGCCCATCGACTTCCTCGGTCTCGAGCCCTATGCGCTGGTGACCGTCATCGCGTACGAGATCTGGCGCTACTTCCCCTTCGCCTTCATCTTCTTCGCGGCCGCGCTGACGGGGCTGTCGCGCGACGTGGAGGAAGCCGCCCTGGTCGACGGCGCGACCCCCTGGCAGAAGTTCTGGCGTGTGGTCACGCCCCAGATGCTGCCCGTGATCGCCCTCCTCACCCTGCTGCGCATGGTGATGACCTTCAACAAGTTCGACGACATCTACCTGCTGACCGGCGGCGCCGCAGGCACCGAGGTCGCCGCCGTGCGCGTCTATGACGAGCTCACCGGCTCCTCCGACATCGGCTCGGCATCCGCGAACTCGGTGATCCTCGCAATCATCCTCGCCGCCGGCCTGGGCCTGTACATGCGTCTCACCCGAAAGGCGGCCGAGTGATGATCTCCGTCTCGATGCAGCAGACCATGCTCCGGGTGCTGAAGTGGATCTTCCTCACGGTGCTCGTGGTCGCCGTGGGCTTCCCCTTCTACTACATGGTGGTGATGAGCTTCGTCCCGATCCAGGATCTGCTGCGCGAACCGCTCACGCTCGTGCCGGAGCTCCAGAGCCTCACTTTGGACACGTACCGGCGGGTGATCGCCTCCGAAGGCGACGGCGGCTTCGGCTTCGCGCGGTTCATGCGCAACTCGGCCATCGTCGCGATCGCCGCCACCGCCCTGACGATGGTGCTGTCCATCCCGGCCTCGTACGCGATGACACGGGTCCGCTTCGCGGGCAAGGGGAAGATCTCCGCCCTGTTCATCGCCGTGTACATGTTCCCCCAGATCATCATCGCCGTCCCCGTGTTCGTCGGCTTCCAAGTCATCGGGCTCGGCACGTCGCTGGTGGGGCTGACGGTCGCCTACATCGCCCTCACCGTGCCCGTCTGCGTGCACATGCTCCGTTCGTACCTGCGAGGACTGCCCGAATCGATCGACGAGGCTGCGATGCTCGACGGCGCCTCCAAGTGGCAGATCATGCGCCGCATCACGGTGCCGCTGGCGATGCCCACCATCATCTCGACCGCGCTCTACTCGTTCATGATCGCCTGGAACGAGTTCCTGTTCGCGCTGCTGTTCCTCTCGGCCAAGCCCGAGCTGTGGACCGTCTCGCTCGGCCTCACGAGGCTCGCCGACGGCCAGGAGGTGTCCCGCACTATCCTCATGGCAGGAAGCGTGCTGATCACTCTGCCTATCGTGGTGCTTTACGGACTCGTCGAGCGGTGGCTCACGGAAGGGCTCACAGCCGGCGCCGAGAAGGGATGACTGCATTGAGGCATGGTCCTGGAGAGTTGCTGACGCTCATCCGGTCAGGAGAGGCCACCACCCGTGGTGAGTTGCAGCGCGCCACCGGCCTGTCGCGTGTCACCATCTCCCGCCGCCTCGACGCCCTGACCGACGAGGGCATCATCCGTGCTGCCGGCACGGGCTCCGCGACCGGCGGCCGACGACCCGGAACGTTCGCGTTCCATCCAGACGTGGTGGTGCTGGCGGCGACCCTGGACGCTGTGGGCGGGACCACCGCCGTGGTGACCGCGCAGGGGCGGGTGCTCGCTCGCGGCCATGTCGAGACGTCCGTCGAGGACGGGCCCGAGCGCACGCTCGCGCTGGTCTCGCAGGCTCTCCGCGAACTCGCGGAGAGCACTGACATCTCCCCGGATCGGGTGATGGCGGTCGCGATCTCGGTGCCCGGCCCCACCGATCCCACCGACCACCGGCTCAACGACCCGCCCATCATGCCCGGCTGGTCCGGATGGCCCATCGTCGAGCACTTGCGCGACGAGTTCGGCGTGCCCGTCTATGTCGAGAACGATGCCGACGCCATGGCGTACGGCGAGGCTTTCGACGGCGATGCGCCGCCGTCGTCCCTCGTGCTCGTCAAGGTCGCCGCGTACATCGGCGCAGGCATCGTCGTCGGCAACGAGGTGTTCCGGGGCGCCGAGGGCAGCGCCGGAGACATCGGCCACGTGAAGGTGGGCGGAGAGGCGCTCTGCCGATGCGGCCGCACCGGCTGTCTCGCGGCGGAGGCGTCGGGCACCGCGATCGCTGCACGGCTGCGTGCCGCGGGCATCGAGGTCCATGCGATCTCCGACATCGCCGAGCTGGCAGAGGCGGGCAACTCGACCGTGCTGCGGGAGCTTCAGCGCGCGGGCGAGCTGATCGGCTCCGTCGTCGCCGCCGTGGTGGGGATCCTGAACCCCGCGACGCTGGTCGTCGCCGGTGCTCTCGCGTGTCCCCCGCTCGTGGCCGCGATCCGGTCCGCCGTGTATGCGAACTCGCTGCCGCGCGCGACGCGCCACCTCGAGATCCGGCCCTCGACGTTCGGAGACGATGCCGCGATCGTGGGTCTGGCGACGGTCGCGGTCAACGACTACTACTCGCCCGAGGCGGTGAACGCGAGGCTGGACCCCGAGGACTAGGGCGACGACCACCCCTCGGCACCGCCGCTAGTTGACCGCTGAGGGGCGCCCTGCGGCGCGCGCCTTCTCGAGCGCGATGAACGCCTTCGGGTCGGTGAGGTTCTCGCCCAGCTCGTTGCGCTTGCCCGTGCCGTGATAGTCGCTCGCGCCGGTGCGCACCAGGCCCAGCCGCGCCGCGATGCGCGCGAGCCGGTCGCGCTGGCGCTCATCGTGGTCCCGGTGATCGATCTCGAGGCCCACCAGTCCCGCACGCGCCATCGACTCGATGACCGACGTCGTCACGATGCGACCGCGCGCATCGGCACCCGGGTGGGCGAACACCGTCACCCCGCCGGCCGCGCTCATGGTCCTCACCGCGTCGGTGACCTCGGGCGCGTAGTGCGGCACGTAGTACCGGGAGTTGCCGCCGAGGATGTCCGTGAACGCCTCGTCCCGGGTGGGCACCACGCCCTGGGCGACCAGCGCATCGGCGATGTGCGGCCGCCCCACGGTCGCCGCGTCGCCCGCGAGATCCGCGACCGCCTCCCACGTCACGGGATAGTCCACCGCGACCTTGTCGACGATCTCGCGTGCCCGCTGCACCCGCGCCTCCCGTGTCAGCGACAGCATCGTCGCGACCTGGTCATCGTCGGGACGGTGCCAATAGCTCAGCAGGTGGATCGAAATGCCGTGGTGACGGCACGAGACCTCGATGCCGGGCACGAACCCGAGCCCCGCATCGGCCGCCGTCGCCGCCGCCTCCTCCCAGCCGTCCACGCTGTCGTGGTCGGTGAGCGCGACGATGTGCAGGCCGGCCTCCGCCGCCTCCCTCATGACCTGCGCGGGCGTGCCCGTGCCATCGGAGACGGTCGAGTGGGTGTGGAGGTCGATCCTCATTCGGCCAGAGTACGCGGCGACGTGACCTCGGACGCCGCGGGCGGCATGCGACCATAGGCGCGTGAACGACGAGCAGCCGGACAAGACCAACAAGGCCCGCGCGCTGCGGCCCGACAACGACGAGTTCAAGGCGTGGATCGGCTCCAAGTGGGCCGAGCCGGAGGACCTCGAGACCACCGCGATGGCGTCCGCGCCGTTCGCCGCCGAACGCAGGCGCCGGCTGTCCGAGCGCTTCCCCGGCCGCCGCATCGTCGCACCCGCGGGCGAGCTGAAGGTGCGCTCCAACGACACCGACTACCGCTTCTCCCCCGACCGCGACTTCGCGTACCTCACGGGCCTCGGCACTGACCGCGAGCCCAGCGCGGTGCTCGTCATGGAGCCGGCCGATGCGGGCCACCAGTCCACGCTCTACCTCGTGCCTCCCGCAGGGCGGGACGACGACGGCTTCTACTCGGATCCGCGCTCGGGCGAGTTCTGGATCGGACGCAGGCCGGGCCTCGAGGAGTTCGCCGCGATGACGGGCATCGCCACCAAGCCGCTCAGCGAGCTGCCGAGCGACATCCGCCTGCACGCACACCCCCACAAGCCGGTGCGGCGCGCGCTGGCCCAGATGCGGCTGGTCAAGGACGAGTACGAGGTCCAGCAGCTGCGCGACGCCGTCGACGCCACCGTCGCGGGATTCGAGCGCGTGGTCGGGGAGCTTCCCCGGGCGATCGCCCACAAGCGCGGCGAGCGCGTGGTCGAGGCGACCTTCGACGGCCACGCGCGCGAGGAGGGCAACACGGTGGGCTACGAGACCATCGCCGCGTCCGGCCCTCACGCGACCACGCTGCACTGGATCACCAACCATGGCCAGGTGCGCGTGGGCGACCTGCTGCTGCTCGACGCGGGGGTCGAGGTCGAGAGCCTGTACACCGCGGACCTCACCCGCACCATGCCCGTGAGCGGCGAGTTCACGGACGTCCAGCGGCGCGTCTACCAGGTGGTTCTCGAGGCGGCCGATGCAGCCTTCGCGGCGGCGCGGCCAGGCGTCAGCTTTCGCGACGTCCACGAGGCGGCGATGGACGTCATCGAGCGTCACCTCACCGAGTGGGGAATCGTGCCGGAATCCGAGAATCCCGAGTCCAAGCTGTTCCGGCGCTGGATGGTGCACTCGACGTCGCACCACCTGGGGCTCGACGTGCACGACTGCGCGGCCGCCAAGCGCGAGCTGTACATGGACGGGCCGCTCGCGCCCGGCATGGTGTTCACCATCGAGCCCGGCCTTTACTTCAAGGACGACGACCTCGCGGTGCCGGCCGAGCTGCGCGGCATCGGCATCCGCATCGAGGACGATGTGCTGGTGACCGAGGACGGGGTCGAGAACCTCTCCGCGGCGCTGCCCCGCGAGCCCGATGCGGTCGAAGCGTGGATGCGGACGCACCGGCGAGGCTGATGCGGGGCCGGAGCGAACGGCGTCGCGCCTGGTGGCGCTGGGGCTGGGTCGCGCTCACGGCAGGGGTGCTGTTCTGCCCGGTCGGCATGGTTGTCACCTGTTCCCACGGCGACGACGACGGCCGATGCGAGACCTCCTACGCCTCCCTCGCTGGACTCGCGCTTGGCGTGGGCTACTGAACCGGCTTTCGACGCGCCGAGGGGCCGGTCGAACTGAGTGCGCCCGCGCGGATCACACGGGAGCGGACGACCCCTCAGTGAGCTGATCCGGCCGGTCGGTCGTCGACGCGGGTGCGCGGGACCTAAGGCCCCTCACATCGACCGCCGCGACTCGTAGCCTGACGGCACCCGTCATCGAGTCAAGGAGCACCGATGTCCGCCGCCCCCGCCACGCGCTCTCAACGCGTCCTCGCGATCCTCTGCGGCACTCTGCTCGCCCTCGCGCTCCTCACCCTCACCGGCGGCAACGCGATCGCGGCCCTGCTGAGCACCGGCGACGATGCCGCCCCCGTCGTGACCGCATCGGGCCCCGGCGGCCTCCTTGCCGGCGCCCAGGCGACCACTCAGACCCAGCCCGCCCTCGCATCGGCCGTGGACCCGGACGCAGACCTGGTGCTGTTCTGGGGCGATGGCTGCCCGGCCTGCAAAGCCGAGCGCGCATGGCTCGAGGACGTCGAGGCGCAGCACCCCGACCTGGAGATCACCCAGTACGAGGTGTGGAACGACGAGGCCAACCAGCGGCTGTTCGTCGCGGAGGCCGAGCGCCTGGGATTCGATGCGGGCTCGGTGCCCACCACGATCATCGGCGAACGGGTATGGATCGGGTGGAGCGACCAGATCTCGCAGGACATGGCGGGCGCGATCGCCGCGGTCGAGAACGGTCGCGCGCCGCTGCCGGGGGTGTTCGGCACCGCCGGCGCGGGCACGTGCTCGGAGGACGAGGGGCTGTGCAGCACCGAGCCCCCGGAGACCACGATCGACGTCCCGCTCGTCGGCGACGTGTCCGTCGGCGCCGACTCGCTGCTGTTCTCGACCATCGTGATCGGCTTCGTGGACGGCATCAACCCCTGCTCGCTGTGGGTGCTGTCGATCCTGCTCGCGATCGTGCTGCGCACCCGCTCGCGCCGGCGGGTGCTCGCGATCGGCATCACGTTCCTGTCCATCACCGCGATCATGTACGCGCTGTACATGGCGGCCTTCTACTCGGCCCTCGCCGTCGTGGGCGTCATGGGCTGGATCCAGATCGCCGTCGCGATCATCGCGGGCGTGTTCGGCATCGTCTCGGTCAAGGACTACTTCGCGTTCGGGAAGGGCATCTCCTTCACCATCCGCAAGCAGGACAAGCCCGGCCTCTACCAGCGCATGCGTGAGGTGGCCGGCACCAAGGCGCTGCTGCCGGCGCTCGGCGCCACCGCGGTGCTGGCCGTGGGGGTGTCGCTGCTCGAGACCCCGTGCACCGCGGGCTTCCCGGTGCTGTGGACCGGCATGCTGCACGCCAACGGCGTGGGGGTCGCGGAGACCGCCGGACTGTTCGTCGCCTACATGGTGCCGTTCCTGCTCGACGAGCTCATCATCTTCGGGATCGCGGTCGCGACCATGCGGGCCACGAAGCTCCAGGACAAGCACGGCGAGCTGCTCAAGCTGTTCGCGGGCGTCACGATGCTGGTGCTCGCGGGCGTCATGGTGGTGGACCCGACGCTCATGGAGAACCCGGTCATGGCGCTGGTGCTGTTCGCGGGGGCCTTCGCGCTGGCGACGGTCATCCACGTGGTCACCGCGCGAGTGAGGCGGCCGCGGTCGCGGCAGCCCGAACCGGAGCCCGTGCGCCCCAGCGGTGGCTGAGTGCCCAATTTCGCCCATTCTGGGCGCTGAGAACCTCGTGGCGCGCTGACGACGGGCGGCCGATGCGGGGGTCGCCGGGCATACCCGGCGGGGGTTCGGCGTTGGCACCACAGCAACCCCGCCTCGACGCAGGAGATCCATGTCTGTACGTCTGTCCGTCCTCGACCTCGCGCCCGTCGCCCCTGGCGAGGCGCCCGCCGATTCCTTTCGCCACTCGGTCGCCCTCGCGCAGGCCGCCGAGGCCGCCGGCTACGAGCGCGTCTGGTACGCCGAGCACCACAACATGGAGCGCATCGCGTCATCCGCGACGAGCGTGCTGGTGGCCCACATCGCGGCCCACACGCAGTCGATCCGGCTGGGCGCGGGCGGCGTGATGCTGCCCAACCACTCCCCGCTCGCGATCGCCGAGCAGTTCGGCACGCTCGCCGAGCTCCACCCGGGCCGCATCGACCTCGGTCTTGGGCGCGCGCCCGGCGGCGACCGCGCCGTGTTCGGCGCGCTGCGCCGCGACCCCACCGCCTCGGACCGCTTCCCGCAGGACGTGCTCGAGCTCCAGGGATACCTGGGCGACGAGTCGCGCGTGCACGGCGTGGTCGCGACCCCCGGAAAGGGCACCCACGTGCCGCTGTACATCCTCGGGTCGTCGCTCTTCGGCGCTCAGCTCGCGGCGCAGCTGGGCCTGCCGTACGCGTTCGCGTCCCACTTCGCCCCGGCCGCGCTCCACGAGGCGGTGGCGGCCTACCGCGAGGGGTTCCAGCCGTCCGAGCAGCTGGCGGAGCCGTACGTGATCGCCGGCGCCAACGCGTTCGCGGCCGACGACGACGCCGTGGCCCGAGAGCAGTTCGCGCAGGCCCGGCGGTGGCGCGTGCGAGGCATGATTCAGCGCGGCCCGCAGGCGCGCGAGTACTCGGACGACGAGATCGATGCGTTCCTGGCCTCGCCGCAGGGCGCGCAGCTGGCGGACATGATGCGCTACACGGCCGTCGGCACCGCGGACGAGGTCCACTCCTGGCTCGAGGCGTTTGCGGACGAGGTCGGCGCCGACGAGGTGATCGTGGCGCACAGCGCCATGGCGGCCGATGCGCGGCTCGAGTCGGTGCGCCTCACCGCCGCCTGACCGTGGTCGCCTGAGGCGGCGACGCGCAGTCCTACTCCGTCGCCATCGTGACGGTGTAGGAGACGGACACCACGCCGTCCTCGGAGCCGCCCATGACGCCCAGCACCACGCCGCCCACGGAGCCGGCGCCCTCGAGCGTGGAGCTCTTCATCTCGCCCATGTCCACCTCGCCGGCGGAGGCGAAGCCCGCTCCCTCGAGCTTCGCGAGCGCGTCGGCGTGGACCTCCTCGATGGTGCCGCCGACCTGCATCGTCACGGAGTAGCCGTCGGAGCCGCTGTCGGACACCTTCGCGGTCTGGATGATCTCTCCGTCGACCAGCGGCACGTCGCCCTCAGGGAATCCCTCGGGGAGCGAGCCGTCGCCGCCGACGCTGAACTCGCCGTCCTCCGTCTTGACGCTGAAGCCGTCCTCGCCGGCCTCGACGTCAGCGCCGGTCGCGCCCTCGATGCCTCTCTCGACGGCCTCCTCCATGGCGCCTTCGACCAGGTTCTCGGCGGCACCACAGCCCGACAGCACAAGTCCGGCGGCGGCAACGGGGGCAAGGATCCTCAGCATCGTGTTCATGCCACGCAAGGTAGCAGCGAGACCCGGCGGTGTCACTGGGCAATCTCTTCCTATCGGGTCGGCCCGCTACGCCGCCCTCTCGGCGAGCACCTTGACGCCCAGTCGCATCTCCTCGGGCGACAGGTAGAACGGCAGTCGGAAGTGGGCGCCGGCCACGCCGGGCACCACCTCGAAGGCCGATGCCGGGGCGACGGGCACACCCGCATCGGCCGCCCGCGCGGCGAACCGCTCCGCTCCCCCGTCGGGAAGCTCGACCCACAGGCACGGGCCACCCTGCGGCCGCCGGAAGGTCCACTCCAGTCCGTGATCCTCGATCGCGGCGACGGTCGCGGCCAGGGACTCGCGCATCGACTCGAGGCGCCAGCGCACGGTGTCGTCGTAGTGCTCCGTGAGGAACCGGTGGGCGAGGCGCTGGAACAGCGCGGGGCTGCCCAGGTCCATCGCGGCCTTGCGGTGGCGCAGCTGCGCCGCGAGCGTCGCGTTGGTGTGCAGCCAGCCGATGCGCATGCCGCCCCAGAACACCTTGCTCAAGCCTCCGATCGTGATCACGTTCTCGCCGCCCTCGTGAGTGGCAAGCGGCGGGCGCACGCGGCCGTCCAGCGCGAGGTCTCCCGTGATGCGGTCGTCGATCACGGTGGTGCCCACGGCCGATGCGGCGGCGACCAGCCGCGCCGCGTCCTCGTCGGCCATCGCGGTGCCGGTCGGGTTGTGAAAGGTCGTGACGTAGGCGACGTCGGGGCGGGCGGCGCGCAGCAGCTTCACCGAGGCCGCCACATCGAGCCCGGACGGCGTCATGGGCAGGGCGAGCGGGCGGGATCCGGCAGCAGAGATGGCGTCGAACACCCCCGGGTAGGTCACGGACTCGAGAGCGACCGGGCACTGCGGGCCGGCGACCGCGGTGATCGCGAGCCACACCGCCTGCTGCCCACCCGCGGTGATCACCACCTCGTCGGGCTCGGCGGCGATGCCGCGGCCGCGCAGGTGGTCGACGATCGCGCGGGTGAGCTCGGGGTCGCCGAGCGCGGCATAGCCGGTGCCGAGCGCCGGGACTCCGTCGAGCATGGCGCCCGGCTCGCGCAGCGCCTCGACCACGACGGGAGCGGGCGGCGGGCACGCGGAGCTGAGGCTCACCAGCGGGGCGCGGCCGGTGGGCAGGATCTTCGCGAACCTGTCCTCGTCGCTCATCGCGTCGAGGCCGCGCGCTCGCGATCCCAGCGTGGGGGCGGCGCCGGCGCGCACCTCGAGCCACTCCTCGTCGCGCAGCCGCTGGTACGCCGCCGTCACGGTGTTGCGCGACAGGTGCAGGCTGGTCGCGAGCGCACGCTCGGACGGCAGCTTGGTCCCGTAGTCGAGAGACCCCGCCTCCGCGAGCGACACGATCGCATCGGCGAGCTGGGCGTAGAGCGGCCCCGTGCCGGACTGCCAGTGGTCGAGGACGTCGCGGAGCTGATCGGCGGTAGTGCGCATGGAGCCATTGGACTCGAAACTGGCACCCGACGACAAGTGCCAGCTGCCGCGCCACTGGCCCTTTTGTGGAGGGTCCAGTGCGGCCAGGCTGGTGCCATGACCACCACCGATCCCCTGGAGCGGGTGCACACCAACCCGCGGTCCCTTGCTCGGTCTCGCGAGCGCATCGGCCTCATCACCGAGGCCGCGCGGCGCGCCGGATCGTACGTCGCGGGCGCCTCCCACCGTCCGGTCTACCCGGGCGGGGAGGCCGTGACCGGGCTCGACGCGTTCCGGCGTCCGCTGCAGGACGAGGCCATCCCGGCCCGCGACGTCCTCGCGGAGCTCGACGCCTTCGGCTCTCCCGCGACCGTCGTGTCCACCCATGGCCGCTACTTCGGGTTCGTCAACGGCGGCACCGACCCCGCCGCCCATGCCGCGTCCATCCTGGCGGGAACGTGGGACCAGAACGTGGGCGGACTCATCATGTCTCCCACCGCGTCCGTCCTCGACGAGGTCGCTCGCGGCTGGGTGATCGACGCGCTCGGCCTGCCCTCCACGGCCGCCGGCGCGTTCAACGCGGGAGCGACCGTGGCGAACCTCACCGGCGTCATCGCCGCTCGCGACGCGCTCTACGCACGCCAGGGCTGGGACGTCGGCAGAGACGGTCTCGCCGGCGCCCCGGCCCTGCGCATCGTCGTCGGCGAGGAGGTGCACGCCTCCGCGCTGAAGGCGCTGCGGCTCGCAGGGCTCGGCACCGCGCAGATCGAGCGGGTGCCGACGGACGGCGCCGGCGCGATCGACGCCGATGCGTTCCCCACCGACACCGACTCCCTCACGCTGGTGCTGCTGCAGGCGGGCAACGTCAACACCGGGGCCTCCGACCCGTTCGAGGCGATCATCCCGGGCGTGCGCGAGCGCGGCGGGTGGGTCCACGTCGATGGCGCGTTCGGGCTGTGGGCGGCGGCGTCTCCAACCCTGCGCGAACAGGTGCGCGGCGTCGAACTCGCGGACTCGTGGGCCACGGACGCGCACAAGTGGCTCAACGTCCCGTACGACTCCGGCTTCGTGGCGGTGCGCGACCCTCGCGACCTCGAGCGCGCCATGGCGGGGACGGCCGCATACCTGAGCGCCGCCCACGATGCGCCGATGCACCGCGGCATACAGATGTCGCAGCGCGCCCGTGGAGTGGAGACCTGGGCGATGCTCGCGTCACACGGACGCACGGGGCTCGCTGAGCTCATCGACGGCACGTGCGCACATGCCCGGCACTTCGCCGGCCTGCTCACCGCCGGTGGCGCGGAGCTGCTCGCCCCCGTCGCCCTCAACCAGGTGCTGGTGGCGTTCGGCGACGAGGCGCAGACGGCCGCGGTGATCGCCGCGCTCCAGGAGGACGGCACGGCGTGGGCCGGCTCCTCCATGTGGAAGGGCCGCGCGGCCATGCGCATCTCGGTGTCCGACGCCGCGACCACGCGGGACGATGTGGAGGCGAGCGCGGCCGCCATCCTGAGGTGCTGGCAGACGGTGCGCCACTGACCTCGCCGGGGGCGCTGGGGCTCGGTGCTCGCGATCCGCGGCGCGGTTAGGCTGTGCCCATGAGCACCTCAGCCGAGCGGGTCTACGTCGCGCGCCTCGCGGGCACGACCGTGTTCGACCCCATCGGCGACGCCGTGGGGCGCGTGCGCGACGTCGTGATCCTTCTGCGCCGCACGGCCGCCCCGGTCGCCGTGGGACTGGTCGTGGAGGTTCCGGGCCGCCGCCGTGTGTTCCTGCCGCTCACCCGCGTGACATCGATCGTGCCGGGCCAAGTGATCTGCACCGGAGTGCTCAACCTGCGCCGGTTCAAGGCGCGCGCCTCCGAGACGCTCGCGATCGCCGAACTGCTCGAACGCTCCGTCACCATCAAGGACGGCGGCGACCGGGCCTTCATCGAGGACGTCGCCATCGAGCCGATGCGCGGCGGCAACTGGGCGGTGTCGAAGCTCTACGTGCGCAAGGCCGAGCGCCGCAAGGGCGTGCTGGGCTTCTCGCGGCGCGGCGAGGCGGTCGTGGTCGACATCGACGAGGTCACGGGACTGATGAGGCGCGACGAGGTGCAGGGCGCACACCTGGTCATCCAGACGTTCGCCGACCACAAGCCTGCGGACCTCGCGGCGGCGCTGATGGAGATGTCCCCGGAGCGTTCCGCGGAGATCGCCGCGGCACTCGACGACGAGCGACTCGCCGACGTCCTCGAGGAGCTGCCGGAGGAGGACCAGATCGCCTTGCTCGGCACGCTTCAGTCGGACCGTGCCGCCGACGTGCTCGAGGCCATGGACCGCGACGACGCTGCCGACCTGCTCGGCGACCTGCCCGCCGCGCAGGCGCAGGCGCTGCTCCAGCTGATGGAGCCGCAGGACGCCGAACAGGTGCGCCAGCTGCTGGGCTACGAGGACGACACCGCGGGCGGGCTGATGACCACCGAGCCGGTGATCGTGGGCCCGGAGGCCTCGGTCGCCAGCTGCCTGGCCCTGGTGCGCAAGCAGGAGATGCCTCCCGCGCTGGCCTCGATGGTGTTCGTGGTCCGCCCTCCCCTCGAGACGCCCACCGGCCGGTACATCGGGCTCGTGCACATCCAGCGGCTGCTGCGCGAGGCCCCGCACGAGCTGATCGGCTCGTTCGTCGACCCTGCGATCGAGCCTCTCGCCGCACACGACTCGTTGGCCGAGGTGTCGCGACGCATGGCCGCCTACGACATCCTGGCGCTGCCGGTCGTCGACGACGATCATCGCCTGCTGGGTGCGATCTCGATCGACGACGTGCTCGACCACCTGCTCCCGCGCGACTGGCGCGAGCACGTCGACGAGCACGTGGATGAGGCCGACAAGCCGGAGGTGGCGTCGTGAACGACCGCCTCGATCGCCCCAAGGCCGAGGCGCGTCGCTTCAGTCTGCGCCGGCCGCGCAAGTCCGACCGATTCGGCGCGATCTCCGAGGGCATCGCCCGGTTCCTCGGCACCCCGCGGTTCCTGGTGTACCTCACGGGATTCGTCATCGTGTGGCTGATCTGGAACACCTGGGCGCCGGAGGGCCTGCGCTTCGACAACGCGGCCAACGGCTATACGGCGCTCACGCTGATGCTGTCGCTCCAGGCCTCGTACGCCGCGCCCCTCATCCTGTTGGCCCAGAACCGCCAGGACGACCGGGACCGCGTGTCCGCCGAGCAGGACCGCCAGCGAGCCGAGCGCTCGCTCGCGGACACCGAGTACCTGGCGCGCGAGGTGGCTTCCCTGCGCCAGGCGATCAACGAGGTGGCGACCCGCGACTTCGTCCGCTCAGAGCTGCGGTCGCTGCTCGAGGAGATTCAGGACCAGGACCGGCCTGGCGAGGACGACCGCAAGCGCTGACGCCGCCGTCACCGCGCGCTCGGCAGGCTCAGCGCAGTCGCGCCCGCGCTGAGCCGGATCCCCTGGCTCCCACGAGTGCCATGCCGACCGCGCCCACCACCAGCGCCGCCACGAAGGCCGCCGGACCCGCGAGCGCGAAGAGGCCCGCATAGAACGCGATCACGAGGGCGACGACCGCCCACCGAGACGCTGTCGACCGCGAGGTGACCGCGTGAGCGCGGCGCTTTCGGACCGAGGGGCTGACGGTCGGAGAGGCGCCGCCCGCGGACGCCGCCGGCTCGGGCCCCGGCCCCAGTGCGGAGTGATCGGGTTCGCTCACGAGGCGCAACCACTCGGGCGCGGCCGATCGCGGACGCGGTGCTGGAGCGGCGTCATCGGGTTCCGACATGCCGTCCGGGTAAAACGTCGAGTGATCTGCCACACGGGCCTCCAGTCGATGGCGCCACCGTCGACGCGCCAAGCGTGGCACGCCTTCGTGTCCACCACAAGACCCTGTGGACCGCCCGCGAACCCCGCCCGCGCTTCGGCCGTGCCGCCGCCGCGCACACACCGCCTACGATGGATGCATGCCTACCGAGAGCCAAGTCCGAGACGCCCTCTCGAAGGTCATCGACCCCGAGATCCGCCGCCCGATCACCGAGATCGGAATGGTGCGATCGGTCGACCTCGAGGGCAGCAAAGCCACCATCGGCATCGACCTGACCACGGCCGGCTGTCCGATGAAGGAGCGCATCACCGACGACGTCAAGGGGGCCGCGGGCAAGGTCTCCGGCGTCACGGATGTGCACATCGAGCTGGGCGTGATGAGCGAGGAGCAGCGACTCGAACTGCGCTCCAAGCTGCGCGGCGGCAAGCCCGAGCCGATCATCCAGTTCACGCAGCCGGGCAACATGACGCGCATCTACGCGATCGCCTCGGGCAAGGGCGGCGTGGGCAAGTCGACCGTCACCGCGAACCTCGCCGCCGCGATGGCCGCCGACGGACTCAAGGTGGGCGTGCTCGACGCGGACATCTTCGGGTTCTCGATCCCCGGCATGCTCGGGGTCGAGGGACAGCCCACGCGCCTCGACGACATGCTGCTGCCGCCCATCGCGCACGAGGTCAAGGCCGTGTCGATCGGGATGTTCGTTCCCGAGGGACAGCCCGTCGTCTGGCGCGGACCCATGCTGCACCGGGCCATCGAGCAGTTCCTCGCGGACGTGTACTGGGGCGACCTCGACGTGCTGCTGCTGGACCTGCCTCCCGGCACCGGCGACATCGCGATCTCGGTCGCCCAGCTCCTGCCACACGCCGAACTGCTGGTGGTCACGACGCCTCAGTCGGCAGCTTCTGGCGTGGCCGAGCGAGCCGGATCAATTGCCACCCAGACCTCGCAGAGCGTGGTGGGCGTGATCGAGAACATGTCGTGGCTCGAGCAGCCGGACGGCTCGCGCCTGCACGTGTTCGGCGAGGGCGGGGGCCAGATCGTCGCGGATCGCCTGTCCAAGACGCTCGGCACGTCCGTGCCGCTGCTGGGCCAGGTGCCGCTCGACATCTCCGCGCGCGAGGCCGGCGACAGCGGCACGCCGGTGGTCATCTCCGACCCCGACTCCGTGGCGTCGCAGGCACTGATCGAGATGTCACGCACGCTGGGCGCGCGCAAGCGCGGCCTTGCCGGGAAGTCCCTGGGAGTCACGCCCGTCGCACGCTGAGGCGGCCCGCGTCGCCGGCAGCACGCCGGCGGTAGGCGGGACGCCGGGCCAGCGCCGTCGGCGGCCACGAGAGGAAGCAGGTACCGCGATGGAGTGGTCGCTCGCTCACCACCGACTCACCCTGCACCACCCGAAGGGCGAGATCTACTGGGTCATGCCGTCGGGCTACGAGATGCCGAGCCCCGCGATCCGGTCGCTCGCGGAGCACGTGCTCCTCACACCGTTCGGCGAGACCGTCGAGGTCCTCCCCGCCGACTCCGCTCCGGGTGACCGCACCGCAGTGGCCTTCTCCGGTGGCGTGGACTCTGCAGCGGTGCTCCAGCTCGTGGAGGACCCGCTGCCGATCTACACGCAGGTCGCCTCCCCTGGCGGCCTTCACAAGCTCGATAACGCCCTGCTCGCGGTGGAGGAGGTCGGCGGAGTGACCATCGAGTCCAATCAGGACATGCTGCCCAAGTGGCTGGGGAAGGGCCGGGGCTTCTACGGAGCCGCGGGCTGGACCACCACCAGCATCCTGCTCGCCGAGCACTTCGGGCTGAGCACGTTCACCGACGGCAACATCATCGAGTTCGTGTACCTGCGCACCCCGAACGGTCACGGCACGGGCTATTCGCCGCGGGACTACAGCGCGACGCAAGCGGCCTTCGCGCGCGTGGGCCTCCACTACGGAATGCCCTGCGCCGGGCTGACCGAGATCAGCACCACGAAGATCGCCTCTCAATACCGCTATGCGATGGGATGCATGCGCGGCGAGGACGGCCAACCGTGCCTGAACTGCATGAAGTGCTACCGCAAGCTGGCCATCCAGGGCACTCCCATCCCGACCAACAACGAGGTGGAGCGCGCATTCGGCCGCGAGTGGATACCCGTGCTCGCGTCGTTCCTGTGGGCCCGCGACAACCATGGCCTCAGCCACACGGTCCTCGACTCGGTCGAACGCGACTACTCCTGGGTGGACAAGTGGTATCCGCGCTCCATCGAGATGATTCCTGAGCACCTGCGCGCGTACTTCCTCGCGCGCCTGGACGACTTCGGCATCGCAGCCCTCGAGGACGACTCGAGCCTCGTCAACTGGGACTCCCGAGTCGGCGGATCATAGGGCCGAGGTCAGCGCCCCACGCGACGCTCGGCGTCGCGCGGGCGGCCCCACCCCACGATGATCACGGCGGTCAGCCCGGCCAGCAGCGCACCTGTCGACACGGCGGGGGTCGCGAAGGCCACCAGCAGCGCCTCGTTGAAGCCCGGACCGGACGCACCCAGCTGCTCGAGCAGGGGGATCTCCCCGCCCACGGCGCCGGTGACCGACATGAGGTGCACCCCGACGGAGGTCGCGAGGAAGGCCTCGAGCTGACGGCGCGATCCGCGCTCGACGGACAGGTACCGGACGGTGAAGCCCACCGCCGCCGACAGCAGCGCACCCAGGATCACCATCGCCAGCACGGACGGCCGGTTGGGCACCAGCACCGACAGCAGCAGGCCGACGGCGATCGCCACCAGGAGCCCCGCGGCGAGGGGTCCCACATGGTTGTCGCGCACGCCGTCGAGAACGGAGCGCCCGCCGCGTGCGCGGTCGGACTTGCCGGCGGCCGGCGCGGTGGCAGCGGCCGATGCGGGGGCGGGTTCGGGATCCGGAGTCGCCACCACCTCGGGCTCGGTGGGCGCCGCGGGGGGCGTCGAGCCTGCGGCGGACTGCGACGTGCTCTTGCGCGTGGGCGTCTTCTTCGCCTTGCCCCGTCCCGGCTTGGCGGTGGGCGGCTCGGGGGTCGGGTCTGACATGGCAAGTCCTCCAGCAGCGTCGTGTACGCCCATGCTACGCCGAGCGATGCATGCATCTCGCCCTGGCACAATGGCGGCATGGGGAGCGTGCAAACCTCGGCGGTGCCGCCGCGGTGGGTGGAACCGTGGACCCGCGGCCAGGGCGACGCACGGGCGCGCGCCCTGCTCGCGCGCGTGTGGGATGGGGAGCCCGACGGCGTGTGGTCGGCCCCTGGACGCGTGACGATCATCGGCGAGCACACGGACTACAACGGCGGGATGACGCTGCCCACGGTGACCCCCCACCGCACCTACGTGGCGGCCCGGCTGCGCGACGACGATCGCGTGCGGATCGTGTCCGAGGGCGCGGGGAGGTTCGACGGCCCGGGCGACATCTGGGAAGGCACGCTCGACGGCATCGACCCCGAGACCGCGAAGGGATGGCCCGCCTACGTGGCGGGGGTCATGTGGGCGCTTCGCGAACGCGGCTTCGACGGTGCGGGCCTCGACATCGCGATCTGCTCGTGCGTCCCGTCCGACGCGGGGCTGGCGTCCTCCGGAGCCCTGTCGTGCGCCACGGCCCGTGCGATCAATGCGCTGTGGGGCCTCGCGCTCGACTCGGACCAGTCGCAGTGGGAGCTCGCCGAGGCGTGCGTCCACGCCGAAGAGGCCATCGCGGGCGTCCCTGCGGGCGGCCTCGACCAGCACACCCAGCTGCGGTGCCGCGAGGGCGAGGCGATCGAGCTGGATTTCTCTCATGCGCCGCCCCGCGTGCTCCGTCGCCCGCTGTACTTCCCCGAATACGGCCTGGCGTTGCTGGTGATCGCCCTCCGATCATCGCACCAGGGCCGCGCCGCCGGGCTCGCGAATCGCGTCGACGAGTGCCGAGCCGCGGCCCGCGCTTTGGGAGTGGCCCGCCTGGGCGATCTCGCGGGGGCGCCGGGTGCGTGCGGTCGCGTGGGCGCACTCGAGGACGCCACCCTCAGGCGCCGTGCGCGCCACGTCCTCAGCGAGATCGACCGGGTCCACGACGTGATGGCCGAACTGGCCAACACCGGGCCGGCGCACGAGCGGTTCGTGCACGTCGGCGAGCAGCTGTTCCGCTCGCACGCGTCCCTCGAGATGGATTTCGAGGTGTCGACGCCGGAACAGAACCTGGCGGTCGACACGGCGTACCGCACAGGCGCGCTCGGCGCGCGGCTCATCGGCGCGGGGTTCGGCGGCTGCGCCCTGGCGTTCATTCGGCGCACGCAGGCGGACTCGATGGCCCAACGGATCGACCATGAGTTCATCGACGCGGGGCGCGAGCGACCGCAGTTCCTGCTGCTGTAGGGGCCCGCTTAGAGCGTGTAGTCGACCACCAGCGGTGCGTGGTCGGTCCAGCGCGCGTCCCACGACGACTGCCGGTCCACCCGCGCATCGGCCGCAGTGCTCGCGAGCGCAGGTGAGGCGAACTGATAGTCGATCCGCCAGCCCGCGTCATTGTCGAATGCCTTGCCGCGCATCGACCACCACGTGTACGGACCCTCGCGGTCGCCCGCCAGGGTGCGGTGGACGTCCACCCATCCGGCATCGACCCAGCGGTCCAGGTAGGCCCGCTCCTCCGGCAGGAAGCCCGCCGACTTGAGGTTGCCCTTCCAGTTCTTGATGTCGCGCTCGGTGTGGGCGATGTTGATGTCGCCCATCACGACCACGTGGTCGTACTGCTCGCGAAGCTCCGCCATGCGTGCGGTCGAGGCGTCGAGCATCGCGTACTTGTCGTCCATCGAGGGTGTGCCGGCGGTGCCGGAGTGCTGGTACGTCGACACCACTCGCACGGGCCCGGCGGGAGACTCGATGGTCGCCTCGATCCACCGACCCGTGTGAACCGGCTCGCCCATCGCCCCGCCCAGCGCGTCGACGCCCGCGACCACATCAGTGGGTGCGGTGCGGGACACGATGGCCACACCGGCCCGGCCCTTGATCTCGCACGGCTGCTCGACCACGTGCCAGCCGTCGCCCACGAGCGAGGCCGTGATGTCGAGTGGCGCGCGCACCTCTTGCAGGCCCACCACATCCGGGGCACTCTCGGCGAGCCAGTCGCCCATGCCCTTGCGAGCGGCGGCGCGCACGCCGTTGACGTTCACGGACACGATGCGCATCAGTGGGACTCCAGTTCTCTCTCTGCGGTCTCGACCACGTTCGCGAGCAGCATGGCGCGCGTCATGGGACCCACCCCTCCGGGGTTGGGCGAGAACCACGACGACCTCTCGATCGCCTGGGGTGAGATGTCGCCCGCGACCTTGGACTTGCCGGTCTCCGGATCCGTGATCCGCGAGACGCCCACGTCGATGAGCACGGCGCCGTCCTTGACCATGTCCCCGCCGATGATGCCGGGCACGCCGGCTGCGGCCACGATCACGTCCGCCTTGCGGGTGTGCGAGGCCAGGTCGGCGGTGCCGGTGTGGCACAGCGTGACCGTCGCATTCACGGCCTTGCGCGTGAGCAGCAGGCCGATGCTCCGGCCCACGGTCGTGCCGCGGCCCACCACGACCACGTCCTTGCCGTGAAGGGACACCCCGTGACGCTCGATCAGCTCGATGATGCCCTTGGGGGTGCACGGCAGCGGCGACTCGATCTCGCCGGCCACGCGCAGCACCAGGCGGCCAAGGTTGGTGGGGTGGAGCCCGTCCGCGTCCTTGGCCGGGTCGACCACCTCGAGCACCCTGTTCGCGTCGATCCCGTCGGGCAGCGGCAGCTGGACGATGAATCCCGTGCACGCAGGGTCGGCGTTCAGCCGTGCCACCGCGGCCTCGATCTCGCCCTGCGTGGCAGTCGCGGGCAGGTCCTCGCGGATCGAGGAGATCCCCACCTCGGCGCAGTCCGCGTGCTTGCCGTTGACGTACCAGGTCGAGCCCGGGTCGTCACCGACGAGCAGCGTGCCGAGACCGGGCGTGACGCCCCGTTCGGCGAGCGCCGCGACCCGCTCGGTCAGCTCGGCCTTGATGGTCGCGGCGGTCGCCTTGCCGTCGAGTCGCTGCGCCGCGGTGTTCGATGACGCGGTGTTCGATGCCATGTCCTCGGGCGCCGCCACTACTGCTGAAGCCCGTCGTACAGCGGGAAGTCGTCGGCCAGCTTCTTCACACGCGCGCGCAGTGCGTCCACGTCGGCCCCTCCCTTGAGCGCGGTCGCGATGACGTCCGCGACCGTGGTGAACTCCTCGGCGCCGAATCCGCGCGAGGCGAGCGCGGAGGTGCCGATGCGCAGCCCCGAGGTGACCATCGGAGGACGCGGGTCGAACGGCACCGCGTTGCGGTTCACCGTGATGCCGACCTCGTGCAGCAGGTCCTCCGCCTGCTGGCCGTCGAGGGGCGAGTTCCGCAGGTCGGCGAGCACCAAGTGGACGTCCGTGCCGCCGGTGACGACGGAGACGCCGGCCTGGGCCGCATCGGCCGCCGTGAGGCGCTCGGCGACGATGCGCGCGCCCTCGAGCACGCGCTCCTGGCGCTCCTTGAACTCGGGAGCCGCCGCCGCCTTCAGCGCGACCGCCTTCGCGGCGATGACGTGCATGAGGGGGCCGCCCTGCTGGCCGGGGAACACCGCGGAGTTGAGCTTCTTCGCGTATTCGGTGTCGCGCGACAGGATCATGCCGGAGCGCGGGCCGCCCAAGGTCTTGTGAATCGTGGTCGACACCACGTCGGAGTGCGGAACCGGCGACGGGTGGACGCCCGCGGCGACGAGTCCCGCGAAGTGCGCCATGTCCGTCCACAGCTTGGCGCCCACCTCGTCGGCGATGGCCCGGAAGGCCTCGAAGTCGATGTGGCGCGGGTAGGCCGACCAGCCCGCGATGATGACGTCCGGCCGCTCGGCGATGGCCTGCGCGCGCACCTGGTCCATGTCGAGTCGGTGAGTCGTCTCGTCCACGCCGTAGGCCGCGACCTGGTAGAGCTTGCCGGAGAAGTTGAGCTTCATCCCGTGCGTGAGGTGACCGCCGTGCGCGAGGGACAGCCCCATGATCTTGTCGCCCGGGTTGATCAGCGCGTGGAGCACGGCCGCGTTCGCGGTGGCGCCGGAGTGCGGCTGAACGTTCGCGAACTCCGCGCCGAACAGGGACTTCGCCCGGTCGCGCGCGATGTTCTCCGCGACGTCCACCTCTTCGCAGCCGCCGTAGTAGCGACGTCCCGGGTAGCCCTCCGCGTACTTGTTGGTCAGCACCGATCCCTGCGCCTGCAGCACGGAGCGCGGCACGAAGTTCTCGGAGGCGATCATCTCGAGATAGGTCTGCTGACGCCCGAGCTCGCGGTCGAGGACCTGGGCGATCTCGGGGTCGAAGTCCTGCAGGGTCGCGTTCATGACCGCTGCGGTGGCGCTGGAGTCGGTGCTCATCGGTGTCCTTGTCTGTGGCGGCACGCTGGCCGCCGGTAGTCCGGTGACCTTGGCCCAGGCGGACGACCAACAGTCGAAAGATTCGGTGCCGCTCCCCCGTGGTGTCCCACTTCGCCAGTCGCGACGGTGGTCAGTCTAGCAACGCGCGCGGGTGACAGGCGAGCCGTCTCACGCGCTCCGGCGGGGCCTCCACCACCGGGAGTCCATGAGCGGACGCGTCGCCTGCACGACCGGCCTGAGGGACACGACCCAGGCGAACAGCAGCGATCCCGAGGCGATCACCACCAGCCATGCCCACTCGGGGATCACCGCGCTGTAGACGCCGTCACGCATGGGATAGAGCGCGAACGGGTGAAGCAGATAGACCACCAGCGAGGCGGTGCCGATGCGCGCGAGGCGGGGCAGGCTCCACCCGGTCAGCGATACGAGTGCGAGCGTCAGCACCATGCCACCGGCCAGCACTCCCGCGCGGACGGCGAGGCCCTCACCCAGCCCCTGGTCGAGAGACGCGTAGCCATCGTCCAGGTAGAAGACGCCCAGCCGCACGTTCGATTCGGTCAGCACGGCGAATGCCATCGCCGCCACGAACAGGCCGATCGCCACGACACGCACGCGAGCGGTCCTCAGGCGGGCGAACCATTCGTCTCGCCACGCCAGGCCCAAGGCGAAGAACGGCAGGAATCCCAACGTACGGCCCAGCGAGAACTCGGGCCCCACGAACGCCACGCCGCCCGCGGCCAGCGACACGGCAAGGCTCACGGGCACCAGGTACGGGACCCGCACGAGCCACGGCGCGGCGAGCCGCCACACGAAGAGCGACAACAGGTACCACGTCGTCCACGCCGGGATGGGCGACCCGGGAAGGTCGAGCTCGCCCGCCATGACGGACCGTGCGGCGATGTGGAACACCTGGAAGATCGCGAAGGGCATGAGGAGGCGGCCGGCGATGCGCCCCGCCGACCATGTCGAGGACATGCGCGTGAGGTAGCCCGACAGGAACACGAAGGCGGGCATGTGGAACATGAACAGCCACTGCGTGATGGCCTCGGCCGGGCGGTCCTCGAGCGGCCCGATCGCGTGGCTGAACACGACGAAGACGATGAGCAGCCCGATCGCGGTGTCGAGAGAGCGATCGCGGTTGCCGCCGATCGCAGAATCGTCGCCAGCCGCGCCCGTCGGCCCGTGGTTGCGCGCGATCGAGGGGGAGGTCACCGTTCCAGTGTGCGCTTCGCGCCTCTCAGACGGCGCTCAGGAGCGGGACGAGCGCTCAGTTGTCCCCGCGCACCGCGTTGTCGTCGAGCTCGTCGGAGACCACCGCTCCGGCCTCGAGCACCTTCTTCAGGTACGCGTACGTGAGATCGCCGGCGACCTGGTCGAACTGGTGCTCGTAGCCCGCCTTGTTGTACAGCGCGATGTTGTGCTTGGAGTTCTGACCGGTGAAGACCCAGACCTCCTTGGTGGTGTCCGGCAGGTGTCCGAGCACCGCGAACAGCAGCTGGGTGCCGATTCCCTGG
Organism: Demequina pilifera; assembly: GCF_048814985.1. Lineage (NCBI taxonomy): Bacteria > Bacillati > Actinomycetota > Actinomycetes > Micrococcales > Demequinaceae > Demequina > Demequina pilifera. The sequence goes on from NZ_JBMDTW010000001.1 coordinate 377,597, forward strand.
CCCTGCAGGTCGGGCACCACGGCGAGGCGTCCCATGGTCGCCTTGTCGCCTTCGAGACCCACCCGGATGGAGCCGATCAGGCGGTGGCCCTGCCACGCGCCCAGCGTCACCACGTCCTCGGACTCGAGGTCGACCTGCAGCTCCTCGATGGTCTGCGTGAGGGCCGGGATGTTGGGGTCGTCGTACAGCTGCGCCTCCGTCACGAAGGCCGCGCGCCGCACCGTCAGGAGCTCCCCCACGTGCTCGACTCCGATGACGTCAATGCGCACTCCGTCTGACTCAGCCATGGGTCAATCGTGGCATGCTCCGCGCCGCACGGCGCACCCGACTCGCAATCACGCTCAGTACTTCGCGGTGAAGGACCAGATCCACGGCGACTTGCCTCCCACGACCCTGCTGCGGATGGTCTCGGGGCCGGTGATCGACTTGGTCTGGCCCGTGGATGAGGTGGCGGTCACCTTGGTCGCGGCCGCCATCGACGAGTCCGACGTGCGGGACGTCACCTTGATCGACACCACGTTGCTGAGACCGAAGATGCTGGCGGCCTGCGACTGCGTGAGGGAGCGCGTCCACGCCCTGTTGGGATTGCGGGACTCGAGCGACCACGGGTCGTCGACGGCGCGCAGGTAGCTGAGCTGGGCGGTCCAGATGTCCTCCGAGTTCTCGGTGCGTCCGCCCGAGGAGGAGAAGTAGTACGTCTGCGCGATCGCGCTGCCGGACTTCACGACCCTGCCGTCCCTGCCTCCCGACGAGGTAGTCGCGTCCACCGCGCTCACCCAGCGCTTTCCGTAGTAGGCGTCGGTCCCCTCGTTCTCCTTGCGCCAGCCCGTGAAGTGCTGGCTGCGGGTGTCGTCATAGAGGTGGCACACGCAATTCTCGCTGTAGGTCTGCATGTTTCGCAGCGCGTAGCCACGCGCCACGATCGCCTGCGCCTTGAGAGCCTCCGGGTTCCACGATGACGGCATCTCCGCGATGCCGTACAGGTACTCGGAGTTCAGCTCGGTCCAGTTGGACACGATGAGCCGCGGGTACGTCTCGGAGGGGATGCGAATGACCATGCGGCCGTGACGGTAGTCGCCGTGCGAGGCCCTGTCGCCGTTGGTCTTCAGCAGCTGGACGTACGGGTCCTCGCTGGACGCCGACTGGTAGAAGCCGGTGCCCTCCCAGTGGAACTGGAGCTGGCGCGTGGCGCGCTGTCGCGTGCCGTCTGCGCGCTGGACGACGATCTCGTTGTCGCCGTTGGGACGGACGTCGCGGATGATCGTGAGCTTCTCATCCTTCTTGCCGGTCCACGTGGTGTGCTCGCCGGCGTCGCCCTCGTCGTAGAACATCAGGCGCCACTGGCCGCCCGTCGTCGCGCTCGACCCGGGTGAGCGCACCACCATGACCACGCGGTCCCTGCTGTCCGAGCCGGACCCGAAGATCTCGGTCTTGATCTCCTTGTCGGAGTTGACCGAGGAGACGGAGGTGCCTCGGTAGTAGTGCTTGAGGATGTCATCCGCGCTGTAGCCGTCGACGGCCATGCCCTGAGCCCCGTACTGCGACATGCCCACGCCGTGGCCGAATCCCGCGCCCTTGACCGTGAAGGACTTGGGAATGTTCGCGGGCACCACGACCGGGGGGCTTCCCTCGAGACGGTAGAAGAAGGCCGCCGTCGCCTCGCGCGTGACGCCGTCGAACGGGCGGAACGTCCCATCGCTCCAACCCGTGGAGATCCCGGTCTTGTCGAGCCACACGATCGCGTCGTAGAACTCGGTGTTGGTGGGAGTGATGTCCACGAATGGAGACGACGAGGGCAGCGTGACCGAGGGCTCGTCCTTGTAGCGGTACAGGAAGGCGGCCATGGCGTCGCGGGTGATGGTGTCGAAGGGCCGGAACTCCGTGCCCCCGTTCACCTTCCAGCCCTTGGTGATGCCCTGCTGGGACAGCCACACGATCTCCTCGTAGAAGTCCGTGTTGGTGGGCGTGATGTCCGTGAACGGCGAATCCGCTGGCAGATTGACGGTCGGCGAACCGTCGAGCCGGTACAGGAACGCGGCGAAAGCGTCGCGCGTCACCTCGGACCGGGGCCGGAACGTGCCGTCGGAGTACCCGGTGGTGATCTCCTGCTGGGCCAGCCAGGTGATCTCCTCGAGGAAGGCGTGCGAATCGGGCACGTCCGTGAACCGCGCGGGCGCCGCGGCGGCCGCCATGGCGGGAACCAGCATGACGGCGACGACTGCTGCCGCGACAGCGCGGCGGAGTCGACGGGGTGTGGGTGAGGTCACGGATACCACCTTGCACAACGCGCGTTCAGGGGACTCCCCTCAGACGAGGCGCCCACCGAAACAGTTCCCGTCCACGCGGGATTGCGTGACAGATGTGACCAGTGTGACACGTGAACTGGAAAGCGCAAGAGACCTGCTGCACGGGCCGATGCGCCCCGATCAGTAGTCTGGGGCCCATGGAATCCACGGATACGCGCTACGTACTGAGCCTCTCCTGCCCCGACGGCCCAGGCATCGTCCACGCCGTGTCCGGCATGCTGGCCGAGCATGGGGGCAACATCACCGAGTCGCAGCAGTTCGGGGATCCCGACACCGGGCTGTTCTTCATGCGCGTCGAGGTCTCGAGCCCCGTCGAGCGCGGCACGCTCACGGACGCCGTCGCCGCCCTCGCGGACCAGTTCGGCATGACCTGGAAGCTCGATGTCGCCGGCCGCCGGATGCGCACGCTGCTGCTGGTCTCGAAGTCGGAGCACTGCGCGAACGATCTGCTGTTCCGCGAGCGCGCGGGCACCCTGCCCGTCGACATCGTGGGCCTCGCGGGCAACCACACCACGCTCGCCGAGCTCGCCGCGTTCTACGGCAAGCCCTTCCACCACATCCCCGTGACCGCGCAGACCAAGCCCGAGGCCGAGCAGCGCATGCTCGCACTCATCGACGAGCTCGATGTCGAGCTGGTCGTGCTCGCCCGCTACATGCAGATCCTCTCGCCGGCGCTGTCGGAGCAGCTGCACGGCCGCGCGATCAACATCCACCACTCGTTCCTCCCCAGCTTCAAGGGAGCACGTCCCTACTTCCAGGCGCACGATCGCGGCGTCAAGCTCATCGGAGCCACCGCGCACTACGTGACCGCCGACCTCGACGAGGGCCCGATCATCGAGCAGGAGGTCGACCGGGTGGACCACACTCACACGCCTGAGACCCTCACCGCCGTGGGCGCCGACGTGGAGCGCCGGGCGCTCGCGCGCGCCGTGCGCTGGCACGCCGAGCACCGGGTCCTGCTCGACGGGCACCGCACCATCGTCTTCAACTAGCCCGCCTCCGGCATCCCATCTACCAGCAACCTTCCCTCAAGGGCGGGTCGCTGCCGGCCGTCCCCAGCGCCATACGGCAGGATGCGGCATTCCTCACACTGAGTTGACCGGCGTTCGTCGCGATCCGCAGACTCTCGGAACAGGAGCCCCTCAGGGGCACACGGACCGAGCAGCAAGGGATGGCGACCAGCGTGAACACGACACAGCTCCGACGGCGAGGACTCACCGCCACCGCGATCGTCCTCGCATTCGCTCTGTCCGGGGTGACCGCGCCCGCAGCGCAGGCCGCCACCGACCCCACCGACGTCATCCTCGAGGTCACCAACGACTACCGGGCCGATGCTGGCGAGGCTGCGCTGTCGCGCGCCGGGCTCATCGACAACGTGGCGCAGCGGTGGGCGGAGCGGCTGCGGTCCGACCGCAAGCTGTCCCACAACCCCTCGTACTCGTCGCAGATGCCGGCGACCGGGCGCTGGGCGGCCGGCGAGAACGTCGCGCTCGCCTGCGGCCAGGGCGGACCGAAGCAGGCCGCCGAGACCATGATGCGCGGCTGGTTCAAGTCGGACGGTCACCGCAGGAACATGGAGAACTCCCGCTTCACGCACATCGGGATCGGCTTCGCCTACAACGCCAGCACCGACTGCGGGTACGGCGTCCAGAACTTCGGCGGCTACGCCCAGAACTTCTTCGACGTGCCGCGCACGCACCACTTCTACGACGAGATCGAGTGGCTCGCCGCCGAACGCATCACCACGGGCTTCGCAAGCGGCGAGTTCCGTCCCCGCGACGACGTCTCCCGCGAGGCGTTCGCGGCGTTCCTCTACCGCCTCGCCGGCAGCCCGAGCGTCTCCCTTCCCTCGCGCTCGCCCTTCAAGGACGTCTCGACCAGCGCTCCGTTCTACAAGGAGATCGTGTGGCTGTCCCGTGAGGGGATCACCACGGGCTGGTCGGACGGCACGTTCCGGCCGCGAGCGGACATCTCCCGCGAGGCCATCGCCGCGTTCCTCTACCGGTTCGAGGGCGAGCCGACCGTGCGCTCCACGACGGCCACCTCGTTCGCCGACATCAACAAGAACTCGGCGTTCCTCAAGGAGATCAGCTGGCTCGCGGAGTCGGGAATCACGACCGGTTACACGGACGGCACGTTCCGTCCACTGGCCCCCGTGACCCGCGAGGCGACCGCGGCCTTCCTCGAGCGCGCGGCGGGATAGCCCCCGCCGGCCAGCTCTGGGCGGGCTCCGCAGTCCGGTTCAGCCCAAGCCGGTTCAGCCCAAGCCGATCGCCGCACGCGCCGTGGCGCCTGCAGCGGCCTCGGCCTCATCCCGCGGCACGCCCGCCGCGACGCACACTTCGATGGCGCGCCGCAGGGTGAGCGTCGAGCCGGCCAGCGTCTGCGTGCCGGCGATGACGGCGCGGCCGTCGCGCACCTCGACGTCGCGGGATCCCAGACGATAGCGACCGTCCGCCGCGGCGGCCGCCGCCATCGCATCCGTCACGAGCACCACCCGCCCGGGTGCCGCACGGAAGAGCGCGGCCACCAACGACGGGTCGACGTGGGTGCCGTCGGCGATCACCTCGATAGCCACGCGGTCGTCGGCAAGCGCGGCGCCCACGGGACCGATCTCCCGGGCGGATATCCCGTGCATGGCGTTGAACGCGTGGGTCACGAGCGTGGCCCCCCGGTCGAACGCCTCGGTCACGACGCGCGCGCCGGCATCCGTGTGGCCGATCGCCACCGTCACGCCGGCGGCCACCAGGGTGTCGATGGCGTCGAGGGCGCCGGGGAGCTCGGGAGCGAGCGTGATCTGGCGGAGCGCACCGCCGGTCGCATCCAGCAGTCGCGCCACCGCATCCCCTGTCGGCGCGGCGAGGCTGTCTGCGTCGTGGGCTCCTTTGCGCGACGGCGCGAGGAACGGCCCCTCGAGGTGAAGCCCTAAGATCCCCGGATCCTGCTCCATGGCCCGGCGCACCACGTCGATCTGGCGATCCGCCTCCGCCAGCGGCAGGGAGACCAGCGACGCCACCACCGCGTGCGTCCCGGCCTCCCGGTGCGCCGCCGCCGCGGCGAGGGTGCCCTCGACCGTGTCGCCGAAGGGGTGCCCCCCTCCGCCGTGGCAGTGAATGTCGGTGAGAACGCTCATGGCCGGCTAGATGCCCTGCCAGTCGGGCTTGTGCCGCTGAGCCCAGCGGTAGTAGTCGAGATGAGCGAGCGACGAGGCGGCCGGCTCGTCGAGCACCACCGTCACGTGCGCGTGGAGCTGGATCGCGGAGCCTGGCATCGACGCGGTGACCGGCCCCTCGAGCGCCGCCGCCACCGCATCGGCCTTGCCCTCGCCGAAGGCGAGCAGCACCAGGTGCCCGGCGCGCAGGATGGTGCCCAGACCTTGGGTGACGCAGTGCATCGGCACGTCCTCGAGAGAGTCGAAGAACCGCGCGTTGTCGCGGCGGGTGCGTTCCGTCAGGGTCTTGACGCGAGTGAGCGAAGCGAAGGACGACCCCGGCTCGTTGAACCCCAGGTGCCCCGTGGAGCCGATGCCGAGAAACTGCAGGTCGACGCCCCCGTGCGCCACGAGTTCCGCCTCGTAGCGCTCGCCCGCCGTCTCGATGCCCTCGACACGACCATCGGGAACGTGCACCCGGGTGCGGTCGAGGCCCAGCGGCGCGGTGACCTGGCGGGTGACCTCCTCGGCATACGACCCCGGGTGGCCCTCCGGCAATCCGACGTACTCGTCGAGAGCGAAGGCGGACACCTGAGAGAAGTCCGAGTCGCGCGCCGCGTGCTCCGCGAGCGCCGCGTAGACCGGCAGCGGCGTCGATCCCGTCGCGACGCCCAGCGCGAAGTCCGGCCGCTCTCGGACGGCCGCGACGACGTGGTCGGCGACCACGCGCGCGCCCGCCTCGGCGGACTCGAAAATCAGTACCTCAGCCACGGATCTCCTCCACATGTGCGGCGCCGATCGCCGCGATCGGCTCACCATGGGGCGCGAGCACGATCCGCGCTCCCATGTCGAGCGACGCCAGGAACGGCGACGCCGCCTCCCAGCCACGAATCACGCTACAGGCCCCGTCGACCAGTTCATGCTGCAGTCCAGTGAGCCCGCCCCCGAGCATGACGCGATCCACGTCGAGCGTCAGCACCAGCACGCGCACCGCGGTCGCGACGCCGGTCATCAGCCCCGCGCGGATCCGCTGTGCGCTCTCATCCCCGGCCCGTGCCGCGCTGAGCACCTCCACGGCGCCCTCGCCGTCGCGTCCCCATTGCAGGGCGATGCCGCTGCCCGAGGCGTACGTCTCGAGTCCTCCCGGCAGTCCATCCGCGCCGACGGGGCCGGCCGGATCGATCGAGATGTACCCGATCTCGCCCGCGGCTCCCCTGCCACCGCGCCACAGGCGCCCGTCGAGGATCAGCCCCGCCGCCAACCCGGTGCCCACGTTCAGGTACGCGATCGAGGCGCCCTGCTCGCGCTGCAGGTGCCACGCGCCGAGCGCCGCGACGTTCACGTCGTTCTCGACAACCACCGGGACGCCCCAGCGGTCGCGGAGCACGTCGGCCAATGCGAGGCGCTCGACGCCGAGGTTGAGCGCGTGCTCGACCACCCCGCCCCGCACCGCGCCGGGGATGCCGATGCCCACGCCGGCAGCATCGGCGACCCTCACCCCGGCATCGGCGGTCACCGCGTCCACCGCGGCGCACGCCGAGGCGATCACGCCGTCCGCTCCGCGCTCCACGGGACGGCGGTGGCGGGCGAGCAGCGCGTCACCGTCGCCCAGCACCACCGCGTCGATCTTGGTGCCACCGATGTCGAGGCCGATGCGCGGGGCGCTCACGCGAAGACCTCCGCCAGCGCCTCGCCCACGAGCCTGGACGCCCCGAACGTGGCCACGTCCGCGTAGGGCTCGTCGAGATCCGGCCACCCCATGTCGACCACGACCGGGTCGAGCGGGCGCAGCGCATCGATGACCTGCTGCGCCCACGGGTGGCGATGATTGTTCTTGCCCACCACCACGACCAAGGCGCCGTGGGGCACGGCATCGAGGGCGATGCCCCCGTCGGGGCCCACCATGACGTCCGCCGTCACTCCCGCGGCGAAGACGCCCCACGGGGAGTCGCCGACCGCGATGTTCGCCGCCGACTCGAGGCGGATCCAGTGCACCGGCGTTCGCTCCGCCCGTCGCGACTCGATGCGTGCGGCCGCACTCTCGGACACGTGGAAGGCCCGGCCGACCGTGGCGCGGTCGAGAACCGGACCGTCGCTTGAGCCGGCGGGGCCGCCCGTGGCGGCCCTCGCATCGGCCGCCTGTGCGGTGAGCGAAACGGCCAGGGCGCTGATGCGGTTGCTGGCATCCTCGACGCGCTCGGCGGTGAGGTCGCCGGCGGCGACCGCGACGTCGATGGTGCGGACGATGTCCTCGATCTGGTCGTCGGTGTTGGCGGTGCCGAGGCACAGCAGGTCGCAGCCCGCCCCGAGCGCTCGCACCGCCGCGGCCGGGATGCCGATCTCCCCGGAGGCGCCCACCATGTCGAGGGCATCGGTGACGATCACTCCATCGAAGCCCATCTCGCCGCGCAGCACGCCCGTGAGGATGTGTCGCGAGAAGGTCGCCGGGCTGTCGGGGTCGAGAGCGGGCACCAGGATGTGCGACGTCATGATCGTCTGCACGCCAGCGTCGATCGCGGCGGCGAAGGGTGCGAGCTCGCGCGCTCGCAGGGTGTCCAGGGTGGCGTCGACACTCGGCAGCGACACGTGCGAATCCTTGCTGGTGTCACCGTGGCCGGGGAAGTGCTTGGCGCACGCCGCGACCCCCGCCTCCTGCAGGCCGCGGGTCCACGCCGCCCCGTGGCGGCTCACGAGTGAAGCCTCGGCCCCGAACGAGCGCACCCCGATGACGGGGTTGCGGACGTTCGAGTTGATGTCGACGTCGGGAGCGAGATTCAGGGTGACGCCGGCTGCCAGCAGTTCCCGACCCACCTGCTCGCCCACGCGGTGCGTGAGCGCCTCGTCGTCCAGGCGCCCCAGCACGGCGTTGCCAGGAAAGGGGGATCCCGTTCGCTGATGAAGCCGCGACACGTCGCCACCCTCTTCGTCCACCGAGATCACCGCGCGCGGATTGGCGGCACGGATCGCCGAGGTCAGCGCCCGCAGCTGCTCCGGGGACTCGACGTTGGTGGCGAACAGGCAGACGCCGGCCATCCCGTCGCGGAGGCGGCGCTCGACCCACGCGGGCAGCGCCGTCCCCTCGAACCCAGGCATCAGCGTCGCAAGTGCGTGCGACCCCTCGCCACCCGTCCCACCGGGCCGGAAGTCTTGGGTGAGCATCGGACTAGAGCAGACCGAGCTCCCGCACGGTGTCCCGCTCCTCCGCGAGCTCCGCAACGGAGGCGTCGACCTTCTCGCGGGCGCCGGGCGCGATGTCCAGGCCCTGCACGATCTCCCACGCGCCGTCCTTGGACACCGCCGGGAATGAGGACACGAGGCCCTCGGGAACGCCGTACGACCCGTCCGAGGGCAGCGCCACCGACGTCCAGTCGCCCTCGGGCGTGCCGTTCACCCAGTCGTGCACGTGCTCGATCGCGGCGTTCGCGGCCGAGGCGGCGGACGATGCGCCACGCGCCTCGATGATCGCCGCGCCGCGCTTGGCGACGGTCGGCACGAACTCGTCGGCCACCCACGCGTCATCGCTCACGACCTCGGTGGCCGGACGGCCGCCGATCGTCGCGTGCGCGATGTCCGGGTACTGCTTGGCGGAGTGGTTGCCCCAGATCGCGACCTTGCGGATCTCGCTCACGGGCATGCCGGTCTTGGCCGCCAGCTGCGCGAGGGCGCGGTTGTGGTCGAGCCTCATCATCGCGTTGAAGCGATCGGCAGGCACGTCAGGGGCGTGCGCCGAGGCGATGAGCGCATTCGTGTTCGCGGGGTTGCCCACCACGAGCACGCGCACGTCGTCCGCCGCGCCGGCGTTGATCGCCTTGCCCTGCGGGCCGAAGATGCCGCCGTTCGCCGCGAGCAGGTCGCCCCGCTCCATGCCCGGCCCGCGAGGCCGCGCGCCCACCAGGAGCCCCACGTTGACGCCGTCGAACGCCGCGGTGGGGTCGTCGAAGATGTTCACGCCCGCGAGCAGCGGGAAGGCGCAGTCGTCGAGCTCCATCGCGGTGCCCTCGGCCGCCTTCATCCCCTGCGGGATCTCGAGCAGGTTCAACTTCACGGGGACGTCCGCGCCGAGCAGCTGGCCGGAGGCGATGCGGAACAGCAGGGCATAGCCGATCTGGCCGGCGGCGCCGGTGACGGTGACGGTGACAGGTGCGGTGCTCACTTCGGTGTGACTCCTTGAGAGGGGGGTGCGGCGCCTACTTGAGGCGGGCCGCGAGGTTCTGGTCGAGGGTCGCGAGGAACTCCTCGGTGGTCTGCCATCCCTGGTCGGGGCCGACCAGCGCGGCGAGGTCCTTGGTCATCGCGCCGGACTCGACCGACTTGACGATGACGTCCTCGAGGGTCTCGGCGAAGCCGGTGACCTCGGGGGTGCCGTCGAGCTTGCCGCGGTGCCTCAGGCCCCCGGTCCACGCGAAGATCGACGCGATCGGGTTCGTCGAGGTGGGCTTGCCCTCCTGGTGCTGGCGGAAGTGGCGGGTCACGGTGCCGTGCGCGGCCTCGGCCTCCACGGTCTTGCCGTCCGGCGTCATCAGCACGGAGGTCATCAGGCCCAGCGAGCCGAAGCCCTGCGCGACCGTGTCGGACTGCACGTCGCCGTCGTAGTTCTTGCACGCCCAGACGTAGCCGCCCTCCCACTTCATCGCGGCGGCCACCATGTCGTCGATCAGGCGGTGCTCGTACGTGAGCCCGGCGGCGTCGAAGTCGGCCTTGAACTCGCGCTCGAACACGTCCTGGAAGATGTCCTTGAACGCGCCGTCGTACTGCTTGAGGATCGTGTTCTTGGTGGACATGTACACCGGGTAGTTGCGCTGCAGGCCGTATGCGAACGAGGCGCGCGCGAAGTCCTCGATGGACTTGTTGAAGTTGTACATGCCCATGAGCACGCCGCCGCCTTCGGGCATCTTCACGATCTGGTGCTCGATGGGCTCCGAGCCGTCGTCCGGCGTGAAGGTGATCATCGCGGTGCCGGCGCCGGGCACCTTGAAGTTGGTCGCCTTGTACTGGTCGCCGTGCGCGTGACGGCCGATGATGATCGGCTTGGTCCAGCCGGGAACGAGCCGCGGGATGTTGGAGATGATGATCGGCTCGCGGAACACGACGCCGCCCAGGATGTTGCGGATGGTGCCGTTGGGGCTGACCCACATCTTCTTGAGGCCGAACTCCTCGACGCGCGCCTCGTCGGGCGTGATGGTCGCGCACTTGACGCCCACGCCGTACTTCTTGATCGCGTTGGCCGCGTCAATCGTGATCTGGTCGTCGGTCGCGTCGCGCGACTCGATCCCCAGGTCGTAGTACTCAAGATCGACGTCGAGGTAGGGGTGGATCAGGCGGTCCTTGATGAACTGCCAGATGATCCGCGTCATCTCGTCGCCATCGAGTTCGACGACCTTGCCTTCGACCTTGATCTTCGTCATGCGCATGCCTCACGAGTTCTGGGGAGTGGGATTGATGGTTTCCAGGCTAGTGCATGGGGTCCGGGGCCCCGCCCCGGTCGGCGACGACCCCGCCGGGTGCGGGACCTGCGGCACGTCGGTGGGCCCGCACGCGGCGCTCATGCCAGGATGCGCATGGACCCACCAGTCACGCCCCATCGATGGAGGAACGACATGACAGAACCCAACGCCCAGTCGGGCAGCCCCGATCCGGCGGCCGATGCGGCAGCCGAGCCGGTCGACAGCCAGTTCGAGCAGGAGCTCGAGGACGACGCCTGGCTGGCGGAGGACGCGGCGGGGCCGAGCCTCGTGACCCGCATGCTCGCCGAGACCGCCGGAACGTTCATCCTGGTCTTCTTGGGGCTGGGCGCCGCGCTGTTCTTCGCGACGGGGAACAACGGCACGCTCACCATCGCGTTCAGCTTCGCGATCGGCGTGGTCATCGCGGCCCTCGTGTTCGGCGGGGTCTCGGGAGCGCACATCAACCCCGCGGTCACGGTCGCCATGTGGCTGAGCGGCCGGTTCCCGGGCCGCGACGTGGTCTCGTACATCATCGCCCAGATCGTCGGCGGCATCGCGGCCGGCGCAGTCCTGGTAGCGATCAGCTCGTCTCATCCCGAGATCGTCAGCGGTCGCGAGTTCATGAACTCGGCCGCCAACGGCTACGGCGAGAACTCGCCCGTGGGGTTCGGCCTCGTCGCGGGACTGGTCGTGGAGGTCATCCTCGCCGCGCTGCTCGTGGCCGTCGTGCTCGCGGTCACGTCCGTGTACTCCCGCGCCGGGGCGGCCGCTGCTCCGTTCGCCATCGGCCTGACGTTCGGCCTGCTCGTGATGTTCGCGATCCCCTTCACGAACGGCGCGCTGAACCCCGCTCGCTCCACCGGGGCCGCGCTGTTCGCCGACGCCTGGGCGCTCCAGCAGCTCTGGGTGTTCTGGGTCGCGCCCCTCGTGGGGGCCGCGATCGCCGGCCTGCTGTTCCGCGCCTTCGGCCCCGAGGAGGACCTCATCATCGTCGAGACGGTGGAGGAGATCCACGTCATCGAGGACTGACCGCGCCGGCAAGGAGGGGCCCGGTCGCTCGCTGGATCATTCCACGGTCTGGATCACTACACAGTGCGGCCGGGCCCGCTTCATGCGGCCGATGCGGGTGCGAGGCGAGCGGTGCGCTCGCCTTCCTGCGTGGGGCCTACCCCAGCGGCGTGGTGAGCCCCAGGAACCCGAGCGCTACCGCGAACGCCACCAGCACCACGACGTCGACGTACCGCCGCCGCACGGAGAACGAGCGGCCCGCGCGCAGCGTGAGGCGCGTGACCGCCCCCACGAGCGCGAGCCCGGCGAGCATGAGCACACCCGCCCTGACGTCGATCAGCGCACCCACGGTCACGACGGCCACCGCCGCGGCGAGCGCGATGAGGGCCGTGCGGCTGGAGGCGAGCGGTGTGCGCGGCATCAGTGAAAGAAGTGCCGCGTGCCCGTGTGATACAGCGTGATGCCGGCCTCATGGGCCGCGTCGATGACCTCGCCGTCGCGCACCGAGCCGCCGGGCGAGACCACCGCCTTGACCCCCGCATCGGCCAATACCTGGAGGCCGTCCGCGAAGGGGAAGAACGCGTCGGACGCCGCGACCGAGCCGCGCGCGCGCTCGGCCCCCGCGCGCTCGACGGCGAGCCGGCACGAGTCGACGCGGTTGACCTGTCCCATGCCGATGCCGACCGCGGCGCCGTCGGAGGCCAGCAGGATCGCGTTCGACTTGACCGAGCGGCACGCGATCCACGCGAATTCGAGGTCGGCGAGCGTCGCCTCGTCCGCTGCCTCGCCGGCCACCAGTCGCCACGCGCCCGCGGGGTCCCCCGGGGCCTGGAACCGGTCCGCGGTCTGCACCAGCAGGCCGCCGCCGATGCGGCGCCACTCCTGATCGAGGCCGCTGTACTCGACCTCGAGCACCCGTACGTTCTTCTTGGACTGCAGCACCTCGAGCGCGCCATCCTCGTATGCGGGCGCGGCCACCACCTCGGTGAACACCTGCGAGATCTGCTCGGCCGCCGCGACCGAGATGGGTCGGTTGGAGGCGATCACGCCGCCGAAGGCCGAGACCGGGTCGGTCGCATGAGCCCGCGCGTGAGCCTGGGCGATGTCCTCGCCCACCGCGATGCCGCACGGGTTGGCGTGCTTGATGATCGCGACCGCGGGCCGGTCCTGGTCCTCGGCGGCGCGCAAGGCGGCATCCGCGTCGACGTAGTTGTTGTACGACATCTCCTTGCCGTGCAGCTGGCGCGCGTTCGCCAGCCCCCGCCCCGCGGCGCTCCGGTCGGCGTAGAGCGCGGCCGGCTGGTGGGGGTTCTCGCCGTAGCGCAGCGTGCTGAGGCGCTCGAACGATGCGGCGGTCCAGACGGGCAGGTCGGCCTGCTCGTCGCCCACGACCTCGGTGGTCATCCAGGATGCGACGTGGATGTCGTAGTCCGCGGTGTGGCGAAAGGCGGCCGCCGCGAGCGCTTGGCGTTCGGGCAGAGTGAAGCCGCCCGCACGCACGGAGGCGAGCGCGGACTCGTAGCCGGCCGGGTCCACGATGACCGCGACGGACGGGTGGTTCTTGGCGGCAGCGCGCACCATCGACGGCCCGCCGATGTCGATCTGCTCGATCGTGGCGTCCTGGCTCGCTCCCGAGGCGACGGTCTCCGCAAAGGGATAGAGGTTCACCGCGACCAGGTCGAAGGGCGCGATGTCCAGCTCCTCGAGCTGCGCCCGGTGCGCCTCGAGTCGGCGGTCGGCGAGGATGCCTGCGTGCACCCGCGGGTGAAGGGTCTTGACGCGCCCGTCGAGGCACTCGGGGAAGCCCGTGAGGTCCTCGACCCGCGTCACCGCGACACCCGCATCCGCGATCCGCGTGGCGGTGGATCCGGTGGAGACGATCTCGACCCCCGCATCGGCCAGCCCGCGGGCGAATTCCTCGATCCCCGTCTTGTCATACACCGAGATCAGTGCCCGTCGTACCGCCTGCCGGTCGCTCATGCGTCGTCCTCCGTGTTGAGATTCTTCGCGGTGTCGCCCACCGTCACCCGTCGGCCGTCCACCGACCATCCCTCGCGCACCATGCGCCCCACGGTGGCGGCGACGAGGCTGCGCTCGACGGTCTTGATGCGTTCGTGGAGGCTCGACTCGGTGTCATCATCCCAGACCTCGACCGCCGCCTGCGCGACGATCGGGCCGGTGTCGACGCCCTCGTCGACCAGCATCACGGTGCAGCCCGTGACCTTCGCGCCGCCGGCGAGCGCGTCGCGCACCCCGTGAGCGCCCGGATACGCCGGCAGCAGCGCGGGATGGGTGTTGACGATCCGGCCACCGAAGCGGGTCAGGCTCGGTGCGCCGATCAGCCGCATGAACCCGGCGAGCACCACCAGGTCCGGCTCGTGGCGCTCCACCTCCTCCGCCAGCGCGCGGTCCCATGCCTCGCGGTCCGAGAAATCGGACAGGGCGACCACCGACGTGGGCACCGCGTGCTCGCGCGCGATCTCCAGCCCGGCGGCGTCCGCGCGGTCCGAGATCACGGCCACCACGGACGCCCCGTAGCCGGGGTCTCGCTGCGCCTCGAGAACGGCGCGCATGGTCGATCCCGCCCCGGAGATGAGCACCACCAGTCGCGCGGGAGCGGTCGAGTTTGTCACGGGCCGAGCCTATCGGCATGCTTGGGGCACACCTATCAGGAGGACCGCCGTGGCCGAGGACCAGACCCGCGAGAGCCGACTGCCCCCCGGGGCACGGCGGGACAGCGGGATCTTCATGGCGCTGCTCGCCGCCACCGTGCTGCTCTACATGGCGTCGATCCCGATCGCGTTCGGCGTGATCGCCACCGGTCCCGCGGCCGCGATCTTCGGTCTCCGCGCGCTGTACCGCTCGCGCTCCACGCCCGAGGTCGTCACCTTCCGATGGGCGATGATCGCGGGAGTGCTCCTCTGCGGCTTCGCGGCCTTCATGGGGCTGGCGCTCGTCCTGTTCCGGGAGCCGGTGCAGGAACGTCAGGACTGCATGGCGCGCGCCATCACTCAGGCGGCGGAGAGCGCGTGCCAGCGTGAGTACGAGGAGGGCGTCGAACGGATCGTCCAGGACACCTTCGACCGCGCGGGCGTCACACGGCCGTAGTCGCCTCTTCGCGCGCCGGCTGCCGCGTGCCCGTGCGCCGTTCTCGCAGCGCCGCGGACACCCGCAGCATGAGCGCGCCCGCCCCCAGACCCGCGAGAGTGAGCGCCACGACGGCCGCCGTGGCGACCAGCAGATCGGGTCCGACCGCCGCGAGCCGTCCCGGCCCCGCCGCACCGCTCGCCGCACCGAACGCGACCAGGACCGCCGCGCACACGATGCCGGCCGCGACCGCATCGGCCGCCGCGTCCTGTCTCCATGTCAGCGCCGGCCGGCGCACCGCCAGGCGCGCGACCACCGCCGCGAGCGCGAGCAGCACCGGCGCCCACACGAGCAGCCCGCCCGATGCCGAGGGCAGCGCGCCGAGCACCGGGAACGTGGGCAGCGCGTCCGCGCTGATGGCGCCCGGGGAGTACACGGTGCCGAGCCCCACTGCGAAGCCCGGGCCCGCCAGCCATGCGACCATCCACACGATCAGAGTGGGCACGTACGCGAGCTGAGCGATGGCGAGCACCACCGCGCTCACCAGGTCCAGGTCGAGGGCCGTGGCGGCGTCGCCGATCGCGTGCCGGCCCACCACCGCCCAGGCCGCGCCGGCCGTGGCGGCCAGCGTGGCCATCGCGAACGTCGCCCCCGCGCCCCGGCGCACGCCCGCCCTCGCCCACGCGGGCACCCGGGTGAGCCACCCGAGCTGGACGCCGTGCGCCCTCGAGATGCCCACCGCGACTCCCACCGCCGCCACCCCGACGGCGACGGCGGTGGCGGCCACCACGTGGGCGCGCTGATCAGGGTCGCCGACCACGGAGGCGACTGCTCCCACTCCCCCGGCGTACGTCACGACCGCGAGCGCCCAGCTTCCCCAGGTGCGGGCCGCGAACCGCCGCGCGAGCGCGGCCAGGATCGCCCCGAACAGGAAGGTCACGCCCAGGGGCACCAGCCCCACGACCGCGCCCCCCACGTGAGCAGGCACACCGTGGCCGAGCAGCCACAGACCGGTCGCCACGGACGTGGCACCGCTCCAGTCCGCGCCGCCCACGCCGTCCTGCGGAGTCGAGGCGGCCACCGCGAGGCTGGGGGCGAGCAGCGCGAGGTACGACAGCGCGAGCCCCTGCAGGCCGGTGAGGATTCCGCCCAGCCACGCGGGCGCCGCGCGCACCGCCGCGACCGCGCGGCGCGCGAGGGCGCGCAGGTCCATGGCGAGGGATCGGGTCGACATGACTCCATGGTCCCCGGCGCGTGCGGTAATCCTCGGAGCGGCTCGCGGGCGCGGGGCCCCTGCTGCCTCAGCGCTGAGCGCCGGCCGTTCGTGACGCTCGTGGCCCGATGGCGCGCCAAGGCAGAGAGTGGAGAACGGAGCGTGGAGACGCCGACGGCCCGGGTCACCATCGCGCGGATGGCGGCCCGGGCCGTCGGATCAGGCGTTACGAGGCGGTGAGGATCTGCCGCATGAGCTCCGCGGTCTCGGTGGGGGTCTTGCCCACCTTCACGCCCGCGGCCTCGAGGGCCTCCTTCTTGGCCTGCGCGGTGCCGGCCGAGCCGGACACGATCGCGCCCGCGTGGCCCATCGTCTTGCCCTCCGGTGCCTCGAACCCGGCGACGTAGCCCACGACGGGCTTGGTGACGTGCTCGGTGATGTACGCGGCCGCCCGCTCCTCGGCGTCTCCGCCGATCTCGCCGATCATCACAATCGCGTCGGTGTCGGGGTCGTTCTCGAACGCCTCGAGGCAGTCGATGTGGGTGGTGCCGACGATGGGGTCGCCGCCGATTCCCACGCACGTCGAGAAGCCCAGGTCCCTCAGCTCGAACATCATCTGATAGGTCAGGGTGCCGGACTTGGAGACGAGCCCCACGCGTCCGGTGCCGGTGATGTTCGCGGGAGTGATGCCCACGTTGGACTGGCCGGGCGTGATGAGCCCCGGGCAGTTGGGGCCGATGAGCCGGGTGCCCTTGGACTGCGCGTAGGCGAAGAACTCGGCGGTGTCGGCGACCGGCACACCCTCCGTGATGATCACGGCGAGCGAGATACCGGCGTCGACCGCCTCGATGACCGCGCCCTTGGTGAACGCAGGCGGGACGAAGAGCACGGACACGTCCGCACCCGTCTCGGCGATCGCATCGGCCACCGAGCCGAACACCGGAATCGAGCGCGTGGCGCCCTCGACCTCGAAGTCGACGGCGGTACCGGCCTTGCGCGGGTTCACTCCGCCCACGATCGTGGTGCCGGAGGCCAGCATGCGCGCCGTGTGCTTGGCGCCCTCGGAGCCGGTCATGCCCTGGACGATGACCTTGGAGTCGGAATTGATGAAGATCGACATGGTGACTCCTCTAAGCGTTGGCGAGCTCGGCGGCCTTGGCCGCGGCTCCGTCCATGGTGGGGGCGATGGTCACGAGCGGGTGATTGGCGGCCGCGAGGATCTCGCGGCCCTCGTCAACGGAGTTGCCGTCGAGCCTCACCACCAGCGGCTTGGTGGCGGTGTCGCCCAGCTGCTCGAGGGCGCCCACGATGCCGTTGGCGACCTCGATGCAGCTGGTGATGCCGCCGAACACGTTGACGAACACGGACTTCACCTGCGGGTCGTTCAGGATGACGTCGAGGCCGTTGGCCATCACCGCCGCGGAGGCGCCGCCGCCGATGTCGAGGAAGTTGGCGGGCTTGACGCCGCCGTGCTGCTGGCCCGCGTAGGCGACCACGTCGAGCGTTGACATCACGAGACCGGCGCCGTTGCCGATGATCCCCACCGAGCCGTCGAGCTTCACGTAGTTGAGGTTCAGCGCCTTGGCCTTGGCCTCGAGCGGGTCGGCCGCGTCCTTGTCCTCGAGGACCGCGTGGTCCTCGTGGCGGAATCCGGCGTTCTCGTCGAGCGTCACCTTGCCGTCCAGCGCGACGATGTCGCCGCCCTCAGTGAGCACCAGCGGGTTGACCTCGACGAGCGTCGCGTCCTCCTCGGCGTACACGGTCCAGAGCTTCTCGATCGCAGCGGCGACGGGCTCCTTGAGGTCGTCGGCGAAGCCCGCCTCGTCGACGATCTCGCGCGCCTTCGCGGCGTCGATGCCCACCAGCGGGTCGACGGCGACTCGGGCGAGCGCCTCGGGGCGCTCGACGGCGAGCTCCTCGATCTCCATGCCGCCCTCGACCGAGCACATGGCCAGGTAGCGGCGCTCCGAACGGTCCAGCAGCACCGAGAAGTAGAACTCTTCCGCGATCTTGGCGCCGGCGGCCACCATCACGCGGTGAACGGTGTGGCCCTTGATGTCCAGTCCCAGGATCGCCTCTGCGGCGGCCTCGGCCTCATCGGGCGAGTGGGCGAGCTTGACGCCGCCGGCCTTGCCGCGGCCGCCGGTCTTGACCTGGGCCTTGACGACGACGGTGCCACCACCCATCTTCTCGGCGGCGGCCCTGGCCTCCGCGGGGGTCTCGGCGACGATGCCGGGCAGCACGGGCACGCCGTGCTTCTCGAACATGTCGCGCGCCTGATACTCGTACAGGTCCATGTGCGTCCTTGCTGTCGCGATGGGCGCGCGGGTCCCGCGCGCAGTGGTTCGGTGAGGTTCAGCCTAACGGCCGCGTGTGTCGGGCCGGTAACGTCGCGCGCGAGGCGGCGCGGGCCAGGCGGCTCCTTGGGCCCCGGCGTCGACGGTCGCTGTCGCCGGCCTCGCGGGCTCGCGTCGGCGACGCCGAGCGGCCGGATCAACTGCGCGGCCGGTGCCTCGCCCCCGTTCATGGCGGCACCCTGCGCCCAGTTCCACCGGTCCGTGCGTCGGCCATGCGTCGCCCCTCGGCGCCGCGTCGCATTCTGGTAGCGTTCCCGCCGTACGAGGTACGACACAACCTTCAAGGTGAGGGCCCCATGCCTACGACCCGATTCCCCACGCCCATCCGCGCCGCCAAGGTGCTCTCCGCGACAGGGCTGGGGTTGCTCACCGCAGCGCTCGTCGTCTCACCCGCGTCCGTCTCCCCCGCATCGGCCGCCGTCGACTGCGACGGCCTCGCCGCCGACGCCGCCGACTACGAGGCCGAGCTCCGGTGCGCGTCCGAGGCGACCGAGGGCGCGCAGACCATCACCCTCACCGACAGCTTCACGGTGCCGGCGACCGCTCAGAACCGGTACTCGGGCACCCAACCGCTCACCGTCGAGGGGGCGAGCGCGGGCATCACCATCACCGGACCGGGCCGGGACAACTCGGACCTCCAGGTCGACGGGGGCGCGTTCCTCGAGGTCAGCCTCGGCCTCGAGGGCCCCGTGGCCCAGGAGGTGCCGCTCGACGACGTCATCCCGGTGCCGCCTGGGGCCGGACCGGACGTCACCGTCAGTGGGCTGACCGTCACCGGCTTCTCCGGCACGGGCACGATCGCGCACGCCGGCGGCGGGACGCTGCACCTTGACGGCGTCGACGTCTCGGGCAACGGGCTGCTCGCCACACCAGGCGGACCGGGCGCGTTCCCCGGCGGCGCCGCCGTCGCTGCCTTGGGCGACATCGTCATCACCGACTCCGTGTTCCAGGACAACGCGGGCGGGCTCGGCGGGGCGGTCAGCAACTGGCCAGTCCTCATGTCGCAGGGCCCCGAGGCCGACGGCGCGCCGAGCCTTCCCACCGTGACCGTCACCGGCTCCACGTTCGCCGGGAACGAGGCGGTGGCCGGCGCGGCGATCTTCTCGTTCGGCAGCACCGACGTGTCAGGTTCGGCCTTCGCCCAGAACGTCGCGGAGACGGGCGGCGCGGTCGCCTCCTTCGGCCCGGCCGCGGCCTTCACCGGCTCCTCCTTCACCGACAACCTCGCCACGAGCCTCAGCTCGGCGGAGGGCTACATCGAGGGCGGTGCGCTCGCCGTGGACGGCGAGGTCACCATCGCCGACAGCACGCTGCGCGGCAACGCCAGCGACGGCATCGGTGGCGCGATCGCGTTCAGCGTGGGCGCGGAGGTCGAGCGCACGTCGCTCGCGGTCACCGACAGCCTTCTCGACGCCAACTCCTCGGCGGGTGCCGGGGGCGCGGTGTGGTTCGAGGGCGGCGTGGAGGTCACCGGCTCGACGTTCATCGGCAACGAGTCGGCGGACGGGCCAGCGGCGATCGCCGTCTCGGCGCCGGACGCCGACGTCTCGGTCACCAACTCGACGGTCGTCGCGAACGCCTCCGAGGCAGCCGCCCCGGCCATCGCGGTCGATGGGGCAGACGGGGTCGCGATCACCCACTCGACGTTCGCGGACAACTCGTCTGCGGGCGCGGCGGTCGATCTGGGCGTGCTCGACGCAACCGCGACCGCTCTCACCGCAAGCGTGTGGAGTGCTGGGGGCACGGTCGCCTCGTGCGAGATCGACGGCGCTGCCACGACGGCGGCCAACTTCGACGCGGACGGCTCCTGCACGGCCGACTGGTCGGGGCCGGGCGACATCGGCGAGGGTCTCGATCCTCAGCTGGGCACGCTGGCCGACAACGGCGGCCCGACCCCCACGCTGCTGCCCGCAGCCTCCGGCCCGCTCGTCGACGCGGTCGACGACGCCACGTCGGATGTCACGGTCGACCAGCGCGGAGTGACGCGGCCCCAGGGTCAGGCGAAGGACATCGGCGCGGTCGAGCTCGAACAGGACGCGCAGCCGCAGGGCTCGCTCATCGAGTTCGAGGTGCCCACGGACGCGGGCATCATCTTCGGCACCGCCGACCCGGCGCTGGCGGTCACCGACATCGCGTGGATCCCGACGGGCGACCTCGACACCCCTCCGCCGGCCGACACCGCGCTGCCGTACGGCGCGGCCGGCTTCACGGTGGACGTGCCGGGGCCCGGCGATTCGGTCGAGATCACGCTCACGGCCCCGCGCCCCTTCACGACTCTGCTCAAGTCCACGGACGGCGTGTGGGGCGAGGTCGGGGACGCGACGTTCAGCGACGACGGCACCACGGTCACGTACACGCTGACCGATGGCGGCGAGCTGGACGAGGACGGGGAGGCCAACGGC
The DNA here is from genome assembly GCF_048814985.1 of Demequina pilifera. Lineage (NCBI taxonomy): Bacteria > Bacillati > Actinomycetota > Actinomycetes > Micrococcales > Demequinaceae > Demequina > Demequina pilifera. The sequence goes on from NZ_JBMDTW010000001.1 coordinate 398,565, forward strand.
CTCATCGTCGACCCCGTCGCGCTCGCGGTGCAGGCGACCTTCACGGGCTGACCCCCCGGACGCGCGACGAGGGCCGGCAACCCGCCACGGGTGGCCGGCCCTCGTCGCGTCCGACGCCCGCCGGGCTACTCGTCCTCGCCGCCGCCCGGGCGCACGAATCCCGATTCGTACGCCACGATCACCGCCTGGGTGCGGTCCCGCACGCCGAGCTTGGTGAGGATCGCCGCGACGTGCGACTTGACCGTCTCGCCGGACACGAACAGGCGTGCGGCGATCTCCGGGTTGGACAGTCCTCGGGCGAGCTCGCGCAGGACGTCCTGCTCGCGTTCGGTCAGGTCGGGCAGCTCCCCGTCGTCGGGGCCGGCGAACCTCTCGATCACCGCCCTGGTCGAGGCGGGGAACACCAGCGACTCCCCGGCCGCCACCACCCGCACCGCCTCGATCAGCTCGGCGGGCGGCACGCGCTTGAGCACGAATCCCGACGCGCCCGCCCGCATCGCCTGGAACACGTACTCGTCGACGTCGAAGGTCGTGAGCACCAGCACCTTGGCGGCGGAGCCGGACTCCACGATGAGGCGGGTCGCCTCGAGACCGTCCATGCCCGGCATGCGCACGTCCATGAGCACCACGTCGGGGGCGGTGCGCCTCACCTCGGCCAGCGCGGCGGCCCCATCGCCGGCCTCCGCAACCACGTCCCACCCTGGCTCTGACTTCAGGATCGCGCCGAGTCCCATGCGGACCAGCGGATCATCGTCGACGATCACGACTCTCATGCGCCCACCCTGGCACGGGCCCTGTTCCACTGGCAGCATCCCTCGCCCCCCGCGTGGGCGCCGTCTGCCGGGGCGGCGAGCGCCATCCCGAGCGGCAGCAGCACCATCACCTCGTAGCCTCCGTCCGGGCAGGGCCCGATCACGCTCACGCCGCCCAGCAGCGCCGCCCGGTCGCGGATCCCCGCGACCCCGCGCCCGATCCCCGCGTGCGCCGGCCGCAGCCCCGTCAGCGGCGCCTCCCCCGGCGTCGCCGGGCCGTTGCGCACGCACACCGCCAACGCGTCGTCGAGGGTCGTCACATGGAGATGGATGCTCGCCCCCGGCGCGTGCTTGGCGGCGTTCGTGACGCTCTCCCGCACCACCGCATAGGCCGCCCGGGACAGGGCCGCGGGGGTCGGCTCGGCCTCGAGTCGCGTCTCGACGTCGAGGCCTGCGGAGCGCGCCTGGTCCACCAGCCCCGGAAGATCCTCCAGCGTGGGCACCGGCGCGCGCGACTGCGCGTCGTCTCCCCTGATCGCCGCGATGATCCGGTCCAGTTCGCCCATCGCGACGCGGCCCCGCTCCTCGATGTTGCGCAGCGCCTGCCGCGCGAAGTCGGGGTCGGCGTCGAAGACGTGGGCTCCCGCGCCCGCCTGGACGATGTTCATGGTGATCATGTGCCCGATGCTGTCGTGCAGCTCCTGGTCGACGCGCACCTGGGTCTCCGCCAGCTCGGCCCTCTCGGTCGCCTCGGCGATGCGTGCGCTCCCGCCTGGACCGAGCACCGCCCGCGCGAGCAGCGCCACCAGGCTCGCGTAGTAGTGGGTCACCCACGCGAACATCGGCACCGCGAGGGCCACCACCGGCGTGCCCACCAGGATCCAGAACGCGACCGTGTCGGCCACCGCGCGAGCCGCCTGCTCGTCGCTCCCCTGCACCACCGTCAGGCCCACGGTGTGCGCGAGGGCGGCGACCCACGCCCCGGTCAGCGCCACCGGCACCACGATCGCGCACAGTGCGAGGACGAACCCCACGGGCCCGAGCACGATCCGCATCATCAGCCACGCGAGGGTGCGCCACCCCTGCGCGTCGTAGAGCAGCGCATACCCCCAGTTGCCGGTGCCCTCGAGGGTGGGCACCTTGCCGGGTTCGCGGAGCCGGTAGCGACGGGGCGGCGGTTCGTCGATGCCGGCGTGCAGCAGGGCGTTCGCGGTTCCACGCTCGAAGTCCCCGATCGGCCTCAGCGTCCACTGGACCAGGGCGACGATGACCACGCCCACCCACACGATCACGAGCGCGACGCCCGTCAGGTACATCGAGACGGTGTACGTGAACCACACGATCGCCACGGGCAGCCCGAGCAGCAGGTACGTCACCTCGCGCCAGGTGCGGGCGTGCCAGGTCACCGCGAAGTAGCGGCGGATCAGCGTCATGGCCCCCATCGTGCCCGCCGCCGGCCCTGTCTGACCACACCGCCGCACCCACGGACCCCACACCGCCGCCCGCGCCGGGGCCCGCCGGGGCACGTCTACTCTGGTGTGCGTGCCCGCCCACGACAGCCCGCCATCGCGCCCTGGTGGCCGCCCGGAACCCGTCAGCCGGGCCCCGCAGCACACGGCGGCCGGGCCGTCGCCGCGCACCCGGCGACTCCAGCTCGCGACCGCGGCAGTCATCGTGATCGCCGGCGTGGCGTGGGGCGCCGTCGCCATGGCAGGCGGCGGGACCGAGCCGGTCACGGCCGCCGCTCCCTCCCCCCTGGAGGCGGACTCCTCCCCGACGCGCGAGGCGTCCCCGTCGCCCACTGAGGCCGGCCCCGAGGTGGTTCCCGGCGACATCGTGATCGAGTCCGGGGAGGCGGGGATCGAGGTCTTCGACGACCCCCGCGACGAGTCGCCCGCCGAGCGTCTGGGCCCGTGGACCGCGCTCGGGTCGCCGACCACGCTGCTCGGGTTCGCGCGCGAGAGCGTCGACGGCGAGGAATGGATCCTGGTCGAGCTGCCGGGCGCACCCAACCACCGCTCCGCATGGGTGCGCGCGGCCGATGCGGTCGTCACCTCGGTCGACACGCGCATCGACGTCTATCTCGACGAGCGCGAGGTCGAGGTCAGCGTGGGCCCGGAGACCACCGTGATCGCACAGGCGGTGATCGGTGAGCAGGCCTCACCGACGCCGCTCGGCGTGTTCTGGGTCACCGACGTGCTGGACTTCACGGCCAACCCCAGCGGGGTCTACGGCGCCTACGCCCTGGGCCTCAACGGCTGGTCGGAGACGCTCGAGGAGTTCGACGGCGGGCCGCCGCAGATCGCGCTGCACGGCACCAACGATCCCGAGCTGCTGGGTCAGGCGGCCTCGAACGGCTGCGTGCGGCTGACGAACGCCACGATCACGGACATCGCGAGCACCCCGGGGGTGGGAGTGGGCACGCCGGTCGTGGTCCATCCATCCCGCGCGGCGTAGCGCGCGTCAGACCGCGCCGAACCGTTCCGCGGTCTCGCGGATCGAGCGCGCCGATGCCTCCAGGGCCATGCTCTCAGACTCGTCCATCGGGGTGTCGGCATGGTGCTCGATGCCGTGGCGGCCGATGACCGCGGGCAGCGACATGCACACCTCTCCCACTCCGGGGTAGTCGATCAGCGTCGACACCGGCATGATCCGCCGCTGGTCGCCCAGCACCGCCTCCACGATGCGTGCTCCGGCGACGCCGATCGCGTAGTTGGTCGCGCCCTTGCCCTCGATGATCGTGTAGGCCGAACGCATGACGTCGTGGTGAATGCGCTCGCGACGCTCGGGAGTCATGACGATCTCGCCGTCGCGGTCGCGCCACTGCCCGAGCGGCTGACCGCCGACGGTCGCGGACGACCACAGCGCCACCTCGGAGTCGCCGTGCTCGCCCGCGATGTACGCGTGCACGTTGCCCACGGCGACGTTGCAGGCCTGCGCGACCTGGTGGCGCAGGCGAGAGGTGTCGAGAGCGGTGCCGGAGCCGAACATGCGCGCCGGGTCCATCCCCGACTTCTTGATGGCCGCGAGCGTCACCACGTCGACCGGATTGGTGACGAGGATGTAGATCGCGTTGGGCGCCACGTCCATGAGCGGGGGCAGCACCTTGTCCATGAGCGAGATGGTCGCGCCCGCGAGGTCCATCCGCGACTGGCCGGGCTGCTGCTTGGCGCCCGCCGTCACGACCACCACGTCGGATCCCTCGACCACGCCGACATCGTCGGAGCCCACCACGGTCGCCTCGGGCATGAACTGGATGCCCTGCGCGAGGTCCAGCGCCTCGGCCTCGACCTTGGCCTTGTTGATGTCGTACAGCGCGACAGTGCGCGCGAAGCCGCGCATGAGGCCGGCGTACGCGAGGGTCGCGCCGACGGCTCCCGCACCGACGATCGACACCTTCGAGGTCTTGGATTCCACTGGTTCCTCCAACAGTTGGGGACGTCTCGCCCAGCCTAGCGAGCCCGTATGCGCATCGCGGCGGTCTAGAGCTTGTCGAGCCGGTTGAACCGCAGCACCAGGCGCTTGACGCCCTCGGATCCGAAGTCGACCTTCGCCACGGCATTGCGACCGCTGCCCTCGGTGCCGACGACCTTGCCCATGCCGAACTTGTCGCTCACCACCCGGTCGCCCACCTCGAAGCCGATGTCCGACGAGCCTCCTGGCGGGCTCGGCGGCACGCTGCGGGTGCGCACCGCTCCCGCCCGCGAGTACGCGTTGCCGTCCTCGCGGTCCTGCGATCCGCCGTAGCTCATCGACGACCAGCCGGCAGAGCCCCGCCGCTCGGTCCGCGCCCGCAGCGACGCCATCGACTGCTCCGAGCGTGACCACTCGATCAGCTCCGCCGGGATCTCGTCGGCGAAGCGGGACACCCCGAAGTACTGCGGCGCTCCCCAGCTCGAGCGGACCTCGGCGCGGGTCAGGTACAGCCGTTCGCGGGCGCGGGTGAGGCCCACGTAGGCCAGGCGCCGCTCCTCCTCCATGTCCTTTGGCAGACCGGATTCGATCGACCGCATGTGCGGGAACGTCCCGTCCTCCATGCCGGTGATGAACACCACGGGAAACTCGAGGCCCTTGGCGGTGTGGAGGGTCATCAGCGTCACCACTCCCCCTCCGCCGTCGCCGTCGGGCAGCTGGTCCGCGTCCGCCACCAGCGCGACCTTCTCGAGGAAGTCCGCGAGCGTGCCGTCGGGGTTCTCCTCCGAGAACTCGCGGCCGACCGACACCAGCTCCATGACGTTCTCGACGCGCGAGGCGTCCTGCGGGTCCTCCGACGCGCGATACGCCGCGATCATCCCGGACCGGTCCGCGATCGCGTCGAGCACTCCCGCCGGCCCGTTGTCCGCGGCCAGCGCACGCAGGTCGTCCATGAGGGACACGAAAGCGCCGATCGCGCGCACCGCGCGCGCCTGCAGCCCCGCCTCGTCCGCCCACCTGAGCGCCGCGCCGAAGCTGACGGGCGCATCGGCCGTGGTGCGCTCCCGCCGCAGGCGGTCGATCGCCTCCACAGCGGTGTCGCCGATGCCGCGTCGTGGCGTGTTGATGACGCGCCGCATGGCGACGTCGTCGTCCTCGTTCACGACTGCGGAGAGGTACGCGAGCGCATCCTTGATCTCCTTGCGCTCGTAGAAGCGCGTGCCGCCCACCACCTTGTAGGGCACGTCGGCGCGCATGAACCGCTCCTCGATGGCTCGCGACTGCGCGTTGGCGCGGTACATCACCGCCACGTCGGACGGCGCGACGTCGTGCTCGCGGATCAGCCGAGCGATCTCGTCGGCGATGTACTTCGCCTCCTCCTGCTCGGTGTCGCCCGCGAAGGCGCGGATGCGCTCGCCCGCTCCGGCATCGGTCCACAGGTTCTTGGGTGGCCGCCCCTGATTGTTGGAGATCACGGAGTTGGCGGCGGTGAGGATGTTCTGCGTGGAGCGGTAGTTCTGCTCCAGACGCACGATGTGGGCGCGCGGATAGTCCTTCTCGAACTCCAGGATGTTGCGGATCGTCGCGCCGCGGAAGGCGTAGATGGACTGGTCCGCGTCGCCCACGACGGTGAGTTCGCCAGGGGGCAGGCTCGCGTCGCCCTCGGGACCCACGAGCTCGCGCACCAGCACGTACTGCGCGTGGTTGGTGTCCTGGTACTCGTCGACGAGCACATGGCGGAACCGCTCGCGGTAGCGGCGCGCGATGTCGGGGTGGCGCTGCAGCAGGTGCACGGTCTTGACGATGATGTCGTCGAAGTCGACGGCGTTGGCGGCCTCGAGGCGGCGCTGGTACTCGCCGTACGCGCGGCCGGCGGCGTGCTCGATGCTGAACTTGCTGGCCATCTCGGTGGCGGCGAGGGCGGCGGCCGGGTCGATGAGCTCGTCCTTGAAGGTGCCGATGCGGTTCAGCAGCGCCTTCGCCGTGAACTTCTTGGGGTCGATGTCCTGTTCCTTCATGACCAGCTTCATGAGGTTCTGGGAGTCGGCGGAGTCGTAGATCGAGAACGTGGACTTGAGCCCCGCCGCCTCGTAGTCCGCGCGCAGGATCCGCACGCAAGCGCTGTGGAACGTCGCGACCCACATGCCGCGCGCCTGGGGGCCCACCAGCGCCGCCACGCGCTCGCGCATCTCGCCGGCGGCCTTGTTCGTGAACGTGATGGCGAGGATCTCGTGCGGACGCGCGCGCCCCGCCTCGAGCAGGTGCGCGATGCGGTGGGTGAGCACCCGGGTCTTGCCGGAGCCCGCGCCCGCGATGATGAGCAGCGCCTCGCCCCCGTGCAGCACCGCCTCCGCCTGGGCAGGGTTCAGGCCCTCCACGAGGGGGGAGTGGGAACGGTCGGCGAGATCGAAGAGTGCATCCATGACCCGTCGAGTCTAGGGCGTGGGGCCGACGCGGGCGGCCGGGCGGCGGGGCCTGTGGAGGGGTTCTCGAGGGACCTCAGCCGGAGCACGCCGTCGCGACCGTGCCATGACGTTCGAGCGCCCTCAGCGCCGAGTCCGCGGCCGCCCGCACGTCCTCGTCCTCGTCGTACTTCGACAACCCGAGCAGCAGCCGGAACACCTCGCGGTCCGCCGGCGCGCGGCCCGCGGTGGCGAGGATCGCGAAGCACCGCGCGGCGGTGGCACGCACCGGGGCGCGGGAGTCGTGAGCGAGGCGCTTGAGCTCGGGGACCATCAGCACGAGTTCGCCGATCCGACGGGCACGCATCGCGTCGCGTGCGGCGCGATCCAGGTCCGGCGAGGGGCCGATCTGCGGGGCGGGCTCGGCCGCCGGGTGGTGGCCGACCCAGAAGGCGAGGGCGCGCAGCCTCGACTGCGTCTCGTCGTGGCGCGCGCTTGCGCTCATCGTCGTCATCTTCGCCACCGCCAAGTTCGGCTCTGGTCCCCCGTGGCGCACCGGAGCGCGCGCGTGTGAAGGTGACGATACTGACGATTCCCACCGCTTACAAGAGGCAGGACGTCGCGGACCGGGCGCAGGGGCGGACGGCCGATGCGCGGGATCAGGCAGTCAGCGGCCGCGCCTCCGCGCGGCCCGCGAACTGCGGCAGTACGTGCAGCTTCATTCCCGCGAGCAGCTCCGCGGCCACGGGGGCGGGGTCCACCCCGGCGCGGACGGTCCAGCGCCTGTCCAATCCCGAGCGCTGAAGCTCGCCGAGGCGCGCCATCAGTCCGCCGCCCGGAACGAAGTCGTGCGCGTAGTACTTCGCGGCATCAGGCCGCTCGGGCAGGCCGGGCTCGCTCACGCGCCACTGGTCCCATTCGACCCGGCTCACGGCGACCACGTTCACATCGAACTGGTAGCGCGCGACCGTGTTCCACGCGGCGGGCAGGAAGGCGAGGCTCAGGTGCCACACGCGGCTGGGGTAGTCGAAGCGGCCGTCGTCGCCGTCGAATCCCCAGTCGCGAAGCGCGGGCGCGACCTGGGTCTCCATCATCGCGCCGTAGACCTGGCGCGCACTGTCCGAGGCCGTGACCGGCGGCAGGGCATCCCGCACGCGCCGCACCTCGCTCCGCTCCGCAAAGGGCAGGCTCATAGTCCTTGTTCTACACAATCCAGACGAAAGCCGCACGTCGAGCCAGGCTCGACATGCGGCTTTCGGGAGGAATGGCTAGGCGCTGTACCCGGCGCGCTGGCCGCTGGAGCGACGCGAGCGACCGGCGCCACCGCCGCCACCCGACGAGCGACGGCGACCGTGGTCGCCCTCGGTGCGGGGGCGTCCGTTGCCGCCCTCGGGACGGCCCGAGCGGCCACCCGACGTGCGCGAGCGCCCGCCCTGGCTGCGGCCGCCCTGCGGCTGGCGAATCGGGGTTGCGGCCGGCTTCACGAACGGCGCGACCTCGCCGACAAGCTTGGTCACGGCGTCGGTTTGAGCGGAGACGGCCTGCGGCTCCGCGGTGATCTTGGCCTTGCGCATGAGCTGAACCGAGTCGCGACGCTGCTCCGGCAGCACCAGGGTCACGACGTCGCCGTCGGAGCCGGCGCGCGCTGTGCGGCCCGAGCGGTGCAGGTACGCCTTGTGCTCGGTGGGCGGGTCGACGTGCACCACGAGCTCGACGTCGTCGACGTGCACGCCGCGAGCCGCGACGTCCGTGGCGACCAGCACGCGGTGCGTGCCCTCCGCGAACTGCGCGAGGTTCTTGTCGCGCTTGGCCTGCGACAGGTTGCCGTGCAGGTCGACGGCGGGGATGCCGGCGTCGGACAGCTGCTTGGCGAGGCGCTTGGCGTGGTGCTTGGTGCGCATGAAGAGGATCCGGCGACCCGTGCCCGAGGCGAGCGCGTGCACCACGTCCCGCTTCGCATCGGCCGATGCGACGTGGAAGACGTGGTGGGTCATGGCCGCGACGGGCGACTCCGCAGAGTCGACCGAGTGGGTGACGGGGTTGGACAGGAAGCGGCGCACCAGCTTGTCGACGCCGTTGTCCAGCGTCGCGGAGAACAGCATGCGCTGCCCGGTGGTCGGAGTGGCCGTCATGATGCGGGTGACACCGGGCAGGAAGCCCAGGTCCGCCATGTGGTCGGCCTCGTCGAGAACCGTGATGTCGACCGAGTCGAGCTTGACGTGGCCCTGCTTCATGAGGTCCTCGAGGCGGCCGGGGCAGGCCACCACGATGTCGGCGCCGCGACGCAGCGCGACCTCCTGGCGGTGCTGCTTGACGCCGCCGAAGATGGTGGTCGTGGTGAGGCCGTACGCGGCGGCGAGCGGGGCGATGACCGCCTCGATCTGCGTCGCGAGCTCACGGGTCGGCGCGAGCACGAGTCCGCGGGGGTGGTTCGGGCGGGCGCGACCGCCCTTCTCGCCCAGGCGAGCGGCCATCGGGATCGCGAAGGCGAGCGTCTTTCCGGAGCCCGTGCGGCCGCGGCCCAAGACGTCGCGGCCCGACAGAGTGTCGGGCAGGGTGTCGACCTGGATCGGGAAGGCGTTCGACTTGCCCTCCGCATCGAGGACGTTGGTGATCTTGGTGGGCACGCCAAGAGTGGCGAAGGTGGTGTCAGACAAAGCGGGTGCCTTTCGGGGCAGTGCGCCAGTGCTTGCCGCGCGACAGCGCGACGTGTCCGTGTCGATCACGGCACCAGCGGTGGTGGCGAATCGCGCGAGGTTCACGCGTTCGTTCGCCGAAGAGATTTTCTACGAGCCTCGCTGCCGTGTCAGTGACCGGCTGCGGCGAGAAGGAGAAGCCATCTGCGACGCAGGAGGACCGGGGATGGTCCTGCAAGTGACACCAGCGTAGCAGGCCCGATGCTGAGAGCCTCGCAGGCGCCTAGACGATGCGCCGCTGGGCGGCCCAGTGCGCGAGCTCGTGACGGTTCGTCAGCTGCAGCTTGTGGAGCACCTTGCCCACGTGCGTCTCGACCGTCTTGATCGAGATGAACAGCTTCTCCCCCACCTCGCGGTAGGTGTAGCCGCGGGCGATCAGGCGCATCACCTCCTGCTCGCGAGCCGTGAGCTTGTCGAGGTCCTCGTCGGCGTGCGCCACCTCCCCGCCGGCGGCGCCGAAGGCGTCGAGCACGAACCCTGCGAGCCGCGGCGAGAACACCGCGTCGCCGGACGCGACGCGCCTGACCGCATCGGACAGCTCCGGGCCGGAGATGGACTTGGTGACGTAGCCGCGGGCGCCCGCGCGGATCACCGACACGACGTCCTCCGCCGAGTCGGATACCGACAGCGCCAGCACCCGGGTGCCGTCGACGCGGCCCTTGAGGTCGGCGAGCACGTCGAGAGCGCCGCCGCCCTGGCCGCCGGGGAGGTGCACGTCCAGGATCACCACCTGCGGACGCGCCTCCAGGATCTCCGCGACCGCGGAGTCCACGTCGTGGGCCTCGCCCACCACGCGGATGTCGTCGTCCAGGGACTCGCGCACCCCGACGCGAATCACGTCGTGGTCGTCCACGATCACCACTGTCACGCTCATCGGGATCCTCCTCTTGGCATCACGATCATCACCTCTGTCTTGTCGCCGGGCGCGGAGCGCACCTCGGCCCCGCCGCCGTGCCGCGCGACCCTGCCCACGATGGACTGGCGGATTCCCAGCCTGTCCGCCGGCACGGCCTCGGGGTCGAAGCCCGGCCCGGAGTCGCGCACGAACACCTCGTAGGCCTCCGCCGTGAGCTCCGCGTACACGCTGATGGGCTCGGAGCCGTGGCGCGCGGCGTTCGCGATCGCCTCTCGCGCTGCCTGCACCGCCGCCCCCAGCCACTCGTCCGTGGGCGCGTCGCCCACGCACACCGTATCGATCGCGACCCCGTGGGCGTCCTCGACCTCCGCCACCGCGGCCTTGATCGCGCTCGCGACCGACTCCTCGACGCTCGGACGGTCCTGGTAGAGATACGAGCGCAGGTCGCGTTCCTGGGCGCGCGCCAGGCGCGCCACCGAGTCCGGGTCGTTCGCGCGGGCGCGAATCAGGGTGAGGGTCTGCAGCACCGAGTCGTGCAGGTGCGCCGCGATCTCCGCGCGCTCGTGCTCGCGGATGCGCTCGTCGCGTTCGATGCCCACCTGGCGCAGCAGTCGCAGCCACCACGGCGTGAGCAGCAGCGCACCGCCCCCGGCGATCACCAGCGGCGTCACGATGCCGCGCAGCACGCCGTTGTCGGTGAAGTCCCACATCGCGAACCACCACATGGCGCCGATGCCCAGCAGCAGCCCCACGAGCAGCCGCAGCCACGCGTCGCGTCGGAAGATTCCCGCGACGTCGAGCCGGCGAGCATCCTGCCCGAAGGCTCCGTCCAGAGGACTCCACACCACTCCCAGACCGGCGAGGTAGACCACCAGCGGGACCGCCCACGGCGGCAGATCCTCAGTCCCCCACCGGCCCACCGCAAGGACGGCCGCCACCGTGAGCAGCGCCAGTCCCCCCAGCACCTTCCACGCGGTCGGCACGCCGCGGCGGCGCGCGAGGGGCGCGGCCACCGGGCGATGGGCCTGGGTCGTCATGGAGTCATCGTCACACAGCGCGGCCTCGCGCGACCCTTCATCGTGCGCATCTCAGGGTCGTGCCCCCACGAGAATCAGGGGACCAATCAGGGGGGTACCTCATAGCGTCCGCCGCCGGGCCGGGACGACACTGGAGTCAGCACCGGCGTCCGTGACGCCACGATCATTAGAGGAGAGCCATGACCGAGCAGCCGCAGCCCCCGAGGGAGGCAGCGTTCTTCACCACGATCCGCCAGTGGGGCCTCACGCGAGGCGAGCACGGCGTGGTCGGCGGCGTCGTCGAGGGGCTCGGAGCCCGGGTGGGGATGGCGGCCGTGCCCGCGCGACTCATCGTGGTCCTGGCGTGGTTCCTGTTGTCGGGGCTCGTCATGCTCGCCTACGCCGCCGCATGGGGGCTGCTGCCCGACCGCCGCGGCAACATCATCATCCAGAACTTCGGCAGGGGCGTCACCAACGTGGGCGCGCTGCTGGGCATCGCGGTGCTGACACTGTTCGGGTTCGGCGCTCTCAACGACGGACCGCTGTTCGGCGCTCTCGGCCTCGGCGCCGACCCATGGATCTGGGGCGGCGGTATGTTCAACGGCGGTGGTGTGGGCGAGGTCGCCCGAGTGATCGCCGTCCTGCTGGCCGTCACGATCCCGCTGCTGATCATCTCCGGCGTGATCGTGCTGATCGTGTGGCTCGTGAAGCGCTCCAAGGACCAGAACCCTCCTGCCTCGGGCTGGGCTTCCACGCCCGATGCGCCCGCCGGGTCCGGCGCGCCCGGCACGGCCGATGCGGGGGCCGGTTCAGCCGGTTCGTTCGGCTCGGGTGGGCCGGCCGCGGGGGACGGCGCGAGCGCGCCGCCCCCTGTCGCCCCCGCCACCCGGGTGGACGGCGGAGAGGAAGGCGCCACAGCCGCTGGCCCCGCCGCGAGCGATGGGCGGGCGCAGCCGAACGAGCGGTCCCGCGCATCGGCCGTCGACCAGTCCGTTCCCTACGCCCCCCAGCCCTGGGAACCCGCACTGAAGCCGGGCGACCCCCGTGTGGCAGGCGCCGCCGGCGCCCCCACGCCGCCCCCCGGTGCGCCGGGGCATGCCGCGCCGCCGACGCCCCCCGCACCACCGGTGCCCCCGGTCCCCTACGCGCCCTACACTCCGCCCCGGCCCTCCGTGCCTGGACCGGGCAAGGGCGGCTACCTGGCCTTCCTCGGCGTGCTGCTGGTCGCTGCGGCAGTGGTGATCGGGGTCGAGCGGGCCGACAGTCTCGCGGTCAGCCCCGTGCTGGCATGGGGCGCGGTCGTGACGGTCGGGCTGGGCGTCGTGCTCATCGGGGTGGCCCTCAGCGGCCGCAAGCTCGGGTTCCTGGGATTCCTGTCCGTGCTCGCCGTGCTCGCGGCCGTGCCGCTGGCGGCGAATGCGGACCAGATCCGCGCCGACTACGACCAGCCGTGGGGCTGGTGGGACGTCGACGTGACCATCGGCGAGGGCGTCGAGACCACCGCGGCCTCGGCCGAACCGGTCGAGCCCGCCGACCCGGCGCTGAACCTGACCGCTCCCTTCGAGGACGACTACGCGCAGGTGTACATCGCCTCGGGGTGCTGGGCGCTGTCGGCCTCGGACGATCCGGACTGGGCTGGGGACCCGGAGTCCTGGGCCGGTGCGGGCCAGGCCAGCATCCGGCTCGACGAGGTGACCGCCGACACGTCGCTCGAAGTCGGCGACGGTGCGACCACTCTGACCGTTCCAGCCGGCACCAGCGTGACCGTGGCGAGGGGCGACTACGCCCACGTGGCGTGGGAGCAGCGCGACCTCGCGTGTGACTTCTGGGGCGACGAGCAGTCCGGTGACGGCGACTGGCTCGCGTTCACCAATCCCGGCGACCCCGTGCTCGAGATCGTCCCCACCGGCACCGATGCGGCCATCTTCATCCAGGAGGAGCAGTCATGACGTCCATCGCGAACCCCCGCCGCCGTGCGGGCCAGCGCATCTCCAGCGCCCTGTGGGGACTGCTCGTGGCAGGCATGGGAGTGCTGCTGATCGCGTCGTACTCGGGCTACGAGATCGACCTTGAGCTGGCCGCCATCATCGTGCTCGCGGCGATCGGCGGGTGGCTGCTGCTGTCCGCCGCCGTCTCCGGCATCGGCCGCAAGCGCGAGATCTCGCGCGCGACCGCGCCGACCGTCGAGGAGCGCGTGGGGCGCACCGAATCCGCGGATTCCAGCGCGGCCCCCGCGCCCGCCGACCGTGCGGGGGCCGAGCCACGCGAGAGCGCTGAGCCCGGCCACGCTGCCGAGGCGACGGAGCGCTCCGACCCGGGGACCGCATCGGCCGCCGGCGAGGGACCCACGGACGAGACCGCCGACCGCGAGGCCGAGGCCGACCGCGACCGCTGAGGGTCGGCGCGCGAGAGGACGACGCTCACGGTCCGCCAGGGCGCGCGGACTCTCCAGAACCGGCTCTCACGGTCCACACGGGCGCTGAGGCGGAGTGGGGGTCTACTCCCACTCGATCGTGCCCGGCGGCTTGGACGTCACGTCCAGCACGACCCGGTTGATCTCCGCCACGTCGTTGGTGATGCGGTTCGAGATGTGCGCCAGGGTCTCGTACGGCACGCGGGTCCAGTCGGCGGTCATCGCGTCCTCGGAGGACACGGGACGCAGCACCACCGGGTGTCCGTAGGTGCGGCCATCGCCTTGGACCCCCACCGAGCGGACGTCCGCGAGCAGCACCACGGGGCACTGCCAGATGTCCTGGTCGAGCCCCGCCTTGGTGAGCTCGTCACGCGCGATCGCGTCGGCACGGCGCAGGATCTCGAGCCGCTCCCAGGTGACCTCGCCGATGATGCGGATGCCGAGGCCGGGACCGGGGAACGGCTGGCGGCCCACGATCTCCTCGGGCAGGCCCAGCTCGCGGCCCACGGCGCGCACCTCGTCCTTGAACAGGGTGCGCAGCGGCTCGATCAGCGAGAACTGCAGGTCGTCCGGGAGCCCGCCCACGTTGTGGTGGCTCTTGATGTTCGCGGCACCCTCGCCGCCACCGGACTCGACCACGTCCGGGTAGAGCGTCCCCTGGACCAGGAACTCCACCTCTTCACCGTGCGCTCCGGCCTCCTCGACCACCTGGCGCGCGGAGTCCTCGAACACCCGGATGAACTCCCGGCCGATGATCTTGCGCTTGGTCTCGGGGTCGGAGACGCCCTTGAGCGCGGTCAGGAACCGCTCCTTCTCGTCGCGAATGATCAGGCGCACGCCCGTCGAGGTCACGAAGTCCTTCTCGATCTGCTCGACCTCGCCCGCGCGCATGAGCCCGTGGTCGACGTGGATGCACGTGAGCTGGTCACCGACGGCACGCTGCACGATCGCCGCCGCGACCGCGGAATCCACGCCACCAGAGAGCGCACAGATGACCCGCTTGTCGCCCACCTGCGCCCGGATCAGCTCGACCTGCTCGTCGATCACGTTCTCGCTGGTCCAGTCCGCGCGCAGGCCCGCGACGTTGTACAGGAAGTTCTCGATCGCGTGCTGACCGAGCGGCGTGTGCTTGACCTCGGGGTGCCACTGCACGCCGCACATGCGCCGCTCGAGGTCCTCGAACGCCGCGACGGGGGCGCCCTCGGAGCTCGCGAGGACCGTGAAGCCCTCGGGCGCCTCCTGCACGGAGTCGCCGTGGCTCATCCACACCTCTTGGACCTCCGGGCTGCCCGCGAGCGCGGTGCCGGGACTCGCGACGGTGGCCTGCGTGCGCCCGTACTCACGCAGCCCGGTCTTGGCGACGGTGCCGCCCAGTGCGCGGGCCATCTCCTGGAATCCGTAGCAGATGCCCATCACGGGCACGCCGCCGTCGAACAGCGCGGGGTCGATGCGCGGCGCACCGTCGGCGTAGACCGAGGCCGGCCCGCCGGAGAGGATCACGGCCAGCGGATCCTTGGCCAGCATGTCCGCGGCGCTCATGGAATGGGGCACGACCTCGGAGTAGACGTCGGCCTCGCGGACGCGCCGGGCGATCAGCTGGGCGTACTGCGCGCCGAAGTCGACCACCAGGACGGGCCGATGCTGGGTAGCGGGCATGGGTCAGGCCTCCTGTCCGGGGCGCACCTCGCGGGTGACCCGGCTCTCGATGAAGAAGGACAGCAGCGGCACCACGCCGCCCAGGAAGAGGGTGGCGAGGCGGCCGTAGCCCCAGCGCGCCCGCGACCACAGCTGCCACACGGTCACGAGGTAGACGATGTAGATGAAGCCATGGACCTGCGCGAGCACGGAGAAGTACGGCTCCCAGGACTCGGGAGTCGCGAGCGCGGGGATGTACCGCAGCATCGCGAGAAAGACGATGATGAGCAGGGTGCCGGTGATGAACGCCATCACGCGGTAGCGGGTGAGGACGCCGGGCGTCACTCCCGTCTCGGTCGCCTGCGCAGCCCTGGGCTCGGGTGCGGGTTCGGTCACGTATGTCCTCCGGGGGGCTCGTCCGCCGCGCCGGCCGGCTCGACGGCCTGGCGCTCACGCAAGCCATTGTCCCGTATCCATCGGCCCGCGATGAACGCGAAGAAGCCCCCGAACAGCCACCACTCGATCGCGTACGCGAGCGACCGGAAGTCCAGCGACCGCTCCACCTCCGGGGCGGGGAGCGGCTGCAGACCGGGCTCCGCGGAATCGGCGCTGAGCAGCGTCGTGTACAGCGGAGCCTCCCAGTGCTGCGCGAGGATCGCGGGAGACAGCCGGTCGGCCCAGAAGGCGTCGCCTGGAGCAGCCTCCTCTGGATCCGGGGCCGGGGCCGCCCCCTCTCCCGAGCGCAGGTATCCGGAGACGCGCCTATCGGCGGGAGCGCCCGCATCGAAGCCAGCCACGTCCTCCGGGGCGAGCCAGCCGACGATCACCGACAGGGTCGCGCTGTCCCCCGTGCCTGTGGCATCGGCCGCGACCGTGAACGGCCGCACCACCAGCACGGCCGGCGAACCGTCGATCTCGCGGCCAGGGACGAGGGCCGCACCGTCGGCGGCGAACTCGCCGTCGGCCCAGATCTGCCGGCCCTGTTCCGAACCCGGCGTGGTCGCGGGCGCGGCCACCTCCGCGATCGCGACG
This sequence comes from Demequina pilifera, assembly GCF_048814985.1. NCBI lineage: Bacteria > Bacillati > Actinomycetota > Actinomycetes > Micrococcales > Demequinaceae > Demequina > Demequina pilifera. The sequence goes on from NZ_JBMDTW010000001.1 coordinate 414,781, forward strand.
GCGGGGTCCGGCTGGCGCACCTCGCCCTGCTCGGAGGCTCGTCCCCACTGCCACCAGCCGAGGACTCCGCACACCACGATGGCGGCCGTGGCGAATGCCGCCACCGGGATGACGCGAGCCCAGAGAACCCTGCGCACCGCCGTCACGAACCCTCGCGGCTCTTGGCCGGCACGAGCGCCCCGTCCGCATCGGCCGGCGCGGCGGCCGTCGCCTCGACGACGGTGACGCGATCACGGCCGCCGGCCTTCGAGGCGTACAGGGCGTCGTCAGCGCGCCGGATCGCGTGGTGGGGACTGCCGTCGTACTCGCCCTCGGTCAGCCCGATCGACACCGTGATCGGGTGCTCGTGGCCCGTGCACGCGACGGCCACGCTTCCGATGGCCCCGCGCACGCGTTCCATCGACACCATCGCGTCGGGAAGCTCCGCATCCGTGATCACGAACACGAACTCCTCTCCGCCCCAACGACCCACCGAGTCCGTGACCCGCAGGCTCGCCTTGAGCCGGTTGCCGATGTCCGCGAGCACGCGGTCGCCGCACGCATGGCCATACCTGTCGTTGATGTCCTTGAAGTGGTCCAGGTCCGCGATCGCGAGGCAGTAGGGCGCCCCGCCCTCCACGGACAGCTGCTCGAGCCTCTCCATCACCGGCCTGCGATTCGCCAGGCCCGTGAGTGCGTCCGTGTTCGCGAGGTACTCGGCGCGGGCGGCGAGCTCGGCCGCGCGCCGGCGCGCGCGCTCGGCGCGGAAGTGGCTGAGGGCCGCGAGGATGAACAGGATGCTGGATATGAGCAGCGCATTGACCGAGAACAAGGCGGTGAGCAGCACCTGAGGCATCTGCACGATCGCGCTCGACGCCGGCAGCAGGAACTGGCACGCGAGGAAGCCGAACAGCGCCACGAACGCCCACACCCACCGCAGCGCGCGCTGAGCCTCGGTGAACACCATGAACACGAGCTGGGCGCCCAGCAGCATGAACAGGTGAAGCCCGGCCTCCCAGCCCACATAGGCGGAGGCCACGACGAGCTGGAGGACCGCGGTCCCCAGGGTGAGCAGGGCGGCGCCGAGCTGGCGCCCCAGACGGGCGAGCAGCACGCACAGCACGTAGATGACGGACACGACGAGGTTGAAGATGATGAGCGGCGCGAACGTCGACAGGTCGTAGGTGATGAAGAACGCCGAATACGACAGCGTGAGCAGGAGCGCGAGCAGCGCGATGCCATGGGTGGTCGACACGGACCGGCCGGGTTCACCGGTGAGCCGTCCGACGCGGCGGTCCAGCAGCCGCTCGACCGCTTCGCTCAGATGTCGGCCCCGTGCACCGCGCGCAGGGTCCCCGCCCATGGATGACCTCCCAATCGACCGCGCACCGCTCCGCAGCCGATCGCCGCTGGCAGCGCGCAAGGTATCCAGCCTACTTCGCCGCGACGGCCGGCTCCAGGGGCGCGGCGGAAACGGCCGCTCAGTCCAGTGCCGGCGTGGCGACGCTGGCGCCCAGCACCCGGTTCCGTCCTGACTCCTTCGCCTCGTACAGCTTCGCATCGGCGAGCCGCAGGGTCTCCTCCTTGCCCGCGTGCTGGCGAGCGTGAGCGACGCCCACGGAGATGGTGACGGGCTCGAGGAAGGCATCGTCGCCGTACTCGTACTCCATGGCCCGGCGCGCGTCCTCCATCACGGCGACGGCGGCGGAGAGCGACATGCCCGGCAGCACCACGAGGAACTCCTCGCCTCCCCAGCGCGCGACGCTGCCCCGGGACCCGACCGCGTCCACGAGCGTCCGCGCGACGTTGGAGAGCACCACGTCCCCCGCGCCGTGACCCAGACGGTCGTTGATGCGCTTGAACCGGTCCAGGTCCGCGAGGGCGAGCGCGTACTCGCCGGAGCGCAGGGCCTCAGACAGGACCGGGGTGATGCCCCGGCGGTTGTACACCTCGGTCAGGGCGTCGATGCGCGCCGCCACCTGCGCCTCCGCGAGCAGCTCGTCGTTGCGCCGCCGTTCCCGCACGAAGTAGTGGTTGTTGAACAGCGCGAGCACGGACACGATCATGACGACCACGATGACGTTCCCTACCGAGGCCCCGGTCAGCCACCCGTCGCTCACCTCCACATCGGGGACCTCGAAGTCCGCCGCGATGTACATGCGCACCAGCACGAGCGCGGCGATGGCGGTGATCGTGGCCGCCACCCGCCACTGCAGAGGGGGAAACATCACGAAGGCGAGTGCGCCCACTGTCAGCAGCGGCAGCGGGAAGCCCGCCTCGGTCGAGAACACCGACGACAGGTAAGCGAACTGGATGATGGGCATCGCGAGACCGATCACCGAGGCGACCACGTAGTGGCGGCGCCGGTTCAGGTCTACGCACACCACCCACCCGCACACCATCGCGAGGTGGGTGAGAGCGGGGACCAGGGTCTGGGGCGGGTGCGCCACGGCGATCGCGACCACCCACGGCAGACACACGGCGGCGCTCATCAGGAAGAATCGGTTGGCGCCCATCACCGACCGCGCGCGCACAGGATCCAGGCCGCTGATGCCCGAGTTCAGAATGATGACGAAGGCGCGTCGCAACGGTCGCCGACCCAGTGTGCCCGTCATGCCCCCGCCTCAGTTCCCGGTTCACGGCAGGCCGGCGCCACGGAGCACCCCCATCGCGTGCGCCGCTGTACCGGCCGCCATCGGTGGATCGAGTGTAGGCGAGGATGCCGACACGCCCGGCAGAAGTGTGGCGTGTTGCATACCGTCATCCCTGGCATGCCGGCAGTCGGGACCTCCGTCGCATGCGTGCGTCGGCCACGCGTGGAAGGATGGAGGGCGTGTCCAAGAGCATCTACATCGCATCCGCCGAGGGCCATACGGGCAAGTCCACGATCGCGCTCGGCATCACTGCGCTGCTCGCGCGCAAGGTGGGCCGGGTAGGAGTGTTCCGGCCCGTCGCCCGCGTGGCGGACGGCTCCGACTACGTACTCGACCTCCTGTTGGGCCACGACGGCGTCGACCTCAGCTACGAGGACAGCGTGGGCGTGACCTACGACGACGTCCACGCGGACCCCGACAAGGCGCTCGCGACCATCGTGGCCCGGTTCCACGAAGTGGCGAAGAAGTGCGATGCCGTCGTGATCGTCGGCACGGACTACACGGACATCTCCGGCGCCGCGGAGTTCGAGTTCAACGCACGGATCGCGGCCAATCTCGGCTCCCCCGTCGCCCTGGTGGTGCATGGGCTGGGCCGCTCTCCCCACGAGATCGCCCAGGTGGTCGAGCAGTCACGCGCCGAACTCGAGGAGCACCACGCGCGGGTCGCGGCAGTCTTCGCGAACCGCTGCGACCTCGAGCATCTCGACGAGGTCCGAGCGGTCCTTCCCGCGGACGTGGGCGTCAGCGCCCTGCCGGAGGAGCCGGTCCTGGTCGCGCCGTTGCTGTCCGCACTCGTGGAGGCGGTGGACGGCACCCTGGTCTCCGGCGACGAGTCGCTGCTGTCGCGCGAGGTGCGCGACGTGATCGTCGGCGCGATGATGCCCGAGCACCTGCTCGAACGACTGCGCGAAGGCGCCGTGGTGATCACTCCGGGCGACCGCTCCGACGCCCTGCTGGCCCTGCTCGCGGCACACGCCGCCGACGGCTTCCCCGCGCTCGCCGGAATCATCCTCAACGGGGGATTCCCCTCCTCCGAGCCCATCCGCCGGCTCGTCGACGGCCTCGGGTCCGCTCTGCCCGTCATCGAGACCGACCTGGGCACCTTCGAGACGGCGCGACGCGCCGGCGCCACTCGCGGCCGCCTCGCCAGGGAGTCGTCGCTCAAGGTCGACACGGCCCTGTCCATGTTCGAGCGCTACGTCGACTCCGATGCGCTGATCGACGTGCTCGACGTGGCCCGCACCGACGTGATCACGCCGCTGATGTTCGAGTACGACCTGCTCGACCGCGCCCGCGCGGCGCGCCGGCACATCGTGCTGCCGGAGGGCTCGGACGACCGGATCCTGCGCGCGGCGTCGACGCTGCTGACCCGCGGCATCGTGGACCTGACCATCCTGGGCGCGGAGTCCACGATCCGCGCGCGCGCCGCGGAGCTCGGCCTGGAGATCGAGGACGCGCGGATCGTCTCGACCGCGGACGAGACGCTGGTGAATCGGTTCGCGGCGAAGTACGCGGACCTGCGCTCGCACAAGGGCGTCACTCTCGAGCAGGCCCACGAAGTCGTGCAGGACGTGAGCTTCTTCGGCACCATGATGGTGCTCGAGGGCCTCGCGGACGGCATGGTGTCGGGAGCGGCGCACACCACCGCACACACCATCACCCCGTCCCTGCAGATCATCAAGACCGCGCCGCACGTGTCGATCGTCTCGTCCGTGTTCCTCATGTGCCTGGCCGACCGGGTGCTGGTCTACGGCGACTGCGCCGTCAACCCGGACCCGACGGCGGAGCAGCTCGCGGACATCGCGATCTCCTCCGCCGAGACCGCGCTCCAGTTCCACATCGAGCCGCGGGTGGCGATGCTGTCCTACTCCACCGGGTCGTCCGGCACGGGCTCCGACGTCGACAAGGTCAGGGAGGCCACGCGGATCGTGCGCGAGCGTCGTCCCGAGCTGCTCGTCGACGGACCCATGCAATACGACGCCGCCGTCGAGCCGTCGGTGGCAGCCAAGAAGGCTCCCGACTCGCCAGTGGCCGGCCGGGCCACCGTGCTGGTCTTCCCGGACCTCAACACCGGCAACAACACCTACAAGGCCGTCCAGCGCTCGGCCGGCGCGGTCGCGATCGGCCCCGTGCTCCAGGGGTTGCGCAAGCCCGTCAACGACCTGTCACGCGGCGCGCTCGTGCAGGACATCGTGAACACGGTCGCGATCACCGCGATCCAGGCGCAGGAGATGGACAGCGAGGAGACAGGCGCGTGAGCGTGAACTACGAGGGGACGGCACTCGTCCTCAACTGCGGCTCGAGCTCGGTCAAGTACCAGGTGGTCGACACCACCGTCGAGGAGCCGCTCGCCAGCGGCCTCGTCGAGCGCGTCACCGATCACTCCGAGGCGATCACCCAGATCATCGAGGCCCTCTCGGCGGCGGGCTCGGGGGTGGACTTGAGCGCGCTCACGGTCGTGGGGCACCGCGTGGTGCAGGGCGGAGCCGAGTTCTCGGCGCCCACCATCATCGACGACGACGTGGAGAGGGAGATCGCCAAGCTCTCGACGCTCGCGCCGCTGCACAACCCGCCCAACCTGGCGGGCATCACGGCGGCCCGGAAGGCCTTCCCTCAGTTGCCGCACGTGGCGATCTTCGACACCGCCTTCCACTCCACGCTGCCGGAGGCCGCGTACACCTACGCGATCGACCGCAGGGTCGCCAAGGAGCACGGCGTGCGGCGGTACGGCTTCCACGGCACGTCCCACAGCTACGTGTCGCACGAGACCGCGCGGCTCATGGGACGCCCGGTCGAGGACCTCTCGCTCATCGTGCTGCACCTCGGCAACGGCGCTTCGGCGGCCGCGATCCAGGGTGGCCGGTCGATCGACACGTCGATGGGGCTGACCCCGCTCGAGGGCCTGGTGATGGGCACGCGATCGGGAGACATCGACCCCGCCGTGACGCTCCACCTGGCACGCACCGCCGGCATGTCCATCGACGAGGTCGACGCGCTGCTGAACCGCCGCTCGGGCATGCTGGGGCTCGCGGGGTACTCGGACATGCGCGACGTGTGGCGCGCCGCGCGCGAGGGTTCGCACGATGCCCGCGTGGGCCTCGACGTCTACTGCCGCCGCATCCGCGGGTACGTGGGCCAGTACTACGCGCAGCTGGGCCACCTCGACGCCGTGGTGTTCACCGCGGGGGTGGGCGAGAACGATGAGGGCGTGCGGAGCGAGTCCCTCGCGGGGCTCTCGGAGCTCGGCATCGAGGTCGATCCCGAGCGCAACGCCGGACGCAAGAAGCAGCCGACCCTCATCAGCACCGACGACTCGCGCGTTCAGGTGTGGGTGGTGCCCACCAACGAGGAGCGCGAGATCGCCCTTCAGTCCGTCGCCGCGGTGACCTGAACCCGGGCCCGGGGGAATCTTCCACAGACCCCAGGCGGGGGTGTGGGGCATCTCACACGCCCGGGTTCGAAAGTTTCATCAGCGCTCCATTAACCTGGCATGACAGCCGCTCACGCCCAGATGGAGCGCCGAGAGATCGATGCCAGTGTGCACGTGCTGACATCGAGACGGAGGACCCTTGATCGACGTCAGCACGTGGACGGCGCACGCGAGCCGCGTACCCTCCGACGACTTCCTCAACGGCATCGACCGGCGCTGGCGCGAGACGCTCGTACAAGAAACCGGGACCTGCGTCTGGTCCCACTCCCCCCTCCATGCGCTCGTGCTGGCGCACGCCGACCGCGCGACTCATCGCCGTCGCCTGCGCACGCTGTTCGTGGGGCACGGCGAGTGCGAGCGCGGAGACGATGGCCACGGCTTCTCACCCATGTCGGACCTGATTCCGCACGACCAGTACTCGCCCGAGACCATCGCGGCTCGCCACACCGGCGTCGAGTCGCCGCTCGCGCAGGCGATGATCGCCGCGAAGCGCGACCCGAACCTGGCCGCCGTCACCGTGTTCACCGAGGAGCAGTTCACGTCGGTCGACTCGTACGACGCCCACTCCACCTCGAGCCTGCAGCCCGAGAGCCACGGGGTCGTGGTCCCCTTCCTCTACGCCTCCGAGGGCGAGTCCGAGGACGACGCGTACGAGCGCGAGGACCTGCTGCGCGCCAACGGCTTCGCGAGCTACACCGTCGACGTCACCGCGATCGAGGACGACCCCACCGGCACGCACCGCGCTCTCGCCCTCGTGATGGAGGACGTGTTCGACGAGATCTCTCAGCTCAAGGCTGACGCGGCGGCCCTGATCCTTACCCAGGACCCGCTCTGGCCGCTCGTCGTCGTGCGCGCCCCACGCTCGTGGGACCCGCTCGCCACCGCATCGGCCGGTCGCGGCCGAGACACGGCCGCCGCCTGACCCCTGGCGCAGGCCGCCAGGCTAGAGCCGGCAGTCCAGGATCTCGTCGGGTACCTCGATGTCGTAGGTGACCGTGACCCCCGGCTCCCCCGTCAGCGAGTCGACCGTGGCGGCCGTCCCGCTCACCCGGCCATCGCCGACGCCCACCTCGGTGGGGTCATCGGTGCCGAACACGCCCTCGGGCCCGGCCCACGAGACGGAGTCGAAGTCCGCCCCGGCGATCTGCTGGACGTAGACATCGATCTGCACCCAGTCTCCGTCGTTGTAGCCCTCGCCAGCGGGGACCTGGCCGCGCCCCGTGAGCTCGAGTTCGATGTCGATCATCTCTTGATCCGCGGGCTCGCATCGACGCAGCTCGTGCAGTTCGTACTCGACGCCGTCGACCACCGCCGTGCCGTATACCGTTCCGGAACCTGCGGCCTGCCCGGCATCCTCCTGCCCGGCATCCTCCTGCTCAGCATCCATCGTGGCTCCCGGATCCGGGTCGGAGGCCTCGGCTGCGGTGGCCGCGGACGACTCCGCCACTTCCGTAGGCGAGGGCGCCGAACCCGCGCCGGGGGCGGGGTCGCTTCCGCACGCCGCCAGCAGCACTGCCGTGACGCCCAGCGCGCCGAGCCTCGCGAGCGGCAGTGAGCGAGGCACGGTCACGACCCGGTCCCGCGGACAGCCAGCGGCGCCGTCACGTGTGGACGCCGATGCGACGGGAAAGCTCCGGCCCCGCGCCGAGGCTGTGCATGACGGCTCGCGCGGAGGCGGTGGATGTGCAGCATGTCATTCGACCTTCCCAGGTAGATGTGCGAATGCGGGGTGACCCGGACCGACGCTATGGTGGCCATTCGAGCGGGGCAATGGGAATAAGTTGGCTATGCCGCGTCACCACCGGCCCCGGACGGGTGACGCGCATGCTGAGGGGCGCCGATGAATCGACCTGCCGTGACTTCTGACGATGCCGCGCGCGTGCTTGCCGCGGTCGACGGCGCCGCCGCCGATGCCTCTGGCGCCGTGCTGCTGACGGGGCCTCACGGCATCGGCAAGTCTCATGTGCTGAGAGAACTCGCGGCGCGTGCGGTCGCGGAGGGCCTCGAGCCCCTGCGCGTCTCCGGCTCCCCGGCGGCCGCCTCGGTCCCACTCGGGGCCTTCGCGAGCGTGCTGCGCGAGAACGAGGGCGCACAGACGCCGAACACCGTCATCGGCACCCTGACCCGCCGGCGGTCCCGTGCGCTGCTGCTCGTCGACGCCGCCGATCTGCTCGACGAGAGCTCGCAGCTCGTGGTGGGCCACCTCGTCCGGTCGGCCGGAATGAGGGCGGTCCTCACCGCGCGCAGCGTGGGAGACTGCCCCGCCGAGCTGAGGAGCCTGTACGACGCGGGCCTGATGGCGGAGGTGGTGGTCGAGGGGCTGGCCGACGGCCCGCTCAGCGAGGCCATCGCATCGTGGCTCGGCGGCCCGGTCACGCCGGGCACGCTGCGGGCCGTGCTCGGCGCCGCGGACGGCAATCCCCTCGTCGCGCGCGAGCTCGTCGCCGGCACGGTGGCGTCCGGCTCCCTCCGCGAGACCCCTCACGGCTGGGAACTCGACGGCCCGATCGCGGCCACGCCGCGGCTGTCACAGCTGATCGGCGCCCACCTCGACGCCCTGGGACCCGACGAGCTCGACGCGGCCGCAGTGGTCGCCCTGGCAGGATCGCTGCCGGAGTCCGCAGTCCCGGATGCGCACCGCCGGCCGCTGCTGCGCGCGGGCATCGTCACTCAGGATGGCGACGGCTGGATCCGTTCGAGCCAGCCGCTGCTTGCCGAGGCGGTCCGGGCACGCATGGTCGACGCCCACTGGCGCGACCTTGCGCGCGACGCCGTCGCCGCCCTCGACCGGGCGGGGACGGACTGGCCCGAGCGCGCCCGCGAGGTCACGAGGCGCGGGTCGGTGATCGCGCTCGAGCACGGGCTTCCGCTCGACCAGGCGCGCTGCCTCGACCTGGCGGCGCACGCGCTCGGGGCGGGAGACCCAGCGCTCGCACTGCGAGCCGCCGATGCGGCCGCGGACTCCGCCGTTCACCGCACCGGGACGCGCCTCGGGCAGGCGACGGATGCGGGCGCACCGGCCGGCCCCCCGGCGGCCAACGCCCCGGCGGGCGACGCCGCCGCCCCCGATGTGCAGGCGCTGAGGCTGCGCGGCCTGGCGGCGTCCGCCTTGGGTCGGGCGGACGATGCCGAAGCTGATCTGCGCGGCGCCCTTGCCGCCAGCACCACGGACCCCGAGATCACCGCATCGGCGCTGGGCTTGGCGGGCCACCTCGGGCTGGCGGCGCGCGACGCTCCCGCCGCGCTGTCCGTGCTCGCGGCGGCGCAGGAGAGGGTGACCGACGCCGAGTCGCGCGGCCACCTCGAGCGGGCAGCGGTCAGGTGGGCGTCGGTGGCGGGCGCGGGCGGGGCCGAGGCGGCCGCTCCCGGCGAGGTCACCGAGGCCGAGGCCGCGATGGGGCTCGCCACGATGGCGACGGCCGCCGTCATCTCGGGTCCGCTCAGCCACGCCGATGCGCTCGTGCGGCGGTTTCGGGCGCTCCCGCCATCCGTGGTCGCCGAGGCGCCCGCGGCGGCCGCGCTCACCGAGCTCGCCTCCATCATGGCGCTGTCGTACTCGGGAGACGTGCGCGCCACTCGCGCCCGCCTCACCGCGCAGATCGACCTCTCGGTTCGCCACGCCCCCGAGACGAGCGGGGCGTGGGAGTACGCGCTGGGGATCGTCGAGCTGTTCGCCGCCGACGCGGGCGATGCGCACCAGCGCGCTTGCGACGCGGTGCAGCACCTGTCGTGGCGCGACCCCATGGGCCTGCTGCCTGCGGCGAGCGCGCTTCGCGGGGCCGCCGCCGCGGGTGCGGGCCTCGATCTCGAAGCCGCCGAGGCCTGGCGGGAGGTCCCGGACGAAGCCGCGACCGACCCCAAGGTCGCGGTGCTACGCCATTGGGCGGAGGCCTGGGGTGCCGCGGCGGAACGCCGCCGCACCGAGGCCGGGGAGCGACTGCGCGAGGGCGCGCAGGCGATGATGGCCGCCCAGCACACGTACTTCGCGGGCAAGCTCGCCCACTGCGCGATCCGGCTGAGCGGACGGGATGACGAGGCGCTGAGCGTGCTCGCCGAGGCGCACACGCTGGCCGGCGGCGGCCTGCTGACGGTGATGCTCGAGCACGGTCAGGCGTCGAGCGCCGGCGACGCATCGCGGCTCGACGCGATCGCCGAGGACATGGTGGAACTGGGCGCAGTGGTATCGGCGGCGGACACGTGGCTCGCCCTCACCCAGCAGCGCGAGCGGTTCGGCGCGAGCGAGCTGGACGCCCGGCGGTGGCAGGTGAAGGCGAGCGCGCTGCGCGCCGAGCACCCGTCGATGGCGCTGTGGCAGCACGAGCAGTCGGCCACGGGCGCGCTGCTGAGCAAGCGCGAGTACGAGGTGGCGTCGCTCGCGGCCCAGCGCCTCAGCGCCAAGGAGATCGCGGCGGTGGGCGGCGTCTCGCCCCACACCGTCACCAACCAGCTCAGCTCCGCCTTCCGCAAGCTCGGGGTGTCGAGCCGTACGGAACTGCGCGAGGTATGGGCGGAGAACGGGCGGCGCGACCGCGACTACCCTTGACGAGTGGCTCACCTACTCGGCGCTCAGGCGCTTCACGTCGACTTCGGGACCGGCACGGTGCTCGACTCCGTGACCGTGGGTCTCGACGACGGCGACCGGATCGGCATCGTCGGCTCCAACGGCGCCGGCAAGTCCTCCCTCATGAAGATCCTCGCAGGCAGGCTCGAGCCGCACGATGGGATCGTCACCACCTCGCGCGGCACGCGCATCGGCGTCCTGGACCAGTCGGACCACGTGGACCCCGAGATCACGGTCGCGCAGGCGATCGTCGGCGACGCCGACGAGCACGAGTGGGCCTCCGACCCGCGCATCCGCGACGTCATGGCAGGGCTCGTGCCCGACCTCGCGGCCGATGCGGTCGTGGGCACCCTCTCCGGCGGCCAGCAGCGACGGGTCGCCTTGGCGCACGTGCTCGTCGACGACCACGACGTGGTGTTCCTGGACGAGCCCACGAACCACCTCGACGTCGACGGCGTCGCGTGGCTCGCGGAGCACCTGGGCCGTCGTTGGGCGCGCGGCCGCGGGGCGCTCGCGGTGGTCACTCACGACCGCTGGTTCCTCGACGCGGTCACCACCCGCACGTGGGAGGTGCATGACGGCGAGGTCGAGGTCTACGAGGGCGGATACGCCGCGTACATCCTGCAGCGAGTCGAGCGGGACCGCATCGCCTCGGCGACCGAGTCCAAGCGCCAGAACCTGCTGCGCAAGGAGCTCGCGTGGCTGCGGCGCGGGGCCCCGGCGCGCACCAGCAAGCCCAAGTTCCGCATCGACGCCGCAAACGAGCTGATCGCGGACGTGCCCCCCATCCGCGACTCGATCAAGCTCAACCGCATGGCCGCCTCCCGGCTGGGCAAGGACGTCGTCGAGCTGGTCCGCTGCACCGTCCGCTACCCCGCGAACGACGGCAGTGCCGACGCGGACGGCACCGGCGGCGGAGAGGTCGAGGTCCTCACCGAGATCGACTGGAACATCGGCCCCGGCGAGCGCACCGGCATCCTGGGCGAGAACGGCGCGGGCAAGTCGACCCTGCTGAAGCTCATCACGGGCGACCTCGAGCCCACGTCGGGCCGGGTCAAGACGGGCACCACGGTCAAGGTCGCGACGCTCTCGCAGCAGCTCGCGGAACTCGAGGAGCACGCGGGCGAGCGCGTCTCGGCGGTCGTCAAGCGCTTCTCCTCCGTGTCTCTCGCGGACGGCAACGAGATGACGCCCACGCAGCTGCTCGAGCGGCTGGGGTTCACTCCGGTCCAGCTGAAGACCCAGGTGGGACGCCTGTCGGGCGGACAGCGCCGCCGCCTGCAGCTGCTGCTCGTGCTCCTGACGGAGCCCAACGTGCTGGTGCTCGACGAGCCCACCAACGACCTCGACACCGACATCCTCGCGGCGATGGAGGACCTGCTCGACTCGTGGCCCGGCACCCTCATCGTGGTCAGCCACGATCGCTACCTCATGGAGCGCGTCACGGACCAGCAGTACGCGGTCATGGACGGCGCGCTGCGCCACCTGCCGGGCGGAGTCGACGAGTACGTCGAGCTGTCCCGTGAGCGCCGTGCCAAGACGGGCGGGGTGGGCTCCTTCGGAGGCCAGACCTCGGCGACGGGCTCCGGAGGCCCGGCCCCGGCATCGGCCGCAGGTCCCTCGCTGGATGGCGCCGAAAGGCGCGCGCTCGAGAAGGAGCTCTCTGCCGCGGAGCGGCGCCTGGGCAAGCTGATGCGCGAGGACAAGGACATCCACGCGACGATGGCCGATCACGACCAGGCCGACTTCGAGGGACTCGCGAAGCTCACTGAACGGCTGCGCAAGAACGCCGCGGAGACGTCCGCTCTCGAGGAGCGCTGGCTCGAGCTGGGCGACCGGCTCGGGAAGTAAGGCCACTCACTTTCTTTCCGGCGCCACGGAGGCTCCGGCCCGCCGCGCAGCCCGCAGAGCCGCCAGCCGCCCCTGCCCTACCCGCGGCGCAGGGCCTCTCGCAGCTTCATCCGTCCGCCGGTGTTGAGCACCGCCCCGGCGTACACGCGCCCGGCCAGCCACGTCAGCACCGGGATCAGGATCACGCACAGGCCCACGGCGAGCGCGATCTCCCAGGTCTCGATGGCGCCGAAGGCCGAGCGCATGGGCACCATGAACGGCGCGAAGAACGGCACCTGGGTCAGCACCATCGTGACGGTGCCGTCCGGGCTGCTGGGAACCAGGTAGATCGCCAGGTACAGCGGCACCATGAGCAGCAGGATCATGGGGGTCGATATCGACCCGATGTCCTCTTGACGCGAGACCAGCGCCGCGAGGCCGCCGAACAGGATCGTGAACAGGGCGAAGCCCAGCACGAACCACACGCCGAAGTTCACGAGCAGCTGCCCCACGCCCACGTCGAGGGCGCCCAGGAACTCGAGGTGCCAGGCCGCGAACAGCAGCGGAAGCACCATGGTGGCGGCCTGAGCCAGCGAGTACATCCCCACGCCCAGGATCTTGCCGCCCAGCAGCGTCGAGGGGCGCACGGTGGCGAGCAGGATCTCCACCACGCGCGAGGACTTCTCCTCGACCACGCCCATCATGATGACGGAGGCGCTCTGGACCAGCACGAAGAACAGCACGAAGACCACGGCGAGCCCGGAGAAGAACGCCCCCGGCTCGAACTCGCCGTCGTCGTCGCCGAGCATGGTGATCGACGGGACGGCCTGGGCGAGCGCCTGGTTCACGGCCGCGGGGTCGCCGCCGAGGCCGGTCACCTGCGCGTCGAGCACGGCCGCCTGGGTCGCGGCGGTCAGGACGGACATCAGCGATTCCTGCATGCCGTCGACGAACAGCTCGGGCGAGTCGACCGGCCCCACGATGAGCCCGGTCGAGTCCTCGGTGAGCGCGGGCTCGGCGGGTGCGTCGACCTCTTCGAACACGGCGTTGAAGTCCTGGGCGGCCGCCGCGGCCTCGAGATGCGGGACCAGCTCTCCTGCGGTCGCGGAGTCCACCTCGACCACGTCGGGATCGTCGTCGCCGCCCACGATGAACGGCTTGAGGATGAGCGCGGCGGCGACGATGATGACGATCATCAGGCTCGACGAGATCAGGTTCGCCTTGGACAGGGTGCGGGTGCGGAACTCGCGCTTGGCGATCAGCCACAGCATGCTCACGCCACCTCCTCGGGGGCACTCACGACGTCTCGGAACAGGTCGGTCAGGGTGGGTCGCACGGGCGTGAAATCCGTCACCGCGCCAGCCTGGACGGCCGATGCGAGCACGGCCTGGGCGGCAGCGGTCGAGTCGGCCTCGACGAGCCAGCGGCCGGGACCGGACTCGCTGAGCCTCGTCCCGGGAGGCGCCACGGGCGGACCGCTCGCGCCGTCGAGCCCGAGGGTCCACTGGCGGGATTCGGTGGCGCGCAGGTCATCGATCGCGCCGGAGGCCACCATGGATCCGCGGGCGACGATGCCCACGCGGTCGCTGAGCCGCTCCACCAGCTCGAGCTGATGCGAGGAGAAGATCACGGGCACTCCCCGTTCCGCCTGGCCGCGCAGCACCTCGCTCATCACGTCCACGGCCACGGGGTCGAGGCCGGAGAACGGCTCGTCGAGCACCAGGATGTCGGGCTCGTGCACGAGCGCGGAGGCGAGCTGCACGCGCTGCTGGTTGCCCAACGACAGCTTGTCGACCTCGTCACCGCGGCGCCCGTCCACTCCCAGCACCTCGGTCCAGTGCTCCATCGCGGCGATCGCGCGCTCACGGCTGAGCCCGTGCAGGCGGGCCAGGTAGGTGAGCTGGTCGCCGACCTTCATGCGGGGGTAGAGGCCGCGCTCCTCGGGCATGTAGCCGATTCGCCTGCGCACGGCCACGTCGACGGGAGCACCCTTCCAGCGCACCTCGCCGCCGTCGCCCCGAAGCACCCCCAGGATGATGCGCATCGTGGTGGTCTTGCCGGCCCCGTTGGAGCCCACGAATCCGAAGATCTCCCCGGCGGGAACGTCGAACGACACCTCGTTCAGCGCACGCAGGTCGCCGTAGTACTTGGAGAGTCGGTCGATCTCCAGTGCGGTCACTCGTGCTCCTTGGGTGGTAGGTGAGGGCGCATCCACCTTAGACGAGACGGTCGGCTCCGTGGTGGCGCCGTCGTAGCTCTGTGGCGGCTCCGCGGCGGCTCCGTGGTGGCGCCGTCGTGGCTCTGTGGCGGCTCCGCGGCGGCTCCCTGACGGCTGCCGCAGGTGAACGTCGCGCAACGTAGGACCTTTGACCGCGCGCACCACGCGGCCCAGTGCAATGCTGGGGGCATCAGACACGCAAACGGAGGTCCAACGATGAGTCATCACGCCTGGCAGGAACGCACGAGCGACGCGGCTTCGACCGAGGAGATCGGCGCCATCGACCGCTGGTGGAGGGCCACCAACTACTTGAGCGTGGGACAGATCTACCTGCTGGACAACCCGCTGCTGCGCGAGCCCCTGCACCGCGACCACGTGAAGCCGCGCCTTGTGGGGCACTGGGGCACCACCCCGGGCCTGAACTTCCTGTACGCGCACCTCAACCGCATGATCAAGGCACGCCAGCAGCCCACGATGTACATCATCGGCCCGGGACACGGCGGCCCGGGGCTGGTCGCCTCGAGCTTCCTGGACGGCACCTACACCGAGACCTACCCCGACATCTCGTACGACCACGCCGGCGTCAAGCGGCTGTTCAAGCAGTTCTCGTTCCCGGGCGGCATCCCCTCCCACGTGGCGCCCGAGACTCCGGGGTCGATCCACGAGGGCGGTGAACTGGGATACGCGCTCAGTCACGCCTATGGCGCCGCGTTCGACAACCCCGACCTGCTGGTCGCCACGATCGTGGGCGACGGCGAGGCCGAGACCGGGCCCCTGGCCACATCCTGGCACTCCAACAAGTTCATCAATCCCGCCACGGATGGCGTGGTGCTGCCGATCCTGCACCTCAACGGCTACAAGATCGCCAACCCGACGGTGCTCGCGCGCATCGGCGACGACGAGCTCGACGCGCTCATGCGCGGCTACGGTCACAAGCCGCACGTGTTCACGGCCGGATTCGACGAGGAGTCCCACGAGTCGATCCACGCGAGGTTCGCCGCGACGTTGGACGACGTCATGGACGAGATCGCCGCGATCAAGGCGCAGGCTGCCGAGGACCCGGACATGGATCGCCCGATGTGGCCCATGATCGTCTTCCGCACCCCCAAGGGCTGGACCTGCCCCGACTCGATCGACGGACAGGTCACCGAGGGTTCGTGGCGCTCGCACCAGGTGCCGCTGTCGAACGCCCGCGACACGGACGCGCACCTGAGCACCCTGGAGGGCTGGCTGAAGTCCTACGGGCCGGACGAGCTGTTCGACGAGTCCGGAGCTCCGCTGCCCTCCACCAGCGAGATCGCGCCGGAGGGCGAGTTGCGCATGTCGGCGCGTCCCGAGTCCAACGGCGGCCTGGTGCTGCGGGACCTCAAGATGCCCGACTTCCGAGACTTCGCGGTCGACGTCCCGAATCCGGGGGCCGGCCCGGCCGAGGCCACCAAGCAGCTGGGGATGTTCCTCAAGGCAATCATCGAGAAGAACCCGGACAACTTCCGGATCTTCGCGCCCGACGAGCTCGCCTCGAACCGCCTGCAGTCGGTGCTCGAGGTGACAGACAAGGTGTGGAACGCCCGCCGCGAGGATGACGACGGTGCGCACACCGCGTCGTCGGGCCGCGTGATCGAGATGCTGTCCGAGCACCAGTGCCAGGGCTGGCTCGAGGGCTACACGCTCACCGGCCGCCACGGCCTGTTCACCTCGTACGAGGCCTTCATCCACATCGTCGACTCGATGTTCAACCAGCACGCCAAGTGGCTCAAGACGGCGAACGAGCTGCCGTGGCGCCGGCCCATCGGCTCGCTGAACTACCTGCTGTCGAGCCACGTGTGGCGCCAGGACCACAACGGCTTCTCGCACCAGGACCCGGGGTTCATCGACCACGTGGTCAACAAGAAGGCCGAGGTGGTCCGCGTCTACCTGCCCGCCGACGCCAACACCCTGCTCAGCACCTACGACCACTGCCTGCGCTCGCGCGACTACGTCAACGTGGTCATCGCGGGCAAGCAGCCTCAGGCCCAGTGGCTGACCATGGACCAGGCCATCGACCACTGCACGAGGGGCCTCGGCATCTGGGAGTTCGCGTCGAACGTTCCGCTCGGCGAGGAGCCGGACGTGGTGATGGCCGCCGCGGGCGACGTTCCCACCATCGAGATCCTCGCGGCGATCGACATCATCCGCCAGGAGCTCCCGGAGCTCAAGGTGCGCATGATCAACGTCGTCGACCTCATGCGGCTGCAGCCGGAGGAGGAGCACCCGCACGGCATGACGGACCGCGCCTTCGACCAGCTGTTCACCACCACCAAGCCGGTGATCTTCAACTACCACGGCTACCCGTGGCTGATCCACCGCCTCACCTACCGCCGCAACGGCCACGCCAACCTCCACGTGCGCGGATACAAGGAGGAGGGCACCACCACCACGCCCTTCGACATGGCGATGCTCAACGACATCGACCGCTATCACCTGGTGATGGACGTGATCGATCGCGTGCCGGGGCTCGGCACTCGCGCGGCCTCGCTGCGTCAGGACCTCTTCGACCGCCGACTGGCCGCACGCCGCCACGCACGCGAGCACGGCGTGGACCTTCCCGAGGTCGCCAACTGGACCTGGCCCGACGCCGATGAGGAGAGCAAGCGAGCCATGGCCGCGGCCAGTTCCACTGGGGGCGACAACGAGAACGACTAGCGTCTCCCGCACCACCTGAACGCTCCGCGCATCGGCGGATGCTGTATGGCATCCGGCCGATGCGCGCGCGGCTTCCCAGCGCGCGACACCTCCCGCCGTCAGAGCCGCTAGAGCAGCAGGATTTCGGGCTCTGACTCTGGCTCTGGCTCTGGCTCTGGCTCTAGTGCTTGCTTCCGCGCGGGCTCTGGCTCTGGACCTGGCGCCGGCTCGGGCTGGGCCTCCGGTGGCGGCGCGCCCGCTGCAGCGGCGTCGAGTTCGCGTTTTTCTTGGTCGGTGATGCCGAATCTGGCACGGCCGCCCAGTCTCGGTTGTCGCGTGGGGTCGATGGATGCGGGTGGGGTGAACCAGACGTGTTCGTTGGTGGCGTTGATGTCCCAGGTGCCCCACTTATCGCGATGGATGGTGTGGTGGCAGGCCACGCAGAGCATCACGCCGTTGGATAGGTCGGTGGGGCCTTGGTCTCTGTCCCACCACTTGATGTGGTGGGCCTCACAGTGGCTCGGCGGAGCCCCGCACATTGCGCACCCGCCGTCGCGCTCGACGAGGGCGACGCATTGGGCGGGGCTGAAGCGTCGCTTCTCACGCCCCACGTCCAACTTCTGGCCGTCACCACCGAGCACGAGGGGCACGTACTCGGCGTCGACCGCCATCTGGCGCAGCTCAGACACGGACATCGCACCCGCTGCCCCGTCCACGCTGACCGCGGTGTCACCGCAGTTCTCCAGCAGCTGGTCCAACGTCATCCGCACGTACACCTTGGTGGTTGCGTGGGCGATGGGAGCCTGGTCGCAGCCGAGCATGTGACGGGCGAACGTGGCGAGCGCGTCGGCACGGATCTGACCGGGCAGGCGGTTGTCGTCGGCGAGCGGGTCCCCGTCACGACGACGACGCAGCGTCGCCTTCACGACCGACTCCAAGGCCGCCCGAATCGGTGCTGCGGTCACCGGATCCAGAATCCCAGAAATCCGTACAGCACCGTCGGTTTCGTCCTTGATCACGAGGTATCGCCCTTTGGCGAGGCGTCGTTGCCTCTCCTCGGCGTCCTTCTCGACTAGACCGTCACGCCACCGCATCACGATGGGGGCGAACTGTTCCGCACTCAATCCCGGGGCACGCTCGACCAACTTCCGCTCCGCAAGCGCAAGCTGGTCCCGTGATGCAGCGTCAGACACCGAATCCAGCATCCGGGTGATCTGCGCCGCGTGATCCACACTGATCCGCCCCACCCCAAGCGCCTCAGCGACAACGGGGTAGGTGGGCTCCTCCGCCTCCGGCGCCGCGAGATCCGACTCGGCAGCTTCCTTCTCGCGGCGCTTCTGCTCCTCGGCCTCAGCCATCGCACGCCCGGCACGGATCAACCGGTCCGCCTCACGCCTGGACCCACCAGTCGCCGCAGCGATCTGCTTGGTCGGCTCAGAGAACCCCTGCTTGCGCGCCAAGCCCGTCGACCCCAACTCCGGTGCAGACAGCCGAGCGATCTCCGCGCACGCGGCGGCCAACACCAGATCCGCTTCCCTCTTCACATCCGTCGCGCCCGCCTGCACCGCCAACGCAGCCTTCTCCGACAGGGCCCGGCCCGCCATCAACTCACGAGCCGCACCCAACGCCACCCGCGCCTGCTGAAGGGCATCCACCAACCCAGCCGGCGCATCGGCCGACTGCGGTGAAGACTGCCCATTCGAGGTCATGAACCAAGTCAACCAACACCCTCTGACATTCCAAAACACCTGGCAGATAACTGTGGAAAGACAAAGGGCGCCCCCACCTGGGGACGGCCCGCAAGCAGTCGCAGTTCGCCTTCGACGCCGGATCATTGTATTGCTGCAATCGGCACCATGAGCGGCTCGCAGACCGACGTCTCCTTTGAGTTCGAGATCCCGACCGACGTGTTCGTCATGGTGATGAACGCGCTCCTCGTCCTGATGGTCACCGCCGTGGCGGTCCTTCTCATCGTTCGGCTCGTACGGACGTGGCAGCCCCGCCACCGGATGCGCGCGATCGAGTCTCTCTCGCGCAGCACGAACCCGACGATCCCCGACGACCTTCGGGAACCCCTCGCAAGCGCAGTCGCCGCCCGTACACGTGGAGCGGTGATCGGGTCGATGCTCTCGCTCCCCGTCGGACTCCACTTGCTCGCCCCCTGGTCTGACCCCCCGCCTTCTTACGGCGCCGCAGGCAGCCTCGTCGGCATCGCGACCGTCCTCGTCGGCACGACGACCGGCGCCCTCGTGGGCGGCCTGTTCGGGCGTCGGTCCACGCACACATCGCACCGCACCGCCCGGATGACGTCCGTGAACTACTCCGACCTGATCGCACCAGTCGAGCGCAGGCTCGTCACCGTGTGTGCGATCGGCGGGGTCGCCCTACCCGGGCTGCTCACGATCTCGACGTCCGCGCCCTGGGTCAATCGAGGCTTGGTGGCCTCCGGGGACTTCCCGCTGCTGCTCACGGCGGGCGTCTTCTCCGCCGCGCTCTGGCTGACGCTCCCCAGCATCGGCCGCCGACTCGCGGCAGCTCGGGCGATACCGGGCGACGAGCCGGCGCTGGCATGGAGCGACGCACTCGCCGCGCGCACCCTTCGCGATCTGGCATACCTCGTCGCCACTGTGAGTGGACTGTCCGTCATGATGGCGCTGATCTGGCTCGGCGCCGCCCTGCCCAGCGAATGGAGCACTGCGATCGGCTTCTTCGGCACGGGCGGCTTCTACCTGAGCATGGTCGGCCTCATTGCGGCGATCGTGGTCGTCAGCGCGCGCCACCCCGAACGCCACGTGCAGCGCACGCTCTGGCCGCAGTACGCGAACGACGCCCAGTAGTCTCAACCCATGCTCGTCGCCATCACCACCGACTCGGCCATCCCGCCGTACGAGCAGATCCGCACGCAGGTGCGCGAAGCGGTCCAGGCAGGAACCCTCGCACCGGGGGCCAAGCTCCCGTCCGTGCGACGCCTCGCCCAGGACCTCGGCCTGGCGGTCAACACCGTCGCACGCGCCTACCGCGAGCTCGAGGCCGACGGCGTGGTCGAGACGCGCGGCCGCAACGGCACCGTCGTCTCCCCCCACGGAGACGTGACCACTCAGGCCGCGCAACAGGCCGCGAGCGCCTACGTCGCAGCCGTGCGCCGCTTGGGGATTCCCGACGACGAGGCCCGCGCCCTGATCGACGCCGCGCTCGGAACCTAGACGCGCCAGCAGTCCGGCAGAGGGGCACCGACAGCACCCCGGACACACAAAACCCCCGGCACCGCGAGGGCGTCCGGGGGCTGCGCTTGGTGGAGCTGAGGGGAATCGAACCCCTGACCTTCTCATTGCGAACGAGACGCGCTACCAACTGCGCCACAGCCCCAAGGCTCAGACAGATTACCACCTCAGGCGGCCGGGATCATCATCGCCCGCAGCCGCCCCGCACACCGCGTAAAGCAATCGTCACATTCCGGCAATGCATCCGGAATCACGGAGGCCTACCGTCACACGTGTGGCGCCAGGAACGTCACCTCACGCCCTGAGCCGTACGAGGAGGCGCCCGTGATCGACAACGTTGACCCGTTCATCGGCGTCGGCCAGACGGACCTCCCCGCACAGTCGGGCCTCGCGGCGACGTGGTGGTGGCCCAAGCCGCAGGTGGGCAACACCCACCCCGGCGCGACGTTCCCGCTCGGCATGGTCTCGGCATGCGCCTACTCGGGCGGCTACCCCACCGGCTACGGCAGCTTCGATCTCTCCACGGAGGGCCTGCCCCCCGCCCTTCCCCAAGCGGCCGATGCGGTCGCCGGCGAGCAGCGCGCGTCCGGCTTCACGCATTTCCAGCAATCGGGGACCGGCGCGATCCGCAAGTACTACAACTACTTCCGGGTCACGCCCATGCTCGAGCCGCTCGACGTGCTGGGCCGCGACTGGGGCATCAGCGACGAGAAGGCGACGCCCGGGTACTACGCCGCGACCCTCGAGAACGGCGTGCGAGCCGAGATCACGGTGGGCCCCAAGAGCGCGGTCCACCGCTACACGTTCCCCGATCACCACGACGCCCGCGTGGTCGTCGACATGTCGATGGGCGGCCTCGCCATCCCGTACGGCGCCACCGTGCCGCTGCGCGCGCAGCTCGAGTCGGTCCAGCCCGGCGTCGCGCAGGGAGAGATCGTCGTCGAGGGCGCCCCGCTCGCCGTGCACATCGAGTGCGACGCCGAGTCGTGGCGCCAGATGCTCTGGTACGACCGCCGACTCATGCCCGGCGGCACGCGCCTGGACCTCGACCACATCCGCCCCACCACGCTGCGTCCCTTCGGCCTCATGTGGGCAGGTCCGGCCGTCGCGGGCCAGACCGTCGAGATCCGCATCGGCTTCTCGCTGCGCGGGGTCGATCAGGCCCGCAAGAACCTGCGCCGCGACTGCGATGACCGCTCCCCCGCCTTCGGCACCCGCCACGAGCGCACCCGCGAGGCGTGGCACGAGCGCCTGGACGCGATCCGCATCGAGGCCTCCGACGAGGACCGCCGCACCATCTTCGCGACGGCGCTCTACCACTCGCTCATCAAGCCGAGCTTCGCGGCCGACGAGAGCCCGTTCTGGCCCTCCAAGGGCCCCTGGGTGTTCGACGTCTCGACCATGTGGGACATCTACCGCACCCAGCTGCCGCTGCTCACGGCCCTGGCGCCCGAGCGCAGCGTCGAGCTCGCGAACGCGCTGCTGACCGTGTGCGAGCAGGAGGGCAACCTGCCCATCGGCTACCGCATGGCGCGCGGCTCCGACAGGTTCGGCCGCCAGGGCAGCGCGCTGGCCCACACGCTGCTGTCCGACATCTGCCAGATGGGCCTGCCCGGCATCGACTGGGACTGGGCGCTGGTGCACATGCAGACGGACCTGCGGCGCATCTACGGCGAGGACTTCCTGCAGCAGGGCTACGCGCACCCCATCAGCCACACGCTCGACCTCGCGTTCGGCTATTGGTGCACGCGCCACATCGCCACCCTGGTCGAGGACCACGACCTCGCCGCCGAGTACGAGCAGCTCGCCACCCGGTGGGTGAACGCCTACGACGAGGACACCGGGCTCCTCAAGGACTCCACGTTCTACGAGGGCACCCGCCACAACTACTCGTTCCGCATCCAGCACGACATGGAGGGGCGCATCGCCCTCGCCGGCGGCGACGAGGCCTTCGTCTCGATGCTCGACCAGTTCTTCGGCTATGGGGCCGATGCGGTGGTCCAGCCAGGCCTCGCACCCGAGCCTGAGGAGATGGCCGAGGGCTACGCCCTGGGCCGCTTCGAGGGCCTCAACAACGAGCCCGACATGGACGCGCCGTGGGCGTACTACTACGCGGGCCGCCCCGACCGCACCGCGGAGGTCGTGCACGCGGTGGTCAACCAGCAGTTCGGCACCGGCCGCGGCGGGCTGCCCGGCAACGACGATTCGGGAGGCCTGTCCAGCTGGTACGTGTGGGCCACCCTGGGCCTGTTCCCGGTGGCCGGCCAGAACATCTTCCTGGTCCACCCGCCGTCCTTCCGCTACTCCTCGATGCCCATGGCCCGCGGCACGCTCACCATCGACACCTCGGGCTTCGTCGAGCCCACCGCCGACTCCCCCGTGCTCTACGTGCAGTCCGTGAGCTTCAACGGCGCACCCGTCACCACCTCGTGGCTCAGCGGCAACGCGGTCCACGAGGGCGGCCGGCTGCACATCTCCTTGGGCCCCGAGCCCAGCGACTGGGGACGCGAGGGGCGGCCTCCGTCGTTCCGACCCACGTCCGCACCGGCGCCGCCCGTGGCTGCGCCCACCGACGACGACGGCACCCAGACCGTGGACCACACCACCGGCGGCGAGCCGCCACTGGAGGAGGCACCATGACCGCGAATCCGTCCCGCCGGCTCGTCATCGTGGTGCGCGCCGATCCGGTGATCTGCGGCCACTCCGGCGAGGCCCGCAACCTCGCCGAAACGGCGCTCACGCGTGGTTTCGACGAGGTGCGGATCGTCACCTGGCCCCTCGAGCGACTCGAGGAGACCGGCCTGCCGCTCAAGCCCCTCGACACCGTCATGCCGTACAGCCCGGGCATCGTCGTCGAGCGCCCCGAACCCGTGGGCGGCTACAAGATCCCCGACGGCCGCTACCTCGCCGGCCTCACCGGCCGGCTGGTCGAGCTGTTCACCGACGGCGTGCCCACCGTGTGCATGTCGCTGTACCTGTCGCCCCACACCATCGCGGTGGCCGATGCGGTCAGGACGGCGCGCTCGACCGGCCTGCCCGTGCGGGTCACCACCATTGCCGAGGCGGTGGGCTCCGACGTCACCGACGTGGTGCGCGCGTGCGTCGAACAGGACCGGTTCGGCGCCGCGGCGCACGTGCTGTCCAGCTATCTCAGCCAGGACGTGTGCGTCGCAGTCTCCGAGTACACCAAGCACGTGATCGTCGAGGCCGCCACCGAGATCGACGTGCGGCACGGGACGTCGTTCGCCGCGCAGTGCCGCGAGCGGATCGCCATCTCCTACCCGGCCATCGACACGGCCTCCTACCTGAACCTCGACGAGGCTCACACCGACCGCGTTCTCGCCGCGCGCGGCCTCGTGCGGGACGGCTACGTGCTGTACCTGTCACGCCTGGGCGCGGCCAAGGGGGTCGACGACCTCATCGACGGCTTCGCCGCCTCGATGGCGGGCCACTCGCTGCGGCTGGTGATCGCGGGACGGGGACCGGACGCCGAGGACCTGCGCCGCCACGCAGCGAGCTCTCCGGCCGCCGAGCGCATCGTCTTCCTGGACGACGTGGGCGACGAGGAGAAGCCGCACCTGATGGCGGCGTGCGCGGCCTACGCGCTGCCGTCCAAGCCGCGGCCGGAGTTCACCGAGACGTTCGGGATCGCGCTCGTCGAGCAGATGCTCGCCGGCGGCGGCCCCGTCATCACCACGGAGACCGGCGGAATCCCGGAGGCGGTGGGCGACACCGCGCTCACCGTGCCGGTCGACGACCCGGCCGCGATCGCCGGAGCCATCGACACGGCGGTGTTGGGTATGGATGAAGCGGCCAGGGCGGCGCACCAGCAGCGGGCACGCGCGCACGCGCTGCAGTTCGACAGGTCGGTGGTGTTCGACCGGCTCTTCGAGAAGGTCGTGGCCGCGGTCGGCTGACCGCAGCCTGCTCGGGCCTCTCGCCCGCGCTGACGCTTGGGCGCTCGCGCGCCTGCACCAGTCCTTAAGCGCTCGCGCGCCGACGGCGGGCGAGGATCTGGTCGAGAGCCGCCGTGGAGGTCGACTGCTCCTCGCTCACGTGCTGCCCGTTCGTGGACTGCGCGGGGGCGTCGTCCGCCCGCAGGTCGCCCCAGCGGGCTGCTCGCTGCTGCGCGACGTCGTAGTCCTCGTCGGAGATGGGGCGTGCCTGGCGCGGACGCACGGAGGACTTGAGCGTGTAGGCCGGGGCGGGCATCTCCTGCGGGCTCCACGGGGAGGGCTCTGCAGTCCGCTCCGCGGGCAGCTCGGGGGCCGGCACCGGGGCGGGGGCGGCGAGCGGCGCGAGGTCCTCGGTGGTGAGCACGCGAATCGCCTGGGTCGCGAGCTCCGACGGCTGGGCCTCGTGTCCGGCGGCCCGCTCACGGGTGACGGTGCGCAGCGCCTGGGTGGCGGTCGCTGCGGCCTCGACCTCGCGTGCGATCGCTCGGGCCTTCTCGTCGGCACGGCGCTGGGCGGCGGCCGCCCGCGCGCCGGTCACGACGATTCCCGCGAACGCTGCCGTCGCGAAGGCCCCCACGAACGGGGAGAGAGTGGTGAAGGCGACGCCGATCCAGGTGCCGGCGGCGACGATCATCGCGGCGGTCGCGACGGTCGCGCGGCGCCGGGCCTGAGCGGCGCGCTCGGCGAGCACGGCTGCGCGGTCGCGTCGCAGGGCGTCGCGCTCTCGCTGCGCATGCACGGCCGCCCTGTCAAGCGGGGTGGCGGGGCGCGACATGGACTCGGCGCGCTCGGATTCGATCCGCGCGGCGCGCTCTCCGCCGGTGCGCAGCAGCGGCACCTCGCCCGAGTCACTGGAGGGCCGAGCAGCGGCGCGCTGGATGCGCTCGGCGGTCGACTTCACGACCCGCATGTCGGAGGAGTAGCGGTCGTCGACGCGGACGAGCGCGTATTCGCCGCGTTCCTTGATGCGCTGCGGCAGAACATACGCGACGATGATGCCGAGCGCGACTATCGCGAGGAGTCCTGCAACCATGGCACGACGGTACGGCGCGGTGGGCACCAAGACCCGGATGGCGCGCGGCGTGTCAGTCACCCTCCGACCAATATCGGCCAGTTCGAGGCTCATCTTGAGTCAGCGCGTACACCCGGTGGTCGCGCCAGTCGCGGTCGATGTGCAGATAGGACGGCCGCAGGCCCTCTTCACGGAACCCCAGCTTCTCAACCACGCGCAGGCTCGCCACGTTCTCCGGACGCACGGCGATCTCGATGCGGTGCAGCCCCCTCCCGAACGAGAACTCGGTGGCCAACGCCACCGCCCGCGGCGTGATCCCGCGGCCTGCGTGGGACTGCGCGATCCAGTAGCCGATCGACCCGCCCCGCTCGGCCCCCCACCGGATGCCGGACACCGCGACCCGCCCCACGAGCACGCCCTCGAACTCGATCACGAAGGGGTAGGCGGATTCGTCGCGCCACTGGCGCCTCTCGCGGCGGACGAGCGTGCGGAAGGTCCCGGACGGCTCAGCGCCCCCAGGCGGGGCGGTCGCCTCCCATTGCTGCAGCCAGGCCCTGTTGCTCTGCCTCAGGTGCCGCCACTCGTACTCCTCGTGCCGTGCCAGCGTGCGCAGCGTGAGGTCCCCCGACGCGACGACCGGCGGGCGCATCGGCTAGCCACCCCACGAGGTGCACTCGACGATGTCCCCCGGGTGAATCACGCTCTCCTCCGGCCCCGACCACACCAGCGCATCGGCCCTCGCGAGGTCCGTGAGCGCGAGCGCATCCGCTCCCACGGGCGTGACCGCCGGCAGGTCGTGGTCCTCACGGTCGACCACCACCGGCATCGCGGTCACGACTCCGGGCGGCACGACCCAGCGCTTGCGCACGCGGGCGCGAAACACCGGGCGCTCGACGTCGGGGTGCCCGCACAGCACCCGTAGCGCCTGTCGCACGTAGGCCTCGAACGCGAGCGCGGCGCCCGCGGGAGCGCCCGGCAGTGCGATCACGGGGATGTCGCGCGACCCGGCCGAGATCGACCCGAGTCCATGCCGGCCCACCGGGCGCAGCTGCAGGTCCACGGTCTCGAAGCCGCCCATGCGCGCGAGCACGTCCGCCACGGTGTCGTGCACGCCGTCGGACAGCCCGCCGGTGGTGATCATCACGTCCGCGCGCACCAGCTGGTCCTCGAGCGTCGCGCGCAGCAGCAGCGGGTCGTCCGGCACCGCGCCCACGCGGTACGCCTTGGCACCGGCCTCCAGCACCAGGGAGGAGAGCATGTGGGTCGTCGACTCGGGCACACCGCCGCCCGGGCGCACCGCGCCGGGCTCGACGAGCTCGTCTCCCACCGCCATGATCACCACGCGCGGGACCGGCCGCACGTGCAGGCGCGAGCGCCCGAGCGCGGCGGCCACGGCGATCTGCCGGGGCCCGATGCGGGTGCCGGCTCGCACGATCACGTCGCCGGCCGTCGCGTCGAAGCCCGCGGGGCGGACCCCGTCGCCAGGGTGCACCGAGTGCGCGATGCCCACCCGCGCGACGCCCTGGTCGGTGTCGCCCAGGGCGACCACCGCATCGGCCCCTATGGGCACCGGGGCGCCCGACGGGATGCGCGCGGCCGCGCGCGGCACGTGACGGCGGGGGGAGCGTGAGTCGAAGCTGACGTCGTGAGAGACCGGAAGCCTCACGGGGTCATCCGGCAGGGCCGCAGCGACGTCGGCGCTCGCCACCGCGTAACCGTCGCGTGCCGCGATCGGCACCGCCGGCATCGCGGAATCGGCGACCAGGTCCTCCGCGAGCGTGGCCCCCGCCGTGTCTCCCAGCAGCACGTCGAGCACCGGACCCGGGGCGAGGGCCTCCGCCACGGCGGTGCGATGGCCGTCAAGGCTCCGTACTGTCACGCGTGCATTGTCTCGCGCCGCGCCGAGCCCCTGCAACCACCGCGCGCCTGCAACCGACTCGCGCGGGCGCCGTCTGTGAGGCACTCGACACGGCGCGTTCACGTTTCTTTGAGACACTGGTGGGCATGACGCCGCAGTCGCACTCCACCCGAGCGCCAGCCCCCGAGGATGTGAAGGCGCAGTTGCGCACTTCCATCCGCAAGGCCCGCCTCCATCGATCCGAGCGCAGGAACGAGGAACTGGCACAGTCGCTGCGAGACCTCGCGCTCGAGGACCCGGCGATCGCCCCGGCGCAGTGCGTGTCCGTGTACGCATCCCGCCCTCACGAGCCGGGCACGCTCCCGCTCATCTGCGCGCTGCACGATCGCGGCGTGAAGGTGCTGATCCCCAGGCTCGGCGACGGCCTCCAGCGGGGTTGGTCGCTCTACCAGGGGGCGGAGGACCTCGTCGAGCGCGCTCCCGGCCGCCCGCCGGAGCCCTCCGGTGAGTTCCTGCCCGCCGACGCGATCCAGGAGGCTGAGGCGCTGGTGGTGCCCGCCCTCGCGGTCGACGCCGAGGGCACCCGCCTAGGACAGGGAGGCGGCTGGTATGACCGCGCTCTCGAGCAGGTTCGCGACGGGGTGCCGATCATCGCATTCACGTTCGCGGCGGAGTTCCGCGGGCCCGGAGAGCTGCGGCTTCCGCGCGAGCAGCACGACGTGCCGGTGCACCGGGTGATCACCCCGCAAGGCACCACCTCTCTTCCCGCGTAGAATGCGCCCATGCCCACTTACGTCTACGCGTGCCGCGCATGCGGCCACCGCTTCGACGCGGTCCAGTCGATCCACGACGATTCGCTCAATGCGTGCCCCGAGTGCGAGGGCGCGCTGCGCCGCGTGTTCGGCACCGTCGGCGTGACGTTCAAGGGCTCGGGCTTCTACCGCAACGACTCCCGCGCCGCGGCGAAGGAGTCCTCGGGCTCCTGACGGCCCGCAGGCCGCTCACCAGTGCGGCGGCCGCTCCCGCTTGATCTCGTCCTCGCGCGAGTCGCCGTAGCTGCCGCCCCATCCCTCGTCGCGGTCCTCCGAGGCGCGCGTGGGGATCAGCGGCCGGTCAGTTCCGCGTGCCCGATCCTTCGCGCTGCGCGCAGGGTTCGTGCCGCCCTGCTTCTTCTGCTGCCTCGGTACGTCCTCCTGCTGGCTCGGTGCGGCCGATGCGCTCGTGGCCACCTTCGGCACGCCAAAGCCCAGTGAGGGCTGGGCGGGCGCGGCGGGGGCCTCTTCGTCGTCCTCGTCCTCGTCCTCGGGCTCGGGCTCGGGCTCGGGCTCGGGCTCGGGCTCGGGCTCGGGCTCGGGCTCGGGCTCAGGCTCAGGCTCAGGCTCAGGCTCAGGCTCAGGCTCAGCGGATTCTGCGCCCTCGGCGTCGGCGTCCGGTTCGTCAGCCTCGACGTCGTCCTCTTCCTCGTCCTCGTCGAACTCGAGCATGCCCGCCACCTCGACGGGCGCAGACTGCTCAGCCCCCGCATCGGCCGTCGTACCGGGCGCGCCGTCAGGCGCGATCGCGGGAGCAACGCGCAGGGACGCGGTGACGGCCTCGGCCTCCGTGGGCGCGCTCTGGTCGAAGAACGCCTCGTCGGACTCCTCGGCGGGAGCCGCGATGTCGATCTCGAGCGACTCCTGGACGTGCGCGGGCCCGCCGCTGTCGAGGGCGGAGGTCACCTGCTCCGCGGCCGCATCGGGATCCATGAAGACGTCCAGGGTCCACAGCGGGACCACAGTCCAGCCCAGCGACTCGAGGGACGTCCGCTGCCACCGCACGCGGTCGCGCAGCGACGCTGAGCCCGCGGGAGCCGCCTCGTCGGTCACCACTGCCACGCGGTATCCGCGGTCGTGACGCCCGCCCACGGCCATGGGCACCGCATCGGGCCCGTTGCCGTAGCGGACGTGCACGCCGAAACCGTCGAAGCGCAGGCGGTTCGCGACGTCGGAGAGCAGCCAGTCGCTCGGCGCGGGCTCGGGCCGCTCCGGCGCGATCGGCTGCTCCGACCCGGCCTGCAGAAGTTCGCGGAGGTCCTCGACTCCATCGCCCTCGTCGCCCACCGCGGGCAGGCGCTCCGCGGCGATGGCACTGAACACGGTGACGTAGGCGCGCGAGGCCACCAGCGCCTGCACGAGCGCCTGGCGTCCCCACGGCTCGGACAGCGCGCCCAGCGACTCCGGCACGTTCCCCCGCGAGTCGCGGGCATAGCCGAGCGAGATGACCACCTCATCGACCGCGTGACCGGCCGCGTCGCCCATCACCTCGACGGGGACCGCCGCCGCGAGGCGCGTGCTGCGCTCCTTGAGCGCCTCGGCGAGGCGCGCGGCGTGGAGGGGGTTGCCCGCGACGACCACGAGCTCGCGGCGTGGCAGCGAGTCGAAGGCCCGGGCCACGTGCTCCGCGACGGCCGCGACCTCCGCGCGCGTCGATTCGACGGAATCGGCCCTCGCGACGGGGGAGCCGACCCCGTCGACCATGCGCAGCTCGAAGCGGCTCTCGTCTCCCGGCGCCGGCAGCGCCTCGATGCTGCGGCCGTACGCGGCGCGGGCGAGCGCCGCAGTCACGCGCACATCCCGACCCTGGGGCAGGGCGTGCAGGGTGACGTGCGGCAGCAGCGCGGCCAGGGACGCGACGGCGGACCTGGTGGCGGCGTGGGCGTCCCCCACGACCACCACCTGCTTGGCACGGGCGAGGGTGGGCACGAGCTCGGCGAGCGCGAGCGACTCCGAGGCCACCACCACCGCGATGTCGAAGGCGCGGGTGGGCGGCGCGAGGCGCGACACCTGCTCTGCCTTCGCCACGACGACGGGTCGCAGGGCCGCGGACAGCGCGCCGAAGTCCCGCCACAGCTCCTTGATGGAGGCGTCCGCACCCTCGACCAGCGCGGCGAACAGGTCACGCGCCAGGTCCGGGTGGCGAGCGATGGCCGAGCGGCGACGCTCCGCGGCCGCGCGCATGAGCGGCCCCACGCGCGCGCCGGAGAAGGCCTTGTCTGACGCACGGAAGTGTTCGACGGCTGCGCCCAGCGCCCCGTAGTCGGTGAGCGAGGGGTCCGTGCGCACGATCGCGTCGAACGCCGCGGCCCACCACGCGAACTCGAGGTCCCGCCGCACCTGGGCGTCGGACGCATCGCGCGCACGCAGGTCGTCGATGAGCGGCCCCAGGCCTGCGGCCACGGGGTCGATCTCGAAGGGTTCGCCGGCGTCCGTGTCGATGGTGCCGGGCAGCCCCTGCGCGAGGCGGTCGAGCTCGCCGACCATCTCGTCCCACGGCACGGCCGCGAGGTCCTCGTCCTCCACGACCATGTGGACGGTCGGCGCGAGCGTGTCCCACATGGCCGATGCGTCGGCGACGCGCTCGGCGAACACGTCGTAATCGTCGGGGACCGTGGGCCATCCGCCCGCGGAGCAGTGCGCGCGCCAACGCAGCGCGAGGTCGTGGGCGCGGACCAGGTCCTCGTGGAGGGTGTCCTTGCCGCGGCCGGGCCGCAGCAGCTCCACGGCGCGGCGCACGAGCGCGCGGCGATCGCGGCGCGGCATGTCGACGTGCCGGGACGAGCCGTGGGGGGCCGTCGCCGACACGAGGTCGTGCAGCGAGCGGTGGAACACGGCTGGCGAGAAGGTCTCCAACACCTCGCGGAGCGCCTCGAACATGCGCACCTGGTCGAACCAGGCGGCCATCGACACGGCCTCGTCGACGCCCGTCTCGTGCGCGGCGATGGCCGCCTCCGCACGCATCTTGGGTATCGCTCGGCCCAGCAGCGTCGCGAGCGCCTCGTCGAGGCCCGCACCGTCCTCGGGATCCGCGTGATCCGCCCACCAGGACTCCGCCTGAGCGCTGGGAGCGTCGTCCTCGACGGGAACCGCGGCCGGCTGCTCGTCGTCGGGCCGCAGCGCCGCCACGAGCGCGGCCGAGACGGAGGCGAAGCCGTGGTCGGCGACCACCGCGCCGGCTTCCTTGCTGAGCCTCAGCGCCGTGCCCGGGGCGAGATCGGCGGTGGTGAGGCGCACGATCGCCTGCACGGCCTCGAAGACGCTCACACCCCACGGGCGATGCGAGCGGTGCAGCGCGTCGAAGCGCCGATGCAGGTCCCCGCGCGCCCGCAGCAGGGTCTCCCCCGCCGCGCGCAGGCCGTCGTCGTCCACCTGAGGCGTGCCCATCGTGATGGACTCGAGAAGGCGCGCCCGCGCATCGGCATTCCAGGCGGGCACGGTGCCGTCGATGACCAGGTCCTTGGCGCCGAGCGCGCGCACCCGGTCCGTGATCGCGCGCAGCGCTCGCTCCTGGCCGCCGACCACGGCGACGGTCTTGCCCGAGGCCGCGCCATCGGCGGCGATCGCCGCCGCCGTGCCGACCACGTCGGAACCGGGAGGGGCCTGGAGAAAGACGTCCCGGCCGGTGGCGATCAGGTCGAGGGCTGCGAACTGGACGTCGTCGAGGTCGCCGATGCCGCGCTCGGCGAAGGGGTCGCGATCTCCACGCGGGAAGGCGGGCAGCGGCTCGCCGAGCTGCGCCTGAGCGTCATGGTCACCCGCGGCCGCGGCCAGCACGGTCGACCCGGCGATGACGGGGTCGCAGTCGTCGAGGTCGTCGAGCAGACGCTGCTCAGGGTCGTCGAACGCTCCCAGCAGCAGCCGATCCACGACCTCGAGATCGTCGCCGAACAGGTCGGTCAGGCCCCGCACGTGCTCCCACAGCGGGCGCGGGTCGAAGTCGCGCCCACCGGCGACCGCGGGCAGCGCCGTGTCCCCGCCGGACTCGCCCGCGCGTTCGCGCACCAGCGTGGTGAAGACGGGATTGACGTGGACGTCGTCGCGCAGCGTGATCTGCACGTCATCGGTGCGGTGGCGCTCGAGCCCGACGGGCCGCATGAGCAGCGGCATCTCGACGCGCTCTCCGCGCTCAGTCCACGCCACGGTGCCGACCACCAGCGCCGCCGTCCAGGCCCCGGTGGCGGCGCGCACGCGCTCCGCCTCCTGCAGGATCAGCCGGCCGCGGTGCAGGCCCGACTCGCGGACCTGTGGGTCGCGCAGCAGAGAGGAGATGGCGGTGGGGCGATTCGCGAACAGCTGCGCGAGGCCCGAGGGGTGGCCGGCGCGGATGTCGACCAGGCTCGCCTGGGTCGCCGCGAGGTCCCTGAGCGGGGACACGGTCGCCCGGTCCTGGAGCTGTTCGCGCCACTCTCGGAGGGCGTCGGCCACGAGCGCGCGCCCGATGTAATCCACCACTCCCCCACGGTATACGTCGGGGTGCGGGATGCCTCGCCACCACGCCGCCCGTCAGGGCGGCACACGGGCGGCCCGCGGCGCCAGAAACGAGAACAGTGCGCGCCCACTTGCACAGCCGGCGCGCACCGTCACCGGGATTGTGGACCTCCGCGAGCGCCGCGTCAAGCCGGCTCTCCGCGCCCGAAGGCTGCGGGAGCCGGCCTGCGCCACGCGCCGCCCTCAGGTCACAGCGAGAAGGCCGCCTCGAAGCCCGCGTTGATGGCGTCGCCGACCTTGGCGGGACGCACGCAGTCCCCGACTGCGACCACGCCCGGCCTGTCGGCGAGCGCCGTGGGCAGGGCCGTCTCGGGCCGCACGCCGAATGCCGAGATCACGGTGTCCGCGGCCACGTGCACCGGCCCATCTGGGCCGCCCACCTTGACGCCGGACTCGTCGATGCTGGTCACGGTGTGTCCCGTGAGCAGCGTGATGCCCGCCTCGGCGAGGTCCCTCAGGAGCGTGATGCGGTTGATCATCAGCAGGTCGCCGGCGATGCCGTCGGCCATCTCGACGACCGTCACGTCGTGGCCGTTCTGCGCGGCCTCGAGAGCGAAGTCAGCCCCCGACAGCCCTCCTCCGCAGACCACGATCCGCTTTCCGAGTGCCGCGCCGAGGTGGGCGTCGATCACGTCGACCACGTTCGGACCGTCGATGCCCGGAATGGGCGGCGCTATCGGGCTCGAGCCGGTGGCGAGGATCACCGCGTCCGCCTCGGCCAGCTCGGGCGAGTCGTCCCGGATCTCGGTCTCCAGGTGGACGGTCACCGGCAGGTCGCGAAGCTGGCGCTCCCACCAGAAGATCATGGAGCGCAGCTCCTTCTTGAACTCCGGCGTGGCCGCGGGCCACAGCACTCCGCCCAGCTGGTCCGACTTCTCGTATACATCGACGGTGTGGCCGCGCAGCGCCGCGACGCGCGCGGCCTCGAGGCCGGCGGGTCCCGCACCGACGACCACCACGTGGCCAGGCGACGATGCGGGGGTCAGCACCCGCTCCCGCTCCATCCCCACCATCGGGTTGACGGCGCAGCCGAGAGCCTTGCCCAGGAACGCGTTGCCCACGCACATCTGGTTGCAGCGGATGCACGGACGGATGTCCTCCCGCCTGTCGTCGGCGAGCTTGTTGGTCCACTCGGGGTCCGCGATCAGCGCCCGGCCGATTCCAGCGAATTCCATCTCGCCGGCAGCGATGGCCGACTCCGCACGCTCCGGCGTGAGGTTGCCGCACCCCAGCACGGGAATCGTGAGGACCTCCTTCATGGCCGCAGCCGCGCCCATCATGCAGTTGTCACCCAGGTAGTACGGCGGGAACACGTAGTCCATCGCCTCGTACGAGCCCTCGTCCGCCATCATCAGGTCCAGGCCGGCGGCCTCCAGGATGACGGCGATCCGCTTGGACTCGTCAGCGGTGCGACCGCCTTCGTATCGGTGGTCGACCGAGAGGCGGAAGCTGACCGGCAGCCCGGGAGCCCCCTCCTTGACGGCGGCGATGATCTCCGTCGCGAACCGGCAGCGGTTCTCCACGGACCCGCCGTACTCATCGGTGCGGCGGTTCCACTGCGGCGACATGAACTGGTCGATCAGGTAGCCCGTGTGGCCGTGGATGTCGATGGCGTCGATCCCGGCTGCGGCGCAGCGCTGCGCGGCCTCGCGGAACCTCTGCACGATGATGGCGATCTCCTCGAGGTCGAGGGGACGGCACAGCACCGATGGGTCCAGCCAGTGAGGGTTGTCCGAGGCGGAGATGGGCGGTCGCTGGGGATCGATGTTGTTGATGTTGCGGCCGAGCCCCGCGGTGAGCTGGACGGAGATCGCTCCGCCGACCGCGTGCACCGCATCCGCGAGGGCCTTCAGGCCCGGAATGGCGGCGTCGGAGTCCACTCGCCCGAGCCCCTCGTTGATGACCTCGTAGTCGTCGGTGACCGCGTTGATGCCAGTGACCACGAGCCCTGCTCCGCCTTCGGCGCGCGCGGCGTAGTACGCGACCTCACGATCGGTGAGGTGGCCGTCGTGATCCCCCATCTCGGTTCCCATGGGGACCATCACCACGCGGTTGCGAAGCGGGAGGCCCGCAAGGGTGGTGGGTTCGAGAATGTGAGCGTACGGAGCCGACATGGCGTCCTCCTACAAGCGGCGGTGGGTGTGGTTCCTCCACGCTATGAGCAGCTCCATCGCCGCTGACGGGACGAACGTCCCCACACATCCGTCGGGCACATGCCTGGGGACGGCTCAGTCGGCGTCGGCGTGCGGGTGGGTGCCTCCCCACGCCGCGTCATCGGCCTCCACCATCTCGACCAGCGACGTGCGGCCGTGACGGTCGGCGCTGTAGAGCACGGACACGCCCCGACCACTGCGCTTGGCCTCGTACATCGCCGTGTCGGCGGCGGCGACGACCTCATCCGAGTTCGCGAAGCCGTCCGGTCCCACGGCCACGCCGACGCTGCTCGTCACGGTATAGCGGTGGTCCCCGAACTCGTGGGGCGGTCGCAGCCCGTCGCTCACGCGGTGCGCGACGGCCAGCGCCGCCTCGCCCGAGGCGACCTCATCGAGCAGGACGAGGAACTCGTCCCCGCCCACGCGAGCGGCGGTGTCGCCTGCGCGCAGTTCGGCCGTGATGCGCCGGGCCACCTCGACCAGCACCTGGTCGCCGGCGGCATGCCCGTGGCTGTCGTTCACCGTCTTGAAATCGTCGAGGTCCAGGAACAGCACCGCGAAACCGCTCGTGCGCCTGTCCGCGACGCTGAGCCGATGGTCCAACCGATCCCACAGGGCCGCGCGGTTCGACAGCCCCGTCAGGTCGTCCTGCATCGCTCGGCGACCGAGTTCTCGACTGGCGCGCGCGAGCTCCGCCGTGCGGTCCGCCACGCGGCGCTCCAGCTCTTCGTACGACGCCTCGAGCTCCTCCCCCAGCGAGTTCACGCCCGCCGCGACCGCGTCGACGAGGTCGCCCGTGCGACCGACGGAGGCGCGGGCGTCGAAGTTCAGTGCCGCCAGCTCTTGGATGACCTCCACCACCTCCTCGAGGCGGCGCTCCCTCTCGGACGCGCCGTCCCCGTCCGGCGGCACCGCGCGGGTCATCACACCACGTGCTCCCTGAGCCAGGCTTCGGCCTCGGCCCTGTCTTCGAACAGACGGACCGGCACCTCCGGCTTGCTCACGTTGATGAAGAACGTCGCCATCATTCGACTCAGAGGATTGCCCACGATCAACGCGACAGCGGACACGATCCCTTGCCTGCGGACGTACTCCATCCGCGCCGCGCGGTCCTGGGGACCCGCGTGCGTCGTGTCCACCAGCAGCGGGGCGGCTTTGCCGCCGGTGAGCTCGGTCATCGCCTCGATCGTCGCAACCGCGTCCTCGAGGCCCGAGGGGACGTGCGGAGCCCACTCGATCTCCACCAGGCCGTCTGGCCGAAGCCAGATGCGGAACTTGTCATGGGTGATCTCGGGATGCTCGCCGGTCATCGCGTCACGACCTGGCCGAGCACGCCGGTGCCGGCAATGGTGGTGCGGGCACGGCCTCGAGACTGAGGAGTCGAGGCGGCGGCAGTGCGGCTCTCGGACGTGGCGTTCACAGTGGTTCCCTTGTTCGGTGGCCCGGCTGACCCCGTGGGTCCCGTGGCTTTGCGTCCCCGCCTCGCGACGGGTTTGCCTTTTTCGTTGCTCTTCGCACTATACGCCCGGTTCGCCGCGTCTCAACGGGCTCCGATGTGAGATGCGACACCCTCACTGCTCGGCGACGCCTCATGGTTCTGTGAACGGAACCAACACCTGGTGCGCCTGGGCAGATTCGAACTGCCGACACCCGCTTTAGGAGAGCGGTGCTCTATCCCCTGAGCTACAGGCGCGCGGGACACCGACCAGGGTACCGGCACCCGCGCACACGGAGGAATCTCACCACTTCGCGTGCACGTGCTCCCGGATGCGCTCGTTGTAGAGGTGGGCGAGTGCGGCGAGGGTCTCCTCGTCGAACTCGGGCATGTCCGCCGCCGCGGCGTTCGACCGCGCCTGCTCGGGCCGCGAGGCGCCGGGGATGATCGTAGAGGCGCCCACGGCGCCGATCCACGCGAGCGCGAACTGGGCCGTGGTCCAGCCCTCGGGAGTGAGCTTGGCGACCTCACGGGCGGCCTCCACTCCCACCTCGTACGGCACGCCCGCGAAGGTCTCGCCCACGTCGAACGCCGCGCCGTCGCGGTTGAAGTTGCGGTGGTCCTTCTCGCCGAACGTGGTGTGCTCGTCGTACTTGCCGGTCAGCAGTCCCGAGGCCAGCGGGACGCGCGCGATGATGCCCACCCCGTTCTCGCGTGCGACGCCGAGCACGTGCTCGAGCGGCTTGCGACGGAACACGTTGAGGATGATCTGCACGGTCGCGATGTCCGGATCCCGCAGGGCGTCGAGCGCCTCGTCACAGGTCTCGACCGATACGCCGTAGTGCTCGATGCGCCTCTCCTGCTTGAGGGTGCGGAGGTCGTCGTAGGTCTGCGGGTTCGCGAACACCTCCGACGGTGGGCAGTGCAGCTGAACCAGCTCGAGCGTGTCGACGCCGAGGTTCTCGCGCGAGCGGTCGGTCCAGCGGCGGAAATTGTCGAGGGTGTACTGCGACGCCTCGTGCGGGTCAGCGCGGCGGCCCATCTTCGTGGC
This sequence comes from Demequina pilifera, assembly GCF_048814985.1. Taxonomy (NCBI): domain Bacteria; kingdom Bacillati; phylum Actinomycetota; class Actinomycetes; order Micrococcales; family Demequinaceae; genus Demequina; species Demequina pilifera. The sequence goes on from NZ_JBMDTW010000001.1 coordinate 452,103, forward strand.
GATGGTGATGCCCTCCGCGCCGCGGTCCGCGACGAAGTCGCGCAGTGCGCGCTCCGAGCGGCCGTCGCCGTAGACGTCCGCGGTGTCGAAGAAGGTGACGCCCGCATCGGCCGCCGCGCGCAGGATGTCCTGCGCCGTGTCGTCTGCGACGTGAGACCAGTCGGCGCCCAGCTGCCAGCAGCCCTGGCCGATGAGAGAGATGTCGCGGCCGAGCCGCGGTACGAATGAGGTGCGCATGTCTCCACCCTAGGGGTCACCATGGGGTCCGTGCGACCCGGCAGCGGCCGCCACCTGACGCAGGCGTCGCGGCGGCGCCGGACGCGGGTCCTGGCGCACGCGACGCGAAGACGCCGGTGCCCCGGCAACGCGAAGAGCCGCCGCTGCCCGAAGGCGGCGACGGCTCTTGGCGTGTGCGGAGGGACTAGCCCGTGACGCGCACGTACGTGGGGTTGCTCTGCCAGATGCCACGGAACTGGATCGTCTTGCCGTGCGTCGGCGCGTCGATCTGCAGGTTCGGGCCGGCGTAGATGCCGACGTGACCCGGCGAGACGATGATGTCGCCCGCCTGGGGGGACGAGACGCGGGTGCCGACGTTGTAGTAGGCGCCCGACGAGCGCGGCAGCGAGATGCCGAGCTGGCCGTACACGTACGACGTGAAGCCGGAGCAGTCGAAGCCGCCAGGTGCGGCGCCGCCGGAGACGTACGGGTCGCCGACGTGCTTCGCAGCCTCGGCGATGACCGCCGAGCCCGAGATCGCGGCCTTGACGTTGGTGGACTGGGCGACGGGGCGCGCAGGCGAGGACGAGGAGCTCGAGCTGGTCGAGGAGTTCGCCTGGGGGGCGGCCACGACAGGCTCGGGCTCGGGCTCCGGCTCGGGGTGCGCTGACACGTCGATGTCCGGCGTGCTCACGTCGAAGTCGGCATCGTCGGAGGCGGTGACCTCGCTGGCGACGGCGGCCAGATCAGCGGAGGCGGCGTCGGCCTCCGTCTCGATCGCAAGAGTGTTGGGAGTGACGGAGTCGACCGTCATGTCCTGGGCGACGAGGGCCGCAGCGGCGGCGCCCGTCAGGGGGACCACCACAAGGGCGGCACCAGCGGTGGCAGCCACCGCACGCGTCCTGGCGCGCATGTATCCGTTCGTCAAAATCACGTTCCTTCCGCACCTGCGGTGCGTTGATGTTCCCTGGCCCAGCGAGTGGAACTCCGAAAAGGTTCCAATGCCATCTCCGGGGCCTGCGGTGTCCTGCTCTTTCGTGTTCTAGTCGACCATGTTACCAATTCGTGATGATTCGCCAAGTCGAGGGAGGCCGAAGAGGTGTCGCGCAGCGTCTCGAGACACGGCCACGGACCCCGTCGGGGAGGTCACGATGACCTCGTCGTCCTCGAGCCCGACCTGCACCGTCGCTCCTGGTACGAGTCCTGCGCGGATCGCCTCCTCGAGGAACCCCTCGGACGCCTGCGGGTTCTCCCCGATGCGCGTGACTGTGACTGTGGTCACTCCCGAAATTGCTGCCGTCTCAAGCGAGATCGAGGCCGAATCCGGGGCTTCCGGGTCGTCAAGGACGCCGAGCTCGGCCAGCGCCGGGATGGGGTTGCCGTAGGGCGAGAAGCGGGGGTTGTCGAGCACCTCAAGCAGCCGCCGCTCGACCCGATCGCTCATCACGTGCTCCCACCGGCACGCCTCCTCGTGGACGTGCGCCAGCTCGAGGCCGATCACGTCGATCAGCAGCCGCTCCGCGAGGCGGTGCTTGCGCATCACGCGCACTGCGGCGTGCAGCCCGGCCTCGGTCAGCTCCAGCCGGCGGTCGGATGACACCACGACCAGACCGTCGCGCTCCATCCTCGCGATGGTCTGCGACACCGTCGGACCCGAGTGGCCCAGCTGCTCGGCGATGCGCGCGCGCATGGGCGTGACGTCGTCCTCGATCAGCTCGTAGATGGTCCGCAGATACATCTCCGTGGTGTCGATGAGGTCGCTCATGCCGAATGCCGACCCAGCCCCCGGTACTCCCAGCCCGCGGCGATCCACTTCTCTGCCGGCAGGCAGTTGCGGCCGTCGATGATGCGGCGGTGGGCCACCAGGTCACCCACCACGGCGGGGTCGAGATCGCGGAACTGGCGCCACTCCGTCGCGACGATGACCAGGTCGACATCGCGGACGGCGTCCTCGGGCGAATCCGCGAAGTCGAGGGTGGGCCACACCTGCGCGGCGTTGGCCATGCCCTCGGGGTCGTGCACGCGCACGTGCGCGCCAGCGAGGTGCAGCTGACCGGCGACGTCGAGGGCCGGCGAGTCGCGCACGTCGTCGCTGTCGGGCTTGAACGCGGCCCCGAGCACCGCGATCTTCGCGTCCACCAGGCTGCCGCCCACCTCGCGCTCGGCGAGCTCCACCACGTGCTGACGGCGCCGCATGTTGACGTTGTCGACCTCGCGCAGGAAGGTCAGCGCCTGGTCCACGCCCAGCTCGCCGGCGCGCGCCATGAAGGCGCGGATGTCCTTGGGCAGGCAGCCTCCGCCGAAGCCGAGCCCTGCGCCCAGGAACTTGCGGCCGATCCGCTCGTCGTATCCGATCGCGTCGGCGAGGTCCTTGACGTCGGCGCCGGTCGCCTCGCACACCTCCGCCACCGCATTGATGAAGGAGATCTTGGTGGCGAGGAAGGCGTTCGCGGACACCTTGACGAGCTCGGCGGTCGCCAGGTCGGTGACGACGATCGGGGTCTCACGCGCGAGCGCCTGGGCGTAGACGCGCCGCGCGACCTCCTCGATGCGGCCGGGGTTCTCGAGATCGACGCCCAGGACCAGACGGTCGGGACGGAGCGTGTCCTCCACCGCGAAGCCCTCGCGCAGGAACTCGGGGTTCCAGCCCAGCTGGGCCTCGTCACCGACGGGCGCGAGCTCGCGCACGCGGTCGGCGAGCCGGGCGGCGGTGCCGACCGACACCGTCGACTTGCCCAGGATGACCGCGGGGCGGGTGAGCAACGGGGCGAGGGTCTCGATCGCGGCGTCCACGTACGCTATGTCGGCGCCGTAGCCGCCCTTGAGCTGGGGGGTGCCGACGCCGATGAAGTGCACGCCCGCGAACTCCGCCGCCTCCCGGGCATCGGTCGTGAAGCGGAGCCTTCCCGAGTCGACGTGCTTGCGCAGCAGCTCGGGCAGTCCGGGCTCGTAGAACGGCACGTCGCCGCGGCTCAGCCGCGCGATCTTCTCGGCGTCGACGTCGACGCCGATCACCTCGTGGCCCAGCTCTGCCATGCCCGCGGCATGGGTCGCGCCGAGATAGCCGGTTCCGATGACGGATATGCGTTCAGACATGCTGATCAGGATACCGGTGCGGGTCGGCCCGCTGGCTACCCCGGCAGGTGTGCGATGACGGTCGCGCCGCTCGCCCTCACCCGCATCGGCCCCTCGCTGTGCCGGCCGAAGGCCGCCTGCCCGCGACGCAGCGTCATCGCGCCGCCGTCGCACGCCACCTCGGCCTCCCCTTGCACCACCAGCACCACGCGTGGGCCCGCGGGAACCGCCGCGACGCCGTCCGTGACGACCGTCAGAGCGAACTCGTCGACGGCAGGCACCAGGGTCACCGCCGCCCCCGCCATGTCGACCCGCGGCCGTGCGGCCGGGCCCGGGGTGGTCTGCGCGAGCGACAGCAGCAGCGGCACGTCGACGCGCTTGGGCGTGAGCCCGCCGCGCACCACGTTGTCCGAGTTCGCCATCACCTCGATGCCGAGCCCGCGCTGGTAGCTGTGCAGCACCCCGGCGCCGATGAACAGCGACTCGCCGGCCGCCAGGTCGACGACGTTGAGCCCAAGCGCCACGAGGGCCCCCGCATCACCGGGGAACTCGGTCAGCGCATCGGCGCTCACCCGCAGCGAGGACCCCTCCGGCGCCGAGCGCCCGCGCTCCGCGAGCGCGGCGAGCGTCGCCTCGCCCACCTCCCCGGACAGCGCGAGGGAGACGAACTCGGAGATGTCGTCCCCAACCGCCGCGGCAAGGCGGTCCGCGTCGGCGGTGCCCAGCGAGCGCAGGTCGGCACGTAGGTCCTCCACGGGCCGCACTCCGGCGAGCACCCGCAGGTTCGTGAGGGCGAACACCATCTCGGGCTTGTGGAAGGGGTCCTGGAACTCGTACGGACCCACCGAGCCCTCGCGCCGCTCCGCCGCGAATCCCGCCCGCGCCTGCTCCATCGTGGGGTGGACCTGAATGGACAGCGGCTTGTCGATCGCCAGCAGCTTGAGCAGGAAGGGCAGGCGGACGCCATAGCTGCGCGCGCACTCGTCGCCCAGGCATGACGCCGGGTCGGCCGCGATGAGCGAATCGAGCCTCTCGATGCCGTCGGGCGTGTGCGCATGAGCGGGGCCGCTCTCGTGGGCCCCCCACCATGCCTCGGCGACCGGGCCGCCGGTCGGCTCGATGTTGAGCAGACCCACGATGTCGTCCCTGGTGCCCCACGCGTAGTCGCGCAGGGCGGGCGTGATGAGGTGCATGGAGGACAGTGTGCCAGCCATGGCCGCCACTACCCTGATCCCATGTCGCCAGAACTCGTCATTCCGTCCGCACTGCTGCCCCGCGACGGGAGGTTCGGCTCCGGCCCCTCGCGCGTGCGGGACGCCCAGGTCCAGGCCATCGTCGACTCCCAGCCCCAGGTCCTCGGCACCTCTCACCGTCAAGCCCCCGTCAAGAACCTGGTGGGCGCGGTGCGCGAGGGGCTCGCGGAGCTGTACTCACTGCCCGAGGGATACGAGGTGATCCTCGGCAACGGCGGATCCACCTCGTTCTGGGACGCGGCGACGTTCTCGCTGGTCGAGAGCCGCGCGCAGCACTGCGCCTTCGGCGAGTTCGGCGCCAAGTTCGCCAAGGCCACCTCGGCTGCACCGTTCCTCGAGGACTCGCAGGTCATCGAGGCTCCCGCGGGCGACATCGCGGTACCCGAGCCCACCGCGGGGATCGACCTCTACGCGTGGCCGCACAACGAGACGTCGACCGGTGCCATGGCCCCCGCCGTGCGGCCGCCGGGTACCGAGGGCGCGCTCACGGTGATCGACGGCACCTCCGCCGCGGGCGGCCTCGCCTTCGATGCGACGCAGGCCGACGTCTATTACTTCGCCCCTCAGAAGAGCTTCGGCTCCGATGGCGGGCTGTGGCTCGCGCTGGTGTCCCCGGCCGCGATCGAGAGGATCGAGCGGATCGCCGCCTCCGGGCGCTGGATCCCCGCGACGCTGGACCTGGCGACGGCGCTCGAGAACTCGCGCGCGAACCAGACGCTGAACACCCCGGCCGTCGCGACTCTCGTCATGCTCGCCGAGCAGCTGCGGTGGCTGAACGGCAACGGCGGCATGGACTTCGCCCTCGCTCGCACCACCGAATCTGCACGCCGCATTTATCAGTGGGCGGACGCCTCCGCGTTCGCTGAGACCTTCGTCACAAAGCCTTCTGTTCGCTCTTCCGTGGTGGCTACGGTCGACCTGACTCCTTCGGTGGACTCGTCCGTGCTGCGGTCGATCCTCCGGTCCCAGGGGGTCGTGGATATCGATCCGTACCGCAAGCTCGGACGAAACCAGATCCGCGTCGGGATGTTCCCGGCGGTGGACCCGGACGACGTCTCGGCGCTTGCGGCTTGCATCGACTGGATAGTGGAGAGATTAGAGACATGAGTGCACAGCAGGAGGTCCTCGGGACCGGCGATCGCCGTCGTCGTCCGCTGAGAGCCTTCCTGCTCGCCGCAGTGCCGCTGCTGATCGCCGCCGCCGGCGGTGCCGCCGCAGCTCAGATCGCTCCTGAATCCGTCACCCAGCCCGCTTCGCTTCCCGTCGACGAGGCGGTTCAAGAGGTCGCGATCGTCGAGACCCGCAGCGATGTGCTCGCTGCCGTGGTCGCCCCCGAGGTGGACGACGACGCCGCGGCCGCGATTCCCCAGATCGACGTCTCCTTCGCTCCGGAGCCCGAGCCGCTGCCCGCTCCCGCCGCAGCCGCCAACGGCGGCTCGACCACAGGTCCCGCGCCCTCCCGCTCCGGAACGTCAGGTTCCTCCTCGAACGGCTCCGGCTCCGGTTCGGCGCCCGCATCGCAGCCGGCCGCACAGCAGTCGCCCGACGCCTACTGCGCGGCGCCGTCCTCCCCGTACTCCGCCGGAGGCTCGGTCAAGGGCCTGCTGACCGCGGCCAACAAGGAGCGCGCGCGCATCGGACTCGGCTCCATGTCGTGGTCCGGCTCCCTCGCCTCCGCAGCGACGAGCTGGTCGCAGTCCATGGCTTCGCGCGACGAGGCCGGCAACGGCTCGGCCCTTGCGCACAACCCGAACCGCCCCGGCGGCGAGAACGTCGCCGTCAGCGGCTCCTCGGGCGGCATGTCCGTGGGCGCAGCGCTCAACAAGGCTCACGTCGGGTGGATGTACTCGGGCGGCCACTGCCGCAACGTGATGAACCCCGGCTACTCGACGATGGGCGCCGGCTCGGCCTCCACCGCCAACGGCAACGCGGTGTACACGACCGCGAACTACCGCTGAGCGGCGAACCGCCACTCGCGTTCGGGGGACCGCCTCAGCGGTCCTGATCTCCCAGCCAGCCGTGCGGGTCCGCTATCGGCCCTGATCGCCCTCGGCGGCCTCGCCAGTCCCGGCCTCGGCCTTGTCCGTTGCCTGGTCGCCGTCCGTAGCGGCGGCGTCCGTAGCGCCAGCATCCTCGCCAGTCCCGGCCTCGGCCTTGTCAGCGGCGGCATCCTTGTCAGCGGCGGCACCCTTGTCTGACGAAGCGTCCGTGGCCTCGCCCGCAGGCGCCTCATCCGTGCCCGCCGCCGTCGCGGGGGCGTCCGGGGCGTCCGGGGCGTCGGCGTCATCGGACTTGGCCGGCTCCTCCAGGCTGACGGGGTCGGCCGCGTCCGTGTCGATCACGGGATCCGGGGCGGGCCACCGCGAGCTCTGGTTCTCGACGTCCGTCTGCGAGTGCGCCCCGCAGCCGTGGTCGACGGCCACGATGCGACCGTCGGACGGCGACCACTCGTTCGCGCAGGCGCCGAACGCCAGGCGCATCGAGCCGGTCAGTGGAATGAAGAAGGCGCATGTCGAGCACGGCGCGGCCGAGGCGATGGCCGATGCGGCGGTGGGGCCGTGCGAACCGCGGTACCAGCGCTCGGCGGCGCTGTCGCGGCCCTCGGGCGCGAGCACCCGCTCGCGTCCCAGTCCGAGCTCCCAGATCTCGAGGGCGTCTTCGTCCTCGCCGTGCTCCTCGAGGCCCGGCATGAGCCGCTGATCCTCGACGATGTGCGGCAGCACCATGGTCGGCTCGAGATCGCCCGGCCGCACGCGGTCGGCCCACGGGATCCAGGACGGCGCGAGCAGCGCGTCGTCGGCGGGCACCAGGTGCGCCTCGCACACGGTGGCCTCGCGACCGCGCGGGGGCCGCGCCACGGTGACCGCCCACACCCAGCCGCGGTACCCCGGGAGGGTGCACGCGAACTGGTGGGTCAGGAGCCGTTCGGCGTCCTTGGTGACCGACAGGTGCGGACCGACCGCCTCGCGGTCGCCAGCGGCCTCGATGGCGGCCTCGTGGGCGAGGTCTACGGCTTTCTCGAGTACTGCATCCATCAGTCGGCTCAAGCCTCCAGCTGGTCGGCGACGGCGCGCAGCACGGCTGCCACCTTCGTCCCCTTGGCCTGGTCGGGGTAGCGACCCTTGCGCAGAGAGGTCGACACGCCGTCAAGCATCCTGATGAGGTCCTCCACGATGACCGTCATGTCGTCGGGGCTCTTGCGCATGCCCTGCGACACCGTGGGCGCGGATTCGAGAATCGTGACCGTCATGGCGGAGGGCCCGCGCTTGCCGTCGGCGACGGAGTAGTCCACGCGCGAGCCGGGACGGGGAGCCGTGACTCCGGCGGGCAGCGCAGATGCGTGCAGGAAGACCTCGTCGCCGTCGTCGCTCGCGATGAAGCCGAACCCCTTGTCGGTGTCGAACCACTTCACTTTGCCGGTGGGCACATCAACCTCGCGTATTGCTCAGGCGCCGCGTATTCGGCGCCTCACCAGTCTACCCATGGGACGCTGCACGGCCGATGCGGGGGGCGGCTTGGTGCGGACGCGCCAGGCCCGCTCGTTGCGGCCAGCGCCGCACGGGGCCAGACTGAGACGTTCACGCACGTCGATGGCAACTGAGGTGCACATGTCTACGTCTGATTTCCCGTCCTGGCTCATCGGGTCGTTCGCGCGCGCGATCGACGCCGTCGGCGGCACCGCGCCCCCCGAGCAGGTGCACGAGGCCGCACGGCGGCTGCTGGGCCGATGGAGCGAGCCCGAGCGTACCTATCACGGGGTGTCCCACCTCATCGACCTGCTGCAGCACGTGGATGAGCTCCAGCAGGAGACCCACAACGCGAACGCCGTCAGGCTGGCGGCCTGGTACCACGGGGCCGTGTTCGACGCCGCCGAATCCGCCGCCTACGCGAAGCGCGGCGGGGAGGACGAGGCCGCGAGCGCCGAAGTGGCGCGCGAGGAGCTGACGGGACTCGGCGTCCCCGAGGCAGCGGTCGAGACGGTGTCCACCATGGTCGCGGGTCTGGCGCGCCACTCGGCCCCGGCCGACGGCGGCGACAGCGCCGTACTCTCCGACGCGGACCTCGCGATCCTCGCCTCCGACCCTCAGCGCTACCGGTCGTACCTGACCAAGGTGCGCGAGGAGTACGCCCACATCCCCTCTCACGACTACCTCGAGGCGCGGCGGGCCATCGTCGGTCGTCTGCTCGCGCGCAACCCGCTGTACACCAGCCCGCTGGGACGCGGCTGGGAGCGTCAGGCGAGGGAGAACCTGAACGCGGAGCTCACCCGCATCGAGCGCGAGCTCGCCGGGACCGGAGCGAAGGCGTAGCAAGGGCGGCAGGTCCGCCCTCTATCCACAGGTTCCGCGGCTCCGACTCGCCGGTCGGACGCGTCCTGCCTAGCGTCGATGTCAGGCGCGACCGCCGTCGCGCCATGACGGCAGGAGGAGAACCCATGACCCGATATCACGTCGACGCTGAAGAGGTGGCGACGGCCTCGGCCCGCGCCTCCGGCACGGCCGAGACCATTCGCGCGGAGGTGGCCACGATGATGGGCCACCTGACGGCGCTCGAAGGCTCGTGGCAGGGCGGCGCCGCGACGGCGTTCACCGGCGTGCTCGAGCAGTGGCGCGGCGCCCAGGTGCAGGTGGAGCAGGCGCTCGACGCGCTCACCGTGGCCCTGTCCCAGGCTGCCGAGCAGTACCAGCAGGCAGAGGACACCGCCGCGCGGCTGTTCGCGCCCCGATAGCTGCGTGTCGCGGGCGTACGCTCGCCCGGTGACCATCTACCTCGATCCCCCACTGTGGCCACGGCACGGCAGAGTGTGGGGCCACCTCGTGTCCGACACGTCCGTCGAGGAGCTGCTCGAGTTCGCACGCCGTGCGGGCGTCCCGGAGCGGGCGTTCGATCGCGACCACATCGACGTGCCTGCCGAGATGTACCCGCGCCTGGCCGAGCAGGGCGCCGTGCTCGTGGACTCGCGCGAACTGATCCGTCGCCTGCGCGCCTCGGGCCTGCGGGTGACGTCTGCCGCGCGCCACGGGCGCGGCTGACACCGCGGGGCCACCGAGGCGACGCGAACCCGACCCCGCCCGCGTATCGGCCGCCGGGCCGACCGACCCAGCCCGCGCATCGGCCGCCTGAAACTGCCCCGGACGCACGAAGGCCCCAGGGATCTCTCCCTGGGGCCTTCGGGTACGGCAGGTGCGAAGGGGCTTAGAAGCCCATGCCGCCCATGTCGCCACCGCCGCCGGCCGGCATGGCCGGCTCGGGCTCGGGCTTGTCCGCGACAACCACCTCGGTCGTCAGGAACAGGCCCGCGATCGACGCGGCGTTCTGCAGCGCGGAGCGGGTGACCTTGACCGGGTCGTTGACGCCGGCGGCCAGCAGGTCCTCGTAGACGCCGGTCGCGGCGTTGAGGCCGTGTCCGACGGGGAGTCCCTTGACCTTCTCGACGACGACGCCACCTTCCATGCCGGCGTTGACGGCGATCTGGCGCAGCGGCGCGGTGATCGCGAGCTCGACGATGCGAGCGCCAGTGGCCTCGTCACCCTCGAGCGACAGTGCCGCCAGTGCCTTGGTGCCGGCCTGGATGAGGGCGACGCCACCACCGGCGACGATGCCCTCTTCGACGGCAGCCTTGGCGTTGCGCACGGCGTCCTCGATGCGGTGCTTGCGCTCCTTGAGCTCGACCTCGGTGGCCGCGCCCGCCTTGATGACGGCGACGCCGCCGGCGAGCTTGGCGAGGCGCTCCTGGAGCTTCTCGCGGTCGTAGTCCGAGTCCGAGTTCTCGATCTCGGCACGGATCTGGTTGACGCGACCCTGCACCTGGTCCTCGGCGCCAGCGCCGTCGACCATGGTCGTGTCGTCCTTCGTGACGACGACCTTGCGTGCCTGGCCGAGCATCTCCAGACCGGCGCTCTCGAGCGAGAGGCCGACCGACTCGGAGATGACCTGGCCGCCGGTGAGGACGGCCATGTCCTGCAGCATCGCCTTGCGGCGGTCGCCAAAGCCGGGAGCCTTGACGGCGACGACCTTGAGGTTGCCGCGCAGCTTGTTGACCACGAGCGCCGCGAGGGCCTCGCCGTCCACGTCCTCGGCGACGATGGTCAGCGGCTTGCCCGCCTGCATCGTCTTCTCGAGGATGGGCAGCAGGTCCTTGAGCGACGAGATCTTCGACTCGACGAGCAGGACGTAGGAGTCCTCGAGCACGGCCTCCTGGCGCTCTCCGTCGGTGACGAAGTACGGGTTCAGGTAGCCCTTGTCGAAGCGCATGCCCTCGGTCAGCTCCAGTTCGAGTCCGAACTGGTACGCCTCCTCGACGGTGATGACGCCTTCCTTGCCGACCTTGTCCATCGCCTCGGCGATGAGCTCGCCGATGGCGGGGTCACCGGCGGAGATGCCGGCGGTGGCAGCGATCTGCTCCTTGGTCTCGATCTCCACTGCGGAGTCGAGGAGCTCTTCGGTGACGGCCGCGACGGCCTTCTCGATGCCCTTCTTGAGAGCGATCGGGTTGGCACCGGCCGAGACGTTGCGCAGGCCCTCGCGCACGAGCGCCTGAGCGAGCACGGTTGCGGTGGTGGTGCCGTCGCCAGCGACGTCATCCGTCTTCTTGGCAACTTCCTTGACGAGCTCGGCGCCGATCTTCTCGAACGGCTCCTCGAGCTCAATCTCCTTGGCGATAGATACGCCATCGTTGGTGATAGTGGGTGCGCCCCACTTCTTCTCGAGCACGACGTTGCGGCCCTTGGGGCCGAGGGTGACCTTCACAGCATCGGCGAGGGCATTCATGCCCCGCTCCATGCCGCGGCGGGCGTCCTCATCGAAGGCAATCATCTTTGCCATGGGTGTGTAGTCCTCTTTCGATGGGTGGTGGCTCCGAATCGCCCGCGACGGACGATGCGGCCCGGGGCGTTCCCTTCACGCCACGAACCTGCACCTCGACCCGGAAGCCGGTGTTTTTAGCACTCTCGCATTGAGAGTGCTAACGCCGATTCTGGCACTCTCCCCCTCCGAGTGCAAACCGTGTCACTCTCTTTTCACCCAGAGCACAGCGCCGATGCGCGGGCCGGCCGGCGCCTCACGGCACCGGGGGCGCGGGGGCGAGCCCGGGACCCGGGTCAGGCGTCGGGCTCGGACGCGAGCAGCACTTCGATCTCGGCACCGCCGGGGGTCCCGCTGCCGTCGACGGCCTCGATCCCGAGCGTGTCGGCGATGTCCTGCGCCGTGTCGGCGAGGCGGTCGCCGTCGTAGGCCACGACGTTGGCCCCGTCGGGGATCAGCGAGGGGTCGATGTTGTTCGCCTCGATATTCGTGTAGCCGGCGTCCGCGAGGGTCTCCTGCTGCTCGCCCGCGAGGCCCTGGATGCGGGCGCCGTTGCGCACGTGCACCTGCGAGTCGTAGAGGATGACGGGCTCGGGCTCCTCCGTCTCCGTCGGCGTCGGGGTGGGCGACGGGACGGGCTCCTGAGAGGTCGCGGTCGGCACCGGGCTCGCGGTGACGGACGGCTCGCTGGAGGGGGTCACCGTGATGGTGGGCTCAGCGGTGGGCTCGGCCGGTCCCGCGACGTCGCGGTTCCACAGCACCGTGGCGATCGCGAAGGCGATGGCGCCCGCGATCAGGAACGCCAGCAGCGGTGGGAGCACCCGGCTCCACCATGGGCGGGGGGCACGGTGCACGCCGACGGGGCCGCCCTGGGCGGCGATCTCGTCGAATTCGTCTGGCTCGTAGTGCTGGGACACGCGGGTCACTCTAGCGAAGCGCCGCAGCATCGAACGAGCGCGTGGCGCGTCCTCGCTGACGTGCGGATCGCATGCGGCGCAGTCGCTTGACCAGCATCGGGTCGAACGCGAGGGCGGCCTCGGTGTCGATGAGCGCGCCGAGCACCTGGTAATACTGTGTGCTCGTCATGGAAAACTGCTCGCGGATCGCGTCTTCTTTCGCTCCCGCGAACTTCCACCACTTGCGCTCGAATCGGAGGATGCCGGCGTCGCGCTCGGACAGCTCGTCGACGGCGGTCGGGTGCTCGACTCGTGCGGTCTCGCTCATGAGCACCCTCCTCTTGCCTTGACTGGTGCGCCCCAGACTACCGGCGAACTACAGAGATGTCATTCGCCCGCATCGGCCGTCTTCTCTCCGCACTGACGGACCGCACCCACCGGACCCACCCGCCTCATCCCCCTTAAGTACGAACCACTCCGGGGGCCGACACCCCGAGCCAGCCACCGCATCGGCCCGCCGCCTCGGGGTGTCGCCACGAAAAGTGGTTCGCAGTTGACGGTCGGGGGTGGGCGCGGGACGGCGCGCGGCTAGTGTGGCGCACATGTCGGAGGCGTGGCGAACCCAGGTGGCGAGCGACTGGGCCGACGCCCTGGACCCGGTCGCGCCGGAGCTGGCGCGCATCGGCCGCTTCCTGCGCGAGGAGATCGCCGCCGGCCGGGGCTACCTGCCGGAATCGGAAGCTGTGCTCCGCGCCTTCCACGCTCCGCTGGCCGCCGTGCGCGTGCTGATCGTGGGCCAGGACCCTTACCCCACGCCGGGAAACCCGGTGGGTCTGAGCTTCTCGGTCCCACCCGGCCACCCCATGCCGCGATCGCTCGTGAACATCGCGCGCGAGCTGCGCGACGACACGGGCGAGACGCTGCCCGACGGCGACCTCACTCACTGGGCCGAGCAGGGCGTGCTCCTGCTCAACCGCGTCCTGACGGTCTCCCCCGGCGCTCCCGGCTCGCACCGGGGCAAGGGCTGGGAGGCGGTGACGGAGCATGCCATCCGCGTGCTCGCGGCCCGACCCGCGCCGCTGGTGGCGGTGCTGTGGGGCCGGGACGCTCAGAACCTCGCGCCGCTGCTGGGCGACGTGCCGCGGGTCGCCAGCCCTCACCCGAGCCCCCTGAGCGCGTCACGCGGATTCTTCGGGTCCCGGCCCTTCTCGCGCGTGAATGCGCTGCTCGCGGACCTGGGCGCCCCACCGATCCGCTGGGGACGAGGGTCGCGCGCGACCTAAGGTCGCGAGCACAGGAACTGGTCCGGGGCCATCCACGCGATCGGGACCTCGCTGACCACGAAGCCGGCGGTGGGATTGCTCCCGACCGTGCGCTCCTGGAACACGACCGACGTCGGATCCGAGCAGTCCTCGCCCGAGGCCAGCGCCGCGTTGTTGCCGTTGTTGTACAGGTAGTAGGAACCTGACAGGTCGAGCCCGGTGCCGTATGGCGGCGCGGTGAGATCGAGAGCGAAGCGCCACTCGGTGATGTCCTGATACTGCCGCCACCCGTCCGGTGACATGTAGCCGCCGGGCGAGAACTGCGTCGACATCTGGATGGTGCGGTAGTGGCCGGGGCCGCCGTTGTGCTGGTCCACGAACTTCACCGCCCCCACCTTGCCGGCGCTGAGGCTGCAGCTGGTCGCCGCCGGGATCTCCCCCGTCGACATGAGGTAGCCCTCGCAGGAGCCGACCACCGGATCAGCAGGGCCGGTCGGGGCCGGGGCGGTCCACGTGGTGGGGAAGATCCAGCCACCGATCCGTGCGACCACCGTCACGACGGAGGTCGCCGGATAGTTGCCCACGTCGATGGTTCCAGCGGCGGATGCCGTGCCGTCTCCCGAGGCGATGACCGTGCCGGACGAGTCGTGCACGAAGACCTCGAGGTACAGCCCATGGCAGTCGGCCGGAACTCCGCCCATGTCCACCAGGGAGAACACCCCGGCCGAGGTCCCGTCGGCACCAGTGGTGTCGATCACCGGCGCACCTGCAACCTGGGCAGGCGCGCACGCGGTCGCCGAATGAGAGAAGACTTCGGAGCCAGCGACCACGGTCAGCTGCGCGGCGCTCGCAGGCGTGGCGCACGCAACCGTGAGAAGACTGAGGCCGCCTGCCAACGCGGCGAAACCAAGGCGCTTACGCCCGAGCCGCGAAGCGGTCTTCGCCGCGACTGTCGCAACGGTGGCTGTGGCTGTGGCTGTGGCGACGGGCGCCGCATGGTCCTCGTTGTCCGGGACAGCCCCGTGCACCTCGTCCTCGGGCTCATCACCGTCGTCGTCCGGCTCGTCGTCCGAGTCGTCATCGGACGGCCACAGCGCCAGGACCGTCGCGGCGAGGATCACTCCGCACCACACCAACGGGTTCAGGATCCTCATGGTGACGGCGCCGGCGTTCGCGACGTGAAACTGCACGATCCCGCGCACCTCGGCCTCGGCCGGGCGGAACGGGTCGATGAAATCGTTGTTGTCCCCCTGCAGCTCCCACCCGGACTCGCCGTCCCCGCCGATGATCCGGTGCACCACCTGGGCCCCTCCAAGACCCTCTGGGGCGTAGACGATGACGTCGCCCACCTGGGGCGCCCCGGAGCGGGCCACGACGATGTCACCCGAGTAGTACGTGGGCTCCATGGACTCACCCGAGACGATGACGAGCGACGTGCCGCCGCCCAGTGAGGACGGCCACAGAAAGTAGACGGCGACGGCGAACAGCACCCAGGCGAGACCCTGCCGCACCACGCGCCAGTACCGGCTCGCGCGCTGCGAGCCGGTACCGGCATCGAGAGTGGCTGCCATCGGAGCCCGTCCGTTGAATCGTCCTGCTAGCCGATGACGACCGTCACAAGGCCAAGGTCGGTGGCGATGTCGATGGACTCCGTCACGGCCTTGGTGAAGCTTCCGGAGGCGTCGAGCTGACCGGTCACCACCGCGAGCGGCGCATCCCCCTCGGCCGCGCCGAACTCCTCGATCACGACTCGAATGCCCTCGCCATCGCACGTGTCCGAGATCCCGTCGACGGTGACGTCCTTGATGGTGAAGTCGTCCGTGTCATACGTGTAGTCGACCGCGACGGCGGTGTCGCACGCCGCGAAGGTCTCCGTGCCGATCGCGACCTCGTTGGAGGCCTCGACGTTGAGCGTCGCGGCCGACGCGACCGACAGCCCCGCCACGCCCACCAGCGCGAGCGCCAGCGCTGCGAATTTGCGCTTGTTGTGCTTCTTCTCTGCCATTTCCATTGCCCCTCTGTCAGTGATGCTGGCCGCCCCGGGGGTGGATTCCCCCGGGGCACCCCCCAGCGTCTTCTTTCATCACCGAATTGCATGGAAAGTGTGTCGTGACGGATGTCACAGCGTTCTCGTCATGTCATCAACGGTGATGTCCACACCCGCCACGAGAGTTTCCGCACTCTCGCGGCGAGCGCCATGCCCTGCTGTACTGCCTGCACTCTTGTCCGGTATTGCTCACCAAGGCCCCGTGAATGGCGCCCTCCCGGATCCCGGTCCGGCGCCACACGCGGAGTGTGATACCTGCCATACATCGGCATTAACGGGAAACTTAGTGAGGAATTCTGCAGCCGACGAGGCCAGTGTGATGATCTTCACACTCGGCGCGGGGCGCAGTTCAGATAATGTCGGCAGATAATGTCGGCAATTGGTTGCGGCGCGGCGGGCGCGGATAGAAAGAGAATGGAGCTGGCAGCGGGACTCGAACCCGCAACCCCCTGTTTACAAGACAGGTGCGCTACCAATTGCGCCATGCCAGCGGTGAGGCGCGCGAGCGCGCCGTCCCAGCAGGATACCGGTGCGCCGCCGTGCGCCGGACGCACGAGGGCCCCGTCGGCGTCGCCGACGGGGCCCTCGTAGCAGGTGAGGCCTAGAGGCCTTCGATGTGCGCCCTCAGTGCTCCGGGCTGGAAGTACGGGACCTCCTGCTGCTGCAGCATCTCGCGGTCGATCATGATCGCCGGGGTGCCCGGCACGCCGTCCTGCGACGACTGGTCGGTGGCGGCCACGACCCACTTGGTGAACCTGCCCTCATCGAGGGTGGCGGCCACGTCCTCCGGAACGCCGGCGTCGATGGCGATCTGCTCGATCTGCTCGTCGGTCAGGCCCCCGGTGCCCTCCGAGGGCTGGCTCGCGAACATCGCGCTCATGAACGGCACGATGTACTCGGGTGCGGCGTCCGCGACGGTCGCCGCCGCGTTGGCGGAGCGGGTCGAGAAGTTAGTGCCCTGCGACGCACGGTCCAGGATCGAGATCGGGTGCAGGTACAGCTCGATGTCGCCGGCCTCGCGCATCGCGTCGATGTCGTCCTCGTTGACCTCCTCGAACTGCGCGCACACGGGGCACATGAAGTCCGCATAGACGTCGACGCGTGGGGCATCGTCCGGGGCCTCGCCACCCGCGACGCCGTCCATGCCGACAAAGATCCCGCCCGTCTCGTCTGCCCCGAGCGGCGCCACAGCCTCTCCCGAGTCCAGTGACGGCACCGAGGACTGCTGCACGATAAACCACACGATGCCGCCGAAGATCAGCACCACCAGCGCTGCGCCGATGGTGATGTACAGCGCGGTGCGGCGCTCTTGCGCCTTGACCTGCTGCTGTGCCTTCTTCTTGGCCGCGGAGGCCTTGTCGTTCGAGGTGGTCGCCTTGTTCTTGGCCATCGGTCTACTTTCTGGTCTCTGGTTTTCGTCAGAACTCTAGTGGGCTGGCTGGGGCTCGGGTTCGGTCGCGGGCTCCGGCGCCAGCGCGCCGTCCACCGAGAACCGGCTCCGGGGCCAGATCGCGAGGAATGTGCCGAGGACGATGAACCCGAGCCGTTCCATCAGGTGCAGCGGGTAGTTGGTCTCGCTCGCGTCGACCTCCCCGCCGCCGCCAAAGCAGCCGCAGTCGATGGTCAGCCCGGTGGCCCATGCCCAGATCACCCCGAACGTGAACGCGGCCATCATGAGGAGCCACACGATCGCGCCGAGCCTCGTGAATGCGCCCAGGAGGAACACCACCGCGAGCGCGAGTTCGAGGAACGGCAGCATGGTGCCGACGAACGGCACCACCTCCTCCGGCAGCAGCCGGTAGGCGCGCACGGCGATGATGGACTTCGGGATGTCCTGGATCTTGGGGATCGCGGCGGCGATGAGGATCCCGGCCATCGAGAGCCGGACGAGCAGACTGAGCCACGGCTGGATGGTGCCGAACCGTCCTCTGAGTGCCATCGAACCCCTCCGTTGGTAGGCGCGCCGCAGCCTTGTCCGCACACGGTCACATCGCTTCGCCAACGTACCGCACGGCCGCGCGGTTCCCCGCCTGCCTGCTACACGAGCAGTTGCGGTGCGGGCCACCACTGAGGGGGAGCGTTGAGGAGCACCGCGAGCACCACGACGCCCAGGGCCGCCAGCCCCACCAGGGTCCAGGCGACGGCGACCCCGCGCGTGGGGGCGAGGCCGGAGGCGACGCGCCTGCTGCCCTCCCGGGTCAACTCCATCCACGGCCCCCACCACAGCGCGGCCACGGCGACAAGGCCTCCCGCTGCCAGCGCTGCAGCGTGGCCCCAGAGCTCCGAGTCGCCCGTGGCGACCCGCCCCTCGTCCACCAGCCACCAGCACAGCGCGGTCACCCCTCCGCCAGCGGCGATGGCGATCGCCGCCGCCGGCAGGGTCTCGCCGATCGAGCGCAGCAGGTGCCACGGCAGGCCGAGGGCGTGCAGCGCGGCGTCGCCCCGCCGCTCCCCTCGGCGCTGGCGAGCCAGGTGCAGGCCGACCGCGCGCCGCTGCACCGTCCTGGCGATCACTGCGGCCGCCACCAGCGCCGCGGCCGCCACCAGCGGGGCGAGCGCGGCCGATGCGGCGATCGCGAGCATCCACGTGAGCGTCATCAGCGGATGGCGCGGCGCGGGCGGGAGCGCGGCGTCGTCGTGCGCGAACTCGTCGTCGCCCTCGTCCTCACGGTCCGGATCGTCCGCGTCGTCGCCCTCGCCCGCATCGGCCGCGTCCCAGGGGTCGGCCGCGTCGCGGCGGCGAAGCTCGTCGCTGGTTACGGGACTCGCCGCCGTGACGGTGAGCCCGGCGGTGGGGTCCGAGCCGGCCTCGTTCCAGGTCCCGTGCGCGGGCATCACCGACGTCGCGGCCAGGCCCGGCGCCACCTCCGTGGCCGCCATCTGCTCCCCGGAGACCGGCAGCGCGATCGTCGCGCCGCGCAGCGCCGCGACCACCTCGTGCGGGCTCGGGCGCGCTCCGATGTCACGGCCCAAGGCGGCCCTGAGCGCCCCGGCGCCTGGCGCATCGGGCAGATCGACCTCGGCCGCGAGCGTCCGCGAGATGGCGCCCGTGCCGGAACCGAACGGGGCCGCGCCGGTGAGGGCGTACGCCACGGTGGCCGCCCAGGACCAGCGGTCCGCGATGGGGCCCGGCTCGGCCCCGTCGATCACCTCGGGAGCGACATAGCCGGCGGTGCCCGAGACCAGGCCGTCGCGCGTGAGGCGTTCGTCGTGCTCGCGGTGAGACAGGCCGAAGTCGATGAGCACAGGGCCCTCGGGGCCCACCATGATGTTCGACGGCGTCACGTCGCGGTGGACCACTCCCGCGTCGTGGACGGCCTCGAGCGCCGACGCGGTGCGGTCCGCGAAGTCGGCAAGCGCCTCCCCCGACAGCGGCCCGTGGTCCTGGACGTGCTGCCAGATGCTGACGCCGGGGATGTACTCGAACACCACGAAGGTCTCGGCGCCGTCCAGCTCGGCGTCGAGGACCCGGGGAACGGCCGGATGGCGCAGCGACTGCAGGGCATGCACCTCGCGCTCGAGCCTGCGCGCCGCCACCTCGTCGTGCTGGGCGTCCACGAGCTTGAGGGCGTACGTCTCACCGCCCTCGTCCCGCACCCGGTAGACCGCCCCGGAACCGCCCTGACCAAGCGTCTCGACGACGGTGTAGCCGCCGATCTCCTCGCCCATGTCACGTTTGACGCCCGCCATGCACATAACGTACCGCCCGCTAGGTGACGCGGCAGCGCCCCCTATGGCAAGATGATTCCACCCCCTGCATCGTTGCCGGGGGCAGTGTCACTGTGGACACCACATCGGCACTCTTCACCACGGATCGTCTGGCACGTACCTGCCAGTGAAGGGACCATCACCATGGCCACTGTTACGTATGACAAGGCGTCGAGGATCTACCCCGGCACCGAAAGGCCCGCGGTCGACCAGCTCGACCTCGACATCGCTGACGGCGAGTTCCTCGTCCTCGTCGGCCCCTCCGGTTGCGGAAAGTCCACGTCCCTGCGCATGCTCGCAGGACTCGAGGACATCGACGCCGGCAGCATCTGGGTGGGAGACCGCGAGGTCACCCACGTTCAGCCCAAGGACCGCGACATCGCGATGGTGTTCCAGTCGTATGCGCTCTACCCGCACATGACGGTGGCCGACAACATGGGCTTCGCGCTCAAGATCGCCAAGATCGACAAGTCGGAGATCCGCCAGCGCGTCGAGGCTGCCGCCAAGATCCTGGACCTCACCGAGTACCTGGACCGCAAGCCCAAGGCCCTCTCCGGTGGTCAGCGTCAGCGCGTCGCCATGGGACGCGCGATCGTGCGCCAGCCGCAGGTGTTCCTCATGGACGAGCCGCTGTCGAACCTCGACGCCAAGCTCCGCGTGCAGACCCGTACCCAGATCGCCGCCCTCCAGCGTCGACTCGGCACCACCACCGTCTACGTGACGCACGACCAGGTCGAGGCGCTCACCATGGGCGACCGCATCGCGGTGCTCAAGGACGGCGTGCTCCAGCAGGTCGGCACCCCGCGTGACATGTATGACGCCCCCGCGAACGTGTTCGTGGCCGGCTTCATCGGCTCCCCCGCGATGAACATCGGCACCTTCCGCGTCGAGGGCGACAAGGCGCAGGTCGGTCGCGGCGAGGTCACCCTCCAGCGCGAGGCGCTCTCGCACCTCAAGGCCGAGGACAAGAACCACGTGGTGCTGGGCTTCCGTCCCGAGTCGCTCGACCGCGTGGCGCCCCACACCGAGGGCTCGATCCCGGTCGACGTCGACGTGGTCGAGGAGCTCGGCTCCGACGCCTTCGTGTACGGCGAGGTTCCGTCCGACGCCCCCGAGGCGCAGGACGTCCACTTCAACGCCGGCGACGCGCAGATGATCCTCCGCATCGACCCCCGCGACGTGCCCAAGAAGGGCGACACCGTGTGGGTGAAGATCCGCGAGGGCGAGCAGCACATCTTCTCCGCGGCCACCGGGGAGCGCATCTCCAAGGAAGTGAAGATCGAGTCGAACCGCCGATAGTCTCGGCAACAGCATCAGGAAGAGGGGCGGTCCCGCAAGGGGCCGCCCCTCTTCTGTTGCCCGCACCTGCGCCCGCTAGTCTGACGGCATGCCGTTGCACATCACCGGAGCCGCCGATGCCGCCCTGATCGAGCTGCCGTGGGAGATTCCGCTGAGCGCCTGGCCAGAGGAGCACATCGCGGCGCTCCCGCGCGGCCTGTCGCGCCACGTGGTGAGATTCGTCCGCCACGGCGACAACGTGCTGGCGATCAAGGAGACCAACCCCGAGATCGCCCACAAGGAGTTCTCCATCCTGCGCGAGCTCCAGCGGCTCGATGCCCCGACCGTGCACCCCATCGCCGTCGTCACCGGCAGGCGCACCCCCACGGGCGAGGAACTGTCGGCGGCGCTCGTCACCGAGCACCTCGCCTACTCGCTGCCGTATCGCGCGCTGTTCGCCTCCGCCATGCGGCCCCGCACCCTCAAGCGGCTCGTCGGCGCGCTGTCGGTCCTGCTGGTGCGGCTGCATCTGTTGGGCTTCTACTGGGGGGACGTGTCGCTGTCGAACGCGCTGTTCCGCCGCGACGCCGCCGAGTTCTCCGCCTACCTCGTGGATGCGGAGACCGGCGACCTGCAGACGCGCCTCACCGACGGCCAGCGCGCGTACGACCTCGAGATCGCGACCACCAACATCACGGGCGAGCTCCTGGACCTCCAGGGCTCCGAGGATCTCGACGAGAGCGTGGATCCGCTGGAGATCGGCGAGCGGCTTGAGAAGCGCTACCGCGAGCTGTGGTCGGCCCTCACCGAGGTGTCGACCGCGACGTCGAACGTGCGCATGCGCGTGGCCGAGCGGGTGCGGCAGCTGAACGACCTGGGCTTCGACCTGGGCGAGATCGACATGGAGCAGACGGAGGACGGCACGGCGATCGCGATTCGCCCCAAGGTCGTGGACGCGGGCTTCCACCAGCGCCGGCTGATGCGGCTCACCGGTCTCGACGTCCAGGAGAATCAGGCCAGGCGCCTGCTCAACGACATGGACGAGTTCCGCGCGTGGAACGACAACCGCACCATGGACGAGGCCAACGCCGCCCACGACTGGCTGACCCGCATGTTCGAGCCCACCGTGCGGGCCGTCCCGCGTGGCCTGCGCGGCAAGCTCGAGCCGGCGCAGGTGTTCCACGAGGTGCTCGAACACCGCTGGTATCTGGCCGAGGCCGCGGGCCACGACGTGCCCATGCCGGTGGCGACCGCCTCATACGTCAAGCACGTGCTGCCCAAGAAGGCGGACGAGAAGGCCGTCCTGGGCCGCTCGATCGCGGAGATGACGGCCGAGCTGCCCGCCCTCACCGAGCAGCACGGCGACACGTTCGAACTGCCGGACCCGTACGCCAACGACAACACTCACGGATGGGGCAGCGTGCCCGAGCCCGAGGACCCCGAACCGCCGGTGGTCCAGCGGCGCTCGCTGCTGCCGGAGACCGCACCGACGGCCCCCACCGAGCACTCGGCGCCATCCGCGCCGAGCGCCGACTGACCGCGCCGACTGACGTCGCTGCCGGTCACCGCACCGACGGCAGGGTCAGCTCACTGCCTTGCGCGCCTCGTAGAGGGCGATCGACGCCGCTACGGAGGCGTTGAGGCTCTCGGTGTCGCTCGAGATCGGGATCGAGGCGATCTGGTCGCAGGCCTCGCGCACCAGGCGCGACAGCCCCGAACCCTCGGACCCGACCACGATCACCAACGGCCCGTCGAGCAGGTGGGAATCGGCGATGTCGACCTCTCCCCCGCCGTCCAGGCCGATGACGAAGACCCCGGCCGACTTGTACGCCTCGAGGGCGCGCGTGAGGTTGGTGGCGCGGGCCACGGGCAGGCGGGCGGCGGCGCCCGCGGAGACCTTCCACGCCGCGACCGTCACGCCGGCGGCGCGGCGCTCGGGGATGACCACGCCGGTCGCGCCGAAGGCGGCCGCGGATCGCATGATCGCTCCCAGGTTGCGGGGGTCCTGGATCCCGTCGAGCGCGATGATGCGCGCCTGACCGTCGATCTCGAGCAGGTCCTCGGGGGCGGCGTAGTCGTACGGCGGCACCTCCAGCGCGACGCCCTGATGCGGGCTGCCGCCGGCGAGCCCGTCGAGGTTCGCCTTGGTGACCTCGCGGACCTCGATGCCCGCCTCCACCGCGAGCGACACGATCTCAGTGATGCGGTCGTCGGCGTCGATGCGGTTGAAGACCGACAGCGCCAGTGCGGGCAGCTTGGTGCGCAGCGCCTCGAGCACGCTGTTGCGGCCGATCACGAGCTCGTGCGAGCTCGACGTCCGGTCGCGAGGGGTGATCCTGCCGGTGCGCTGCTGAGGACGCTTCGCGGCCTCCGACTCGGCCTTCTTCTTGAACTTGTACGCCTTGTGGTTGGGGCGTTCCTCGGCGCGTGGGGTCGGACCCTTGCCCTCGAGGGCCCGGCGACCCTTGCCCCCGGTGCCGACGGTGGCGCCCTTCTTGGAGCCTGAGTTGCGGGTCGCGCCGCGGCGCTTTGAGTTTCCAGCCATGCGCCCAAGGGTAGTCGCGCACCGACCCCGCCCGCGCATCGGCCGATGCGCGGGCAGGCTTGGGCGCGCCCGCTCGCTCCGCGCCTAGCGGGCGACGCCGTCGAATCGGTAGAGGAAGGCGGCCATCGCGTCGCGGGTGGTCTCGTGGAACGGGCGGAACTCGAAGCCGCCGCTCACGGGCCAGCCCTCCGTGACGCCCGTGGACTCCAGCCACGTGATCTCGGTGTAGAACTCCGTGTTCCCCGACGTGATGTCGGTGAACGGAGACACCACCGGATCCGACCACTCGGGCTCCCCATCGAGTCGATACAGGAACGCCGCCATCGCGTCACGAGTGATCGGCTCAAAGGGACGGAACTCACGCCCGCCGCCGGCAACGGGCCACCCCGTGGAGATCCCCTGGTCCGCCAACCACACGATCTCCTCGTAGAACTCGGTATTGGTGGGCGTGATGTCCGCGAACGGAGACTGCGCAGGGAGCGTGACGTCCGGCGAACCGGCGTAGCGGTAAAAGAACGCCGCCATCGCATCACGCGTGATCGAGTGGAACGGACGGAACTCCTGCCCCGCGCCGGTCTCCCAGCCAGTGCTGATCCCCTCGCCCGCAATCCACGTGATCGCCTCGAAGTGCTGGAGGGAATCGTCGACGTCGGTGAACTCGACCGGCGCAGGAGCCTCGGACACCGTCACCTCGAACGACGTCGCGATGGACGCATCCGCATCCAGCGTCACCGTCAGCGTCACGTCGCCGGCCGCCGACGAGTCGAATCCCGACACCGTGAACTCGTCACTGGTCAGCACCTGGGTAGCGGAGTCGGTCCACGTCGACGTGACCTCCAAACCATCCAGGTCCAATTCGTCACCGACCGTGTACTCGGTCGTGGTCGGCAACTGCGTCACCGCGATCGACTCGAGGGTCGCTGGTCGCTCCACCGATGCCACGGCGAAGGCCGCCGGCTTGGGTGCGAAGCTCTGGTCGAACAGGAGCGGAGCGCCATCGGCGGCGAGCCAGCTGCGGTCGTCCGTCAGGCCCCACACCGTGATCGCGATCACCGAAGGCGTGTCCGCGAAGACCTGGAAGGCGTCGCGGTAGAAGTTGGCCTGGTCCTCGAGCCGCTCGTCGGTCACGGGCGTGCCCGTGGGACGGTCGAACTCGGTGACGGCCTGCTGGACGCCGAGGTCCTCGAAGTCGCTGAGGGTGTCGTCCAACTGCTGCACCGACACGGACGAGTGGACGTGGAACTGGTGACCCACCACGTCGAGGGGCACGTCGCGCTCGAGCAGCCGCTCCACCAGCGCGTGATAGCGCGCCCGCTTGTCCGGCCACTCCGTCGAGTAGTCGTTGATGTAGAGGGCGACCGGGCGGTCCGATCCGGGCGCTGCGTAGGTCTCGTTGAAGGCCTCGTCCGCGTACTGGAACGCGAGGTCGATGAAGTCCTCGCCGAGCACCCGGAACCACTCGGACTCTCGCAGCCCGCCAGGGGTGCCGGGGTCGTTGCTCACGACCTCGTTGACGACGTCGAAGGAGACGATGGGGTTCTCGGCGCCGAAGAGCCCGTACTCGGAGCTCAGGTGCTCGGCGACGTCGAAGATGTGGGTCTCGAGCCGCTGACGCAGGATGTCCTGACCGCCCTGATCCGAGGGCAGCGGTGAGCCGTCCGCCGCGTCGAAGAACCAGTCCGGTGACTGGGAGTGCCAGGCCAGCGTGTGTCCGTGCACGTCGAGGTCGCTGTCGAGTGCGAACGTCATCAGCGTGTCGATGGTCGGAGACGGCGAGAACCGGTCCACTCCGGAGTACCAGGCGTAGGGCTTCATATGGTTTTCAGGCGTGAACTGCGTGGCATGAGTCCGCATCAAGGATGCCGCGGCGCCCGTCGTCTCGCGCTGGTCGATCGCGAAGCCGAACGGAATGTTCATGGCCTCCGACAGGGGCGGGAGCTCGGGTTCGGCCTCAGCAGACGTGGCTGGCGACGTCCCCGCGCCGAGCAGAGTGGCCGAGGCGGCGAGCACTGCGGTGCTCTGCATCAGGGTGGGGATGCGCATGGGTTTCCTCCCGGTAGCGGCGGCTGAGCGTCACCCGGGACGGGGCGCCTCGTCGCGCAGAAAAGTCTGTGGTGGTGCTTCAGGGCTGAGCAGCGGCGGCGCAGTCACTCGCAGCGAGTGCTCCGCCAAGCAGTCGGGCCCCGGCTCTCCTCGAGAGGAGGACCGGGGCCCGACTCACTGTGGTGGCCTAGCCGGCCACGTTGGTGTCGTAGCGGTTGAGGAACGCGGCGAACGCGTCACGAGTGGTCTCGTTGAACGGACGGAACTCGGCAACGCCGCCGTCCACCCATCCCTCGGTGACACCCGTGGACTCCAGCCACGTGATCTCGGTGTAGAACTCCGTGTTCCCCGAGGTGATGTCAGAGAACGGAGACTCGACCGGGTCGGTCCACTCGGGCTCTCCCGCGAAGCGGTACAGGAACGCCGCAATCGCGTCACGAGTGATCGGCTCGAACGGACGGAACTCCTGCTCCGTGCCAGTCTCACCACCCGTGTTCACCGTCCACCCAGTGGAGATGCCCTCCTGAGCCAGCCACACGATCTCCTTGTAGAACTCCGTGTTCGTGGGCGTGATGTCCACGAACGGAGACTGCGCGGGGAGCGTGACGTCCGGCGAACCCGCGTACCGGTACAGGAACGCCGCCATCGCATCACGCGTGATGTTCGCGAAGGGACGGAACTCCGTACCGTCCTCCGTGACCCACCCATTCGTGATGCCCTGGTCCGCGAGCCACATGATCGACTCGAAGTGCTCCAAGGTCTCGTCGACGTCCACGAAGGACGGCGCAGGCTCTTCGCCGTTGGCCGCGAAGGCCCAGGTGTCGACCTCCGCGAGGTCGACGTCCTCGGGCCCGGTGAACACGAAGAACAGGTCGTGAACACCGGCCACACCCGAAAGCGTGGTCGTGTGCTCGCCGAACTCCTCCATCGTGCCGTCGAGGTCAACAGTTCCCACAAGCGCACCGTCCGGCCCGCCAGCGCGAACCTCGATCGCTGCGCCTTCGGCCATCGGGCTCGCCAGCGCCGTGAACTCGACCTCGTCGTAGGCGCCGAAGTCGACCGAGGACAGTGCGGTCCAGTCGCCATCGTGCAGTGCGGTGAGGACGTTGTTGGCCTCCTGCGTGCCGAACTCGACCGAGCCCCGCTCGACGTGCCTGGTGAGCACACCCGACTGCCAGCCGATGGTCTCGGCCTCGATCGTGCGGTACGGGTCAAGGTTCTTCAGCTGAGCCACGCCCTCGTAGTCGCCCACGATCGGGACGATGGTGCCGTCCTCGTTGAACTCGACCTTCTGCATGTGCGGGCTGCGGTAACCGGTGATGTTGGTTCCCACCTGGTTATTCATCCGGGTGTTGACGCTCGGCACGTGGTACGTGAAGTAGTACTCCCCGTCGAGCTCGAAGAACGACTGGTGGTTGTTGCCGCCGTTGCCGCTCCCGAAGAACGTCGCCTGGTTGAGGAACGCAGGCCCGACGTAGTTGTCGGGTGTCCACGGGCCCATCGGGTCGTCGGCCATCATGTAGCCGATGGATCCCGTCGGCGGGCCGCTTGGGTCGCGACCCTGACTCGTGAAGTCAGCCGAGTAGGAGTAGTAGTACTTGCCCTCGCGCTCGAAGACGTGTGCCGCCTCGAAGACGTTCGGCGCATCGACCACCTCAACGTCACCGTCGAGCGAGATCATGTCGTCGCCCAACCGCACCGCGTACGTGGTCATGGGGTTGTTGACCGGGTCCTCGACTGCAGAGGACGGGTTCGGGTCGCCGCCACCGAAGTACATGTAGCCGTTGCCCTCGTCGTCGACGTAGACGCCCGGGTCGAAGTACCAGCCCGAGTACTCGGTGGGAACTCCAGGCGAGTTCCGGTCGGCCAGCGTGCCGCCGATCGGGTCCGTGAACGGGCCGGTCGGGGTCGGGCCCTCGAGGACGCCGACGCTCGAGCCGTTGTTGGAGAAGTAGAGGAAGAACTTCTGTTCTCCGTCGATCTCCTTGGTCGCGAAGGCCGGAGCCCAGGAGTTGGTCGCCCATGTGGCCGCGCCCTCCGGACCTGCCACGTCAATGGCGCCGTGGTCCACCCAGTTGACCATGTCATCCGAGGAGATCACGACGATCTGGTTGATGCGGGCGTAGGTGTTGGTGTCGGACTCCAGGCTCGGGTCCCACTCCTGCGTGTCGTTGGTCATGTAGATGTACACACGACCGTCGTAGACGAACGCGTTGCCGTCGGCACCGAAGCGGTGAGAGATCAGCGGGTTGTTCTCGCCGATGTTCTTGCCGACGATCGGGATGGTGACGTCGTCCGCGGCCGGGGGCTCGACCACGGGGAGCTGGGTCATCACCACGTCGTCCACGAAGAAGTCCATCAGATCCGCATCGGGGTCGCCTTCGGCCACGTACGGAGTCTCGAAGAAGAGGATCACGTCGTCGACGTTGGCGTCTGCCGCCACGTTGAGCGTTCCCGTGATCTCCGTCCACTCACCCTTGGCCGCGACTCCGTTGCCGCTCCTGTTGGTGGAGGCGAAGTCGAAGTAGGTGTTGCTGGCACCGCCGAACCGCGCGGTCCCGTTGAAGCGCTTGGTCGCCGGAGCTGCCTCGCCCTCGTAGCGCACCCACGCGGACAGGTAGTAGGAACGTCCCTGCTCGAGCTTGCCGCTGAGGTCCTGAGTCGCACCCGCGAAGGTGCCCTGACGCTCGCTGACGAGCACCGCGGCATCGCCCGTGCGCGCATCTTCGGGACCGGTCAGCGTGACCGTGGAGACGCCGTTGCCGTCGCCGTACCACGGCTCGATGCCGTCCTCGAAGCCGCCGTTGACGATGAGGTTGTCGTCTTCTGCAATGGGCGCAAGGACGGAGACGTCGTCGACCACATAGCCCATGAGGTCGTTGGGGCCAGGGGAACCGACGAACGGCGTCTCGATGAAGATCGAGGTGCTCTCGGTCACCTGGTCCTCGGTGAGCGTGAAGGTGCCCGCGAGCTCGGTCCACTCACCCTCGGTCGCCGTGACCGAGAAGCGGTCGTCGAACGCGAAGCCGCCAGCCCAGGTGGTCAGGTTGAAGGTCTTCTCAGTGACGGTGGCCTCCGCAGAGTTCCACTTGAGCCACAGGGAGACCGTGTACTCGACGCCAGCCTCGGCGACGCCGGACATGTCGAAGTACGGTCCCGACTGCGTGCCGGTGCGGTTGTTCACCTCCATCGACTGGTCGCCCGTGCGGGCGTCGTTGCTGATCTGCAGCGCGCCGCCGTTCTGAGCGGACCAGCCGTCGAGGCTGCCTGATTCGAAGCCGCCGTCTGGGACGAGCTCCAGGTCCGCGGCGTGCGCCGCAGGGACCAGGGCGGCGAATAGCACCGCTCCCAGCCCTACGGCCGCGATCGCGGCCCTCTTGGGTGTTCTCACGGTCATGGTGTGACTCCTCCTTGAGTGTTCGTCATGCGTTGAGGTGAATCTTTCGCCCGGAAGTCTCGTGCGCTCGGCCGGCGCTGACGCGCCCGTCATGAGGGCAAGTTGTCGTAGCGGTAGAGGAACGCAGCCATCGCGTCACGGGTGGTGGCGTTGAACGGACGGAACTCGGTGCCCGAGGACGTCACCCACCCCTTCGTGATAGCCGTGGACTCCAGCCACGTGATCTCGGTGTAGAACTCCGTGTTGTCCGACGTGATGTCCGAGAACGGAGAGGTCTCCGGGTCGGACCACGCGGGCTCACCAGCGAGGCGGTACAGGAACGCCGCCATCGCGTCACGCGTGATCGGCTCGAAGGGACGGAACTCCGTACCCGCCGGGGTCTCCCAACCATTGGTGATGCCCTGCTGCTCCAGCCACAGGATCTCCTCGTAGAACTCCGTGCTCGTCGGAGTGATATCGATGAACGGCGAACCATCCGAGGTGTCCACCACCGGCTCACCCTCGAAGCGGTACAAGAACGCCGCCATCGCGTCACGCGTGATCGAGCTGAACGGCCGGAACTCCGTACCCGACTCGGTCTCCCAACCCCTCGTGATGCCCTGCGTGGCGAGCCACATGATCGACTCGTAGTGCTCCAACGAGGCGTCCACATCGACGAACGTCGGAGCGGGCGAGCCGTCCGCTGCCTGCAGCTCCGCGATCGCCACCTCCAGCTCGTACTCGGGAGCGTCGATCTGGTTCTGGGTGCTGGAGTCCGCGACTGCGGCGGTCAGCCAGGTTGCTGCGGCGTCGACCGCTGCCCAGGACTCGGCGGAGTACTCCGACTGGACCAGACCCTCGACCATGCCGAGCAGCTCATCGGCCCGCGTCGTGTCGAGCGTGGCCGAGTCCGCGGTGAGCGTGTCCGACAGGTAGTAGTAGTCGAAGTCGGCGTGTCCACCGGCGGTCTCCTTGGCGTAGGTGAACAGACCGAACCGGTAGCCCATGAAGTGGCCCTGGTAGGAGTCGTTCGGCATCGCGTAGTCGTCGCCCAGCAGGGTCCACGTCTCGTTGTCGAGGCTGTAGTAGAAGGCCATGCGGCCGGCGCCCGTGTAGTCGATGTCCGCCTTGAGGTAGACGTCCGTGACGCCGTCGGGAATCGCGGCGGTCGTGCCCGGCTCGAAGTCTTCGGTGGCGCTGACGTCGTCCTCGTACGCGCCGTCGATCCGGGTGCGGTGCACCACTCCCACGGTGCGGCTGTCCCCGTTGTCCTGCACCGCGACGTATCCGTACTCGCGGGTGTAGGCCGCGAGGCCGGCCACGTCACCGGCGTTCAGGCCGGAGATGTCCACCCGGGTCTCCGCCGACGACGTGGGGCCGAACGTGCGCTGGGACAGCGTGTTGCGGGTCTCCTCGAAGTACGTGAGGCGGTTGGCCGCGATGGGGCTCTTGTTGAACTGGGCGTCGCCGGTGACCACGTCGAAGTTCTCGATGCGCAGCCAGCCCTCGCGGTCCGTCAGCGACCAGTGCTCATTGTGAGGGGCGTGGTTCCACTGCCACTCGAGAGCGAGCTCCGAGCCGTTGTTGGTCCACTCTTCCTCGTAGCCCTCGTGCACCTCGTCGTTGAATGCGCGAGGCTCCGCGTCGTTGGCGAAGTCGTCGGAGGCGACGATCTGTCGCAGGTTCTCCCGGTGCTGCTCGGCGGGACTCAGCTCGACAGGGATCGCCAGGTCCCCGGGCAGGTCGACGTCGCCGTTCTCGTCTCCGAACCGCGGCCACTCGCCGGATCCGGGCTCCGCCCATTCGACCGGCACCAGCGTGGGGATGCGCCCCAGCGGGTAGTTGTCGCGGAACAGCATCGCGTAGCTGTCCACCTCGCCGCCGTCGTGGCGGACGTCGATGAGCCCACCCTGGGCGATGCCGTTGGAGTCGAGAACGACCTCGTAGTCGTACGGTTCGCCGCCACCGACGGGTCCCAGCAGGTCGTCGCTGCGGAACAGCTGGGTCTGGCGCCTGCCGTCGATCCAGCTGATCATCACCACGTAGTACTGGCCGTCGATGAAGTACGCGTGGGCTCCCTCGTAGCCGCTGCCGAGGCCACCCTCGTACATCGAGTCGTGAATGAGCTGGCCATCCACTCCACCGGGAGCGGCCTGAGTCAGGTCCTCGGTGAGCTCCGTGATGGTGAGGCCGTTGTAGCCGTGCAGGACGTAGGGCTTATCGTCGTCGTTCGGGTCCCAGAACAGCGACGGGTCGTGGAAGGTGCGGTCGTATTCGATCCGGTCCCACTCGCCGCTCTCGATGTCCTCGGTAATGAAGAGGTAGGCGTGCCCGTTGTTGTTGGTGTTGAAGAACACGTAGTACTTGCCCTCGTGGTAGCGCAGCGACGTCGCCCACTGACCCTCGCCGTACGCGCTGGTGCCGCCGCGCAGCGAGTCCGAGTCGCCGGTCGACAGGATGTCGTACGTGTAGTTGACGATCTCCCAGTTCACGAGGTCGATCGACTTCATGATGGGGGCGCCCGGGTTCAGGTGCATGGTCGTCGAGACCATGTAGTACGCGTCGTGCTCCTCGCCGGTGTCCTCCTTGGGCACCATGATGGTGCTGACGTCGGGGACGTCGGCCTTGAGGATCGAGTTTCCGAACGTGCCGTCGTCGCGCACGGTCGAGGTGAGACCGCGGATCGCGGGCTCGGCCGGCGGCTCCGGGGGCGTGAAGGGCTGGCCGATCAGCGAGACGTCGTCCGCGTAGTAGTCCATGAGGTCGTTGACCGGATCGGGCGAGCCGACGTATGGAGTCTCGAGGAAGATGAGCGCGTCGCCGACGTTTCCGTCCCCTGGCACCGAGAGGGTGCCCGTGATCTCGCCCCACTCGCCCCGCGTCAGAGTCTGGGTCGCGAAGTTCGTCCACGAGTTCCCGCCGTAGCGCACCGTGACGTTGAACTGCTTGGTCGCGGGCCCCTCGTCGTACCTCACCCACGCAGAGACTTCGTAGTCGCGCCCCTGCTCGAGCTTGCCGGACACGTCCTGAGACACACCGGAGCCGGTGGCCGTGCGATCGGTGACGTGCACGGCGCCCGAGCCGCCGTGCACCGGGTCCGACACCGCAGTGATGGTTGAGGAGCCGTTATCGCTTCCCCACTCTGCGGTGCCGTCCTCGAAGTCACCGTTGACGATGATCTCCGGAGCCTCTTCGGCGGCCTGGGCCGGGATGGCGGTGAGAGCGATGGAGGTGATCGCCATGGCGACCAGCGACGCGGCGGCGCCCACCCGGCGCACGGGCTGAGGGAACTTCAAGGACATCGGATCTCCGTTGATCGTGCGTCAGTGAAACTGTGAGCGACTCGGCGCATACGGCCGCCGGATCACTGGTCGTGCGGGGCCGCCTGCCTGCCGCGGCCACGGGGACGGATGGTGAGCGTTCATGTGAGCGTTCCCATCCTTGCCGCTGGGTTTGATGCTAGACAAAACAAAGGGGTTTGCCAACCGGAGCAGGCAACTTTCTCCGGTCGAATCGTCACAAGGTTGGGCACTTGCGCCTGCAGCGGACGCCTGTCACGTCGCGCAGATGAGAGCGCTCACGGTTCCGCTGCTCGCGTGAGCCGCTCGCAGCGGGGGCGCCGCCCAAAGCGCACCGAGGGGTGCGGGGCGCGGCTCAGCGCACCGGGCCGATGCGCGGGTCGGCTGGGGCGCACGGGGCGCCGATGCTCGGGTCAGCTCAGCGCACGGGCATCAGTCGCCCGTGTCGCCAGTGTCGTCAGAACGCCGTGTCGTCAGAACACCGTGTCGTCAGAACACCGTGTCCTCGGACCACGGTGTCGTGAGTCGACCGCGCCGTCAGTCGACCGCGCCGTCAGTCCTCAGCGGCGAGGGACCAGCGCGCGCCATCGGCGCCGTCCTCGACCACGATGCCCGCGGCCGCGAGGCGGTCGCGGATCGCGTCGGCCGTCGCCCAGTCCTTGGCGGCCCGGGCCTGTGCGCGGGCCTCGATGTCGGCGCGCACCATCGAGTCCAGCGCCGCCATCGCTGCGGACGAGCCATCGCTCGCGCCGGCCCATTCGGCCGCGCCGGGGTCGAGGCCGAGCACGTCGAGCATTGCGCGCACCGACAGCAGCGACTGGGCGAGCGTCGCGTCATCCCCGGCGGTCAGCGCCGCGTTGCCGGCCCGCACCGTCTCGTGCACGTGCGCGAGCGCACGCGGCACGCCCAGGTCATCGTTCATGGCGGTCACGAACGGCTCGGGCAGCGGGGCGGCCGCGACCTGCTCCGCGGTCACCGCACCCACCTTGTCGGAGGCCCGCAGCACGAACCCGGCCAGGCGCGACCAGGTGGCCGCCGCATCGTCCATGGTCTGCTCGGAGTACTCGAGCATCGAGCGGTAGTGCACCTGCGCGAGCGCGAGCCGCAGCGCGGGCGCGGGGTGCCGGGACAGCACCTCGGTGACGAGCAGGCCGTTGCCGAGGGACTTGGACATCTTGGCACCCGACTGCGTGACCCACGCGGAGTGCATCCACATGCGCGCGAACGGGTCGCCGGCTGCGCGCGACTGCGCCTGCTCGTTCTCGTGGTGCGGGAACCGCAGGTCCAGGCCGCCGCCGTGAATGTCGAACTCGCTTCCCAAGAACCGTCGCGCCATCGCGGAGCACTCGATGTGCCAGCCGGGACGCCCCGGGCCCCAGGGCGAGTCCCATGCGGCGGTCTCGGGCTCCCCTGCCTTGTGCGACTTCCACAGCGCGAAGTCCCGCGGGTCGCGCTTGGCGTCCGTGGACGCGTCTGAGGCGGGGGTGAGGTCCTCGAGCGCCTGGTGCGTGAGCGCGCCGTACTCGGGGAACGACCGGACGTCGAAGTACACGGAGCCGTCGAGCTCGTAGGCGTGGCCGTTGTCGACGAGGGTCTGGACCAGCGCGATGATCTCCGGGATGTGTCCCGTCGCGCGCGGCTCGGCCGCGGGAGGCTTCACCCCCACCGCGGAGTATGCGGCCTGGAACTCACGCTCGTACCGCAGTGCCCATGCCCACCAGGCCTGGCCCGCATCGGCCGCCTTGGCCAGGGTCTTGTCGTCGATGTCGGTGACGTTGCGCACCATCGTGACCTCGTGGCCCGTGCGCTCGAGCCAGCGCTGCAGCACGTCGAACGCGACGGCGCTGCGCAGGTGGCCCACGTGAGGGCTGCCCTGGACGGTGGGGCCGCACAGGTAGATGCCGACGCGGCCGGGCTCGAGCGGCTCGAGGTCGCGCTCGGTGCGGGTGGCGGTGTCGAACAGGCGGAGGGTCACGCGTGCCAGGCTACCGGGGCTGACGAGGGAAGACGAGCGCGGTGGCGATCGCCGCCACTCCCTCGCCGCGACCCGTGAGCCCGAGCCCGTCAGTGGTGGTCGCGCTGACCGTGACCGGCGCGCCCGCGGCGGCGGTCATCGCCGCCTCGGCCTCGGCGCGACGCGGGGACAGCTTGGGGCGGTTGCCGAGCACCTGGACCGCGACGTTGCCGATCTCGAAGCCCGCCGCGCGCACGCGCGAGGCCGTCTCGGTGAGCAGCGCGGCGCCGCTCGCCCCCGCCCACTCGGGGCGGTCGGTGCCGAAGTTCGACCCGAGGTCGCCCAGGCCGCACGCGCTGAGCAGCGCGTCGCATGCCGCGTGCGCCGCGACGTCGCCGTCGGAGTGTCCGGACAGCGGGGTCTCGCCCGGCCACGTCAGTCCCGCGAGCGCCAGCTCGCCCGCGCCCGGCTCGCCGAACGCGTGGACGTCCACGCCGATGCCGGTGCGGGGGATCATGCTCCGCCCCCAGCGAGGGACCGGGCGATACCTCGGGCGAGCGGCGGGTCGCCGGGCCGCGTGACCTTGAATCCCCACTCGTGACCGTCCACGGCGACGATGCGGTGGCCACCGGCGCGCGCGAGCGTCGCGTCGTCGGTGGCGGCGGGCGCCTCTGCGGCCCGGCGGTGCGCGTCGATCGCGACGCGCGCGCGGAAGGTCTGGGGAGTCTGGACCGCGCGCAGACCGTCGCGGTCCACGACGTCGCCGATCGACCCGTCCGCGCCAGGGGCGGCGATCAGGGTGTCGACCACCGGCAGCACCGGGATCGCCCCATCCGCGCCGGCCCGCACAGCCTCGATCGTGGCGGCGGCCACGGACGGCTCCTGAAAGGCCCGCGCGGCGTCGTGGATCAGCACGATGTCGTCCGGGTCCAGCTCGAGAGCGGCGAGCCCCGCGGCCACCGAGGCCTGCCGGGTCTCGCCCCCAGAAACGACGAGCGCGCCGACCCCGGCGTCAGCCAGGGCGGCGCGCATCGCGTCAAGGTGGTCCGCAGGCGCGGTGACCACCACCGAGTCGACGACCTCATCCAAGCGAAGTGCCGCCCACGCCACCAAAGCCCTGCCCTCGATGAGGACCAAAGCCTTGGGTGCATCGGCCCCGAGCCGGCTGCCAGAGCCCGCGGCCGTGATCACGGCCGCGATGGTCACGAGGCGAGAACCTTGTCCAGGCGCTCCTCGGCGGTGTCCTCCGTGCACTTCTCGGCCAGTGCCAGCTCAGAGACGAGGATCTGGCGCGCCTTGTGAAGCATGCGCTTCTCGCCGGCGGACAGGCCCTTGTCGGTGTCGCGACGCGACAGGTCGCGGACCACCTCGGCCACGCGGATCACATCGCCGGAGGCGAGCTTCTCGACGTTGGCCTTGTAGCGGCGCGACCAGTTGGTGGGCTCCTCGATGTACGGCTCGCGCAGCACCCCGAAGACCTTCTCCAGGCCAGCCTGGTCGACGACGTCGCGGACGCCAACGAGGTCCACGTTCTCTGCTGGGACCTCGATCGTGAGGTCCCCCTGCGCGACCTTGAGCTTGAGGTAGGTCTTCTCCTCGCCCTTCACGGTGCGCTTCTTGATGTCCTGGATCTTCGCCGCACCGTGGTGCGGGTAGACGACGGTCTCGCCGACGACGAAATTCATGATGGAGGTGTGCCCCTTCTTCGCGGAACGCCCATTCTACCACCGCGATCCGCACGCATAACAGGCGCTCCTCGTGTTGTCCAGCACCGACGCGCCGGCTGTGCGCGTCGCTTCGCACCAGTATCCTTGGGGCAGCCCCGCCACGAAAGGAACCGCCGTGAAGTCCCTCGTCACCGCCGGCGCCGCCGCCGTCGCCGCACTGGTGCTCGCCGGCTGCAGCTACGTGAACCCCATCACCACCCAGCAGAACTACGCCGCCTCTGACGGCGTGCAGATGGTGGGCGGCGAGTTCGACGCGCTGAACCTGATGGTGGTCGCCTCCGACATCGGCGAGCCGGCCGTGCTGGTCGGCACCCTGTACAACGGTTCCGACGCCGATCTCGAGATCGACCTCTCGTTCGATGCCGAGACGTCCACGTCTGTGTCCGTGCCCGCGGGATCCTCGGTGCAGCTCACCCCGCTCGACGGTGTCGAGGTGCCCGGCACGTCGCCCGTGCTGCCGGGGCTGCTCGCCGAGGTGGGCATCGCGACCGGCGCCAACGGCTTCTACACGATCCAGGTACCCGTCATGGACGGCACTCTCCCCGAGTACCAGCCCACCATCGACGCGCTGGGCTGACCCCCGACCTTCACCGCTCGCTCCCCGCTCCCCCGCCCTTAACTACAAACCACTTCGCCGCGCGACACGCGGAGCCAGCCCCCGCATCGGCCCTGTGCCCCGGCGTGGCGAAGACTCAAGCGGTTCGTAGTCAAGGCGCGCACAGCGGCCGATGCGGTCGCCGGGGAAGCACAACGGCGCCCGGCCCGCAAGGGGCCAGGCGCCGTGGTGTCAGGTGAGGCTCAGCCGAAGCGGCCCGAGATGTAGTCCTCGGTGGCCTTCTCCGACGGCGTGGAGAACATGGTCGGGGTGTCGTTCATCTCGATCAGCTTGCCCGGCTTGCCCGTGCCCGCGATGTTGAAGAACGCGGTGCGGTCGGACACGCGAGCGGCCTGCTGCATGTTGTGCGTCACGATCACGATCGTGTAGTCGTTCTTGAGGTCCGCGATGAGATCCTCGATCGCTAGCGTCGAGATGGGGTCCAGGGCAGAGCAGGGCTCGTCCATGAGCAGCACGTCCGGCTTGATGGCGATCGCGCGGGCGATGCACAGCCGCTGCTGCTGACCGCCGGACAGCGAAGACCCGGGCTTGTCGAGGCGGTCCTTGACCTCTTCCCACAGGTTCGCGCCCCGGAGGGTGGACTCCACCACGTCCTCCGCCTCCGACTTCGACATGCGCCTGTTGTTGAGCTTCATGCCCGCCAGCACGTTCTCCGAGATCGACATCGTGGGGAACGGGTTGGGTCGCTGGAACACCATGCCGACGTGACGACGCACGGTCACGGGATCCACCTCGTCCGCGTACAGGTCGACGCCGTCCATCAGCACCTCTCCCTCGACGCGAGCGCCAGGGATGACCTCGTGCATGCGGTTCAGGGTGCGCAGGAAGGTCGACTTGCCGCAGCCCGAGGGACCGATGAAAGCGGTGACGGACCTCGGCTCGATCGACAGTGACACATCCTCGACAGCCAGGAAGCTGCTGTAGAAGACGTTCAGGTTGTTGATGTCGATGCGCTTGGACACAGATTGCTCCGGTTCTTGTCGGCTCAGCGGCCGGTCTTGGGGGAGAAGTACTTGGCGATCAGGCGGGCGATGAGATTGAGCAGCATCACGACGACGATGAGCACTAGCGCGGCCGCCCATGCACGCATCTCCGCAATATTCGCGACGCAGGCGATGGCCTCGTCATTGCACGGTGCCGCCCCCTTGCGCCATTCGGCGACGATGAAGACGGGCAGGCTCATCATGCGGCCTTCGAACGGATTCCAGTTGAGGGAGTCCGCCACGCCCACCGCGATGAGGAGGGGCGCGGTCTCGCCGATCACGCGGGCGATCGCCAGGGTCACGCCGGTGGTGATGCCGGCGATCGCCGTGCGGAGCACGACCTTGATGATCGTCAGCCACTTGGGCACGCCCAGCGCGTACGCCGCCTCGCGCAGCTCGTTGGGCACCAGGCGCAGCATCTCCTCGGACGAGCGCACCACCACCGGGATCATCAGCACCGACAGTGCCACCGCGCCCACGACGCCGAGCTTGGTGCCTGGACCGACGAGCAGGGCGAACACCGCGTAGGCGAACAGGCCGGCCACGATGGACGGGATTCCCGTCATGACGTCCACGAAGAACGTGACCGCGCGCTTGAGCCAACCCGAGCCGTACTCGACCAGATAGATGGACGTGAGCAGGCCGATGGGCACCGAGATCGCCGTGGCCACCAAGGTCATCGTGACAGTGCCCGCGACGGCGTGCACGATGCCGCCCTCCGGCATCCCGCCGAAGATTCCCTGCATGCTCTGGTTGAAGAAGTCGAGGTTGAAATTGGTGTCGCCGTTGCCATCGACGAAGAACCTGTCGATGCCCCGCGTGAGGACGGTGTAGGACAGCCACACGAGCGGGATCAGCGCGACCGTGAAGGCCGCGTAGACCACGACGGACATGGCCTTGTTGGTGAACTTCCGGCGGCTGCTGAGCTGTCCCAGCGGAGACGTCTCGGTCACGGTGGTCTGTGCCATCAGTTGGCTCCTGAGAACTCGGCTCGGCGGGACACGACCCAGCGCGCCAACATATTCACGAGCAGGGTGATCACGAACAGAGCGAGGCCCATCGTGATGAGCGCCGACACCCCGGACGTGTTCGCCTCCGGGAATTGCAGTGCGATATAGGCCGCGATGGTGTTGTGCTCGCCGGCCTGGAGCAGCGACGCTGCGTAGCTGAGTCCAGGCGACAGGATCATGTACACCGCCATGGTCTCGCCGAGAGCGCGACCGAGCCCCAGCATGGTCGCGCCGATCATTCCAGGGCGGCCGAACGGAATGACGGCCATCCGAATCATCTCCCACCGGGTCGCCCCCATGGCCAGCGCCGCCTCTTCGTGGAGCACCGGGGTCTGGAGGAACACCTCGCGAGTCACCGCAGTGATGATGGGGATGATCATGATCGCCAGCACGATGCCGGCCGAGAGCGCAACGCGCCCCGTCATGGACACTTCGCCGGTCACCGGGTCCGGAGCGAAGATGGGGATCCACCCGAGGTTGGCTCCGAGCCACTGGTAGAAGGGC
Organism: Demequina pilifera; assembly: GCF_048814985.1. Lineage (NCBI taxonomy): Bacteria > Bacillati > Actinomycetota > Actinomycetes > Micrococcales > Demequinaceae > Demequina > Demequina pilifera. The sequence goes on from NZ_JBMDTW010000001.1 coordinate 490,699, forward strand.
TGCAAGACCGGCACGACCACGATCGCGCCCCAGAGGCCGTAGACCACGGAGGGGATGGCCGCCAACAGGTCGATCAGATAGCCAAGTCCCTGTGCGAGCCTTCGGGGCGCGTAGTGGGAGATGAACACCGCGATCGCGAAGGAGAGCGGGGTGGCGATCAGCAGCGCGATCGCCGAGATGAGGATGGTGCCGTAGACCAGGTAGCCGATGGTCGCGATCAGCGTCTCGGTCGACTCCGTGCCAAGCCAGCCGATCTCCGCATCGAGCTCCGCCGCCGAGGACGTCATCGCGGGCCACGCCTCGATCAGGAGGAAGGTCGCGACGGCCGCGAGCGTCACGAGGATCAAGCTCGCGGCGGTCGCAGCGATGCCGCCGAAGGCCCGGTTCACGAAGGCCCCGCGGTGCGTCGAGTACTCGGCTTCGGCAGCGGTGTGGGCCTGCTCCTGCGAAGTCGTCACGCGCGCTCTTTTCGTGGGTTGCGGGGGTGTGGCGATGGTGGGCCCATCCTTGCCGACGAGTTCACCATGGGTCCAGTCACCCGTCCAGTGAGCCGTCGGCGATCATGTCGAGAATCTCGGTCACGCGGCCACCGAGCTCCTCACCAATCGGCGACGAGCCTGCCGCGTTGGCCGAGGACTGCTGGCCCTCCTCCGAGGCGATGTACGTGAGGTACTCGGTGACCAGGGCGCGCTCGTTCTCGTCATCGTACTGCTGGCACACGATGTGGTACGAGACCAGGACGATCGGGTAGGCGCCCGGAGCGTCCGGAGTGCGGTCGATGTCGAAGGCCAGGTCGTACTCGCCGTTGGCTCCCTCCGACCGGGGGGAGTTGCTCACGACTGCCGCAGCCGCCTGCGGCGAGTACGGCACGAACTCGCCATTGATCTCAACCGCGACCGTGCCGAGCGAGCCGGCGCGCGAGGCGTCGACATAGGCGAACGATCCAGGGGTGTCCTGCACGATCTGCATCTGGCCCGACGTCGCGGGTCCGGCCTCGCCGACGCCGGCCGGCCAGTCCCCCGAGGGCTCGTAGGGCCAGTCCTCGGGAGCCGCCTCGTGCAGGTACTCCACGAAGTTCTCAGTGGTGCCCGACTCGTCGGCGCGGTACACGGGCATGATGGGTGAGGGCGGCAGGTCGACGCCCTCATTCAGCTCTGCGATGGCCGGGTCGTCCCACGAGGTCACCTTGCCGTCGAAGATCTGCGCGATCAGCGACGCGGTCATGTTGAGCGAGTCGATCTCCTCGAGGTTGAAGACCAGTGCGATCGGCGCGATGTAGAGCGGCAAGTGGATCGCGCCCAGATCACCGTCACACGCCTCGACGGCGTTCGCATACTCCTGATCGTCCATCAGCGCATCCGAACCCGCGAAGGAGGTGGCGCCATCCACGAACTGGGTGCGCCCGCCCCCAGACCCGATGGGGTCGTAGTTGACGGTCGCATAGGGGTGGAGCCGCTGGAAGCCCGCACGCCAGGCGGCGACTGCCGCCTCTTGCGACGAGGCGCCTGCGCCGCTCACCGATCCCGACAGCGTGGAGACGTCTTCACCGGTGGTGTCGATCCGCTCGTTCGACGGCGTGCAGGCCGCGAGGGCGAACGACATCGCGGCAACCGAGACGAACGCTCCCACGCGAGTTGCGGTCTTCACAGTCGAGTTTCCTCACTTGCTTGATTGGCCCGACTGTCTGCCGAACACCGTCCAAGGTAGCCAAGGCAGGTAACGGACCCTGGCGGGAGATCTGAACGATGGGTGAACAATGGGTGAACACACCTGCGAGCCGAGCGCCCTGACACGAAAATCCTATGCCTCGAAGGTGTACCCGACGCCACGGACTGTCTGGATCACCTCAGGTTGGGACGGATCGGCCTCGATGCGGCCGCGCAGCCGCTTGATGTGCACGTCCAGCGTCTTGGTGTCGCCAAAGTAGTCGGCGCCCCACACCCGGTCGATGATCACCTGGCGCGGCAGCACGCGCCCCGCGTTCTGCGCGAGCAGGTGCAGCAACGCGAACTCCTTGGGCGGCAGCGACTGCGGCTCGCCGTCGCGGGTCACCGTGAGCCTCTCCGGATCGAGAGTGAGCCCGGCGACGGTGAGGCGTTCGGGCTCGTCCAGTGCGCCCGCCGCACTCGCGAGCTGGCGGCGCAGCACCGCACGGACCCGCGCCACCAGCTCGCGGCCCGAGAACGGCTTGGTCACGTAGTCGTCCGCGCCGAGCTCGAGACCGATGATCCGGTCCACCTGGTCGTCCTTGGCCGTCACCATGATGACCGGCACATCCGAGCGCTCACGGATGACCCGGAACACCTCCGAGCCGGACATGCCCGGCAGCATCAAGTCCAGCAGCACCACATCCGCGCCGTCGCGCGCGAACGCTTCGACTGCCTTGGGCCCGGTGTCCGCCAACAGCACCGTGAAGCCCTCGCGTTCCAACACGTACTTGAGCGAATCCCGATAGGACTCCTCGTCGTCGACGACCAGTACCCGCGCCTCGCTCATATCTCCTCCTGTACCCCAGCCGCCGACTGCACGGAGCTCTCATGCTCCGCAAGCCGGAAGGTGAAGGTCGAGCCCACCGACGGCTGCGACCAGACTTCCACGGTGCCCGAATGCTGCAGGGCCACGTGCTTCACGATTGATAATCCCAGACCCGTGCCACCGGTCTCGCGCGACCGGGCCGGGTCGGTGCGGTAGAACCGTTCGAAGATGCGGTCCTGATCCTCGGGCGAGATGCCGATGCCTTGGTCGATCACCCCGATGCTCACCACATCGTCGGCCGAGTCAAGGGTAATGGCCACCTTGGATCCCTCGTCCGAGTAGTTCACCGCGTTGTCGACGAGGTTGCGCACCGCCATCGCCAAGAGGTCGCGGTCACCCATCACGGTGGGGCGCACGCGCAAGTCCGCGACCATCTCGATCCGCTTCTGGTCGGAGGCCACTCGCATGCCCTCCACCACCTCCTCCACCACGTCGGCGACGTCCACCGGCTCGTACTCCATCACCGACTCCCCGCCCTGCAGGCGAGAGATCTCCACGATCTCCTGAATCAGCTTCGCGAGGCGGCGGGTCTCCTTGCGGATCTTCTTGGCGAAGTCGCGGACCATGGTCGTGTCGTCGGCGTTGTCCTCGATGGTCTCGGCAAGCAGTGACAGCGCCCCGATGGGCGTCTTGAGCTCGTGCGAGACGTTCACCGCGAACTCGCGTCGGGTCTGCTCGGCGGAGCGCTGCTCAGTGTTGTCGTTCACGACCGCGAGCGCCAGATCGTCGCTCATCCGGGTCACCCGCACATGGACGACGCTCGACGACCCCAGTACTCCACGCTTGATCTCCACGTGGTCCTCGACGGGATGCCCGGACTGCCAGGCGCGCTCCGCGAGGTCTGCGACGCTCGGGTGGAGAGCGCCATCCGGCCGGGCCACGCCCAGGGCGGCGGCGACGGTGTTGGAGAAGGCACTGCGCCGGTCGCGCCGCACCACCGTCGCGCCCGACTGGAGAGCGGCCAGCACCTCGCGCGTGCGGTGCGGAACCAGGGTGTTGGAGACGGCCTCCTCACGCGCTTGGCGTCTGTGCGCGAGTGCGCCAAGACCAGCTCCGACGGCGAGCGCAACGGCGGCGACCAGCCACATCTCGGGGGTCATGGGGTCACAGTAACCACACGCCCCTGAGTTCACCCAATGTTCAGGGACGACACCGAATGTTCACCGACTGCGCGGCGCTAGCCTTCCGCCGTGCGCAGGCCGGATGACACACTAGGGGCAACGCCACATCGCTAGGAGAACCATGCGCACCCTCTTCACCGCAGAGATGTCGGAGCTCGCCGACGACCTGACCACCATGGCCAAGCACGTCGAGTCCGCGATCACCCGCGCCTCCGAGGCGCTGCTGACCCAGAACGTGGAGCTCGCCCAGCAGGTCATCGCGGACGACTCCAAGCTGGACGATCTCGAGGAGACGGTCGACGAGCGCTGCGTCCTGCTCATCGCGCAGCAGCAGCCCGTGGGCCTCGACCTGCGCAGCATCGTGGCCTCGCTGCGGATCTCCGCGGCTCTCGAGCGCATGGGCGACCTAGCCCAGCACATCGCCGAGGCCGCTCGCCGCGCGTACCCCGGATCAGCGATCCCCGCGGGCCACGAGGAGATCTTCACCGGCATGGCCGAGGCCGCCAAGAAGGCCGCGACCGAGGTCATCGAGCTGCTCGAGACCCGCGACCTCAACCTCGCCGCGCAGATCGTCTCCGACGACGACGCCCTCGACCAGCTCCACGCGCAGGCGTACAAGACCATGCTCGCCGACGACTACTCCGGCAGCGCGCAGGAGACCCTCGACATCAGCCTCCTCGCCCGCTTCTTCGAGCGGTTCGGCGACCACGCCGTGAGCGTCTCGCGGCGCATCGTGTACTTGGTCACCGGCGATCTCACCGGTGAGCGCGGCCGCATCTAACCCTTCGCCGCACTCCCCCGGTCCGCGCCCACCCCTCGGGCGCCCGAGGGCTCTCGACTGATGGTCGTCGGAATCATCAGTGATGACGCCACGCGTGCAGGTTCGGCACTGACGCTCGCGCCCCTGGTCCGTGCCCACGGTGCGCGCCACCGCTGAGCCGGCCCCCGCATCGGCCGCATGAACGCAGGCGGGCCCCCTGCCAGTGCTGGCAGGGGGCCCGTCTTGTTCGGCCACGCGATGAGAGGGTGACCGACCGTCCTTACTTCTTGCCCTGGTTCGCGACCGCCTGGATGGCCGCGGCGGCGGCGTCCGCGTCGAGGTACGTGCCGCCGGCCTTGACGGGCTTCAGGGTCTCCTCGTCGAGCTCGTACACCAGCGGGATGCCGGTGGGCACGTTGACGCCCACGATCTCGTCGTCGCCGATGCCGTCGAGGTACTTGATGATCGCGCGCAGCGAGTTGCCGTGCGCCGCGACCATGACCGTCTTGCCGTCCTTGAGGTCCGGCACGATCGCCTTGTCCCAGTACGGCAGGGCGCGCTCGAGCACGTCCTTGAGGCACTCGGTCTTGGGGGTCGGCTCGCCGGCGTAGCGGGGGTCGCCCTCCTGCGAGTACTCGTTGTCGGCGGAGATCTCCGGCGGCGGCACGTCATACGAGCGGCGCCAGGTCATGAACTTCTCCTCGCCGAACTGCTCGAGGGTCTCGGCCTTGTTCTTGCCCTGCAGGTCGCCGTAGTGACGCTCGTTGAGGCGCCAGTCGCGCTTGACGGGGATCCAGTGACGGTCAGCCGAGTCGAGGGCGAGGTTCGCGGTCATGATCGCGCGGCGCAGCAGCGAAGTGTGCACCACGTCGGGCAGCACGCCCTCGGCCTTGAGCAGCTCTCCGCCGCGCACGGCCTCGCCCCAGCCCTTGTCGTTGAGGGGCACGTCGACCCAGCCGGTGAACAGGTTCTTTGCGTTCCATTCGCTCTCGCCGTGGCGGAGCAGGATCAGTGTGTAGGTCATGTTTCCAGCCTAGCGCCGATGCGCGGGCCGGGCTGTGGGCCTACGGTCCCGGCGGGTGCGGGTACAGATTCTTCCTCAACGACGCCGCCTGGGTGCGGGCTGTGTACATGACGTGCCTCCAGGCCGGCGCGCGACGAGACACGCAGTCGTGAGTTGCCTAGTTCGGGTGGGGGACCACGCAGGCGGGGCTCGGCAGCGGGGCCGAGACGTACGGCAGCGTGGCGATGTGGCCCACCTCGGGCTCGGGTGCGAGCGACAGCACGTCGGCGAGCGCGTAGGTGCGGACCTCGTGACCGCGCTCGGCGCCCACGTGCAGGCGGTCGCCCACCACGGCGAAGTGACGCGGCCACTCGCCCGCGTCGAAGCTGCCGCGGTAGCGCGGCTCGCCCTCGGGAGACAGGTCGATGACGGCGATCACGTCGGCCCCGCGCACGCCGGCCAGCAGCGTGGCGTCGTCGGCCAGCAGCACATGGGAGTCGTAGAGGTCGTTGCCCGTGCGGCGCTCGGCGGTGGTGCTGGCGATGTCGAACACCACCTCGGCGGTGCCGGACCCGGAGTCCCATCGCAGCGCACGCAGGCGGTGGTCGAGTTCGCACAGCACGTAGATCCACTCGCCGCGGACCACGAAGTGGCGCGGTCCCGCCCCCGGCGCCAGCGTGACCGCGACGCCGTGGTCCTCGAGCAGCCCGCCGTCCGTGATCGCGTAGCGGCGCAGCTCGTCCGTGCCGAGGTCCGCGACGAGCACGTGGTGGCCGCCGGGGCCGAATCCGGCGGAGTGCGCGTGAGGGGCCTCCTGGCGGTCCTCGCGCGGGCCGGAGCCCTCGTGGCCGAACATCTGGGCCGGCTCGTCCAGCGTCGGCAGCCCGTCCTCGCCCAACAGCACGACTGCGAGGTCGCCGCTGGCGTAGTGCGACACGTAGAGGACCCGGGCGTCGGCGCTCAGCAGCAGATGGCAGCCGGAGGCGCCGTCGGTGCGGATGCTCGCGGCCACCCGCGGGGACTCGGGGTCGCTCACGTCGATCGCGTGGACCTCGCTGCTGTCCGTCTCGCTCACCGCATACACGATCGCGTGGTCGGGGTGGGCGACCAGAAAGGAAGGTGCGGGCAGCTCGAGGGCGAGGCGCGCATCGTCCGCCGTCTGTCGCCACAGGCCCTCGCCCACGCCGGTGGGGGTGCCGAGCCCGGCCTCCGGGTAGGTGCCCCACCAGACCGCGCCCTGCGCGGAGACCTCGGGAATCGCGTTGCTCATCATCGCTCCTTGGACGCAAGCGCGGCCCCGCCCGGGAAGGACGGGGCCGCGCTGCGTGGTCGAACTAGTTGGCCTTGGAGTAGGCCTCGCGGATCTCGGACGAGATGCGCCCGCGCTCCGATACCTCGTAGCCGTGGGCCTTGGCCCACGCCCGCACCTTCGACGAGTCGGACCGTCGCGCTCGCGAGGAGCCGCCGCGCTTGCTCGTCACCCGCCGAGCCTGCGTGGTCCACTTTTCAAAGTCCTTGCGCAACTGCTCCGCGTGCTGCTCGGAGAGATCTATCTCATACGAGACATTCTCAATCGAGAAACTCACGGTTTCGCTAGCCTCGCCACCGTCGACATCATCGACGAGGACGACTTGTACCTTCTGTGCCATCTTCCACCCTTTCTCAAGCGGTTCGCTAAGAATCACACGCGCTTACGTTTCGCGTCAAATCCACAAACATTCGCGCTTGTGAGAAGGTTTGGAATTGTTTGACGAAATGCCTCGAAGAACGTTCGTGCGGGGCGAATTACGCCGGGCGACCGCCGTCGCTCGCATCGCCTTCCGGGCGCGGTTCGGCATCCGATTTCTCGCCACCGCTCTGCGCGAGGGCCGTGCGTTCATTGCGGTCGGCGCGCAGCACCGCCCGCATCGCGAGCCAGAACAGCAGGCCCACGCCGATGCTCGGGATGATTCCCGCGGCGACCGGAATCCAGCCGTCCGGAATCCAGTCGGGGGGAAACCACTCCATGAGTCAGTCCTCCGTGGGCTTGACGAGCGGGAACGTGATGGTCTCGCGGATGCCGAGTCCCGTGAGGGCCATGAGCAGGCGGTCCATGCCCATGCCCATGCCGCCGGCGGGGGGCATCGCGTGCTCCATCGCGGTGAGGAAGTCCTCGTCGAGGCTCATCGCCTCATCGTCGCCCTGGGCGGCCATCCGCGCCTGCTGATGGAACCGCTCGCGCTGCACCACCGGGTCCACGAGCTCGGAGTACGCGGTCGCGAGCTCGAAGCCGCGCACGTACAGGTCCCACTTCTCGACGATCCCCTCGTGCACACGGTGGTCCCTGGTGAGCGGGCTGGTCTCCACGGGAAAGTCGCGGACGAAGGTCGGCGCCGTGAGCGTCTCGCCCACGTAGTGCTCCCACAGCTCCTCGACCAGCTTGCCGTGATTGGCGCGCTTGGGATCCACCGATACCTCGGCCGCGTCGCACCAGCGCTGCAACTGCTCGACAGTCGTGGCGGGCGTCACCTCCTCGCCGAGAGCCTGGGACAGCGACCCGTACATGGTGAGCTCGGCCCACTGGCCCGACAGGTCGTACTCCTCGCCGTCGGCCAGGGTCACGACCTGGGTGCCGAACACGTCGCTCGCCGCTCCCTGGATCAGTTCGCGGGTGAGCGTGGCCATGGTGTCGTAGTCGCCGTAGGCCTCGTACGCCTCGAGCATCGAGAATTCCGGAGAATGCGACGAGTCCGCGCCCTCGTTTCGGAAGTTGCGGTTGATCTCGAAGACCTTCTCGATTCCCCCGACCACGGCGCGCTTGAGAAAGAGCTCCGGGGCGATGCGCAGGAACAGGTCGATGTCGAAAGCATTCATGTGCGTCATGAAAGGCCGGGCCGCGGCGCCGCCATGCTGGGTCTGAAGCATGGGCGTCTCAATCTCGATGAATCCGCGCGAATGCAGCGACTCGCGCAGGCTCCTCATCACGGACGCGCGGTTCCTCACCATGTCCCGCGCCACCGGGCGCGCAATCAGGTCGACGTAGCGCTGGCGCACTCGCGTGTCCTCCGCGAGGTCCTTGTGCAGCACCGGCAATGGGCGCAGCGCCTTGGCCGCGATCTGCCATTCGTCCGCGAATACCGAGACCTCGCCTCGACGCGACTTGATGGCGCGGCCGTGCGCGAACAGGTGGTCGCCCAGGTCGACGTCGGCCTTGAACGCGGCCAGCGACTCCTCGCCCACCTCGGCGAGGCTCAGCATGATCTGCAGGCGCTCCCCCGCGCCGTCCTGGATCGTCGCGAAGCACAGCTTGCCGGTGTTGCGCACGAACACCACGCGGCCGGCGACGCCCACCACGTCCTGGGTCTCCTCGCCGGTCTCGAGCCGCTCGTACTCGCGCTTGACGTCCGCGATCTCGTGGGTGCGCGGCACGGAGACGGGGTACGCCTGCCCGCCCGCGGCGATGATGCGGTCGCGCTTGGCGCGCCGCACCCGCATCTGCTCGGGAACGTCGTCAGGGGTGGTGTCATGGGCGTCAGTCACGCCCTCTAGGCTACCCGGGCGCCCACCCCCAACACTCCGAACCACTTTCTCTCGCGACACGCTGGCGAGAGGGCCGATGCGCGGGGCGCCTGCGGGGTGTCGCGCTCGCACGTGGTTCGCAGTTGAAGGGCCGGGGCGAGTGCGGCCGATGCGCTCGCCGGCTCGGCCGCGCGCGTTCCGGTCAGCTCAGGTCGAGCGCGAGGTCCAGGATGGGGCTCGAGTGGGTCAGCGCGCCCACGGACAGGAAGTCGACGCCGGTCTCGGCGACCTCACGAGCGCCGCTCAGCGTCAGCCCGCCGGTGGCCTCGAGGCGCACGCCGGGCTCCAGCTCCCGCACCGTCTGCACCAGCGCGCGCATCGCGGCGGGCGCCATGTTGTCGAGCATCAGGAACCTCGCGCCGGCACCGATCGCCTCACGCGCCTGCTCCTCGCTCTCCACCTCGACCTGGATGGGAACGTCGGGGAAGGCCCGCTGGATCGCGCGTATCGCGGCCGCCACCGATCCCGCCGCGACGATGTGGTTGTCCTTGACCATCGCGCAGTCGAAAAGCCCGAACCGCTTGTTGGTGCCGCCGCCGGCGCGCACCGCGTACTTCTCGAGCTCGCGCAGGCCCGGCGTGGTCTTGCGGGTGTCGAGCACGCGCGCGCCCGTGCCCTCGAGGGCGTCGGCCCACTGGCGCGTGTGCGTCGCGATGCCCGATGCGCGGGACAGGAAGTTCAGCATGGTGCGCTCGGCGATCAGCAGCACGTGCCCGGCGCCCGCGATCTCGGCGACCGCCGCGCCGGCGTCGAGCCGGTCCCCGTCGGCGGCGCGCAGCTGCACGATCGGCACCGGCAGGCCCAGCCGCTCGGCCACCTGGCCCAGGGCCTCGGCGATGACCGGCAGCCCCGCGATCACGCCGGGCTCGCGCACCACGATCCGGCCCGTCACCTGGGCGTCGGCCGGGATGGTGGCCTGCGTGGTGACGTCGCGGCCCGGTCCGGGGCCGAGGTCCTCGTCGAGCGCCTCCCCCACGGATGAGGCGAGCCACGAGGCGCGCAGCCGACGGTCCTGGGGCAGGTCTTCTGGCATGGTCACGACCACCACCCTATTGCCGGGCGGGACGACGACCGCTCACGGGTTGACACGCAAGTAGTGACAGATGTCACATCCTCGCGATAACGTCGTGGCGCGAGGCGCGTTCGTCGGCCGATGAGCGCTGGGGGACTCCACGCGGTGGCGCGGCACGGCATTGGCCGACGCGCCACCGTGTGTGAGTAAGCACGTGTGTGAGCAGGCGCGTGTGTGAGCAGGCGCGTGTGTGAGCAGGCGCGTGTGTGAGCAGGCGCGAGCAGCCTCGGGCCGCCGTCAGCCCAGGTCGAGCGGGGCGCGCATCAGCGACAGCTCGCCGTCGGGACCCAGCGTCGCCGCCAGCCGCATCCGCCACCGCTCGTCGTCCGTCTCGGGAAAGTCCTCCCGCAGGTGCCCGCCGCGCGTCTCATCGCGCTCGAGCGCGACGGCGGCCAGCACCGAGGCGACCGCCAGGATGTTGCTGGTCTCCCACTCGGCCGTCTGGGGCGTGGCCGTGCGCAGGGCGTCCGCGCGGAACTTCGCGCGCAGGGTCGCGAGCCTGTCGATCGCCCGCTCGAGACCCGCGGCCGTCCGCACGGGACCGGCGCCGCGGTGAGCCGCGGACTGGATCTGCGGTCGCGCCGTGGCTGGCACGAGCGCGGGCGGCCCCGAGCGCTCGACCGGCTCCCGCTGGGTGACCACGCCGCCTGCCACCGCCCCTGCCGCATCGGCCGCTGCGCGGGAAGCGAAGACCAGGCCCTCGAGGAGGGAGTTGGAGGCGAGCCGGTTCGCGCCGTGCACGCCGGTGCACGCGGCCTCGCCGATCGCGTACAGGCCCGCCTGGGTGGACCGGCCGCGCAGGTCGGTGAGGATGCCGCCCGAGTGATAGTGCTGCGCGGGAGCGACGGGGATGAGGTCGCGCCCCATGTCGATGCCGCGCTCCTGAAGCCGCTCCCAGATCGTGGGGAAGCGCTCCTTGACGAACGTGGATCCCAGGTGGCGGCAGTCGAGGAAGACGTTCTCGGAGCCCTCGTCCTCCATCATCGCCACGATGCCCTTGCTCACCACGTCGCGGGGCGCGAGCTCCGCCAGCGCGTGGCGGTCGACCATGAATCGCTCGCCCGTCGCGTTGAGCAGGTGCGCGCCCTCTCCGCGGACAGCCTCGGAGATCAGCGGCTGCTGACCGCGCGCGGCGGAGCCCTGCCACAGCACGGTGGGGTGGAACTGGACGAACTCGAGGTCGGCGATCGCGGCCCCCGCGCGCAGCGCCGCCGCGAGCCCGTCCCCCGTCGCGGAGGCGGGGTTGGTCGACGAACGGAACACCTGGCCGATGCCGCCGGTGGCGAGGATCACGGACTTGGCGAGCGCGGCGCCTACGCCGTCGCGGGAGCCCTCGCCGATGATGTGCAGCGTCACGCCGCACACCGGGCCGGGGCGGCCGTCCCCGTCCGGCGCCGCCGTCAACAGGTCCACGACCATCGCGTGCTCGATCACCTCGATGCCAGGATCGTTCTCCACGGCCGCGAGCTGGGCGATGAGCGCGCGAGAGATCTCCGCGCCCGTCGCGTCGCCGCCGGCGTGCGCGATCCGGTCCCGCATGTGACCGCCCTCGCGCGTGAGAGTGATGCCGCCGTCGGGGCCGGTGTCGAAGTTCGCGCCCCTGCCCACCAGCTCGCGCACCCGGTCCGGCCCCTCGGTGACGAGCGTGCGCACGGCGGATTCGGAGCACAGCCCCGCGCCAGCCACGAGCGTGTCCTGCAGGTGCTCGTCGGGGGTGTCCTCGGGGTGCAGCGCCGCGGCGATCCCGCCCTGCGCCCACACAGTGGAGCCCGAGCTCAGCTCGCCCTTGGTGACCACGAGCACGCGGTCCACCTTGGCGCGCAGCTCGAGGGCGGCGGTGAGGCCGGCGATGCCGGAGCCGACCACGATCACGTCGGCGTTGATGGTCCAGCCGGGCGGCGGGGCGGCGAGCCGGCGCACGAACGAGGTCATGGGGTCAACCTACCGGCGCCTGTCCTCGCGCCCGTCCCCTCCCCCTACGCGGGCCCTCCCGAACATCGACGGACTCGACACTCCGCCGACGAACCTTTAGCGGCCCACGACGACGGCGCGCCGCGTCTCAGGATGTTCGGGACGGTACGGAGAAAGCGGTGGAGCGGGGCGGGAGCGGGGCGGCTCAGGACCGGAAGGCGTCCCAGCCCTTCTCGTGGAACTCGTGCACCGGGACGCCCGAGCGCTCGAGGCCGTAGCCGTCGGGCACCGAGCCGGGATCGTCGCACTCCTGCAGGATCCCGTTGTCGCCGTCCACGAACACCACGTGCGGCTCGAACGTGCGCGCCTCGGCGTCCGCGAGCGACCCGTACGCGATGACGATGATGGTGTCGCCGGGGTTCACCAGGTGGGCGGCGGCCCCGTTGATGCAGATCTGCCCCGTGTCGGGGGCACCGGGGATCGCATAGGTGGTCAGCCGCGCGCCGTTGGTCACGTCCACGACGTCCACCTGCTGCCCGGGGAGCAGGTCCGCGCTCTCCATCAGCGTGGCGTCGATGGTGATCGAGCCCACGTAGTGCAGGTCGGCCTGCGTCACGGTGGCGCGATGAATCTTCGAGATCATCATGGTGCGCTGCAGCGAAGTCATGGGCGTCCTTCCAGGTCGATGAGGACGGTCTTGTTGTCGATGAGTCGTGTTCCGCCCACCGTGGCGGCGACCGCGACCACCGCCTCGCCGCGATGATCGGCGGGCACCTCGTGAGCGGTGCGCGGGTCCAGCGCGGCGAAGTAGTCCACCGCCACACCGGCCGATGCGCGGGTTGCGTCGGTCAGCACGTCCATCCCGGTGCGGACAACGTCCGGGGCCGGGTCGCCATTCCGGGCGGCCGCCTCCGCGGCCGCGAGGGCTCGGGACAGGGCCAGCGCTGCCTCGCGATCCTGAGAGCTCAGGTGCACGTTGCGCGAGCTGAGCGCCAGTCCGTCGGCGTCGCGGATGGTCGGAACGGCCTCGATCCGGACGGGCACGGCCAGGTCGCGCACCATGGCGCGCACCGCGATCACCTGCTGAGCGTCCTTGGCGCCGAACAGCGCGACGTCGGGCGCGGTCAGGTGCAGGAGCTTGAGGACCACGGTGAGCACGCCGTCGAAGTGACCGGGCCGGCGGGCGCCCTCGAACACGTCGCCGATCCTCCCGGCGCTGACCGTCACGACGGGGTCGCCGCCCGGGTACATCTCCTCGACAGACGGGGCGAAGACGGCGTCCACCCCCTCGGCCTCGAGCAGCGCGCAGTCCGCCTCGAGGGTGCGGGGGTAGCGCTCCAGGTCGGACGGGTCGTTGAACTGCAGCGGGTTCACGAAGATGGTCACGATGACCTGTTCCGCGATCTCGTTGGCGCGGCGCACTAGCGCGAGGTGTCCCTCGTGCAGCGCACCCATGGTCATGACGACGGCGCGCGTGCCCTCGCGCGGGCGCTCGGGCAGCTCGGCGGCGGTCGAGGCGAGCCTCACGTGTCCACCCCCAGGGTCGCGATGATGTCGGCATACGCCGCGGGGCCGATGCGCCCTCCGGACAGTGCGAGATCCGCGGTCGCGCGCGCCATGGCCCGGTAGGCGTGAAGCATCTCCACCTGACCCGCGAGCGCGGCCAGATGGGCGGCGACGGTGCCGGCGTCGCCACGCACCACCGGTCCGGTGAGCGACGCGACCGCGCCGGGGGCATCGGCCAGCGCGCCCTCGACGGAGGCGTGCACGAGCGGGCCGAGCACGCGCCCGGGCTCCTCGACGCCGATGCGCGCGAGCTGCGCGCCGGCCTGCGTCACGGCCGTCACCACGTGGTTCGCTCCGTGCACGAGGGCCGCGTGATACGCGGGCCTGGCCGAGTCCTCGATCACCAGCGGCTCGCCGCCCATCTCGACCACCAGCGCCTGGGCGATGGGCAGCACCGGTGCGGGGGCGGACACCGCGAACACGGCGTCCGTCAGGCGGTCCAGGTCCAGGGAGGTGCCGGTGAAGGTCATCGCCGGGTGGATCGCGAGCGGCAGCGCACCGGCGGCGGTCGCATCGGCCAGCGCCTCGGTGCCGTAGCGGCCCGAGGTGTGCACCACGATCTGCCCGGCGCGCCACGCGCCCAGCGATGCCAGGCCGGCGGTCACGGCGTGGATCGAATCGTCCGGCACGGTCAGCAGCACCAGGTCGGCCTGCCGGACCAGCGCGTCGGGTTCGACCACGGGCACGCCCGGCAGCAGCGCGTCGATGCGGTCGCGGGACTCCTCGGACACTCCCGTGGCGCCCACGACCTCGTGGCCCGCGCGCCGCAGCGCCGCGCCCAGCACCGCGCCCACGCGGCCGGCCCCGAGCACTCCCACGGCCAGGCGGCCGGGCCTACTCACTGATCCCCACCGCCGACATCCACTGCTCGGGTGTCTGGCGGCGCCGGCCCTCGGCCGCGCGCTTGGACTGCGACTCGAGCAGCGCGATCCCGTCCTCCACGTCCAGGTGCTCCGCGACGGGCTTCACCGGACCGTTGGTCGAGTGGACCACGAACGAGGCGAGGCCACGCCGCTTCTCCCACGGGCCCTGCCGGAGCTGCAGCGACTGGGTGCGCTCGTGCGGCACGACGAACATCTCTCGCGACAGCCGTCCGCGGCGGATCATCAGCGCGCGGTCGGTGGCGCGCACGCCGCGCTGTCGCCACTGGATCGGGTCGAACAGCCGCGCGCGCGTCGAGGAGGCCGTGAACCCGTGCTCGTCGCCGGTTCCGGACAGCGCGGTCGACACGGTGCCGGCGGGGTCGGGGTCGCCCAGGTCCGGCAGCACCAGCCACAGCGCGGTGAGCGCGTCCTGCCGACTGCCCACGGGCAGCAGGGTCGACACGTTCTCCTGTTCGTCCTGGTAGCCCGCCACGTTGATGGTGACGCGCCACCAGTCCTTGCGCCGCCACAGCAGCGTCTGCTGGAACCGGACCGCCTGGACCCGGCCGGGCGGCACGGTCTGACGGCGGGTCTCGAGGGCGCCGTGGCGCAGCCGGATCCCGTCGGGAGACAGCGCCGCCTTGAAGCCGAATCCGGAGTTGAGCCGCGACCAGAAGAATCCCAGCAGTCCGAAGACCGCTGGCAGGACGGTGAACAGCCCGGCGCCGATGGTCATGGCGACCACGTCGTCCAGGTCCAGCGGAAGTAGCAGCACTGCGAGCCCGACGATGATCGGCAGCGACACCAGGAAGATGAACGGCCCGGTCAGCACGATCGACAGCGCGAGCCTGGACAGCGGCACCGCGTAGATCTCGCGCTCGGGAGCCGCCTGCGTCTCGACATCCCCCGCGGGCATGCCCGCGATGTCGCGAAGTGACGCCTTGTCCGCGTCGGCCGCCCCAGCATCGGCCGCAGTGCCGGAACCCGCGACGGCGTCCACCGTCGCCTCCTGCCCCGCGGCCTTGGCGCGCTTGACGCCGGCCGCGAGCGCGAGCAGCTCGTTGCGCATCGCCTCCGCGTCGCCCAGCCTCAGGTATTCGAGGACGATCCCGGAGTTCTCGCCGCCCGCGACCTCGATGCGGAGCTCCGCGAAGCCGAAGAATCGCGCGAGCAGCGGCTGCACCACGTCCACGGCCTGCAGGCGGTCGAGCCGCGCCTGGCGCTGCTGGCGGAACAGGATCCCCTTGCGCTGCTGCACGGCCTCGTCGCCGAGCCGGTACATGTTGACGCGCCACTGGAGGTAGCCCGCGCCGAGCGTCAGGGCCAAGATCACGACGGCGCCGAGGGCGAACCAGCCCAGCGAGCTCGTGAGGGTCTCCGCGAGCTCGACCATGCCCTCGTCGGGACCGGCCCAGTTGGGCGCGTAGTTGTAGAGCATGATCGAGCCGACCACACCCAGCACGGCCCAGCCGCCGAGCAGCGGCGAGATGGGGTGGACCCGCTTCCACTCGCGCGGGGCGCGGTAGACGATGCGCGGAGCGGTCTGCTCGGGGGCCCCGTCGCCGGTGGGTTCGCTCTCGCCGGTCACAGCCCCGCCAGCTGCGCTTCGCCGCGCGAGGAGAGCCGGTCGCGCAGTCGCGCGGCCTCCGCCTCGGGCACGCCCGCGATGTTGGCGTCGGTGCCAGGGGAGGCGGTGTGGAGCTGCACGCGCGCGATGCCGAAGGCGCGGGCGAGCGGCCCGGACTCGACCTCGACGTACTGCATGCGGCCGTACGGCACCACGGTCACAGAGCGGAACAGCCGCCCGCGCTTGACCACCAGGTCGTCCTCGCGCTCGGCCCACGCGTGCGCGGTCACCTGACGGACGATCACCCAGGCGCTCCACAGCATCGCGATCAGCACCGCGCCCGCGCCGATCCACACCCACGCGCTGGTGAGCGCGCCGAGCACGATCAGGCCGATCAGCGGCAGCCCCAGCACGGCGCCCATGGTGATGAGGCGTGCGGGGATCAACTTGCGGGACACGTACTGCCAGGAGGTGTCGTCGGGCTCGAACCAGGTCATGGCTCCAGTCTGCCAGCCGTGGCGGACGCGACGCGCGCCGGAGGGCGTGCCGGGGGCCTTGCCGGGCGGGGGCAGGTCAGGCTGCGGAGGGTTCGCCGCGGTCCTCATCGTCGCCGCCGTGACGGCACCAGTGCTCCGCCACCGCCCCGGACGTGAGCAGCGCCGCGCCCGCGAGGGCGCCCAGCAGCGCGGAGACGATCACGTCGCGCCGGGGCGCATGCGACCACTGGTCGGCGAGTCCGAGCGCGTAGCCGAGGAACGCCCCCACCAGGATCGCGCCTCCGTACGCGCACGCCTGCGCGAGCACCGCGGTGCGGGCCGCGGCCATCCCATCCAGGTCCGGCTTGTCGCCCTTGAGGTAGCGGCGCACCTGCCAGCCCCTCCACAGCGCGAACGCGCCGGCGGCCACGCACACCACGAACACGGTCCAGGGCACGGTCTCGGGGGTCGCGCCGCCGCGCTCCATCACGTCCGTCACCAGCCACGCGAGGGCCACGGCGCACAGCCCCACGAACGTGAGGCGCTGCCACGTCAGATACGACAAGGCTGGCGGCTACTGCGAACCGGAGGGACCGGCGCCGGGCTCCCAGCGGGGCTGTTCCGGCTGGCCGTACTGTTCCGGCTGGGCCTGGTGCTCGGGCTGGCCGTACTGGTCCTGCTGGCCGTGCTGCTCGTGCTGGCCGTGCTGCTCCTGCTGGCCCGACTCCTCGTACGAGCCGACGGGATCGGACCAGTCGGACTGCTGCTCGGGGGCGAACTCCGCGGACTGCACGGGCGGAACCGACCCGAGCGCATCGGGCGCGGGCACGTGAGGCCACTCGGGCGCGACCATGGTCAGTCCCTCGGTGCTCAGCTGGCGGGCCATGTCCATGACGCGGCCATGCGGCTCGAGCACCGCATCGGGCTCCATGTAGGACCACGGCACCAGCACGAACGCCCGCTGATGCGCGCGCGGGTGCGGGAGCGTGAGGTCCTCGCTCTCGCCGGTCACGCCGTCGTAGCTGATGATGTCGAGGTCGAGGGTGCGCGACGCACGCGGCACGGAGCGGTCGCGGCCGTGCAGCATCTCGACGCCGTGGCACGCCGCGAGCAGCTCGCGCGGGGACAGCATGGTCTCGATGCGCGCGACGGCGTTCAAGTAGTCGGGCTGGTCCACGCCGCCCTCGGGAGCGGTCCTGAACAGCGGCGACGCGGCGCGCATCTCGATGCCGGTGATGCGGTGCAGCGCCGCGAGAGTGTCCCGGAACACGGGCTCGACGTCGCCGAGGTTGCCGCCCAGCGCGATGACCGCGCCCACGGGCTGCGGGGGCCGCTCGTCCATCCGGTCGCGCGCCGGCCCGCTCTCCGGGTCCAGCGGGTCGTCCGAGAATCCCGCCGACGAGCCGATGCGCTTGTCCGCGGACAGCGACCCGTCGCGCCGGTCGCGGCGGATGGTGATGGTGACGTCCTTGAACTCGACGTGCAGCGGCGCCTGCGGCTTGTGCACCGTCACGTCCACGCAGCCGATCCCCTGGATCTCGAGCAGCTCGCGCGCGATGTGCTCGGCGACGGCCTCGATGAGCTGGAACGGGGACCCGGCGAGGATCTCTGCGGTGCGGTCCGCGATGTCCGAGTAGTTGATGGTGCGCGACACGTCGTCGCTCGACGCGGCCGCTCGGGTGTTGACGTGCGCGACCACGTCCGCGAAGAACAGCTGCCCGTCCTCGCGCTCGTTCGCGTACACGCCGTGAAAGCCCTGGACGCGGATGCCGCGCACGGCGATCTGGTCGAACTCGATACCGTCCTTGACGTATGGCCTCGCTGCTGCGCTCATAGCCTCATCGTTGCCTCTCGCGGGCGTTCTGCCAAGCGGACACGACCTGAACCGCGTCGCGAGCGGCCCTGGCATCGTGCACGCGCACCGCCCACACGCCCTGCTGGGCGCACATGGTCGTGATCGCGGTGGTCGCGTGGTCGCGGGCCGATGCGGGGGCCGGGTCTCCCTGCTCCTCACCTGCGCGAGCAATGGCCGCGCCCAGGAACCGCTTGCGCGAGGCGCCCACCAGCAGCCGGTGGCCGGCCCCGAGCTGCTCGAAGACGTCCAGGTGCGCGAGCAGGTCCCAGTTGCTGTCCCCCACCTTGGCGAAGCCCAGCCCGGGGTCCAGGATGATCCGCGCGGGCGCAATCCCGGCCGCGACCAGCGCGCCCACGCGGGCCGCGAGCTCGTCACGCACCTCGCGCACCACGTCGTCGTAGTGGGCCCACTCGTTCATCTCGGTGCTGTGCGCGCGCCAGTGCATCGCGACGTAGTCGCACTCGAGCTCGGCGACGATCCGCGCCATGTCGGGGTCCGCGAGGCCGCCCGAGACGTCGTTGACGATCCGCGCGCCCGCATCGACCGCGGCCCGCGCCGTGCGCGCCCGCATGGTGTCGACGGACACGGTGACGCCCTCGCCCGCGAGCGCCTCGATGACGGGCAGCACGCGGGTGACCTCCTCGCCGGGCTCGACGCGCTCGGCGCCGGGACGCGTGGACTCACCGCCCACGTCCACGATGTCCGCACCCTCCTGGGCGAGCGAGAGGCCCTTGGCGATGGCCGCATCGGCCGTATCCCATTCACCGCCGTCGCTGAAGCTGTCCGGGGTGACGTTGAGGATCCCCATCACGAGGGTCACGGCGCGCTACTTTCCGACGATGAGGCTCATGGCCTCGGCGCGGGTGGCGCCGTCGCGCATCACGCCGCGGACCGCGCTGGTCACGGTGCGGGAACCGGGCTTGCGGATGCCGCGCATGGACATGCACAGGTGCTCGGCCTCGACCACCACGATGACGCCACGCGCGCCCAGGTGCTCGACGAGGGCGTCCGCCACCTGCGTGGTGAGCCGCTCCTGGACCTGCGGGCGGCGCGCGTACATCTCAACCAAGCGAGCCAACTTGCTCAGTCCCGTGATGCGGCCGTCCTCACCAGGGATGTAGGCCACGTGGGCCACGCCGTGGAACGGCACCAGGTGGTGCTCGCACATCGAGTACAGCTCGATGTCCTTGACCAGGATCATCTCCTCGTGGCCCAGCTCGAAGACCGCGCTCAGCACGTCTTCGGGGGTCTGCGACAGTCCGGCGAAGAACTCCTCGTACGCGCGCGCCACACGGCCCGGGGTGTCCCGCAGCCCGTCGCGGTCCGGGTCCTCCCCGATCGCGATCAGCAGCTCTCGCACCGCGGCCTCGGCGCGCGGCTGGTCGATCGCGCCTGCCGCCGATGCCCGGGCCGGCTCCTCGTCCACGCGCGGGGCCTCCGCCGCCCGCAAGGCGGGCGGGACGGACTGCCCGGCCCGCGCATCGGCCGCTTGGCTGGTGCGCTTCTTGTCGCTGTCCTCGCTCATGCGCGTCTCGCTACTGGTTGTCGCCGGAGACCGGGTTGTCGGGGGTGGCGTCGGCGGGGACGTCTGTGGGCGCGTCCGACTCGGTGGGGAGCGAATCCTTGGGCTCCTCCTTGGGCGGCGGCGGCGCGGTGACCGGCTTCTTGCGGGGCGCGGTCTTGGGCGCCCAGTCGCCGCTCACCCAGTGCTTGCGCCGCGCGACCGGCTTGACCTTGGTGAAGATCTCCGCGAGCTCGGTCTCGTTAAGGGTCTCCTTCTCGAGGAGCTCGGCCGCGAGCGCGTCCAGCACGCCGCGGTTGGCCTGCAGCGCCTTGGTGGCCTCCTCCATCGCCCGGTCCATGAGGCCGCGGACCTCGGCGTCGACCTTGGCCGCGAGGTTCTCGGAGTAGTCGCGCCCGTGGCCCATGTCGCGGCCCATGAAGACCTCTCCGGAGCTGCCGGCCAGCCGCACGGAGCCCACGTCCTGCGACATGCCGTACTCGGTGACCATCTGCTTGGCGATCTCGGTCGCCTGCTGGATGTCGTTGGACGCGCCGGTGGACGGGTCGCCGAACACGAGCTCCTCCGCGACGCGTCCGCCCATCGCGTAGGCGAGGTTGTCGAGCAGCTGGTTGCGGGTCTTCGAGTAGCGGTCCTCCTGCGGCATCACCATCGTGTAGCCGAGCGCGCGGCCCCGGGGCAGGATCGTCACCTTGGTGACCGGGTCCGTGTGGTTCATGGCCGCCGCCACCAGGGCGTGACCGCCCTCGTGGTACGCGGTCACGGCCTTGTCGTGGTCGTTCATGATGCGCGTGCGCTTCTGGGGTCCGGCGATCACGCGGTCCACGGCCTCGTCGAGCTCGGAGGGGCCGATGAGCTTGAGGTCCCTTCGTGCGGTGAGCAGGGCGGCCTCGTTGAGGACGTTCGCGAGGTCCGCGCCCGTGAAGCCGGGGGTGCGGCGGGCCATGAGCGTCAGGTCGACCTCGGGAGAGATGGGCTTGCCCTTGGCGTGCACCTCGAGCACCTTCTGGCGGCCCTTGAGGTCGGGAGCGTCGACGCCCACCTGGCGGTCGAACCGGCCCGGGCGCAGCAGTGCGGGGTCGAGGATGTCGGGGCGGTTGGTCGCCGCGATCATGATGACGTTGGTGGTGGCGTCGAAGCCGTCCATCTCGACCAGCATCTGGTTGAGGGTCTGCTCGCGCTCGTCGTGGCCGCCGCCCATGCCGGCGCCGCGGTGGCGACCCACCGCATCGATCTCGTCGACGAAGATGATCGCCGGGGCGTTCTTCTTGGCCTGCTCGAAAAGGTCGCGCACACGGCTGGCGCCCACTCCCACGAACATCTCGACGAAGTCGGATCCGGAGATGTGGAAGAACGGCACGCCGGCCTCGCCCGCGACGGCGCGGGCGATCAGCGTCTTTCCGGTTCCCGGGGGGCCGTACAGCAGCACGCCCTTGGGGATCTTGGCGCCCACGGCCTGGAACTTCTCCGGGTTCTCGAGGAACTCCTCGATCTCGCGGAGCTCGTCCACGGCCTCCTCGACGCCCGCGACGTCGTCGAACTTGACGGTCGGGGTGTCCGGGGTGACCAGCGAGGCCTTGGACTTGCCGAACTGCATGAGCCGGCCTCCGCCGCCCTGCATGCTCGACATCAGGAACCAGAACAGCGCGACCAGCAGCAGGATCGGCAGGAACGTGAAGGCCAGGGTCGACCAGATGCTGGACTGCGGCACCTCGGAGTCGTAGCCGCCCTCCGGGTCCGCGGCCTTGACCTCGTCGACGATCTCCTCGCCCTGCGGCGCGGTCCAGAAGAACTCGATCTGCGCCGGGTAGTCGGCCCACTCCTCGGGGGCGTCCTCCGGGATCTCCTCGGCCCAGTTCTCGACGAGCGTGAGCTGCACGCGCTGGTCGCCGTCGATGATCTTCGCCTGCTCGACCAGCTCGGCATCCAGGATCTGGAGGCCGGTGGACGTGTCGACGCGCTGGACTTGGGGCGCGAACAACCCCGACACCAGCCAGCCGATCACGACGGCGAGGAGGATGAGGGGGATGATGCGGCGCAGGGTGAGTGCCTTTTTCATGGTGGTGTAGAGCCTACGGCAGTGAGATGGGCCGACTTCAAGGTTTCGCTGAAGGCGAGCCCGGCCCCCTCCCCCTTTCCCAGCGACGCGTTCCTCACACGGATGTGAAGCGCGGGGCGCGTGGGGTGGTTGTGAGCACCTCACCCGTCTCATCAGACACACACGTCCCAGGTGTGTGAGCAACGCTGCGCATCACCTGCGCAACGGACTCGCATCGAGCGCCCGGCGCACGTCGCTCACCACTCGGTCCGGACGGTACACAGTGTCGGCGTAGGGGAATCGGAGCACGTCGAGCCCTCGAGCGATTAGCTCCCGGTCCCGCGCGCGGTCCCTTGCGAACGCACGGGGATCGGAGTGATAGTCACGCCCGTCACACTCGACCACCACCCGCCCCTCCACGAGCAGATCCACCCGGCCGACTCCCGGGAACACGGCCTGGCTCACCACGTCGAGACCTGCGGCGCGCAACGCGACACGCGCACAGGTCTCGGACACCGAGTCGGACCGCGGATCAACGGCAGCGAGCAGCCACGCACGACGGGGACCAGGTGTCACAGTGAACGCGGCGATGTTCTTCCGCGTGCATGTGCCGATGCGAAGCGCGTGGTCGAGCATCACCAACTGCGCCATGGCATCGACGCAGTGCACCGAGATGTCGATTGCTCGGGCCGTTGACACGAGCTCCCGCCCCTCCGTAAAGCTGCGCGACCGATGCAGGCGCACCGAGTCATGCGCGCGGGTGGGCCGGCGTCTGCGCCCGAGCTCCGAAGGGAGTTCCAGGTGTACCGCGGAAGGCCGTTCGAGCACACGGAGCCCATGTGCTTCCGCAGCGCTGACGCACGTAATCCGCCCTCCGAAGTAGCACGCCAACGCTCTCGCGTCGGAGACTTCAGCGAGGACGTAGACCCCTCGGTACGGGCGTTGAATGAGCCCCTCCCGACATGCTCGGTCGAGTGCGCGCTCGCTCACCCCACTTCTCAGCAGCGCGGCACGGTGGGCTGCACCGCCAGCGGCTCGCAGTGCTCGAATGGGGTCCATCGCCCGAGGATGTGCGGCGGCCTTCGACGATGGCTACTACGGCCCGCTCCGATGGGGGAAGCGAGAGACCCCGGGGGCGTTGGGGACGCGGCGGCGCGGGGCGTTGCTCACACGGTTGTGACGAGTGAGGCTGTCGAGGCTAGAGAGGCAGTCGCATGTCGCCCACGCGCACCACTCGTCACATGTGCGTGAGGAACGCTGCAGATGCGGCGTCGGTGAGGCTAGTCGCCGTAGACCTGCGGGTTCAGGATCGCCACGAACGGCAGGGTCCGGTACGACTCCGCGTAGTCCAGGCCGTAGCCCACCACGAACTCGTTGGGGATCTCGAAGCCCAGGTACTTGACGGCGACCTCGACCTGCTGGGCGTCGGGCTTGCGCAGCAGCGTCATGACCTCGACGGAGGCGGCGCCGCGCGAGCGCAGGTTCCCCAGCAGCCAGTGCAGCGTGATGCCGGAGTCGATGATGTCCTCGACGATCAGCACGTGCCGGCCGGTGAGGTCCGCGTCCAGGTCCTTGAGGATCCGCACCACGCCGGAGGACTTGGTGCCGGAGCCGTAGGACGACACCGCCATCCAGTCCATCTGCACGGAGGGCGGCATGCGGCGCGCGAGGTCGGCCATCACCATGACCGCGCCCTTCAGCACGCCGACCAGCAGCAGGTCCTTGCCCTCGTAATCCGAGCGGATCTGCGCCGACAGGGTGTCGAGCTTGCGGGAGATGTCGTTCTCGCTGACGATCACCTTGGTGAAATCGTCCATGTCGTACTGGGCTTCCACAGCTGCTCCTCGGCGTCTTCCGGAAACGAGGTCGTCCAGGCTCAGGGACGGGGACTCGGGCGGGTGATCACCAGCCTGCCATATTCGCGCCGCGCCTCGTAGCCTCCGGGGAGCGCGACGCCGCCCTGCCCTCGGAACCCGGTCACGAGCAGGTCGATCGCGACCACGTGGGCGGTGGTCAGCGGCCCGGCGCCGGCGTTCTCCGCGAGCATCTTGATCATGCGCGAGCGGATCGCGTCCGGCAGCGCCGCGAGCATGTCGCACTGCCATTCGCTCGCGTCACTGCGCCCGGCCGATGCGCCAGCAGCCTTCGTACCGGCCGCACCTCCGGCGCGCATCGCCGACCGCGCCTGCCGGTCGAGCTCGTCGGCATCGGCCTGCAGCAGCGCCGCCGACCGCGCGAGCCCGGACACCACGCCGGGTCCGAGCACGTCCACGAGCGCCGGCATCACCTTGGCCCGCACCGCCGAGCGCTTGGGCCCGTCCGAGACGTAGTTGGTGGGGTCGTGCCACGGCTCGAGGCCGAGCGCCTGGCACGCCGCCACCGTGTCCTTGCGACGCAGCGACAGCATGGGCCGGATGATGCGCCCCCGCCGCGCGGGAATCCCGGCCAGCGCCCGCGCCCCCGACCCGCGCGCGAGCGCCAACAGCACGGTCTCCGCCTGATCGTCCATGGTGTGGCCCGTGAGCAGCACGGGAGACAGCCCGCCCTCGGCGTCCATGCGGTTGTTGAGCGCGGCGTAGCGGGCATTGCGCGCGGCGGATTCCAGCCCGCCCTCTCGGCCCACGGTGACCTTCTCGACGAAGACGTGATGGATGCCGGCCTTGCGCACCTCGGCCGCGGCGCGCTCGGCGACGGCGGCGGAATCCTCCTGCAGGCCGTGGTCCACGATGATCGCGCCCGTGAGGTAGCCCTCCTTGCGGCCCACGAACGCGGCGCCGGCCGCGAGCGCCAGCGAATCGGGCCCCCCGGAGCACGCGACCCACACGCGCGAGCCCACCTCGGTCTCGTCGAGCGCGGCGCGCACGGCGGTGCGGATCGCGGCGACCGAGGGGTGCGGCCCGGTCATCTCACGCCCGTCCGGGCGGCCGATGCGCGGGCCGGCTGAGCGCGGAACTGACCTGGGGCGGGACTACTCACACCCGCATTGTGCCAAAGCGTTGACCATCTCATCGAACGCGTCGCGCGGCCCCTGCGGGTTGTACTCCATGCCGTCCGCGAGCATCGCGAAGGCCAGCAGCCGGCCGTCGGCGGTCTGCACGGTGCCTGCCAGGGCGGTCACCCCGGTGAGCGATCCGGTCTTGGCCCGCACCGACCCGGCGGCCGGGGTCTCGGCGTAGCGCGAGGCCACGGTCCCCTCGAGCCCGCCGACGGGCAGCCAGTCCAGCAGCTCGCTCGTGTTCGGAGAGTCGAGCCCGGCGGTGATCGCGGCCGTCAGCTGCTCGGCGGAGATGCGGTTGCGCTCGGAGAACCCGGCGCCGTCGCGAAGCACCAAGCCGTCCACAGGCACGCCGAGCTCGGAGAGGCCGGCGACTGTCGCATCGGCCGCACCGGCGGGCGTGGTGGGACGGCCGGTCTCGAGCGCGTGCACCCGCGCGACCACCTCGGCGATGGTGTTGTCGGAATCGCGCAGCAGCAGGTGCGCGATGTCGCTGAGCGGCGCGCTCGGCACGGCGGCGACGGCCGATGCGCCCGCCGGGCTGGCAGCGCGCTCGACGTCTCCGGCGACGGTCGCGCCCAGCGCGGTGACGGCGGCGACGAGCGCGTCACCGGCGGCGACGGAGGGGTCGTCGAAGCGTGAGGCGTAGGTCTCGGGGCTGGTGCGGCCCGCGTCGACGGCCAGCCCCGTGGCGGCCGCGACGTAGCCCTGGTCGAGCGCGTACTGCGGCCAGTCGGGGTTGATGGCAGGCCCCTCGAAGGCCGAGTCGTCGACCGCGACCGAGACCTCCTCGCCGTCGAGCGCATCGGGCGCCGCGAGCGCGATCGCATCGGCCAGGTCCGCGATCCCCGCGTACCCGTTCGCGTCGGCCCCGTCCCCGCCGTGCCCCTCGCCGGCTGCGAGCAGCATGTCGCCGCCCGCGACGAGGGTCAGCACGCGGTCCTCGGGCTCCCACGTGACGGTGGTGCTCATCCGGTGGTCGGGGCCCAGGTCCGCGACGGCGCTGACGGCGGTCAGCAGCTTGGTGGACGAGGCCGGCACCTGCGGGTCCGCCGCGTCGAGGTCCACCAGCACGTCGCCCGTCACCACGTCGATGACGGAGATGTTCGTGGAGGTGCCGGTGCGGGGGTCGTCGCGGACGTCCCGAGCGAGCGACTGGAGGTGTTCGGCCGACGGCACGGGGGCGTCGTCACCCACCATGCTGAGGGCCGATGCGGGGGCCGGGGCGGCGCTCACCGGCGCGTGGGTGAGGAACGGGGCGGGGGTGACCGGGACGGGCTCGGCGGTCAGAAGTCCGGGCACCACGTCGTAGGCATCGGCGACCGCGTAAAGGCCGGCTCCACCAATCACAAAGGCGGGGACAAGAATTCCCGCCAGCACCTTTCTGCGCACGCGTCACCTCCGGACTTAGGCCACACTAGTACGCAGCACCACACTCCCCGACGCGAGGTAGACCATGGAATTCAACGTGACGATCGAGATCCCCAAGGGGTCGCGAAACAAGTATGAGGTGGACCACGAGACGGGCCGCATCAAGCTCGATCGCATGTTGTTCACGTCGACCCGCTACCCGGACGACTACGGGTTCATCGACGGCACGCTGGGCCAGGACGGCGACCCCCTCGACGCGCTCGTGCTGCTCGAGGAGCCCACGTTCCCCGGCTGCATGATCCGCTGCCGCGCGCTCGGCATGTTCCGCATGAGCGACGAGGCCGGCGTGGACGACAAGGTGCTGTGCGTGCCCATGGGCGACCAGCGTCAGACGTGGCGTCAGGAGCTCGAGGACATCTCCGACTTCCACCGCCTTGAGGTGCAGCACTTCTTCGAGGTCTATAAGGACCTCGAGCCCGGCAAGTCGGTCGAGGGCGCGACCTGGGAGGGCCGCGCTGAGGCCGAGGCGGAGATCACGCGCTCCTTCGAGCGCGCCAAGGGAACGGCGTTCGCGCACCTCAACCCGTTGTTGCCGCCGCAGGGCCACTGACAATTCGGCGTGTGCAGTAACCTGGCGGCAAGGCCTTCTACCAGGGGAATCCAATGACGGATCTGCTTGAGACGACGTTCCAGCGCGAGACCGCGTTCGCGGGGGGCTTCGAGGACTACACGCGCCGGCTCGAGCGATTCGACTCCCGCCTCATCGAGATCGCCGCACGCGCGTGGATGCAGGACAAAGACGACGACCGCACCTTCCCGGACTACGTCGCCACTCTCGAGCGCTACGACGTCAACCTGGTCGACGCCGCCGCTCGGCTGTGGCCCCACGACGACACCAACAAGCGCACGTTCCCCGACTACGTCGACAGGCTCCGTCGCTACGACTTCACGCTCGTGGACATCGCCGCTCGCCTGTGGCCGCAGGACATGGCGAACCGCCGCCAGTTCCCGGACTACGTGGAAGCTCTCAAGCGCTACGAGTCGCAGCTCACGGACACCGCCGCGCGCCTGTGGATCCAGGACAAGGCCAACCGGCGCACGTTCCCCGAGTACGTGGACACGCTCGAGCGCTACGACTTCACCCTCGTGGACCTTGCGGCGCGCATGTGGCCGCAGGACACCGCCAACCGCCGCCACTTCCCCGACTATGTGGAGGCGCTCAGCAAGTCGCCGGTGCCGGCGATTCTCAGCGCGGCCGACGCCTGGGAGCAGGACGGCCGGCGCACGTCGCTGCCGGACTTCGTCGCGCAGCTGCGCTAGACGGCGGCAGTGTCGACCCCGTGGTGCGCGGTCAGAAGGACAGGCGCTCCACCGGAACCTTGAGGTCGCTCGACCAGCCGTCGTCCTGACCGCCCACGTGGCCCGAGGCGCGCAGCGACAGTCCGCTCACGTGCGGGGCGTCGGGGGCCATGCGCAGCCGGAACGTCGCCTCGGCCGTCGCGCCGGGGGCGATGGCCCCGCGGTGCACCAGCGTGACCGCCATCCGTTCGCCGATCCGCGAGACCGTGAAGCTCCACCCGTCCGCCTCGCCCAGCCAGCCGGCCGCGGCGTCGCTCTCGCACGCCGCGCACGCGCCGGGCACGTCGAACGCCACGTCGACGTCCGAGTGGGCCGCCCGCGCGCCCGCGTTCTCCACCACCACGCGCACCACCAGGCAGTCGGGCGAGCCCAGCACGCCGTGCTGAGCGAACGTGCGGCTGGCGCTCAGGCGGACCTGGCCGGCCTCGGGGTCTGCGGCGGGGTCTGCGGCGGGAGCGTCCGCGTCCAGGGGCTTGACCGTGCCGTCGCGCACCACGCGAAGCGCGCGGCGGCGCAGCAGGGCGCCTCCGGTGAGTCCCAGCTCAGCTTCGCGCTTGGATATGCGTGACTCGATCATGATGTCCTGCTTCTCGTGAGGTGACGGCGTTCGAGAATTGTGACGGGTCACGGCCCCGCGGATGACGCAATTTTCGCGAGGAGTGAGGGATCTCATGCCGTGCGCCTCGGGCGTGTCGCGCCCCGGCCCCGGCGTCGCCCACAGCCCGGGCGCGTTCCTCACACGGCTGTGACGGCAGTGACTCCAGTGACGGGCGTGCAGCCACACGAGCCTCATCAGTCCCACTCGCCCCACGCGCGTGAGCAACGCTTCAGCTCAGCGGCAATACGGCCGATGCGCGGGCTGGGTCAGTCCGCGCGCCCGGCGCAGCGCGAGAGGCTACGGGCGGCCGATGTAGGGCATCATGTCGCCCACGGCCCACGAGTACATGCCGCGCGACTGCGCCGGCGCACCGTGAGTCTGAGCCTCCATGATCATGCCGCCGCCCACGTACATGGCCACGTGGTAGATCGACGACGAGCTGCGGCCCGCGCCCCAGAAGATCAGGTCGCCCTTGCGCAGCTCCGAATACGGCAGCAACGTCATGCCGTGGTACTGCTGGCCCGACGAGCGCGGGATCGACACCCCGGCGGTGCGCCACGAGGCGGAGGTCAGGCCCGAGCAGTCGTACGCCGGCCCGGACTGGCCCCAGCCGTACGGCGCGCCCTTGAGGGTCAGCGAGTGCGCGGCGGCGGTGGCCCCCTGCGAGGCGCTGGAGCGCCATGAGTGCGACGGCTCCGGCTTTGGCTCGGGCTTGGGTTCCGGCTTGGGGTCGGGTGCCGGCGCCGAGGTCTCCTCGGGCGCGGGATCGGGGGCCGAGGTCTGCGTGGGGCGCGGGTTCGGCGCAGGGTCGGAGGTCTGCGACCCGCCCGAGTTGGACGACCCACCGGAGTTGGAAGAACCACCCGAGTTGGACGACCCACCAGAGTTGGAAGAACCACCGGAGCTCGACGATCCGCCGGAGTCGTTCGAGGCGGCCGCGGCCCGCTGAGCGCGCTCCTGCTCCTCCTGGAACTGCGCCTGCTGGCGGGCGACCCGCTGGGCGGCGAGGCCGTCCTGACGCTCCTGCTCGAGCTCGGCGGTGACGCCGCGCATCTCGGCCAGGCGCTCGGTGGCGGCGGCGCGCGCCACGGCGGCGTCGCTCACGGCCTGCTCGGCCGATGCTCGGGCGGCCTTGGCGGTATCGAGCGCCTCTTCAGCTTCCTCGGCGGCCTTCTCGGACTTCACGGCCGCTTCTTCGGCGTACTCGCGGGTGGTGGCGGCCACGATCTCCGCCGCCTGCACCTTCTGCACGGTCGAATCGGCGTTGGCCGATGCGCGGCTCAGGCCCTCGGTGCGCGTCACCACGTCGTCGAATCCGTCGGACTTCACGATCGCCTCGACGCTGCCCATCGAGCCGGCGTTGCGGTACGAGGCCATCGCGACCGCGGCGAGGCCGGTCTTGGCCTCCGCGAGCGCGGCGTCGGCCTCGTCGGCGCGGTTGTTGGCCGCGTACAGGTTGCGCTCGGCGGCCACGGCGGCGTCCTGAGCGATGTGATAGTCCTCGTCGGCCAGTCGCGCGGCGACGTCGGCCTGGTGGAGGGCGTCCTCGAGCTGCGCGATCGCGGCGTCGAGCTGCGCGACGCTGGTCGCGGCGTCGGCGGCGGCGGCCTGGGCAGCGGCGATCTCGTCCTCACCGGGGAAGTCGGCGGCCTGCGCCGGGGCAATGGGGAAGGTCACGAGGCCGGTGAACGCAAGGGCGCCCACGACTCCCATCACGGTCATCCGCTTGGGCGCGCGGCGCACAGCCTGCCATCGCGACATGTCGCCTACTTTCGAAGTCACAGTCCACAACCCTCAGTCACATGTGTCACATGAATCACATGAGACTCACCTGTCAAAGACTAGGCGGCGTTCCTACATCTGGCTACCCCGTGTGAAAAAACAGGCAGGCACCTGCCCCGCACTAGGGTTGCCGCATGGATGATGACGGCATCGAAACCGAGGCCTGGGCCGCCGACGAAGGCCCCGCCGTAGGCGCCCCGATACCCGCATCGGCCGCATGGCGCGAGGGGGACCACCCGGGCCGCCGGCACTTCTTCACCCTGGGGGATCTCGCGCTCGAGGCCGACCCTCTGGGCACCCTGCCGAACGTCACTCTCGCGTACGAGACCTGGGGCGAGCTCAATGCCGCCAAGGACAACGCCGTCTACATCGCGCACGCGCTCACGGGGGACTCTCACGTGTGGGGCCCCGCCGAGGAGGGCCACATCACCGGCGGCTGGTGGAACGCGATGGTGGGCCCGGGCCGGCCCATCGACCCGGAGCGGCACTTCATCGTGTGCGCGAACGTGGTGGGCGGCTGCCAGGGCAGCACGGGCCCCGCGAGCGCGCACCCCGAGGACGGCCGGCCGTGGGGATCGCGGTTCCCGTACGTGACCATGCGCGACATGGTGAACGCGGAGATCGCTCTCGCCGATCACCTCGGCGTCGACCGCTGGCGGCTCATCACCGGCCCGTCGATGGGCGGCATGCGCGCCATCGAGTGGACCGTCATGGCGCCGGGCCGCGTGGGCGCGATCGCGCCGGTGGGCTCGACCGCGGCCGTGACCGCGGACCAGATCGCGTGGTCCACCACTCAGCTCGCGGCCATCCAGGCGGACCCGAACTTCCGCGGCGGCGACTACTACTACGCTGCCGACGGCGACGGCCCCCACACCGGGCTCGGCATCGCGCGCATGATCGCGCACGCCACGTACCGGTCGGAGCGGGAGCTTGGCGAGCGGTTCGGCCGCCAGTACCAGGGCGAGACCGACCCGCTGGGCAAGGGCGGGCTGTTCGCGGTGCAGAGCTACCTGCAGCACCACGCGCGCAAGCTCGCCCGCCGGTTCGACGCCAATACATATGTACGTCTCGCTCAGGCCATCCAGAGCCACGACGTGGGCCGCGGCCGCGGCGGCGCCGAGACCGCCCTGGCCCGCTACACCGACCCCGCGCTGGTGATCGCGGTCGACTCCGACCGTCTCTACCCGCTCAAGAACTCGCAAAGGCTCGACCAGGCGCTCTCCGGCTCCGACGGCGTCAAGGTGGTCCACTCCCCCGTGGGCCACGACGGCTTCCTGGTGGAATCCGGTCAGCTCAACGCGTTCATGCAGGAGTTCGAGCGGTCGCTCTAACTTTCACGCGGCCGATGCGGGGGCTGGGTTCCCGCAGAATGACTAGTCTCGTCTCCGCACAGTGACTAGTGATGCCTCCGCAATTGTCGGGGAACTAGAGATCTGCGTGCTGGTGGCGCCACAAACGCTCCGCAAACTGTGGGCACCCCGCGTCCCGGAGCCGTTGCGGTAGGTCTGTCGACGGATCCTTGGAGCGCCAGTAGGTCCATTGCTGATGCATCACCTCACTGACCGACGTCGGACTCGAGTCGTCCACCAAGACCAGGAAGGAATCGGCATCGATCACTTCATACGGCAACTCGTCCAGCACTTGAGGCGGCAGGTGGAGGAAGTCCGAGTCATCGGTCAACAACATGTTGACCCCGCCAGCCAACGCCGCGGCATGCACGTGTAGATCGTTCGCATCGGTCAGTGCGGGGAACGGCTTCACAGCAAAGCCCTCGATGCGTTCCGACATCGTGGCCCGAAGCCGGTCAGCGATGCGGGTGATCACCTCGCCGTCTGCGTGGCGATTGCGCCGACGGATCCCGTACACCGTCTCCGCAAGAATGTCCTCTGTCCAACACGTCGCAAACATTCCGGGCGCGTTTATCTGGAGCAGCAGGATCCAATCTCGGAGAGTGCGCGACACTAGAACGTTTGCGTCAACGAGCACCCTGGTAAACACCCCGCCACCCTATCGACGGGGAACGACATCACTCCAGGTTCAACTCGTCCTCGAGCTCGAGCAGGCGTTCGAGTTCCTCTCGCTGACGGGCAAGACGTTCACGTCGGAGCGCCATGACATCGGCAGTCCGCACACGGGTATGCGCTCCGACCTTGTGCGAAGAGATCTCTCCTGATCGAACCCACTTCATGAGCGTGGAACGGCTCACGCCCAGTTGCTCAGCCGCCACCGTGGTGGTGAGCTCTTCCGGGAGCGCGCTGACTGTGACGGTCCGTCCGCGCGCCATGTCGTCAAGCAAGCGGACCACGAGCCTGCTGAACTCGGGGGTAATCTCGGGCGCGGCAATCGGGCGCTCAGTCGGCAGAGGCTCCGTCAATCTGGTGAGCCAGTTCGCCAGTGATCTCGATTGCGTCCGCTCCTCGCCTTCAAGGAAAATGCGGTCAGCTAGCGACTCAGTCATCACGTTCTCCAGTCCACGGCACGCGCGAGATGTAAGTGTTGCACGCATCAGTTATATCTGACAACCGATGAGTGCGCCGTTTCATGCCCATACGGATCACTCAGCCAAAGCCCTTACTGCCCCGCCAGGACCTCGCTGATGCGCTCGGCAAGGAAGGCGTGACCGGCGTCGGTGGGGTGAACGCCGTCGAGGCCAATCAGATCGTTGTCGCCCACGAACCAGTCCTCGGCGATCGGGTCGACCCAGGTTGCCTCAGCCTCCGACGCCGCATCGGACACGGCATCCCGCACGGT
This sequence comes from Demequina pilifera, assembly GCF_048814985.1. NCBI lineage: Bacteria > Bacillati > Actinomycetota > Actinomycetes > Micrococcales > Demequinaceae > Demequina > Demequina pilifera. Next base: position 523,402 of record NZ_JBMDTW010000001.1, read on the forward strand.
CAGGATCTCGGCTGGCGGATCTGCATCTGTCCACGGCGGGCCGATCACTATCAGCGTGGCGTCGGGCGCATTCGACTGCGCAATGACAAACGCCTCGTCAGCGGCTTCGCGCACCTCGTCGTACCCATACGAGGCGTCGTTGATGCTCCCAAAGAACACCACCGTGGCGGCATCAGCAGGAATCTCTTCCGCAAGGGCAACAAAAGACGCACCTGAACCGCCCTGCACGTATCCCACACCAGAGGTCGCAATCGGCTCCACACCGGCAATCGCTGGCCATCGTGAATCCTCGCCCGAGTCCGCAGGGGAACCCGCCGTATACGAGTCGCCGACCACCACTGTGCCGTCAGGGCCAAGCTCCGCAGCAGCGCTCTCCGTGCTCACAGCGGCCTGCGTAGGCGGAGCCCACTGCGGAACCTCGTCGACCTCCGACCGGTCCCACATGACATAGAAAGCGAGCCCCACCAAGAGCGCCAGTACCGCAATCGTCGCCCAATGGGGCACTCCGCCCAGTTCGCGTTTCAGCCAGGGCTTCTCGTACCCTCGATACTGCTTTTTCTTTGCCATGTACACCCCTCCAGCGTCGGGGAAATACTACTGGTTCAGTGGGCGAGCGCTAGCGGACAAAGAGGGACAATCACGTGAATTCATGGTCGAATTCGAAAACCCGCCCTTCGAAACTGGCGCACGGCATTGATTATGAAGGCCCACGCCCCGCCGTCGCGTTCGCGCCTCACTGTCCCGCTGGCTTCACCAGTTCCAGCTCGGGCGCCGAGCAGCCAGACGCGTCCACACATGACACGAACGGCCCGCTCGTGGACGGCGCGACAGAACTGTCAGCGGGCGTGGACCGCACACCGGGCTTCGGCAACTCGGCCACAGACAGTTCGGACGTCGAGCCCGCCTGGGGCTCGGACTCAGGCTCGCCAAACACCTCGTCGTAGCGGTAGATGAACGCCGCCATCGCGTCGCGCGTGATGGGGTCGTACGGCCGGAACTCCTTGCCTGTCGACGTGTCCCAACCCGTAGTGATCCCGGTCTCGGCGAGCCAGGTGATCTCCTCGTAGAACTCCGTGCTGATGCGGTCCACGTCCTCGAAAGGCGACGTCGCGGGCGGCACGACGTTGGGCGAACCCGCAAATCGGAAGAGGAACGCCGCCATGGCATCACGGGTAATGGCTTGGAACGGGCGGTATTCCACCCCGGCGTAGGTGTCCCAGCCCCTGGTGATTCCCTGTTCCGCGAGCCACGCGATCTCGTCATAGAAATCCGAGCTGGCCGGGGTCACGTCCACAAAGGCCGACTCTGCGGGCAGAGTCACCGGAGGCTCACCCGCATACCGGTACAGGAACGCCGCCATCGCATCGCGGGTGACCTTGCCGAACGGCCGGTACTGGCTGGTGCCGTCGCCGTTCGAATACCCGGTGGTGATGCCCTGGTCCGCGAACCAGGTGATCTCCTCAGCGAACTCCGAGTAGTACCGCGAGGAGGGGTTGTCCGAGACGTCGGTCAGCACCACGGGCCCGGGGGGCTCGACCACGACGCCATAGGACGACTTCTCGAGCGCCACACCTGGCGAGAAAACCGCCACCCAGACCTCTTCGCCGACATCTGCTGACGTGGGGATGTACGTCGAACGCGTCGCCCGTGGGATGGGATCGCCCCCGCGGTACCACTGGTACTCGAACTCCGGGACGTGCGGCGGCACGAGCGGCCCCCAATATCCCGTCGAGGCGCTCAGGGTGTAACCGGCCCGCCCATCGCCTGAGACCTCAGGCCAATAGCTCACTCCGGGCGCAGTGATCGCATGCTCGATCCAGGATTGCCAGTCTGCCCAGTCGGACGTCGGGTGGACGATGAGCATGGTCCACAGGCCGCCGTAGTCGACATCGTGGCTCGTAGCTTGGTAACTGAAGGTGCACTCGCCCACAAGTCCCGGAGAAATAACCGTCGGCAACGCAAGGGTCCACAAGCCGACGGCGCGGTTGATCTCAAAATCCCACAGGACGTCGGGTTCGAAGTTGCAGGCGCGCCTTGCCGGGTGAGCCGAGTACTCAGAGTCGAAGGCGAAAAGAATGTCGACGAACGCGCCGGGATCGACGGTCAGCGGCGCACCGGTGTCGTTGCGGACCTAGTAAGTGAATTCGTACCACTCGCCCGCGACCACCTCGCGGTCGTCGTCGGGAGACGAGGTCGTGATCGTCAGGAACCCCTGCTCGTCGTCGGCCGCGGCCGGCGCGGCGGGAATCAGCATCACCGCCAGCAGCGCCGCCGTCGCAGCAAGGGCCGCTACGAACTTCGAACGGTGAGAGTCAGTCGAGCCCAGAACGCTGGAGCGCATGCAATTCCCCTCAGAATCGTGGCGCCCATCCGCGATGCGCGCGCGACCATGGTTTCGGCGGCGTCACCCCATGTCAACAACCATGACTCGCAATGGGACCGGGTCGGCGTCCGCGTCGCCCGGCCTCGCTCGCGCCTCCCTGCGGGAGGACGGAGGGCCTTGGCACTACGGCCGATGCGCGTGCCCGGCTTCACGCCGGCCGCGCGGGACGGGGAGGGTGGGGTTTCGCTACAGCCACTTGATCATGTGCGCCTACTCTGCATCGTCGCTGGCGGCGAGGCCCGGTGGCTGCGGAACTGGTTCCGCCGCATACCCGGCGCCCCCTGATTCGTCACGTCTCGTGTGAGGTACGTCACTATCGTGTCGGCCGCCTGGGCCGCGGGTCAATCCCCCAGTTATGGGGGTAGCCAAAGGCCTCGAACCGCGATAACGGGCGCATATCACCTCGTATCGCCCACGATGGCGAGCACTCGTTTGGTCGCTCGCGCAACTCTGTCCTAGACTCACCAGCATGTTCCGTCGAATGTGTCGCTGACCAGCGCACGTTCGGCGTGCGCCCGCTCGGGCGCGCCTTTCCAAGGCGAACCGCGACCGGCCCCATCAGGGCCGGCTGCCGCCCCTCGGGCACACGCCACGTGACACCAGGCCCGTTCATGGGCCGTGGGCCGGCGGCGATCCCGTGACGGTCGACGGGTGATGACGGGCCAGCCCGATCCATCACCACTGAGTAACCGACCACGCAACCGAGAACCCGAGGAGCACACCATGACCCGCGACAGCTGGGCCTTCGAAACCAAGCAGATCCATGCCGGCCAGGTCCCGGACCCCGCGACCGGCGCCCGCGCGCTGCCGATCCACCAGACCACGTCCTATGTCTTCGAGGACACGGAGCAGGCCGCCGCCCGCTTCGCTCTCGCGGAGCTCGGCCCCATCTACACGCGCATCGGCAACCCCACGCAGCAGGCCGTCGAGGACCGCATCGCGGCGCTCGAGGGCGGCGTGGGCGCGCTGCTGCTCGCGTCGGGATCCGCGGCGAACACCATCGCGATCCAGAACCTGGCCGAGGCCGGCGACCACATCGTCTCCTCCCCCTCGCTCTACGGCGGCACGTACAACCTGTTCCACTACACGCTGCCCAAGTTCGGCATCGAGGTCTCGTTCGTCGAGAACCCGGATGACCCGGAGTCGTGGCGCGCGGCCGCCAAGCCCAACACCAAGGCGTTCTTTGGCGAGTCGATCTCCAACCCCAAACAGGACGTGCTCGACATCGAGGCCGTCGCCGGCGTCGCCCACGAGATCGGCGTGCCGCTCATCATCGACAACACGGTCGCGACGCCGTACCTGGTCGAGCCCCTCAAGTGGGGCGCGGACATCGTCACGCACTCCGCCACCAAGTACTTGGGCGGCCACGGCACCACCATCGGCGGCGCGATCGTCGACGGCGGCTCCTTCGACTACGCCCAGTACCCGGAGCGGTTCCCCAACTACAACACCCCGGACCCGAGCTACCACGGCCTGGTCTACGCCCGTGACCTGGGAGTCGGCTCGGCGTTCGGCGCCAACCTGTCCTACATCCTCAAGGCACGCGTGCAGCTGCTGCGTGACACCGGACCGGCTATCTCGCCGTTCAACGCGTTCCTGATCGCCCAGGGCATCGAGACGCTGTCGCTGCGCCTTGAGCGCCACGTCGAGAACGCCGGCAAGGTCGCGCACTACCTCGAGGCTCGCGACGACGTTCACTCGGTCGCCTACTCGGGCCTCAAGTCCTCGCCGTGGCACGCGCTGCAGCAGAAGTACGCCCCGCGCGGCGGTGGCGCCGTGCTGGCCTTTGAGATCGCGGGCGGCAAGGACGCGGGCCAGGCCTTCGTCGACGCCCTCGACCTGCACTCGCTGGTCGCCAACATCGGCGACGTGCGGTCGCTGGTGATCCACCCCGCGACCACCACGCACTCGCAGCTCACCGAGGAGGAGCAGGCAGCCGCCGGCGTCACGCCAGGTCTGGTGCGCCTGGCCGTGGGCCTCGAGCACATCGATGACATCCTCGCGGACCTCGAGCTGGGCTTCGCGGCGGCCAAGGCCGTGCGCGAGGGCGCCGGACAGGCAGCGACGGTCTGACCCATGACTGAAACCGGAGCGTCGGTGGCGCCAGGCAGCATCAACCGTGGTGAGAAGCCGCGCGCGACCGCGGCCTGGCGCCCCGGCGACCCGGTGGGTCACCGCCGGTTCCTCGAGATCGAGGCACTCCCCCTCGAGGCCGATCCTCTCGGCAGCATTGATGTCTCCCTCGCCTACGAGACGTGGGGCGAGCTGAACGAGGCCAAGGACAACGCCGTCTACGTGGCCCACGCCTTCACGGGCGACAGCCACGTCATGGGCGATGCCGAACCGGGCCACCCCAGCCCCGGCTGGTGGCCCGGCATCGTGGGCCCCGGCAAGGCCATCGACCCCGATCGCCACTTCATCGTCTGCGCCAACGTGGTGGGCGGGTGCCAGGGCACCACCGGCCCGGCACACCCCCACCCCGAGGACGGCAAACCGTGGGGATCTCGCTTCCCCTGGGTGACCGTGCGCGACATGGTCGCAGCAGAGGTCCGGCTAGCCGATGCGCTCGGCATCGATCGCTGGCGCATGGTCCTTGGTCCATCGCTGGGAGGGCTGCGCGCACTTGAGTGGGCGGCCTCGTACCCCGAGCGCGTGCAGAGCATAGGGGTGATCGGCGCCACGGCCGCCACCACCGCCGACCAGATCGCGTGGGGCTCCGCCCAGGCACAGGCCATCCGCCTGGACCCAGACTTCAACGACGGCGACTACTACGACACCGAGCGAGGGCCGCACAGAGGCCTCGCCCTGGCGCGGGAGATCGCGCACACGACCTATCGAACGTCAGCGGAGCTCGAGGCAAGGTTCGGCCGCGACGTCCAGCACGGCGACCCGCTGACCCCGGACGGCCAGTTCGCGGTGCAAAGCTACTTGGCTCATCACGGCAACAAGCTCGTCGACCGCTTTGACGCGAACTCTTACCTGCGCATGATTCACGCCGTGGACACTCACGACGTGGGTAGAGAACGGGGTGGAGCAAAACAGGCGCTCTCACATTTTGAGGGCCAAGCGCTCGTGGTGGCAGTTGACTCAGATCGGCTTTACACGGTCGAGGACGCCCACCTCACCGCGGCCGCGCTGCCCCGCAACCCCGAAGCAACCGTGCTGCACGCAACAAGCGGTCACGATAGCTTCTTGGCGAACTGGCCTGCGCTCGACGATGAGGTACGGCGAGCGGAACACATACTGGTCTAGGCGTTCCGAGTATGAGCGCGCGCACTGCCCATGGGTCGGAGCACGAGCTTGGTGACAGGGTCGGCACCTAGCATTAGGGTGGCATCGACCCGCTGCGCAAAGACGGGGTGGTCGCGGCGCAGAACTACCTGCAGCACCGCATGCACAGGATCGCACAACGGTTTGACGCGAGCACGTGTGCACGTCGCACCCAAGCGATCCAGACCCACGACAGCGGCCGCGTCGAAACCGCCGTAGCCCGCCACACCAAACCGCGGACTGATGATCGCAATCGATTCCAACGGTCTATACCCGCTCCAGAACTCATAGCGGCTAGACCAGGCGATGTCAGGCTCTGAAGGCGTCAACTCAGTCCACCACCCCGTGGGACACGACGGATTCCTGGTGGAATCGGACCGGTTTAGGGCGTTCATGCAGGAGAACGAACGCCTGCTCTAACAGCGATTAAGCGACCGATGCGCGAGGTCGGCCCAGTGCTAAGTTACAGGGGCAAGTGCATCCCGTTAGCAGCCAAGGAGTGCAGCTTAGGAATCCTGTTGACGGGCGCATCGAACGGTTCAGCCTCGACCCACGGGACCGTGGCGAGTCCGTCTCGGTGTTCTGCGGCATGCCAGTTGAAGGCCAAAGGATGGTCGGCATGGCAGGGATTCAACGGGCAACGCCACTACTGCAATCCCGACCAAGTACGAGTCCGTGGATCTCTGGTTCCAGAGCCTCACCGTCTCCGATCCAGCGATGTGCATCGCGGCTCGCACGGCAGTCCTGGCAAGCCCTTGCTCGCTTGGCGCTTGATTCGCCTTACACGAATGCGGCAAGCGTGGAGACGTTGCGGACAAGTTTAAACCAATGGTTAGGTTAACAGGTAGACTCAACCGCCGACCCGGTAGATGTGCGGACGACCGAAGTCTCGACGACCGAAAGCAATTGGGAAACCGACGGCTCGGCAGTGGTTCACACCGCCAACAAATCGTCGCGCGAGTTGGCGCTCCCAACCGCCGCTCGCAGCGAAGTCACCGTCGCCCGACAATGCGCTGGGGCACTCCCGCAGCAACCAATGATCGCCCCTGACCTAGTCGCCTAAGTTGGCGCATCGAACTACCTGTGGCTAAGCATCGCCACGGCGACGAACAACGGCTCGTGCGGTCGCCGAACCGACGAATCGAAGGTGCCGAAACGACACCGGCTACCGGAGCATTAAGCGACCTGAACACCCATTGAGCCCGCGAAATCCGACCCTGGAGGCCCCATTCCACGTCGACACAAGTGCATTCTCGGGCACCCTAGGGACACCAACAGTCAGCGAACCCCTCGCAGCGACAGATCTCGCCGCCATGCAAGGCGCAACCAGCATCGGAGTCTTCGACTCATCCCCCTGCACGGGCGAGAGAATCGAGTCACCCGTATGGTACATAACGAAGGCCTCAGCCAACTGGGTGCTTTGCGCTCAAAGCGGCTCAATCTCAAGTTCGCGAATCGCGGCGCCAATGCCGATCAATGCAGACCTGTACCCGCATACGCGTGACTCACATATCGTAAACTCAACGGACAACTACATCGCACGATATCTAGATAATAGCTACGGGGCACCCCCTCTCCCGATGCCTTTGCGCGAAAATTGTGCCGACGCGGGCATTGTGGAGACGTCGCAAAAACGGCGAGCCCCTCCGTGTTTGGAATTTCGGGTCCGGCTACACGTTGAACAATGCACGGCCATACTGGTCTCTGACGGCACGTACGGTGTCGCTTGCGTGCCAGCAACCAAAGCATTCATGGCCGAGCCACACTACAATATTCCTTCAGCGCAGCAGGTGGTGCCCATGCCTGCCCCGGCGAGGAAGTCGGCGGTGCCTAAGAGCAGATCGTCGGTCCACACAAACGCGCTCGAGGCCTACCTCACCTCGCTCTGGCCTGCCCTGAACCCCCGCACAACGGCACGGGTATGATCGTACCCGTGCGGACTGGAGCGATAAACATAGCGGCTGTCGCACTTGTCGTGGTTGCCGTTGTCTTTGCGGTCGGACACCACGCCTACGCCGCGCTCGCGGCAGCGGGCATTTTTGGCCTCACCCTCATGCGTTTTCCCGTAGGGCGTCTGGCGGTATTTATCCTCGGGGGCTTGGCGCTAATGGGGGGCACTTCCGGCCTTGGGCCGACAAAGATCCTATACGCAGGGATCGTTGTGACTTGCTTCGTGATCTCCTGGTGGCGAGTATCGCGCAGCAGTGATGAGGACTACCGGCGCCCCGCGAAGTTGGCCCAACGCGCATCGGGTGCAATGTTCTTGGCGATGGCCCTCGCGGTGGCGGTCGGCTACTCCAGCGGCCACGACCTCTCTCTAATCGGGCAGGACGCGTTCACCTATTTTCTGATCGCCGTCTCGCCTGTAATCGGCCTCGACGCGGGCATGAAGGGCAGCATGCGCGCGGTGCGTACGCTGACAGTGGCGGCCGGTTCGGTCGCTGCGATCAGTTGGGCTGTGTGGTGGCTCGCACGTCGAGGAAGCTCGATCGCCGGGCTCGAGCGGCTCACGATGGTGACGTCTTTCCTCGGGTTCGCCGTGTTTGCGATCGCGCTTACTCTCGCGGTCAATGCGTCCTCGCGCATGGGTAGTGCAGCCTGGATTGCCTTCGCCGCTGCAATCCCGATCATTTACATTGCCGCAGGCAGTCGGAGCATGGTGGTATTCGCCGCGGGTCTTCTAGGAGTAGTCGGCGCATCCCGCTACGGACGCCTGGCTCCCGGGCGCTTCGCGCTACTAGCGGCGGCAATCGGTAGCGCTGCAGTCGCGGTGCTACCCATCGTGATCCTTGCTGTTCCGGATGGCGATCGCATCCTCCAACGCTTCACAAGGACACTTGAGTTACTGGAGAATGACAGTATCGGGCGAGACGGCAGCGTGATCGAGCGCAGCAGAGCATACGAGTTCACCGCCGCTCTGTTCCAACAGTCGCCAGGTGTCGGGCAGGGCTTTGGCCACGTGTATCCATCAGTCAGCGGCGAGGCGTCCGGCGACCTAAAGGTCGACAGTCCCTTGCTGATCTTCTCGAAGTTCGGCATCCTTGGAGCCGTCGCCGTGATCGGCTTTCTCGCCCTTGTCTGGCTAGTCGTCCGCGCACTCGATGGCCCGGGCGAGCTTCGCATGGGTCAGACCGTGCTGCGCGTGTTTGTGTGGATCACCGTCTTCCGCATGGCGTTCGTCGCCCCAACTGAGGACAAGGGTTTCGCCTATGCAATCGCGCTGATGATCTGCTTCGCGGCTACCGCCTCGAGGTTTCCTGACCAATTTCTGAGATCCAAGCCCCGTGGCGCACGGGCGGGAACAACTACCAGTGCCACACGGCAACGGTTGCTAGCGCGAACACGCTAGCTGGGTCCGGCCACTTGGCAATGTGCATGTCGACACCACTTCCGCCGAAGAGATGGCAGGCCGCACCCAACGCAATAGAGCCAGCGACATAGCCGCGGTCCACCCGCCGTCCGAGTCATGGAAAAGTGTGAGCTGTACCCCGGCTTGAGGCCGCTTCCTTCCGAGTCCGGAAGGGAGATAGACACCCTGCCAAATAGGATCCTGGGGGACACCAAGCAGCGTATCGTGCGGTTCGCCCTCGACCACCTTGCTGAGTCTCCAAATCTCACCGTCGCGTGGAAACTGGCCGCTGGTCGGGTCGGGTTCGGGGCCGACTCCTTGCGCCGTTGGGTCCGCCAGGCGCAGGTCCACGCGGGCAACCGGCTTGGCGTCAGCCTGAGTGGGTCGGAGCGGATCCGTGCCCTCCACCGCAAGAAGCGCTCAATGTGTGAAGCCAACGCGATCCTGAAGGACGCCGGGGTACAATCGAGTCAATGGGACTCGACCCCCGACAAGGCCGGAAAAGCCGCGTTCATCGACGAGCAGCGGGCCACGGGTCGTGCGGTCGATCCGATCTGCAACGTTGCGAGTCAGCAGGCGCGCGTCGCGAGCCACGAGCATACCGAGTCATCACGAGCCGCCCGACGTCGCTGCGCGATCGCGGCGGCGCGGTCGTGATCGACGCGCTGCTCGAAGTCACTGGAACCCCTGAAGGCACGTACGGGCGGCGCGAGTTTCTCTCCCACGTGAGCCAATGCGGGCTCGACGTCAGTGCACGGCAAATCGATCGACTCATGCGTGATCTCGGCATGAACGGTCGGGCCGAGGACGCGGTTGGTTGCGGACGTCACCGATGCTAGGACCTGAGCAAGATTCGCGTATATGCCGTGCGTGATCGACTGCTACCCGCGTAACATTGTCGGCTGGCATGCGTCGATGACGGAGACGACGGCGTTGGTGACGACGGCGCTGCGGATGAACATCTGGCGACGCGACCAAACGGGCCGCCCCTCGGGCGAAGCCCTCGTGCGCCGCTATGATACGTGCAGACATTTTGGGTTGGTGTCCCTCACCGAGACCCCTGCTCTCGAGCGCATCGCGGCATCCATTGGGCCAATTGGCGCCGCTACGAAAACGCACTGGCAAAGCCCACCGCCGGGGGCTGTTTGAGAACAAGGCCGTCCCCGACTACTCACCGCCCAAAGACGGTCTGCTAAAGCGTCGCCTTCAGGACTTTGAGCGGATCACGATGGCCGGGGTCAATTTGTAAAACCAGCACCGCCTACAGGCCCACGTCGGACACGTCCAACCAGACGAGTTCGAAGGCATCCCTACATCAACACTCCGACACGACCGGTGCTGGCACACGCATAGGACCGGTAAGAACCCCGAGACGGTTCACTGCAATCCAATTCAGCTAGTCCTTCCCAAATCTTCGAGCAAGGGCCGCCAAATGCGTTCGAGCGCTCTCGCCTTCAAACCTCATCGCCAGTTGCCGCGCGGGATTTCCAGCCACCACGGCGAAATCCGGCACATCTCTAGTAACTACGCTACCTGCCGCGACAACAGCACCGTCACCAATCCGAATACCCGTCAGGACGACGGCGCCATAACCGAGCCAAACATCCGAACCAATTACAGTATTGTCTCTGGGGGTAACCTCGCGATCGCCAATCCACGACGCATCCAGTATCGGTACGCCAACCTCACTAATCGAGTGATCATCACGACCAACGATGGCAACATTAGCGGCCATAAGAACGTGGTGCCCAATGGACCCGCTAGCCTCGATCGTACAATTTCTTCCAACATGCGTCGATTCTCCGATACTTAGACCATGGATCGAACGCACAACGCTGCCCTGCCCAATAAACACATTTCTCTCAAGAGTGACACGACCGTGCAAAGCAGTACGTCTCTGAATCGCCTGATGGAAAGCGCGCAGATAGCGGCCGCCGGGAATTGTTGAAGAACGGCCTCGTTCCGGGGGCGATGCCATCGTCTGAGAGGCTATTGCTTCCACGAAGCCTGTGGCCATCGAGTCCGCCGAATATCGCTCTGCGACAAGGGAAACAAGCATCTCCCGCCGTCCCTCCCATATGTGAACTTCCTTGAGGAACTTCTGCATGGTGTCACACAGCTCTGCTGCAGAGTCACTCTCAAAACTCGCACCAGTGTTTTCATCAAAGAGCTCGTACTCGGGAGCGTGTGGCTCCCGATCCGCAACAATCATCGGCACCCCGAAGCCGAGAGACTGAGTGAGACTAAGTCCCACATAACCTGGCGATACTGCTGCGATCGCCTTTGAGTACAGGGTCCGCAGACGCTCGAAGTCCGCCACGTGACCCAGGAATGACACTCGATCCGACACACCCAACTGATCTGCCAAACGGACCAAGTGATCGCGCTCAGGCCCTGTTCCTGCGATCACGAGACGAGCCTGCGGTGAGAGTTCGACAAGCTGCGCGAAAGCCGAGATGAGAAGGGCGGGCTTCTTTTCCCTGACTAGACGCCCAACATACAGAAATGAGTCGCGAACCGATTCCGAACTGTACCCAAGCAAATTCGCGGGATAGAGCCCATTTGCGGCCACCCACACCGGCGTTCTTGGGTCCTCGCGCGCCACAATATCTTTGTCGCCCCAGGTGTAACAAACAACGCCGTCTGCAAGCCTCCTCATGAAGCGACGCAGTGGAACCGTCTTCGAGTTGGCGCCCGCTCGGGGAAGCACGTGGCCCCAAACCAGGGTCCGCCTGCGAGGGCTGACGCGCCTTGAAAGTAAGAGCGCCCATGCAGACAATGACCGGGGGTTGAGATCAGTTACGACTACCTGTTGTCTGCGGGCGACGGCCAGGGCTCCGCTTTGCCAGAGAAGTCTCGCCCCAAGAAGGGAACGGTTCTTTAGTTGCCTTCGGTCAAAATCGCTAATGTCGGCGGACTGCACAGTAGAGACTAAATGAGCATCACCAGACGCGAATATGACTCCGTCGCCCAGTTGACGTCGTACTCCCTCTATGAAATGGCTTCGATACTGAGGGAGCACTGCTACGATGACGGCCGCGGTCCTAGACATTTCGCGATTTCCCGTTGTCACCGACAGTGACCCTAAGCCGAGTTGCCTGGCTAGATAGCTCCATATTCGCCCTCCTGATAGCGTCAAGCAATTCTGGACGGCTAGAGAGCAGGCTGTGCGCCTTCGCCTGCAAGTTCGAACTCGTGGCAGTCGCGTCGACAGAGACCCCTTCCACCCCAATATTCGAAAAGGTCACGCGTACTTTTGGTTTCGGAGAGTCCACATACTCTATCGGCACAGCGCCCTCCATCGCGGCAAGGATCAGGACATGAAGCCGGTCACTCAGCACGAAGCGGGCGCGGCCATACAGAGCGCGCAAAGCAGTCTCATGTCGTATGTCATCGCCGACCACCCAGTCGAGATGAGTGGCGCCCATCTCTGCTAGCTCGGTGGCTAGTGCCGCGTTCCTATCGCGATCGGAAGACACTTGACTCACACAAACCAACTTCAGGTCGTGCAGTTGCGCTAATCCACGGATGGCATCCAGGACTGCGCGGCGGGGGTACGGACGGGCACCCCTGTAACTAATGACGAGCACATCGCGCTCTTCAGGCGATTGCCCCGCTTTCCATTCTCCTGAGAAGGCCGCATCAGGTGCCTTCTCACCGAATCGGATGAGGGCGAGACTATCGGAGTTGCGCCACATGGATACCGTAGAGAGCTTAACGGCGAGCCTGTGAATCCAGACCCCCGCGGACGATGTCCTACCGACTCCCCGTGGTGGTCGAATAACAACGGACTTGCGAATGCGAAGGCATGCAGTGAGAGCGAGTAGCACAATCTCACTAGGGACATCCCGGTGAGCCAGGGGCACCTCGCCAGGGTCCAGCGCCAAGAATCGCGGTCCACGGCCAAGAGCCGCCTTGCGTAGCCACCGCCACTTGCTGTCACTGCGATAGATACGTGTGCTGTCCGGAAGCCTCAACTGTCGAATCCACTCATCGGGCGCGGATCCGACATATACGTGAGCACCTGCCCGGGACTCTTCAGAAAACCACTCGAGAACTTGCCGTCTAATCACGGCGTCGCCAATATTTCCATAGGCCCCGGTCGCCACAGCGAACATTGTGGGAATCTGCATATTCATCGCTCCTAGCTCGATATTCATTTTGGCCGCAAGTTAGGTGATACTTTTCCGACCACCGAATGCGTAACCGATAGCCATCATCAGAGTCTGTATGAAGAATGCCGATACAAGTCCAACTGCGGCCCCAATCGCTCCATGGATACTCGCTAGAGCTGCAATAGCGATAACGCAATAGACTGAAGTCACCGTGGATGAGATGCCGACAAGGCGTTGGCGGCCCTGAGCCTGGAGTACCCCTGCCAGTATGGAGGCTGTGACGCCAAAGATGAGGCCTACACAGACAATTTGGACGGGCACCACCGAGGGCAAGTACTCCGGGCCGAGTGCCCAAGGAATGGCAGTGGGTGCAACGTAGGCCAGCGCGAGGTAAATGGTCGCCATCGCAAGTAGCATCGCCACGAGCAGTGCCCTAGTAGTTCGTGCTATCAGACCCTGATCCCGGACGATTTGCGGAATCAGAACGGCCACCAAAGAAGACGGGAGTATACGCAAAGGGTTCGTTAGGCGGCTCGCGACTGCATATAGTCCCGCTTGGTATGGACCGACAACGAATGCTGTAATCGCAGTGTCTAGGCTGCGAACCTGTGTAGCGACCGTGTGGAGCCAGTACGCTCTCGTAAGCCCTAGTAGTCCGCCAAGTCCGATGTTCTCTAACTTGGGAAGCCTGGGTGCCAACAGCCGGCGAACTACCAACAGCGCTCCCAGGGAAGTCACTGCCTGAGAGACGGTGAATGCCCAGATCGGATCGGTGCCGAGTAGTAGTAGGGGAACCAAGGCGACGAAGGCCGCTGCTCGTCTGCCCAGAAGCACTGACGCATTAAGTCTGGCGTCCCTATCCGCGACCGCTACTGCCATCGAGACCTCACAACTCTTCTCCCCTGCGAGCCAAACGGCCAACGGCAGGAGCGCGAGAAGTGACCAATCTACGAAAAGGGCGAAGACAAGCACGCCCGCTGAGTACAGAGCGGCGCCGATACTAGTGGCCACCGCGTTCACGTGGATTGCATATGTGATTCGACCGTCTTCGCGGCGGTCTGGACGCGTCCTCAAGATGAAGGTCGTTAGGCCCAAGTCCGAAAGCGTTTGTGGCACCACCGTGAGCGCAATGGCAGCAGTCAGTACGCCAAAATTGGACGGGCCCAGCCTCTCTGCCATGAGCAAAAGCACGGCCGCCTGCAGTAGCGCTGCTGCGACTCTTCCGCCTGAGACCCAGGAGAACTGGCGTGTCAGGCTACTCATCGGGCCACTTCACTAGCGGACTCCCCAATCCTGCCTCAAGTCGCTCGGCCCATCACTGATGATTGCTAGCGGTGATCGTGCGTAGACACGGGTGTCGTGTCAGTTCCTGGTCGTCGCTGATGTCGAACCAATGGTGTTTCGATGCCTGGTAGCACCATGCACCTCGAGCACCTCTGTCTCGTCTCGTCTGGTGGACCTAGCAACTCGGTAGCCGTTTCGCGGACGCCCGACGGCAATAAGCACGATGATGTCCTCTTCTTCAGGGATGTCCGCCGCCGCACGCAACTTGTTAGAAGAAGAATTGTCACGAGACCAGTTCAGAAAGCAGTTAGCTGCTCCTCGCGAATGCAAGGCCCAGACAACACTCATAGCGAACATGCCGCCATCGATCCACCGCTGGTTGCGTTCTCCTGTGCCGCTGAACAAGCCGGTACGGGAAGTGACAACAAGGACCGCTGGGATTTGACTAGCGAAAGCGGCGCTGCCGCTATGGTGTCGGAGTACCTCCTGCGCGAACTCTCCCTCGTAGTAATGGGTTCGCCAAGGCTGTCGATTACAGACTGATGGAGTGTTTTGTGCGTCTGCGATAGCGGCCCTGATTGTTTCCAACGGAATCGCGGAACGAGGCTCAAAATCACGAACGCTGCGCCTCGTGGAAAATAGCGCTCCGTACGATTCTTGATCGCTTTGGCTTGGTTGCCAAGCGCGAACCCGCGGTGCAACGAGGTCGGTAATATCACCAGTCTCGTTCCAAACCTCCAACGCAGCCAATGCGTCAGTTGCGTAATCAATGTACGGTGCCTTGCCGCCACCAGCATCCCAGGCCCGAGGAATCAGCGAGGCCAACCTCATCGCTGGCTCAGAGCCAAACGGCCGACGCGGGTTGCTAAGGGAGAGACCCTTCTCGATACGATGGTACTCCTTCGTCACCTGGCACTCGAAGTTGTCATTCGAGAGCCCCACAAAGTTCATGTCGCCGGTCGGAGCACTGATGCGTTGATATCGGAACGAGTCTCTTATGGACTCCCGAGTGCTACGAACACGCGCGGCAAAATTGCGTGTAGCACGCCACACCCTCACCTGCACTCCGATCTGTTGACGCCTGAGGTCATCCTTCGCACCGAAAGTCGTGTCAGTGAAACCCCCGCCGAAACATTATCGCACGCCCCAATCTTCGCCAAGGCAAACCGCTCCTATTGAGCTCAGCCTGGTGACCGTCCCGCGAACACGCTCGCTGCACCCGCGAGGAAGCGCTGTATGGCGGGGTTGTTCGGCTAGCGCCAGCAGCCCCGTACTGCAATCAAGGCCTCGAAGTTGACGCTCAGTCAGTTCTGGCTTGGTTGCCGGAACTCATTTGCAGAGACCAGCAGATGCCGGGCAGGGTTCCGTCCGATATGCCGAACGTGGCGTGCACTTGCTCGTTGAGCTGCGTGTCTCACAGGCGCCACCGATATCCCGTCCACGCAGCGAATCACCGCTTGGCTCACCGCCGCGCCCGAGGCACTGCGACTTCAGCTTCGGCAGGAACTGATTGACGTGACTACATCGGGCGGTCTAAGGCGACAGTACGGCCAGTGACTATTGGCTTCATCGGCGACTATTCGGCGACCCGGGCCGAGAGTGGCAGGTCTGCCGCTACCTTGCAGTCGTCAACTGCACGCTTGTGCGGGGCGCCCGTGGGGTCGCTACTCGCGGATTGATCCGCAATGATGGATGATGCAGTCGCGTGACGTGCATTTCGGAGCTGTTTGTCGCACTTTGGCCGTGACGGAGTGCCAGCCCGTAGCTACCCCACACGACAGGTCACGGTGTCGAGGCAGACATCAAAGCCTGGCGGCAACTGCCCCACCACGACCCTCCGCGTCCCCGAGTTCGGACAGCCAATCTCGTTCGCTTTGGAAGCCATTTTCCGCCGAGTGCGCATACGGGCTGGGTTGCAGAGTCGCCCGCCCCCCAAAGAATCGGGCGAACCGAGCGTGAACTAGTGCAGATGGTACTGAGGCGGACCAGCTCGAAGT
Source organism: Demequina pilifera (assembly GCF_048814985.1). Lineage (NCBI taxonomy): Bacteria > Bacillati > Actinomycetota > Actinomycetes > Micrococcales > Demequinaceae > Demequina > Demequina pilifera. The sequence continues at coordinate 539,800 of NZ_JBMDTW010000001.1, forward strand.
GGAAGCCAGCGTCCGTGCAGGACTCGCGTATCGGCTCAACTCACGCCTCCCATACAACACCTCGCCCCAAGCCTGGCGTGAAGGTAGCCATCCCAATCTTCACTGCTTCGGAAACCCAACGAGACTGCTGCCGCTCTTTGTTGACGGCGTCGGCGTGGTCACCTCCCACACTGGTCTCGTCGCCCGGGCAGCGTCGCGACATCCCCGTCTCATATCCGTCAGTTCACTATTCCGAAGTGCGTGCCACTCGACATGGCCGAACGCTCGTTCTCGCCAGGCTTGGACGTGAGCCCTTGCTGCAACTACATGGCAATGCTCCTCACGCTCAAGCTAAACACACGGGCCACTTCGATTCGGCGCCTACATATCTCAATTTCCATGGAAGTAGGACTTGAGTCGAACCCAAGACGAATTTCTACTCGAGGCTTTTCACACGCGCGACCGAGATGCGGCATGATTGTCGTACTGAGCCTGTTCGAAGACCTAGACTCAACCCCAATTTTGTCCCAATTCTGAGCACACTGAGGAGTCTTATGTCATCTGAAGCTCTAAGGGTCACGGTCGTGGGACTCAACTACGCGCCAGAACCCACGGGCATTGCGCCCTACACCGCGAGCCTCGCGAGATCGACAGTCGCCGGTGGCCACGAAGTGACGGTGATCTGCTCGCATCCCCACTACCCCCAATGGCGCCGAGACGACTCCGCACTCACCGACTTTGAAACGGCAGGCGTTCGAGTGGAGCGACGGACGCACTACATACCGTCTTCTCCCCGCGGCTTGCGCCGGCTATGGTCCGAAGTCTCGTTCGGTATGACCAGCACTCTCGCGCGCTGGCGATCCCCCGAAGTGCTCGTGATCGTCTCGCCGGCTCTCTTCGCGTCTGTGATTGCCATGGTGCGCGCGCGGCTCGTGAGTCGTGTGCGCACCATAGTCTGGGTGCAGGATCTCTACTCGCAAGGCTTGGCCGAAACTGGAGAGGGTCGCGGACCAATACTCAAGATCGCGCATGTGCTCGAGTCGTGGACGCTACGCGGAGCCGACGGCATCGTCGCCATACACCCCGCCATGGCGGACCGCATGGTTTCGGATCTCAAAGTCGACCGCGACCTCATCGACATAATCCCAAATTGGACTCACATCACCCCAGCAGACGTGTCGCGCGCCGAGGCACGCCGCAGGCTAGGTTGGGATCCGCACGGCTTCATCGCACTCCACGCGGGCAATATGGGGGCGAAGCAGGGCCTCGACAACGTCGTTGCCGCCGCGCGCGAGGCTTCAGATCAAGGCGTTGAGGTGTCCTTCGTGCTATTGGGCGACGGGAGCGACCGGGCCCGGCTCGAGGAACTAGGTCACGGAATCGAGTCGCTAACGTTCGTCGCCCCCCTTTCTGGCGACGACTTCCCGTTCGCGTTGGCCGCTGCGGATGCACTGATAGTGAACGAGGCCCCCGGGGTCAAGGAGATGGCAGCCCCTAGCAAACTCACCAGCTATTTCGCAGCTGGACGCCCCGTTGCAGCCGCTGTCGCGTCCGATGGCGTGGTGGCCTCTATCATGGCGGAGTCCCAGGCCGGGCTCGTGGTGGGTAACGAGGATCCGAAGGAATTGCTAGTCGCCCTCGATGGGCTTCGTGCAGATCTACGCCTCCAAGAGCAATACGGAGACGCAGCGCGTTCCTACTGGACCAATCGCCTCTCGGCATCAGCAGCACTCACTGCGTGGAAGACTATAATCGAGAAATGCTAAAAATCGATGCACCTTTGGATAGAGAGAACAAATTGCGTAGAGTGGAGCAAGTGTGACCAAGAAGGCATTCATCACCGGAATCACTGGTCAAGATGGCAGCTACCTGGCTGAACTGCTCTTGGGCAAGGGCTACGAGGTTCACGGGCTCATTCGAAGGGCCTCTACCTTCAACACTTCACGTATTGAGCACCTTTACATTGACCCGCATGACCCTGAAGCGAAGCTCTTTCTTCATTACGGGGATCTCAGCGACGGTTCCCGCCTCGTGTCTCTCCTAGCCCAGGTCGACCCTGACGAGGTCTACAACCTAGCCGCTCAGTCACACGTCAGGGTCAGTTTTGATGAGCCCGAGCACACGGGAGACGTGACCGGCGTGGGTTCAATGCGCATGCTGGAGGCTGTCCGCATGGCCGGCATCGACTGTCGCTTCTATCAGGCGTCCTCCTCGGAGATGTTCGGAGCCTCACCACCGCCGCAGGACGAACGCACACCTTTCTACCCCCGCAGCCCCTACGGTGCCGCGAAGGTGTACTCGTACTGGGTGACGAAGAACTACCGCGAGGCCTACGACATGTTTGCCGTAAACGGCATTCTCTTCAACCACGAGTCTCCGCGGCGCGGCGAGACCTTCGTGACACGCAAGATTACCCGGGCGGCCGCGCGCATCAAAGCTGGTCTGCAGGATGAATTGTGGCTTGGGAACCTGGACTCGGTGCGTGACTGGGGCTACGCCGCCGAGTACGTTGAGGGCATGTGGCGCATGTTGCAGGCCGACGAGCCCGACGACTTCGTACTCGCAACGGGCGGCGGCATTAGCGTCCGGGATTTCCTCGAAGAGTCATTTGCCCACGCAGGCCTCGATTGGGAAGATCACGTAAAGTTCGACGAGCGCTATCTTCGCCCCACGGAGGTCGACGCGCTCATCGGCGATGCTTCCAAGGCCGAGGAGAAGCTCAGTTGGAAGGCGACCGTGGACGGCCGGGCCCTTGCGCGGCTCATGGTTGACGCTGATCGTGAGGCACTCAATCACGACGGCACCCACTGGCACGACGAGGTCAAACTCGCCTCGTGGGGAGCGGAGTGACCACCGCAATCAACGGGGCCAAGTTCTCACCGAAAGAACTAGATCGCGATTCGAGATTCTACGTGGCTGGGCATCGGGGACTCGTGGGCTCGGCAATCTGGCGAAGGCTCGAGCGGGGAGGCTTCGTCAACTTAGTCGGTCGGTCATCCGCGGAACTGGACCTGATGGATCGCGATGCGACGTTCGCATTCTTCGCTGAGACGAAGCCGAGATACGTTGTGCTCGCCGCCGCCAAGGTCGGCGGGATTATGGCCAACAGCACACACCCCGTGGACTTCTTGAGCGATAACGTCAGGATCCAGACCAACGTTATCGACGCCGCGTTGGCGCACGGAGTGGAGCGTCTGCTCTTCTTGGGTTCGAGTTGCATCTACCCGAAGCTCGCCCCGCAGCCGATTCGGGAGGACTCGCTTCTGACGGGCCATCTGGAGCCCACCAACGATGCCTACGCCATCGCCAAGATCGCCGGCATTCTTCACATTCAGGCAGTTCGACGTCAGTACGGACTGCCGTGGATCTCGGCGATGCCAACGAATCTATACGGGCCGAACGACAACTTCTCACCGCAAGGTTCGCACGTTCTGCCGGCACTCATCCGTCGCTACGACGAAGCCGCGCAATCCGGTGCGTCCACGGTCACCAACTGGGGCACGGGCACACCGCGCCGAGAGTTCCTGCATGTCGAGGACATGGCAGATGCCTGCCTTCACCTGATGGAGCGATACGACGGCCCGCAGCAGGTCAACGTCGGCACGGGCAGCGACGTTACGATCCGTGAGATCGCCGAGACGATCGCCCGGGTCACCGGATACGAGGGCAGAACCGAGTGGGACACCACCAAACCCGACGGCACACCCCAGAAGCTACTTGACGTGTCTATGCTTAGGGCCACCGGATGGAGGCCATCCATTAGTCTCGAAGACGGCCTCGCAAGCACTGTTGAGTGGTACCGCGAGAACCGAGACGGGTTGCGAGGCTAGTACGCCCCACGCCTTGCGAACACCGCCAGGAACGTGCGCAGAAGTATGACAACATCGCCGCCGAGGCTCCAGTTTTCTGTGTAGTAGAGGTCAAGCAACACTGCCTGATCCCACGGCAGGTCAGAACGTCCACTGACCTGCCAAAGGCCGGTAATGCCAGGCTTTACCAGCTGACGGCGGCCGACACGCTCGTCCCACTCCGCTATCTCGCGCGGCAACGGCGGCCTGGGCCCCACCATCGACATGTCGCCCTTGAGGACATTGATCAGTTGCGGCAGCTCGTCGAGGGAGAACCGGCGCAAGAACCTACCCGGGCCCGTCACCCTTGGGTCGTCCCTCATCTTGAACAGCGCACCATCGCCGTCGTTTGCGTCGATCAAATCCTCAAGCCTCTGCTCCGCATCTGCGTGCATCGAGCGGAATTTGAGCATGAGAAATGGGTGCATGTTCTGGCCGATGCGCTGCTGTCGGAAAAGTACAGGCCCCGGCGAACTGAACTTGACGACGAGTCCGATTATGGCCATTGGGATGGCCGAAGCGATCAACAGCGCCGCCGCAACCGCACGATCAAACACCGCCTTCACCCAGTATTTGAATCCGGCGAATATTGGCGTCTCCACATACATAAGCGGTAGACCTTCGACGGGGCTCATTTGCACCCTGGGTCCCGCCACGTCCACCAATGACGGCGCGACGATTAGGCCGATCTCAGTGTCCTCAAGTGACCAACCAAGCCGTCTGGATTCTGCGAGGGACATCGCGTCACTACCTGCGAGCAGAATGTACTCTGCGCCAACCGCACGAGCTTGGTCCACTGCATTGTCGACTGAACCAACGTACGGCACCCCCACCACCGTCTCGGCCCCGCTGAGACTCAGACCTGGCGGTGTAGCAACCCCAACAACATGCAGTCCCGCCCGCCGGGCTCGATTGAGCCGACGCACCATCTGCTCGACGGTGCGGACCGGCCCCACCACAAGCACCTGCGCTTGCAACTCACCATTGTCACGCTGCGCATGTACCCAATGACGCCATGCCGCACGGTAGAGAACGAGAACGGCGGTACCGAGTGGAATAGCAAACAATAGGTACCCACGGCTGATCTGCCATTGTGTCAAGAAACCGACGATGGCGATAATCGCGAACGTCAACCAGGATGCATTAACGACTCGTTGAAATTCCTGCGGCCCGTGGCCCAGGATCCGCGCCTCGCGCGATCGCGTCCAGCCGAGCTGAAGGATCCACAACAGCGCTATCGCAAGAGACACCAACCAGTAGGTGGGCGCCGAGGTTCCCACGACCGGAGCGATAGGATCCCACCCAAAGCGCACTGCATGAGCGAGCACCATCGTCACTGACACGACAAATGCGTCGGTCAGGAAGAGACGGCGCTGATATTTAAGCGACCAACCGTCTTTGCCTCCCATGCGCTCTGAGGACGTCTCATCACTAATAGAAGGGCGTATGAATGTCACAGTGCACACCCTAGCGAGAGTGAGGAGGTTCACACTACTTACGCTCAAGCACGTGACAAGATAGAGGCGGCACCTGAGAGACAGGCGCGGACGGGACGCTCACGTGGAACTGCAGGACTACCTGCTCATTCTCAGGAAGAACTGGTGGCTCATTCTGCTGGCGACCATGGTGGGCGCGACGGCCGCAGTCGCATATAGCGTCACCGCCACTCCCTCCTATACGGCCTCGGCCAAGGTGTTCGTCTCTACCTCTGGTGGAGACAGCGTCTCTGAGCTCCAACAGGGCAATACCTTCACGCAGCAGCGCGTGACCACCTACGCACAATTGGTCAAGACCGCGGCGGTGTTGCAGCCCACGATTGAGGCGTTGGGCATCGACACATCTGTCGTGAGTCTCCGGGAAGCCGTATCCGCAAGCGCTCCGTTAAATACGACCGTCCTCGATATCACGGTCACTAACGCGGACCCTGTGTTCGCCGCGAGTCTGGCTACGACGACCGCAAACGCGCTCATCGACGTCGTCGAGGACATCGAGACCACCGAGGCGAACACAGAGTCACCCGTCAGCCTGTCCATAGTCCAAGAGGCCGAGGTGCCATTCGAGCCCACGAGCCCTCGGCTTCCCTTGAACGTCGCACTTGGGCTGCTGCTAGGCCTCGCGATTGGTATGGGCACTGCATTGCTGCGCCACGCACTTGATACGCGGGTCCGGGGGGAACGCGAGGTCGAGCTGATTACCGAGAAGCCCGTCATCGGCGGCATCGTGTTTGACCCCAAGGCCAAGGAACGTCCGCTCGTGCTGCACTCGGATCCGCGCAGTCCCCTTGCCGAGTCTTTCCGCACGCTCCGCACCAATCTTCAGTTCCTTGACGCCGGGAAGCGGCACAGGAGTTTTGTCGTCACCAGCTCGCTCCCGGGAGAGGGAAAGAGCACCACGGCGGCCAACCTGGCAATCGCGCTCTCCGACGCTGGGGCCCGCGTGCTGCTCGTAGGTGCCGACCTGCGCCGGCCCAAGACGGCGCAGTACATGGGTATCGAGGGTGGGGTGGGCCTCACCGATGTTCTCGTCGGCCGGGCGCCACTCGCCGACGCTACCCAGCAATGGGGCCGGACGAGCCTCTACCTGCTACCAGCCGGAACGATTCCTCCGAATCCTTCCGAACTTCTCGGCTCCACCACTATGGCGGACCTCATCGAGCGGCTGCGCGGAGAGTACGACGTGGTTCTCTACGACTCTCCCCCGCTCCTCCCGGTGACCGACGCCGCAGTACTCGCGCGCCTGGTGGGCGGGAGCCTGCTGGTGGTCGCCACCGGGCGCACTCGCCGTCCTCAGCTCGAGGCCGCGGTGGACGCGCTCGAGAACGTGGAGGCGCCCGTGTCGGGCGTGGTGCTCACCATGCTCCAGACCAAGGGCGCAGATGCATACGGATACGGGCGCTACGGGTACACCTACGAAGAGCCTTCAGCTAAGAAGAAGTAGTTCTACGCAGGAATGCCCCCGCCACGTGGCGGGGGCATTCTTGTCGGCTACTTGAGCGGTTCAGAAGTCCTGGTTCGCGCGGCGTCGCACGGCGAATGCTGCGGCGCCTCCACCGACAACTACCAGCGCACCGGCGCCGATCAGCAGCCCCGTGTTGTCGAAGCCGGTGGCAGCGAGGCCGTCTTCAGTTCCGTCCGCTGCGCCGGTGCCAGAGTCGCCGTCCTCGGCGACCACCACGGTGGCGGTATCAGTGGCCACGCCGTTGACGATGAGCGAGAGGCCTACCGTGCCCTGGTCGTTGGGCGGGGTCACGGTCCACGAGACCGAGCCGCTGTCGACGACCTTGACGTCGGACGTCACGGTGCCGGCAATCGAGGCGTCTTCACCTGACGTCGTTGCCTGCAGTTGGTGCTCGTCGCCATCGGCACCCGTGCTGGTGCAGGCGAACGCGTCACCGGGAGCGGTTTGGCTAGTCGCGCACGTGAGCTCGGACTCGGGTGCGGGGTAGGTGGCCATCGCGGCCGTGGGTGCGGCCAGCGAGAGTCCGGCAATTGCGCCGATCGCGAGCGTACGTCGAATGATCATGTGTGCCTCCAAGGAAGTGGCTACCCTCAATAGGCTCCAACATGCATGGTAACCCGCCAAATGGTAGGCATCGACCCCAATGCGTAGATTGTGATCTTCTCCACTCGACTCGTGAACCGGTTGGCTGACCCAGTGTCACGACCGCACGGGTACGGTGGCGCCATGGGAGCCTTCGGGCTCGCCCCACTCTCCACCAACGCGACTGCAAGGAACACTCATGGCGAACGTCCTCACCGTGTGCACGGGAAACATCTGCAGGTCGCCCGCCGCCGAGGCGCTGCTGAGGCACCATTTGGGAGACCTCGCCGAGGTCTCGAGCGCGGGCACCTACGCCATGACAGACACCGGGATCCCGGCTCAGATGCTGATGGGTCTGGACGCGTCCGGTATCGACGCTCGTTCACACCGGTCTCGTCAGCTCACGGGACCGATGGCCCGCGAGGCGGACCTCATCATCGCCATGACCGCAGAGCACCGCACCCGCATAGTCCAAGAGGCGCCCGCGGTGCTGCGCCGCACGTTCCTGCTGGACGAGCTCGCGAAGGCCGCGCGGGCGCAGGCCCCGCTGGAGGGCGCGACGGCCGCTGAGAGGCTGAGCAATGTCCCCGACGCTATCCAGGGCTTCCGGCCGGAGCTCGTGGGGCTGGGGGTGGAGGATGTGCCTGACCCCTACGGCCGCAGCCAAGAGAGCTACGACCGCGCCTACTCGATGATCGAGGCCGCGGTGCGCGACATCAGCGCATGGGTCCGGGGCGAACCCGTCACCTGAGACACAAAGAAGGCCACGCGGTGAACCGCGTGGCCTTCTTCTCGTGAAGTGGTGAGTTAGACGGAGACCGTCTCGCGCGACTGCGCGTTGTTCGATCCAGCCTTACGGCGGGCACCGATGGCGAGCACCGCTGCACCGCCGATCAGGAGTCCGCCTGCGGCGATCGCGAGTCCGGTGCTCTCGAAGCCAGTAGCGGCCAGATTGTCGTCAGTGCCAGCTCCCGCATTCGCGCCGTCGGTGGCGCCGTCGCCGCCCGAGCTGCCGTCCTCAGACACAGCCACGGCTGCGGCGTCGACGGGCACGCCGTCGATCGCGGCAGCGATCGCAAGTGCACCGTCAGCGTCGGCAGGAAGAGTGATGGTGAACACGGCAGTGTTGTTGGTGATCGTCTTGGTCAGCGACACCGTGCCCGCAATGGAGACGTCGTAGCCCTCGGTCGTGACGGACAGGGTGGCGTCCGAACCGTTGGGGCCGGAGATGGTGCAATCGAAGACGGCACCGGGCTCGACGACTGCGTCCTCGCACGAGAGGGAGTCCTCGGGAGCCGGATAGGTGGCATTGGCGCCGGTTGCGGTGCCGAGCGCCAGGACGGCGGCGGTGGCCGCTCCGGCCAGAAGTGCGCGAACTCTCATGAAGATCCCCAGACATACTCAGTAATGCGAAAAATACGGATTCAGATGACAGGCTAGCAACGTTCCGATGATTCGTGAACCCGGGCGGCGTTAACAACAGGTTTCGCGCTAGGCGTGAGGCTGGCGGATGACCATTGTGCGGTCGCGTCGTAGATCTCCAGGTCCCACGTCAGATTCTGTGTCTGCCCTGGCACAAGCTCCACTCGTACGGTTGCTGCGGGCCTGCCGTGGTGAATCACGGGCCTCATCATGGCTCGTTCGCCGTCGAGTGACAGGTTTGTCACTGATGTGCCTGACGGCGGGTAGATCACTACATTTGCGTGAAACTCGCCCGCGGGAACGAAGTTATCCGCTCCCGAGACATAGCCAGGAAGGTCATTCACATCGCCTTCGAATGTGTGAGTGAGTGCCAGATTCGCACTGCCACCTATCGATCCATCGGCTGCCTCACACATCGACGACTCGGCCTCCAGGGTCGCGTCCACGTAGTAGCCGATCTTCGACCCGGAGCCGTCGTTGATGAAGACGCCTAACGTCTCGTCCTGCTCCAGGATGTTGCCGCCGGCCACGGTGGTCTCGAGGACGGCCTGCTCGGATTCGCTGGCGGACCACACCAGCAGGCGCTCCTCGTCGAGGGCCCGCTGCGCTCCGTCCATCACGCCGGCGCCGCCACTCACGAGCTCACCGAACAGTTCGCGGGCCGCGAGGGCGAAGAACGCGTCCTGCATGGAGGGGTCCTCATAGCGCAGGTAGATCTCGTTGAGCAGCACCTGTGCAAGGTTGTCACCGCTGATGGTGAGCCCGTCCACCTCGCGTTCGGCGGAGCCGGCCATCATGTACTGGAGCGCCACCGGGTCCACGGCGATGACACCGTCGGGCGCGCTGCCACGCTCGCGCTCCCAGAAAGCCGAGGCGACCTGGGCGGCGCGCGGGAACTCGGGGGTGAAGGTGACGTTCTGCAGGTACAGCGACATGCGGCGGGTGAAGATCTGGTACTCGTCGTCGGTCAGCTCGGTGACTTCTTCACCATTGTTGAGATCTCCGGCGGTGTAGTACTCGCCGAGTTCGAACCGGCCGTCGTCGATGGTGACCTCGAGGGCGGCGCCCACGATGCCGCCCAGCGCGCGGGGCTCCGCGTTGTTCTGCATCAACACCATGTACTCGCGCGGTCCCTCGCCGCCGAGCATGCCCGGCAGCACCTGTGCGGTCGCGTAGGCGTCGGCCACGACCACGCTGAGCTGCTCGATCTCCCCGCGCAACCGCTCGAAGGGCTCGCGCACCTGCGCGATGGCCGCGTCCGCATCGGCCGCCTGCAATGCCGTGTTCTGGCTGGCGAGCGCGGCGTCCGCGCTGGCCAGCGCGGGGACAAACGGCTCGAGGAAGAACGGGTCGATTCTCCCGTCCTCGAACGGGGGCGCCTCAAGAGCGCTGAGGTCGTCGAGCTCCGCGAGCGGGCCCAGGGCGTCCTCGGCGAGCACGCCCATCGCGGTGCCGGCTGCCTGCAGCGGCCGCACCTGGTCACCCACCCACGGCATGCGGGCGGCCAGCCACCAGTGCGGGCCGTCGCTATGGGCGGTGAAGCTCTGGGCGGATGCTGCGAGCTCGTCGACGGTGGCGGAGAGCGCCGCGGCGTCGCGGTCGGTCAGCGCCTGCTGCGCGCGGCTGGCGCCGGCGTCGAGGGCCTCGGCGTCCTCCATGAGCTGCATGCCGTCCCACGCGAGCCACCCGGCCCAGCCGATGACGGCGAGCACGGGCACCAGCACCCACGGCCACACGCGGCGCTTGCGCGTGCGCGGCGCCGCGTGAGTGGGCTGCTGAGCCATGGACGACCTCGCTGAAGAAACTGGGATGGGGGCGGGGTCGGGTGCCCGTCGCCCTGCTGGGCAACCCTACCTAAGGCGCGCTGGCGGACTGCGCCGCCCGCGCATCGGCCGTCGTGGGGTGTGTGGGGCGTCTAGCTGATGGCGCCGCCGCCACTGCTGTCGGGCTCGCCGTGGGCCAGCCACGAGCACGTCATGAGGCCGTCGTCCGCGACGCACCCGACCGCGCCCACCACGAAGCCCTCGTTGACGATGTTCGCCCGGTGCCCCGCCGAATCCATCCAGCGGTTCACGATCTCCTGCGCCTCGACGTCCGCGCGCGACAGGTTCTCGCCGGCGATCGCGCCCTCGGCGCAGTCGAGCGACAGGACCTGGTGCTCGAGGGAGTCGTTGTCCGCGGCCACCTGCGCGCGCTCGGTGGCGGGCTCGACCAGGCAGTCGCTCCACTCGAGAGGGGTGAGACCTTGGGCGGTGCGCTCCTCGTTGGCGCCTTCGAAGAGCTGCTGGGCGTATTCGTCCGGGCCGGGGAGGTCCGCGAGGCCTGGCTCGTCCTGGCCGGCGCAGCCCGCGAGCGCGAGGGTGGCCGCTACGAAGGCGAGCGCGCGCGCTGTGGTGCGAGCGCATCGGCCGGTGGTCATTCGGTGTACCCCTGGAAGATGACCGAGCACGCCATTCCCGCGATCTCCTCGCCCGGCTCCGCGGCGAAGTTGGTGTTGTCGAACGAGACGCCCACGCAGCCCACGCCCGCGCGCTCGAACAGCGGGTCGATGAGGTTGGGCAGCTGCATGTCGTCCGCGGCCCAGGTGTCGACCACCTCCGCGGCGCTCTGGTCCGATCGCGACACGTTCTCGCCCGCGTAGTCGAAGTCGCCGCAATCGGCCGGGAGGTCCTCGCGCGGGGCTTGCTCGGCGCCTGGGAGGGCGGCGGCGCGGGCGCGGGCGTGGTCGGTCATGCAGTCGCTGGTGGCGAGCCTTCCCGCTCCCCGCTCGATGCGCAGGGCGTTGATCTGGTCGAGTAGCTGCGCTTCGAAGTCCGCCGGGGCGGGCATGTCGACGGGCTGGCGCATGGCGCAGCCTCCCAGCGCCGATGCGGTTGCGGCTATGGCGAGGGCGGCGGCTATTGCTTTGGTTCTGGTTTTGCGGGGTCGCTGCTTCACGGGTTCAGGGTAGTCAGCCGATGCGGGGGTGGGGTCCGGGTTCGCTGTCTCGCTCCTGCGTCGGCTGTCCTGGCCGCCGTCCCCAGGGTGCGCCGGACTTGTCCTATCCACAGATATCTGCCAGGCCCGATGCAATGTCAGAGGCGAGTGCTTGACTGGTTTCATGACCACGACCACCGAGTCTGCGCCGCCGGTCCAGGACGACTGGGCGGATCTCGTCGGCGCGCTCCGCGAGGCGCACTCGCTGATGGACAGGGCGCGCGGGCCGCTCACCAGCTCCAGCCTGCGCGACGTCGACGAGGGCGTGGTCATGGAGCTCCACGGACTGCTCGCGGACGTGAAGAGGTCGTGGGACCTGTGCATGGCGTCCACGAGCGCGGAGATCGGGCGGCGGTCCGCGCCGGACCTGGGCTCGACCGGGCTCGCGCGCAAGCGTGGGTTCACGGACCCGGCGACCATGCTCGCCAATGAGACGGGCAGCTCGCGACGGGAGGCGCGCACGCTCATCGAGGCGGGGCGGGCGATCGCCGAGGCCGAAGCCCATGAGCGCAAGGAGCTCGAGGCTCTGGCCACGGGTGCGCCGCCCCCGGAGCCCGAGGAGCCGGTATACCCGGAGGTCGCGCGGGCCCTGGCGGAGCGGCGCATCGGCGTGGATGCCGCGAGCGCCATCACCGGGATGCTCGACTCCGTGCGGGCGCTGGTGACGCGAGAGGTGGTCGCGGAGACCGAGCGGCAGCTGGTGCGCAAGGCGCCGGGGCTGTCCGCGGAGAAGTTCCGGGTGATCGTGCGCCGGCACCTCGCGTGGCTGCGGGCCGATGCCGCCGAGGAACGCCAGAAGACCATGGCCGCCGACCGCTACCTCGTGCTCAAGGAGGACAGCGACGGGATGGTGGAGATCCGCGGCCGGCTCGATCCCGTGAGCGCAGCACCGCTGCGTGCCGCGATCGACGGCATGGTCAAGCGGGCGTTCCGGATGCGCCGTGACGATCCCGACCCGTTGGCGCCCGACAACCGCACTGCGGGACAGATTCGGGCCGATGCGCTCAGCACCTTCGCACGCCACATGCTCGGGTGCAAGAAGGCTCCGATTTCGAAAGCGTCCACCACGGTGGTCGTGTGGACCGGGCTCGAGGACTTGAAGCGTGGCGTGGGTGCGGCCGAGGTCGAGGGCGGCGACGGCGTGATCCCCGTCTCGGAGCTGCGGAAGTTGGCCGTCGACGCCCAGTACATCCCGGTGGTGCTCGGCGGCAAGGGTCAGGTGCTGGACGTCGGCCGAAAGTGGCGGATGTTCTCCCGGGCACAGCGCGTGGCGCTGCTCGAGAGGGACGGCGGGTGCGCGATGTGCGGGGCGCCGCCCAGTCACTGCGAGGCCCACCACATCGAGTGGTGGAGCTGGGGCGGCAAGTCGGACCTGTCGAACGGCGTGATGTTGTGCGTCGCGTGTCATCACACGGTGCACAACAACGGATGGGGCATTCAGGCGTCGCATGACGAGGTGTGGTTCATCCCTCCCGCGGAGGTGGATCCAACGCGGACTCGAAGACTCGGGGGACGAGCGCGGTTCGGGCTCACGCGAAAGGAACGAGAACGGCTGATGGCCGCGGGGTCGCCACGGAGTTCGGGTGGAGACCGTGGTCCTGACGACGGCGGCGGACCGAGCGGTGAACTGACACTGAATCTTGACTCTGCCGATGCTGGGTGAACTCTGCCCAATTCCGGGAGGGCGATCAGCAGCCTTGGAGGATCGCCGCCTTGGTGAAGCCGGCGGCCTGGTAGGCGTACATGTAGGCCCAGTACCAAGCAGCGAGGGATTCGCCCGGGTCGACCATGGCGATGTCGCCGGTCTCGCAGCGCTCCATGATCATGCGGGCCCGGGAGATGTGGGGCGTGAGGGTGATGACCGCGGCCGAATCCCAGCCGTGCTCGGCCATCTCGTCCTCGAGCCAGCGGGCCTCCCCGCGGGTGGTGAATGGCTCGGGCTTGTGGCAGAGGACCTCGACGTCAGAAAGCGCGGTGTCGTCCGCCAGGCGCCCATCGCGCAGGCCCCCGTTCTGGCAAGCGGCCGCGGCCTCGGTCCAGCGGTCGCCCTCCTCGGGGTCGAGGGAGACCATGAGCGCCTCGGCGCGGCCGTCCGCGATGAGCTCGTGGGCCGCGTCCATGCGGGCCTCCGTGGGCGGGCCGATCACGTAGGCGACGTCAACGTCGATCGTCTGGGCGTCGTCGGTGGCGGGCGTGACAAGGACAGGGATACCGATGAGGACCACGGCGATCGCCAGACCCGCGGCGCCGATCGCCGCCTTGCCCCGCCGGCGCATCGCCGTCTAGAGCCGCTCGGCGAGCAGTTGGGCGAGGTGGCGGCCGCGGATGCCGGCGAGGTCGTCGGCCTGGGTGCGGCAGCTGACGCCGTCGGCGAGGTAGATGCTCCCCTCCGGCGCGTTGCGCAGCGCAGGGAGCAGGGAGTTCTCGGCGACCTTGACCGAGGTCTCGTAGTGGCCCTTCTCGGTGCCCCAGTTGCCGGCGAGCCCGCAGCAGCCCGAGGCCTCCATAGTGGTCGCGCCCAGGTCGCGCATGAGCTCCCGGTCCGCCCCAAAGCCCACCACCGAGTACTGGTGGCAGTGCGGCTGCACCACGGCCGTGACGTCGGCGAGGCTCGGGGCCTCCCAGTCGTCGGCGGGCTTGACGGGCGCGTGGCCGGTGAGCACCTCGGCGAGCGTGAAGGTGTGGGCCGCGACCGCGATGGCTCGCGGGTCGTCGGGCAGCAGCTCGACCAGGTCGGAGCGCAGCGTCGCGATGCAGCTCGGCTCGACGCCGATGATCGGGATGCCGTTGATCGCGAACGGCCCCAGCACCTTGAGGAGGTCGCTCATCCGGCGACGGGCGCCGTCGAGCTGACCCGTGCTGATCCAGGTGACGCCGCAGCAGGCCTGCTGGCGGGGCACGATGACGTCCAGGCCGGCCGCCTCGAGCACACGGATGATGGCGGTGGGCACGTCGGGGTCGAGCCCGTCGGTGAAGCTGTCGGCCCACAGCACTACGCGCTGCCGAGCGGGAGCCTTGCCGGCGCCGCTCGCGCCCGAGTCGGCCGGCGCGACCGACGATCCGCCCCCGCCCTCCTGGGCCGGGTCGAATGCCTCGTCGCCGGAATGCTCTGCGCTATCGACCTGGGCAGTGTCGAAGGCGGGCGAGCCGGGCCGCACCCCACTGAGTGCCTCAGCCTCGGTGCCGGCCGATGCCCCGGGGACATCCCTCGCCGACGAAGCCGAGCCTTCCGCGCCCAGCTCAACCCCGCGCCCACCGTCCGGAGCCGCAGTGTTCCCAGCCGAACCGGACTGAACCGCCCCGCCTCGCTGCGTGCCCGAGCCGAGACCAACTGCGCGCTGGGCACCCGACCCCGCTCCGCTGCCACCGTCCGGAGCCGTGGTGCTCCCCGCCGAACTGGATTGCGCAGCGCTCGGTGAACCCGGGTACTCGCCGCCGGCCGGGCCAGCCTCGTAGCCAGCCCCCGCCGCCGAAGCCCCTGGCCCCACCGGCCGCCGGGACTTCGCCGCCTCGCTCCGCCGGAAGGGCGTCGCCGCGAACTCCGGAAGACGCCGCCGCGTGTCCATGCCCGCCGCGCCCACCGCGAACTTCTGAATCCAAGCCGGACGCAGCAGCGCATTGACGAGCCGCGGCGCGACTCCCACCACCTTCAGCCAGCGGGGCAGCCAGCCGATGCTGTAGTGAGTCATCGGCCTCACTTTGTTCTTGTACGACCGGTGCAGCACCTCGGCCTTGTAGGCCGCCATGTCCACGCCCGAAGGGCAGTCCGAGCTGCACGCCTTGCAGCTGAGGCACAGGTCCAGGCTCTCCCGCACCTCCGGCGCCGTGAGGCCGCCAATCAAAGTCCCGTTGATCGCGTCCTGCAGCACCCTGGCCCGCCCGCGCGTGACGTCCTTCTCGTCCCCCGTCGCCGCGTAGCTGGGGCACATGAAACCGGACCCGGAGCCGATCGCATCGGCCCGGCACTTGCCCACCCCCGTGCAGCGGTGAACCGCCTCGGTCAGGTCGCCGTGATCATGAGCGAAGGCCAGGCCACCGCTGCTCGGCTTGGTGCGCGGCGCCGCCGGCCGGCGCAGGTCCTGATCCAGCGGCGCCGGGTCGACGATGATGCCCGGATTGAGGTGTCCGCGCGGGTCGAACAGCGCCTTGACCTGGCCGAAGAGAGCGATGGCCTCGGGCGAGTACATGGCCTTGAGTAGTTCGCCCCGGGCCCGCCCGTCGCCGTGCTCCCCCGACAGCGAGCCGCCGTGGCTGGCCACCAGAGCTGCGGCGTCCTCCATGAACACGCGCAGCGGCCGGCCGTCGTCCTGCAACGGAATGTCGAGCCGCACGTGAATGCAGCCGTCCCCAAAATGCCCGAACGGCTGACCCGTGACCCCGTGGCTCTCCATCAGCGAATCGAACTCGCGCAGGTACGTCCCCAGGTGCTCCGGCGGGACCGCGGCGTCCTCCCAGCCCGGCCAGCACTCCTTGTTGTCGGCGCTTCGACCCGCCAGGCCCGCGCCATCCGCGCGGATCGCCCACAGCCGGGCCGCCTCGCGCGGGTCCTCGATCACGCGCACCGAGTCGGTGCCGCAGTCGGCGGTCAGCCCCGCAAGGATCGACCGCGCCGCGGCCTCGGTGTCGGCGCCCACCTCGATGAACAGCCATCCGCCGCCCGGCGGAAGGTCGGGGATCGCCTGCGCGCCCTTCGCGAGCCGGATCCGGTCCACGAGCCGCGCGTCGAGGCCCTCGACCGCGTGGGGTCCGTGCTTCATGATCGGCACCACCGCGTCGGCAGCCGACGGCATGTCCGGGTAGCCCAGCGCCGCCGTCAGCCGCACCGGCGCGATCGGCACCAGCCGGACGGTCGCCTCGAGGGTCGTCGCGAGTGTGCCCTCCGTGCCCACCAGGAACCTGGCCAGGTCGGCGCCGTTCTCCGTCAGCAGGTGCTCGAGGCTGTAGCCGCTCACCTGGCGGTCGAACCGCCCGAACTCCGTGCGGATCAAAGCCATGTTCGCGCGAACGAGGTCTGCCAAGCCCGCGACCGCATCGGCCGTCCGCGGGCCGGCGTTGAGCACGCGCCCGTCGCCCGTGATCGCGCTGAGCCCCAGGACGTTCTGCGCCGTCTTGCCGTGCGCGACCGCGTGAGGACCGCACGCGTTGTTGCCGATCATCCCGCCCAGCGTGGCGCGGTTGGTGGTCGACGGGTCCGGGCCGAACCGCAGCCCGTGCGGCGCCGCGACCTTCTGCAGCTCGGAGAGCACCACGCCCGGCTGGACCCGCGCCGAGCCAGCCTCAGCGTCGACCTCAAGAATCTTGTTCAGGTGGCGGCTGACGTCGATGACCACGCCCGGACCAATGCTGTTGCCCGCGACCGAGGTGCCGCCCCCGCGCATGGTGACGGGCGCATCGGCCGTACGGGCGGCGTCGAGCGCCGCAGCCAGGTCGTCCCCGTCCCGCGGGAACACCACCACGGCCGGAGGCACGCGGTAGTTGGAGGCGTCGGACGAGAACTCGGCGCGGCGGCGGGTGGAGTCGTCCACCTCGCCGTCGATGGATGCGCGCAGGTGAGCCGCCAGATCGATGGTCGCGGGCGCTGGGGCAGTCACGCCGTCATTGTTCCACGCAGGTCAGGCGTCCCAGAGCCGCGCGGTCAGGAGGTCGCGACCTTGTCCTCGACCCCCGCGTCATTGACCTCCACGCCGAGCTCGGCGAGCAGCCCCCGCACCCGCTGCTCGATCTCGTCGCGCACCGGCCGCACGTTCTCGATGCTCGTGCCCGGCAGCGCGTCGATGGACCAGTCCAGGTACCGCTTGCCCGGGTAGACGAGGCAGGCGTCGCCGCAGCCCATGGTGACCACCACATCGGCGGCCTTGAGGGTCTCCTCGGTCCACGGCTTGGGGAACTCGCCCGAGATGTCGATGCCGACCTCCCGCATCGCCGCCACCGAGTGCTCGTTCAGACCGGTGCCCGGCTCGGAGCCGCCCGACCACCCGATCGCACGGTCGCCCGCGAGCTTCTTCATGAACCCCAGCGCCATCTGCGACTTGCCCGCGTTGTGGACGCACAGGAACAGGATCACCGGCTTGCCGTCGCGGGGCTCGGTCTCGATGCGGCTCAGGGCGTGCAGGCGCTGGCGCGCGAACCGCTCGGCGAGCAGCGGCAGGTAGTTGACGACCTTCGCGTGGTCCGCGAACTGGTCGTAGGAGCTGGCGAGGAACTTCTCGATGGTCTCGCGACCGAAGACGCCCACGAACTCGGATTCGAGCTGGCCGGCGGCGGCCTCGAGGGCGTAGGTCTGGTCGATCGAGAGGGTGTCGAGTCGCTTGAGGTGACTCATGAGGGGCTTCCGTTCGTGACGGCGGCAGCGAGGCGCTGCACGCGGGGTTGGATCTGGGAGAAGGCGGCGGCGAAGGCCTCGGCGCTGGCGCCTTCTGCTTGGTCTCCAGCCCGGCCTTCTCCGCGGTCGGCGGCCGATGCGCGGGCCGGGTCCGGCACAGACCAGTGCAGGGCGGCGTCGTCCGCGAGGCTTTCGCGAGCGTTGTCGCACACCGTGATGACGAGGTCGCCCTCTCGGCGATCACTGGCGAGGGCGGTGGGAACGTAGGACAGCGGCTGGAGGCCGTGGCGCGCGAGCTCGGCGACGGCGAACGGGTTGACGAACGGCGCCGGCGCGGTGCCGGCCGATGCGACCGGGACGTCCGACTGGCGGGCGAACAGGCTCGCGGCGAACTGCGAGCGCGCCGAGTTGGCGGTGCAGACGAACACCACCCGGGATGCGCCGAGCGACTGGCCGTGGGCCACCGCGGCCGCGACCAGCGGCTGCTCCCAGGCGAGCGCGAGGTAGGAGCGGCGGCCGTCGCCCTCGGAGCGCCTGCGCACGATCGCCCCCGCATCCGTGAGCACTCCCACGTGGTGTGCGAGGAGATTGCTCGGCAGGTCGAGGTCGCGTGACAGCTCGGATGGTGAGAGGTCGGACAGGGCGAGGGCGTCGACGATCCGCAGCCGCTGAGGGTCGGCGAGCGCGGACAGGAGGGTGCGCCGGTCGACCGTCGGGGGCGTGCTCATGGGGCGACTATACCTCAATGTTGGTTGAGGCATCTTGTGAGGCGAGGCCTCGCGAGCGCGCGCAGCCGCGCGCGAATGCGCACCATCGCCACGCCGTGGTGACGGGAGTGATGGCGTTCACACCCGCATCGGCGCTAGCATGACAAACGTCCCGGCGCGCTCAATGGCGAGCGCCGTACTCTCGGTTCACGCGTGATTACTTCTGTCACTTGCGCCCCAGAGGTTTACTGGTGTCACATGCGTCACACTCCCCCGTTGACAGTGTGAGAAATGTCACTAATCTCGAATTGGGCGAGGGAGTTGAGGGGAACGCGCACATCGTGGTCCATCCCTCGCGCTGGGGAGGATGTCATGAAACTTGGAACCAAAATTCTCGTGACGCTGAGCGCCGCTGCGCTCGCGCTCGTGGGATGGGCTGTTCCGGCCGCTGTCGCGACCGGAGGCTCATCCGATAACAAGAACACCGCCGACTACTGGCTGAACCAGTACGACAACGCGGTCGCCTGCTACTACAGCGAGGGCAACTCCGGTCACGGTGAAGTGACCGACGACGCCGAAGGCAACGAGGGCGTCAAGCTCAAGGAGTTCAACCAGTCCTGGCCCGGCGACCGCTGGGAGGTGCTCATCGTCAAGGGCGGCAACGGCCGCGAGGTCTACGAGCTGCCCAACGCGAACGAGGTCTACCACGCACCGGTCAACTCGAGCGGAAAGCCGGCGGACGTCTCGCACTGGATCGTCTGTAAGGGCTCGCAGGAGCAGCAGACCTTCCAGCCCGACTGTGCGTCGATGACGTTCGAGTACGCGGGCTCCACCGCGAACCAGCACATCAACGTCAAGATCTCCCCGCGCGGCGTCGACGCCGGCGAGGGCGACATCACGCTGAACTTCCACAACGACGACGACTCGTGGGGCAACCCCTACACCGCCGTCTACGCCGACCACCCGAACTGGCCGGGATGGGCCGAGTACGCGGTCGTGTGGGTCCAGGTCTCCGGGCAGAACTACCACTGGTCCGGCGAGCTCGCCTGTGGCGAGCCCGACCCCGAGTACTTCATCTGCGAGTGGAACGCCGAGACCGACGAGGCCACGAAGACCAAGGTCCAGTCCATCGGCAACGATGACATCGAGTGGGTCGACGGCTCCGAGTGCACCCCCGCCGAGGCGACGTACTGCTTCGCGGACGGCGACGGCGGATTCGTGGAGCAGACGGTTCGCGACGACGGCGACTTCCCGCTGGGACAGCCCGTTGACGCAGAGAACTGCGTGATCGACGAGGTCGAGTACTTCATCTGCGAGTGGAACGCCGAGACCGACGAGGCCACGAAGACCAAGGTCCAGTCCATCGGCAACGATGACATCGAGTGGGTCGACGGCTCCGAGTGCACCCCCGCCGAGGCGACGTACTGCTTCGCGGACGGCGACGGCGGCTTCACCGAGGCCACCGTGCGTGACGACGGCGACTTCCCGCTGGGTCAGCCCGTTGACGCAGAGAACTGCGTGATCGACGAGGTCGAGTACTTCATCTGCGAGTGGGATGCCCAGAACGACGTCTCGGTGAAGACCGAGGTCGAGTCGATCGGCGAAGGCGACATCGAGTGGGTCGACGGCATCGACTGCGGCCCCGGCGAGAACACCTACTGCTTCGCGGACGGCGACGGCGGATTCGTGGAGCAGACGGTTCGCGATGACGGCGACTTCCCGCTGGGCGAGCCGGTTGACGCAGAGAACTGCGTGATCGACGAGGTCGAGTACTTCATCTGCGAGTGGGACAGCCAGGACGGCGTCGCAGTCAAGACTGAGGTCGACGAGATCGGCGAGGGCGACATCCTCTGGATCGACGGTTCCGAGTGCACGCCCGACGAGGTGACGATCTGCGCCCAGGACGGCGACGTCTGGTACGGACTGACCCTCTTCGAGGACCAGCTCCCCGCCGAGTACACCGAGTGGACCGGCAACGCCGAGGACTGCTACGACGAGCCCGAGTACATCTGCGTGTGGGACAGCGAGCAGGACACCCCGGTCCAGACCGAGGTCGACAGCGTCAGCCCCACTCAGGTCCCGTGGTTCGACGGTTCCGAGTGCACCCCCGACGAGGCGACCTACTGCTTCGCCGACGGTGACGGAGGCTTCGTCTCCGAGACCGTGCGTGACGACGGCGTGTTCCCGCTCGGGGACCCGGTCCCCAACGAGGAGTGCGTCGAGTCCGTCAACGAGGTCACCATCTGCGCCCAGGACGGCGACACCTGGTACGGCCTGACGGTCCCCGAGGACGAGCTCCCCGCGGAGTACACGCTCTGGACGGGCGAGGCTGCGGACTGCTTCGAGGAAGAAGAAGTGGTCGAGTACGTGGAGATCTGCGTCGAGGGTGAGCAGGAAGGCACCTTCGAGGCCGGCACCATTCCGGAATCCGAGCTCACCGAGGACATGCTCCTCTGGGACGCGGAGCTGGAAGACGGCGGCTGCACCGACGACTTCACGATCGTGCTCGGCGCCCCGCCGGTCGAGGCACCGGCCGCGACGCCCGTCGTCGCGGTTGCGACCTACGCCGGCTGATACACCCGCACTAGACACTGACGCCCGCTATCGCGCCTCACGGCGCGGTGGCGGGCGTTGTGTTTTGTGTGGGGCGCGCGGGCCTGATCGCTGAGGTGTGGCGGGGTGCGCCCGGCAAGGCTCAGCAATGCTCCCGACGCCCGCGTCGAGCGAGCGCGACTCCGTAGCCAGCGGCCCCTGCTGGCCGGGTGATGGCGTGGTCGTTGGCGACGTGGTCGTTGGCGACGTGGTCGTTGGCGACGTGGTCGTTGGCGACGTGGTCGTTGGCGACGTGGTCGTTGGCGACGTGGCCCATTGGCCCGAGTGGGCCGCCGAACAGGTGGGGCGAGCCTGCCCCAGGGCCGCGGTGAGCCGAAGTACTGGGTGGCCGGGCGGGCCGCTGGGTGGCTTGGTGGCCTGGGCGGAACCCATGGCCCAAGTCGGCGCCGAGTGCGCGCCATCCGCGCAAAACCCAGCCCGCGCATCGGCTGGGCTCGTGGCTTAGGCGTCCTCGCCGTCGACCGGGGCCGCCTCGTCGCTGATCAGCACGGGCGTTCCCAGCGGCAGCCCCACATCCATGACGAGTTCCGTGATGGTGTCGTTGTCGAGCCGAATGCAGCCGCTCGACACGTACTCCCCGATCATCTCGGGCTCGTTGGTGCCGTGCACGCCGATGATCGCCTCACCGCCATTGAACTCGTCCAGCACAGGTGAGTAGCCCGAGAGCCCATACGCGTACGGACCGTAGACGCCCGTGGGGTCCGGCGGCTGCAGCAGCTCGCGGATGAAGTACACGCCACCCGGGGTGGGACGCTCCTCGCGGCCGACCCCGATCGGCGCCGTCATCACCTCGGACGAGCCCTTCATCACCGTGAGCTCGAAATCCACGAGTGACACCTCGATCGAGAAGTCCGTGCTGGCGACCGTGACCTGGTCCTCGCGCACCCAGCCGGTCGAGCCGTTGGGCCGCACCGGCAGGTATACCTCGAGCCAGCCCTCGCCCTGCTCCTTGACCAGGAACACCAGCGGAGTCGCCTCGGGTGCCGTCAGCACGTCCTCGGCGGCGATGGTCTGGGCGATGTCGCCGTCCGGGCCGTCGTAGACCTCGATCGACGGCTCGACCGAGGTGGCGATGGCAGAGGTGTTGTCCTCGGCGGCGCTCTCGCTCGGGCTCGCCGAGGGCTCGGGCGCCGCGGCAGTGGGCGTGGCGGCCGCGGTCGGGCTGGTCGGGCTGGCCGATGGCTCCGGATCGGAGCTGCACGCGCTCATCAGGAGCACGGCCGCGCCCGCAAGCGCGAGCGCACGGATTGACAGTCTCATGTGTGGCCCCTCAGTCGACGTGGCCGCGGCCGGCGACCCCTGCCATTCTAAGCGGCCCCCTGCCGCCCCAACCCGCCCGATTTCCCGCCCCCTTCCCCGCCTTAGCGTCCCAGTGGGCGCCCAGTGTCGGATCTGGCGCGCCCGCGAATCCTGGCGGACCGTCAGTGTCGTTGGAGGACGCGGTGTCGTTGGGTGGCGCGGTGTCGTTGGGTGGCGCGGTGTCGTTGGGTGGCGCGGCGTCGTTGGGTGGCGCGGCGTCGTTGGATGACTTCGCACCATCCCGTCGTTGACCAGTCGTACGCCCAACGAAGGAGCCGTGATGACCGACCGCGAGACCGCCCTGCTGGCCAGCGTTCCCCACCAACTGTTCATCGGCGGCACGTGGCGCGACGCCTCCAACGCCTCCACCCTGGACGTGCAAGACCCGGCGACGGGCGAGGTGATCCGGACGGTCGCATCGGCCGGTGCCGAGGACGGACGCGCCGCCCTGGACGCCGCCGTCGACGCCTTCCCCGCCTGGAAGTCGACCCCCGCGCGCGAGCGCGGCGAGATCCTGCGCCGCTCCTTCGACCTGCTCACCGAGCGGGCCGAGGACTTCGCGCTGCTGATGACCCTCGAGATGGGCAAGCCGCTCGCGGAATCGCGCGGCGAGGTCACCTATGGCGCCGAGTTCCTGCGGTGGTTCTCCGAGGAGGCGGTGCGGGTGCAGGGCCGGTATGGCCCCACCCCCGAGGGCACCGGGCGCGCCATCGTCTCGCAGCACCCCGTGGGGCCGAGCTACCTCATCACGCCGTGGAATTTCCCCCTCGCGATGGCCACCCGCAAGATCGCGCCCGCCCTCGCCGCCGGCTGCACCGTGGTGATCAAGCCCGCGAGCCTGACGCCGCTGACGACGCTGGCGTTCGCGGCGCTGATGGAGGAGGCGGGGCTCCCGGCCGGCGTGCTGAACGTGGTGACCACGTCCGAATCGAGCGCCGTGTCCGAGCCGATTATCAGCGACCCGCGCCTGCGCAAGCTGTCATTCACGGGGTCGACGCAGGTGGGCCGGGCGCTGCTCAAGCAGGCGGCCGACGGGGTGCTGCGGACCTCCATGGAGCTGGGCGGCAACGCCCCGTTCGTGGTGTTCGAGGACGCGGACCTCGACAAGGCCGTCGACGGCGCACTCAAGGCCAAGTTCCGCAACATCGGCCAGGCATGCACGGCGGCCAATCGGTTCATCGTGCACCGCTCGGTCGCGGACGAGTTCGCGCGCCGCGTCACCGAGCGCGTGGCCGGCATGCGGGTGGGCCGCGGGACCGAGGACGGCGTCGAGATCGGCCCGCTCATCAACGAGGACGCCGTGGAGAAGGCCGGGTCGCTCGTGGCCGATGCGGTCGAGCGCGGCGCCTCGCTCCTCGCCGGCGGCTCGGCTATCGAGGGGCCTGGCACGTACCTGGCGCCGACGGTCCTGGCGAACGTGCAGCCCGGATCCGAGCTGCTCCGCGAGGAGATCTTTGGCCCCGTGCTCGCGATCGCGCCGTTCGACTCGGAGGACGAGGCTGTGGCGCTCGCGAACGACACCGAGTTCGGGCTGGTCTCGTACGTCTACACGGAGTCGCTGGCTCGCGGGCAGCGCATGATCGACTCGCTCGAGACCGGGATGATGGGGCTGAACGTGGGCGTGGTGTCGAACGCCGCGGCGCCGTTCGGCGGCTGGAAGGCCTCCGGGCTGGGCCGCGAGGGAGGCGCCGAGGGCATCCACGAGTACCTCGAGACCAAGTACACGCTGACCCCGGACCCGGCGGCCTGACCCACTCCCCCTGTCCGGCACTGGTTGACGCCTACCGCCGGTCTCGACCTCCTGTCCGGCACTGGTTGTCGCCTATGCCCAGAGTCCGACCGGTGGTGCACGCGCGCGATCAGGCCTGCAAGGATGCCTGCGAGCGCTTTCGAGCGAACACGATCGCACCGATCACGGCTGCCAGCGCCGCGAGGACCACGATGGCGATGACGACCACGAGCGGCACACCGTCGTCGACGGTCGCCTCAGCGGTGGCCCCCGCTTCCGGGAACGTGAGTTCCGCTTCGATCGACCGCTCCTCCAGCCCGCTCGTCACCGTGACGTCGGCGCGCCATGGGCCATTCGGCAGCAGGGGATCGAGGTCCACTCGCATCGGCGCGCTCTCCCCGATCCCCAGAGTTGTCACAGGTTCGGTGCTGAAGGGGCCGGCCGATACGCCGCCCGGGCCGTCCGAGAGACTGACCTGCGCGGTCAGGTCGAGGGCCCTCTCACCGGAGTTCGTCACGGTGGCCTCGACGGAAGGCGAGCCATCGTCAGTGCGCGATGCCGTCAGCCCACCGATGGTGAAGTCCGATACAGGAGCGGTTCCCTCGCCGACCGAAAGGTAGATGCGTATCCCCACGCGAGTGACCGCGGTGACGCCGCCACTCTCGGGCGCATCGGTGACCTCGGCCCAGATGACGCCGTAGTGCTCGCCCACTGTCGCATCGGCGGGCACGTCGATCTCCACGTCGACCTCGGCCTGTTCCCCAGACGCCAGCTCAGGCGCCGAGGGAGAGACCGCAATCCAGCTGGAAAGTTCATTCTGCGTGGCCTCGGGCTCGCCCACAAAGTTGCCGTCGGCAATCTGAGCGGCTGCGGGGTAGACCGTCACAATCGTGGACTCGCCCGTGCTGTTGGACACCTCGACACGACGCTCGATGACCGTGCCCGGAGCGACGTGGTCGATGATGTAGACGTTCGCCCTCGGGTTCTCTGCCGTGGCCACCGGGGCATCCACGAGGCGGATTCCGACGCCTCCGGACGGCTCGTCCTGCGACTCGGCGGCAACGCCCCACGCACCGGCGGCCGGGACAAGAGCCCCGGCCGCCAGTGCGAGCGCGATCAATGCTTGACGCAAAGCGGTCCTCTGCCTCAGAGCACGGAGGTCGTGACGGTACCGCTGTAGGTTCCGTGAGTGCTGCTCGCAGGCAGCACGACGGTGAGGGTCGGGTTCCAAGTGGCCGTGTTGTTGCCCTTGACCCCCGTGGCCGTGACGACGTCGCCGGCGGTCGCGGTGATGACCATGGGCTCGAGGGTTCCAGCAGCCGTGACCTCTCCGGTCTTGCTCACGGTGCCGGTCGCATACTTCACTTCGGTGGACTCCGTGGCCATAGCAGGGTCGACGTCATTGTTGGAGAACACGGTCGTGGCTGCGGCGGCGGCCCAGCCAGTGACGCCTCCGCGGTCATCCGTGACGACGACGTTGCCCAGGGCACCGCTCACTTCCGTGGCGCCGGACTGTCCCACCGTCAGGGTTGCGCTCCCTTCCGCGGCGACAGAGAGCGTGCCTCCCTCGAGCGAGAAAGTTGTCGTGGTGTCCCCGGCAGATGCGGAAACAGCAGTGGCTCCGACAAGTGCGGCGGTGGCGATGCCAACACCAATGGTGCGAGTGATTTTTTGCATGGTAATGCTCCCTCTGTGGTAGCCCGGCCGACCGCGTGGGTCCCGTCTGCTTTGCGTCCCCGCCTCGCGACGGGTTTGCCTTTTTCACTACCCCGATCGGTTGACCGGGTGGGTAGGCCGTGCTGGCCATGCGAGCGACTGTAGGTGACTTCGGACGCGAAGCAGACACGAGCACGTGCATTCTTAGATCTCGCCCGCTTAGTGGCTTTTGCCGCCTCGTCGGTTGCGGCTCCGTGTCGACCACCGACGTCATGGTCCACATACCTCGTTGGTCCTGGTCAAGTAGTGGATGGCTCACGGTGGCGCAGTCGCGGCGCGAGGACCACGTGGAGGCTGGCCCACCGCGGTTTTGCGCAGAAGGTTCGGAGTGTCGCTTTCGTCACTGCGATAGATGCGGCGCCGGAATCCGGGCCATCCCTCGCACCCACTCCCAGCTTCGCACCGCGATATCGGCGGAGCGTCGGATCTGGCGCGCTCGGGAATCCCGGAGGACCGTGAGTGCCGGACAGCGCGACGAAACCTGCCACAGGCGACAATGAGTGCCGGACGGGGAGGTTGGGGGCGGCGGCGGACCTTGTGAGGGGCCGAGTGCGCTGTGCCATACTCCCCAGCAAGGGAGACACCATGACCGCGACACCGCTCACCACCGGGCCCGATGCCGCGCGCCGCTCACGGCGCCTGCGCACCACGGCGACCCTGGCCGGCGTGGTCCTTGCCGCATCGGCCCTCACCGCCTGCGCGACCGCAGCCCAGGAACCCGCGAGCACACCCACCTCCCAGTCCTCGACCACGGCGTCCCCGACCACGGCGTCCTCGACCACGGCGTCCCCGACCACGGCGTCCTCGCCCACGGCCCAGGCCCCGTTCGACGCCGCGGAGACCTTCCTCTGCCAACACCTGACCCTGGATGGCGAGGTGCTCGCCGAGGCCACTCCCGTGGCGGACCTCACCGGTGACGCGGCGGCCATGCTCGACGCGGCCGTGCGCGACGACGGCACGCCGCTGGAGCTCGAGGACCCGGACGCCTGGTATCTCGGTCAGCTCAGGGAGGACGGCATCGTCATCATGAGGCCGCCGTCTGCGGAGTTGGCCGCGCAGGAGGACCTGGGCAGCACCTACCGCGAGTTCCTCGAGGTGCGTCGCGTCGAGGGCGCATCCAACATCCCCGACGGCTGGTACGTGATGGCCGGGGGCGGCTGCAGCCTCACGATCGACCTGGGCGACCTCACCGTCCCCAGGGTGGAGCTTGACCCGGCGAACCCTCCCACCGCGGACACCACCGAGCTGCACCTCCTCGTCACGGAGGTCGGCTGCAACTCAGGCCGGCCCGCGGACGGACGCATCGAGCTGGTCTCTCACACGGAGACCGCGGCGGCGGTCACGGTGACCCTCGGCGTCGAGCCCGAGTCCGGCGACCAGACCTGCCAGGGCAACCCGCCCACGCCGTTCGTGGTCACGCTCGAGGAGCCGCTGGGCGACCGCGAGGTCATCGACGGCACGCGCGGTGAGCCGGTCACCGCTCCCTAGCGCAACCGCCCCTAGCGCAACCGCCCCTACCGCAACGGGGCTGGCGCACATGGCAAAGGCCCGGCCCAGCCCGAGAATACGAAAGGCCCCGGTCGCAGGACCGGGGCCAGACGAGCCGCCTAAGGGAATCGAACCCTTGACCTATTCATTACGAGTGAATCGCTCTGCCGACTGAGCTAAGGCGGCGTGCACCAAGCGGTGCGGTTTGCCATCTTAGCGGCTCAGCACCGAGTTCCCGAATCCGGCATCTCGCCGTCCACCAAGAAGGCGTCGACCTCGTTGATGATGCACTGGTTCGAGCGCCCATACGCCGTGTGACCCTCGCCGTCGTACGTCAGCAGCGTCGCGCCCAAGCGGTCCGCCAGGGACTCCGACCACCAGTACGGCGTCGCCGGGTCGTTGGTGGTGCCGATCACCAGCATCTGCTCCGCGGTCGCGGCCTCGTCGAGCGACGTGATGTGCCGATCCGCCGTCCACGGCCACGCGTCGCAGCCCGCCCCGCTCGCGAACCACCAGCCGAACGTGGGCGACGCCTCGAGCATCTGAGCGCGGAAGTCCTCGACGTCGTCGATGGTCCACTCGTCGCCGGGGACGTCGTCCAGGCAGCCGATCGCCGTGAACGCCCACGTCGAGTTGTTCGCGTACTCCCCCGTCGTCCCGTCGCGGTCCAGGTAGAAGTTCGCCAGCTCGTACATGATCGACGCGTCACCCGAGCCGGCCACCTCCGCGAGCGCCTGCTCGAGGAACGGCCACGACGCCTCGTCGTACAGCGTCACGACCACTCCGTACACGAACAGGTTCCCGTTCACGCCCCACTCGGTGCCCGACGGATACGGCTCCTCGAGCGAGCGCTCCATCATCGTGCTCAGCTGGGACTTCATGGCGTCGACCCCGCCCGCCAGCGGGCACGAGTTGCGCTGTCCGCACCAGCGCAGGAAGTTGGTGAGGGCGTTCTCGAAGCCCTCGGCCTGCCCGCTGGCCTGCTCCGCGGACGGCAGCAGGAAGTCCACAGCGCCGTCGAGCACCAGCCGGCCCACGTTCTCGGGGTACAGCTCGGCGTAGGTCGCGCCCAGCTGCGTGCCGTACGAGAATCCGAGGAAGTTCAGCTGCTCGTCGCCCACGGCCGCGCGGATCACGTCCATGTCGCGCGCCGCGCTGACCGTGTCCACGTTCTCGACGACGGCGCCCGACTCGACGCGGCACAGGGCGGCGAAGTCGGCGGCCGCGGCGTTGGCCTGGTCGAGGTCGTCCTGCGTCTCGATCACCCGGTCCGGGATGTAGTACTCGTCGACCTGCTGATCGGTGCCGCACTGCACCGGAGTCGACGCGCCCACCCCGCGCGGGTCGAAGCCGATGACGTCGTACGAGTCCAGCAGCGCGTCTCCCGCCGAGACGACGAACGGCTCCGTGAGCCCCAGCCCCGAGCCGCCCGGGCCACCCGGGTTGATGAGCAGCGACCCCAGGCGCGCATCCTCGTCCAGCGCCCGATGCCGGTTCAGGGCGACCTCGATGGTGTCGCCTTCGCTCTCGCTCCAGTCGAGCGGCACCTGGATGGTCGCGCACTCGAGGTCCCCGCACTCGCTCCACTCGAGCTCCTGGTCGTAGACGTCCGATGCGCCAGTCGCCCCAGGCGCGGGCGTCTCCGTGGACGTGGGGTCGGGTGCGGCATCGTCCGGGGAGACCTGCGTCTTGTCCGGCGTGCACGCCGCGAGGGCGAGCACGGCGACGGCCGATGCGGCGACGAGGCGGGCAAGGGCGGGCACGCGACGAATCATGCGCCTAGCCTAGGCGGCGGCGGTGACTGCCCGTCTCGAGACTGCGCTGACGCGGCGGCGTTGGCATCCCGCGGGGCCTCCTGCCGGCGCCCCTCCCGCGTCGCGCCCCGGCTGGCCGTGACCCTAGGCGCTGGCCCGGGGCCGCAGCGCGAGCGCCATCGCCTCGAGGGCGAGCACCGGCGCGACGTTGCCCGCCAGCCGCTCGCGGGTCTGGCCCAGCGCGTCCAGGCAGCGCATGGTCTCCGCGAGGGTGGTGCGCCCCGCGAGGCCCTCCACGTGGCCGCGGTGGGACTCGTTGACCAGCGGCACCGAGGCGCCCACCTGCACGCACGCGACGTCCCGGTACAGAGACATCAGGTCCACGATGGCGCGGTCGAGCACGTCGCGCTTGAGGCGTGTGGCCCGGCGCTTCTGGTCCTCCTCGAGCTGCTTGACCTGGGAGCGGAGCGCGGGCGGGAGCCGGCCGCCGTCGTCGGCGCCCAGGGTGCGCAGCAGCTCGTTGCGCTCCTCGACGTCGCGCTCCTCGGTCGAGGCCTTGGCATCGGCCTCCGCAACCGCGGCAAGGTCGGCGGCGGCCAGCACCGCGTCGCCGACTCCCCGGATCTCGGTCGCGAGCGCGAGCACCTGGTCGCGACGGCCCCGTGCCGCGGGGTCGCGCGCGAGGCGCCGCGCGATGCCGATGTGGCTCTGCGACGCGTACGCGCACTGGCGGGCGAGATCCGGGTCCACGCCGTCGCGCTCGACCAACAGCTGCGCGACCACCTCGGGGTCGGGCACCCGCAGCCGCACGTGCCGCGAGCGCGAGCGGATGGTGACCGCGACGTCCTCGGCCGACGGGGCGCACAGCAGCCACACCGTGCGCGGCGGCGGCTCCTCGATGGACTTCAACAAGACGTTGGAGGTGCGTTCGGTCATGCGGTCCGCGTCCTCGATCACCATGACGCGCCACCGCCCCTCGCTGGGGGACGACTGCGCGGTCGCGATGAGGTCGCGCACCTCGTCGATGCTGATGGTGACCTTCTCGGTGGCGAGCAGCGTCACGTCCGCGTGGGCGCCGCTGAGCGACGTGGTGCACGCGCGGCACGTGCCGCAGCCGCCCTCGTGGCACTGCAGCGCGGCGGCGAAGGCGCGGGCCGCGTACGACCGCCCCGACCCGGGCGGGCCGGTGATGATCCACGCGTGAGTCATCGCGGCGGGGTCGGCGACCGCCGCGCGCAATGGCGCGATCGCGACCTCCTGGCCCACCACCTCGTCCCAGACACTCATGGCGCGACGCTCACGGCGTTCCCCAAGGTTCGAGCCCCTCCGCCTGGTTGGGCGAAGACCCGGCCCGCGCATCGGCCGTCCAGAGGCCTGAGCGAGCCATCGCATCGGCCACTGCCCGCGAGACGTCGCTCGCGACGTCCTCGATGGCGCGCGAGGCGTCGATCACGGCGTACCGCGCGGGCTCGCGCGCGGCGAGGTCGAGGAAGGCCTGACGGATCAGCGCCGCGTGCTCCCCCGTCTCGCGCTCCACGCGGTCGAGCTCCCGCGCCATGCGCCCGGCGGCGGGCTCCATGTCGAGCACGATGGTCAGGTCCGGCAGCAGATTCTCGGTGGCCCAGCGCGAGATGCGCTCGACCTCGTCTCCGAGCCCGCGAGCGCCGCCCTGGTAGACGATCGACGAGTCGACGTAGCGGTCCTGCACCACCACGGCGCCGCGCTCGATCGCGGGGCGCACCTTGGTGGCGATGTGGTGGGCGCGGTCGGCGGCGTACAGCAGCGCCTCCGCCCGGGGGGCGACGTGGTCGCCGTGCATCACCGCCTGGCGGAGCTCCTTGCCCAGCGTGGTGCCGCCCGGCTCGCGCGTGGTGACCACCTCGAAGCCGCCGCCCGCGGGGGCGCGCAGGTGCCCGGCCAGCAAGTCGATCTGGGTGGACTTGCCCACACCGTCGCCGCCCTCGAACACCACGAAGAATCCGGTCATGCGACCAACCTACCGGCGGGCGCGGACACTGACGGAGCATCGGGCGTCTGCAGCGGCAACCGGGTAGCAAACTCCTTCCCATAGCCGTCGTCGTACCCCGTTGCTAGCGTCGTTTGGACGCGGGCCGCCGAGCCGCGGTCCGCACCCAGGACACCACTGTTGAGGGGAACCCACATGCGCAACGCAGTTACCAGGACGGCCTCCGCCGTCGCCACGATGGCCTTGGGAGCGGCCGCCGTCGCGGGCGGCGCCACCGCCGCCACGGCCGCTCCCGACGAGGAGACGCTCGCCTCCATCTACGTCCATCTCTACGGGCCCGAAGGCGAGAAGGCGTTCGAGGTCGTGGACGTCCCCGTCGGCGGAGACAGCGAGCTCACGTCCGCAGACGTGGTGTACGACCCGGAGAACCTCGATGGCGGGGTCGAGGTCGACGTCGATCTGGACGGCTACCCGGGCGGCATCGCCATCGGCGGCATCGCCGACGAGTTCGTCGCCGCCGACCTGACCGTGGAGCTCTCCGGCGGCTTCACGCTCGGCGGAGCGTACCTGGTCCAGGACGGACTCTACGGTGACGACGTGGACGTCGAGGCAGGCGTCGGCGAGGAGACGTTCCACGCGTACTGGAACGGCGACGCGACCGGCACCACCCTCAACGGCACGACCTACTTCTGGATCTTCGACGCCGACGATTTCCCCTTCATCGACTCGCACGGAGATCAGGCGCTCCCCACCTACACCGAGCACTGGATGCCGATCTACTACCTGGGCACCGAGGGCATCTCGGAAGGCTGGGAGACCCCTCAAGGCTCCTTCGAGTACCGGCCGTACAACCGCACCACTCGCGACGCCCTCGCGGCGTTCTTCTACCGCCTCTACGGCGGGGAGGCCGCCGTCTCTCCCGACGCCGAGCCGTTCATCGACGTCTCCTCGGACCCCGACTCGCCGCACTACAGCGAGCACTGGGAGGCCATCTACTGGATGGCCGAGGAGGGGCTGTCCACCGGCTGGCCCACCGCCGAGGGCGACGAGTACCGCCCCACGGCTCAGATCACGCGCGACGCGGTCGCCGCGTTCTTCTTCCGGCTGAGCGAGGCGACGGGCACTCCCGACAGCGACCCGTTCGTCGACGTCTCGAGCGACCCCGCATCCGAGCACTACTCGGAGCACGCGACGGCCATCGCCTGGATGCACGCCTTCGGGCTCTCGGAAGGCTGGGACACGCCCGCCGGGGCCGAGTACCGGCCCACCGCGAAGGTCACCCGCGACGCGATCGCGGCGTTCATCTTCCGCGCCGAGGTCATGGTGGTCCCGGACATCGTGTGATCGCGTCGCGCATCCCGCCGCACACGACGAAGGCGCCGGTCCCCTCCGCGGGGGCCGGCGCCTTCGGTCGTCTCGGCGTCGTCCTCACCGCCCGCTCACATCTGGCTCACAGACGGAGCCCGCTGCTCCCAATCGCCTGCGCGACCCCTCGGCCGGTTGTTAGTTTCGAAAGCGTGGCCGCGCGCATGTGGGCGGCCGCGATTCGCCATCGAAGCTGAGGGGAATGAACATGAGATCCATCGCCACCAGGACAGCCGCAGCTGTCGCCACCATCGCCACCGGGATCGCCGTATCCGCAGGCGGGGCCACGGCCGCCACCGCGGCCGAGGCGGAGGAAGGCTCCGTATCCATCACGGTCGAGCTGGGCAACCCGAATCTCCTCACCGACCAGGGGCCCATGGTGTTCTCCGTCGAGGACGTGCCCATCACCGAAGACCCGGAGCTCACGGCAGTCAACCGGGTCTCGAACCCCACCGGGTACTGCGGCGACATCGAGGTCGACGTCGAGCCGGTCAGCAAGGCCGTCACCATCACCAGCGGGGACGGCTCCTGCGACTTCGAGACCGCAAGCATGTCGCTGGAGATCACTGGCGACTCCGTCGTCGGCGGCGCGATCGTGGGGTCGGACACCCTGTTCGCGGAGGAGACCACCCTCACGCACTACGTCTACGACCGCGTGCTCTACGCCGAGTGGCAGGTCGACGGACCCGCCGGTGGGCTCAACTGGGCCAGTCTCGACGGTGCCGCCGACTTCTCATACGCCCACTCGGATGAGCACCCGTTCATCGACGTCCACGGCGACATGGCGAACCCGGCCTACAGCGAGCACTGGGCCCCCATCGGGGTCCTGGGCGTGATCGGCATCGTGCAGGGCTGGGGCACGCCCGACGGCCAGGAGTACCGGCCGTTCGAGCGGGCCACGCGTGACGCGCTGGCGGCGTTCCTCTACCGCGCCTTCGGCGGCGAGGCCGTGGTCTCGCCCACGGCCGAGCCGTTCGTCGACGTCTCCTCCGACCCCGACTCCCCGGACTACAGCGAGCACTGGGAGGCCATCTACTGGATGGCCGAGGAGGGGCTCGCCGAGGGCTGGGCCGTCGACGGCGGCCACGAGTACCGTCCCACCGAGCAGATCACCCGCGACGCGGTGGCGGCGTTCCTGTTCCGGTGGAGTGACGCAGCCGCGGCTCCCGCCGACGATCCGTTCGTCGACGTGTCTCGCGACACCACCTCCGGCGACTACTCCGAGCACGCGGAGGCGATCGCCTGGATGAGCGACAGCGGCCTGTCCACCGGCTGGGACACCCCCGACGGGCCCGAGTACCGACCCTTCGAAGAGATCACCCGCGACGCGATCGCGGCGTTCCTCTTCCGCGCAGAGTCGGTCATGCCGGTGGTGCGTTGACCGCACCCTGCACGCAACGAAGGCGCCGGTCCCCTTGCGGGGCCGGCGCCTTCGTCGTGCTACGTGCCCATCAACCTGCCTAGGTGCGGCCGATGCGCGGGCTGGGCGAGCGCATCGGCGCTACTTCTCGCCTGGGTAGACCACGCCGATCTGGGCGCGGACCTCGTCCTGAATGCGCATGATCTCGAGCGAGTCGTCGAGGGTGTGCAGCGGGCTCTCGGTCTTGCCCGCGGCTACCAGGCGCGCGACCTCGGCGGCCTGGTACTGGAAGCCGTTGTCGAACACTCCGTCGTAGGTCCACGAGGTGCCGTCGAGGCGGAACAGCGTGAACGTGGTGGGCGTGTAGAACAGGCCGTCGATCTCGATCGCGCCCTCCGTG
The DNA here is from genome assembly GCF_048814985.1 of Demequina pilifera. Taxonomy (NCBI): domain Bacteria; kingdom Bacillati; phylum Actinomycetota; class Actinomycetes; order Micrococcales; family Demequinaceae; genus Demequina; species Demequina pilifera. The sequence goes on from NZ_JBMDTW010000001.1 coordinate 574,284, forward strand.
CCGCCGATGTGCGCGGTGCCCGGCGTGCGCGCCTCCATCGTGGTGGTGAGGCTGGCCTGCGCGCCGTCGTACTCGAACACCATCGACACCTGGCCGTCGACGCCGGTGTCGCGCAGGCGGCCGACCGCCGTGATCGTGTCCGGCACGCCCAGGATGTCGTGAGCGAAGGCGATCGGGTAGACGCCCAGGTCCAGCAGCGCGCCGCCCGCGAGCTCGGGGCGCACCATGCGCTCGACGTGGGTGAGCATCTGGCCGTGGTCGGCACCGACGGAGACGACCTGGCCGATCTCGCCGCGCGCGATCGCCGCGCGCACCGCGTACATGTGCGGCAGGTGGCGGGCCCACATGGCCTCCATGACGAACACGCCCTTGGCGCGGGCCGCGTCCACGATCAACTGCGCCTGCGCCTCGTTCTGCGTGAAGGACTTCTCGACGAGCACGTGCTTGCCGGCCTCAATGGCCAGGAGCGCGGGCTCGTGGTGGTTGTTGTGGGTGGTCGCGACGTAGACGATGTCGATGCTGTCATCGGCGAGCATGTCCTGGTAACTGCCGTAGGCGGCAGGGATGCCCTTCTCGTCGGCGAAGGCCTGCGCGCGCTCCAGGCTGGAGGCCGATGCGACCGCCACCACCTCGGACTGCGTGTACTGGGTCACGGCGTCCGCGAGCTTGCGGGCGATGCCGCCGGCGCCCATGATCCCCCAGCGGTAGGCCGGGGCCGCCATCGGGTCCGGGCAGATCGCCGTCTGGTCGTAGGTGGGCGTGGAGTGGGTGTCTGAACTCATGCCGCCAGCCTAGCGATCCCTCTCTCCGTGCCTCCCACCACTTCTGCACACACCTGATGAGCCTGTGACTCGTGGGGCCCGTGTGGCTGCACACCCGCCGCTGCTCTCCCACCCGTCACAGCCGTGTGCAGAAGTGGACGACCCAACCGCCGGGCGTCGACGTGCGAACCTGTCGCATGAGCACTATGTCCCCCTCCACGCGCGTGCTGGGCGTGGTCGCGATCGTCGGCGCCGTCGTGTGGATCGGCACCGTCGCGGCGTTTCACCTGATCCGCCCCGACCTCGCGCCCGGCGACGCGTACATCAGCAACTACGCGCGCGGCGACTGGGCGTGGGTGATGCAGGCGGCGTTCCTGATCAACGCGGCGGGCTGGGCGGCGGCCGGGTTCGGGCTGCGGCGGGTGCTGGCTCCTGCTTCTGGAGCCACCGCGCTGGCGGTGCTCGGGGCGCTCGCCGCCACCGGGATGGTGCTCGCCGGTGTCTTTCGAGCCGATCCGCTGGGCACCACCGATCCCTCTCTCGAGGGCCTCATCCACTCCCGCACCGCTGGCCTGGCGTTCCTGTGCTTCATCGCGATCGGCTTCGTGGGGTGGTGGGCAGCCCGCCGCGCCGATGCGTGGCGCGACTGGGCTGTCCCGTCACTGGCATTCGGCTTCACCACGCTCGTGCTGTTCGTGACCTTCAACGCCTGGCCCGCCGTCGCGGGAGGCGGGTTCGGGTGGTGGCAACGCCTGCTCGCGGCGGTGGTGATCCCGGGAGCGCTCGCAGCCGTTGGGTGGCGCCTGACCCGCGACGCACCCCAGGAGGAGTTCGCGACCCAGCCGCACGCGCATCTGCCGGCCGAAGTCCGCCCCGCGCCCTGAAGCGTTCCTCACGCACATGTGGACCGAGTGACCCGTGGGGCGCCTGCGCATGCCCCACCAGACCCGCTCGTCCCATCCGTCACAGCCGTGTGAGGAACGCGACGTAGTGTCGGCGGCTGGCGGCGGGCGGACCGCGCGAGGAGTAACGTCAGAGGTATCAGGCACGACCTCGAGAGAGGGGGCCCAGATGACCGGCACCGACGCAGGTCCACGCAGGTCGCAGCGCGTGCCGCTGTCGGCATCGGCCTTGGGGCTGGGCGCGATCTACGCGACGCTCTTCTGGCTGCTCGTGTCGCTGGCCTTCCACTGGATCCGTCCCGAGCTCGAGCCGTGCTGCAGCTACATCAGCCACTACGGGCACGGCGACTACGAGTGGCTCATGCAGGCGGCGTTCGTGGTGTTCGGCTTCGGGTGGATGGCGGCCGCGATCTCGTTGCGGCGCGCCCTGCGCGAGACGCGCGCCGGCGCCGTGCTGCGGACGCTGTTGCTCGTCGTGGGATTCGGGCTGCTCGTCGCCGGAATGTGGCGCACGGACGAGTTCGGCTTCACCGGCGACCCGACCCCCGAGGACGTGTTCCACAAGATCGGCGGCCTGGTGGCGTTCAGCGCGCTGATCGTGTTCGGACTCCTCGCGGCGTGGCTCTTCCGCGGCACACGGCTGCAGGGCCTCACGGTCGCGCACCTGGTGCTGGCGCTGGTGACTCTGGGGCTGCTGATCGCCTTCACGATCGCGCCCACGGCCGACGCCGACGGGTTCGGCTGGTGGCAGCGGGCGCTGACCATGGGGGTGATGCCCGGCTGGCTGATCTGGCTGGGCTGGCGGCTGGCGCTGACGGCAAGGGCCGACGCACGCCGCGCCTCAACCTCCTCCACCAGGCCGTCCTGAACATCCTCAACCCCGACACCCCGGTCCATCCGGCCGATGCGCGGGCTGGGCCAGGCGAGTCCGCTCGCCAGATGTTCGGGAGGGTCCGCACAGGGCAGTCAGTCGGCCTCGCCCAGGTAGACCCAGGTCTGGTGGGCATCGGCGTTGTCCAGATCGCTGACCGCACTCGTATCCACGCCGTCGATCACCAGGAACACGGCACCGCCGATCTCCGGAATGGGCTCGACGTAGGCGCAATCATCGCCGCGCAGCGGGTCGGTCCCGCCCGAGCGAAGTTCGTAGTCGCCGACCCACTCCAGGTACGGGTCTTGAATGCCCGCACTGACCTCGTCGGCCACGAGCCAAGCGCCGTGACTCAAATACCAAGTCCCGACATCGGTCGACTTCGTCAACACCGGCTCAGCTCCCCAGAGCTCTCCGGTGAGATCCTCGGCGACAACCGGGAGCTCCACCGTGTACTGGGGGTCGCTCGCGCTGGGGCGACCCGCAGCACGCAAGTCCGCGAGCGGCGAGCATCCCGGCTGTGGACGCTCGACCACGAAGGCCTGGTACTCGTCGTCTTCGGGCGCCTGCAGCTCCGCCGAATCCACCACACCCGGCGTCGGCTCGGGACCCGCAGAGGCACCGCCCGTGGGCTCCGGTGACGACGTGAATTCGTCGCGGCTGGGCGCCTCCGTGGTGTTGGCCGGCTCGTTCGGGTCGAAGACGATGGTCGCAAGCAGCACACGCTCGCCGAGCGCCACCCTCTCGCCGCGTTCGGACCCTCCCCAGAACTGTGTCACCAGCAGCGTGTCCATGGGATCGCCGTGCTCGAGTTCCAAGAGCTCCTCGATGGTGAACTCCGAGCCTTCACACAGGCCCTCACGCGGGATCGACCCGCCACCTGATCCTTCCATGAGGCCGTCCCAGGAGGCGCTCAAACTCGAGCCGAACGCGTGCCCCACGACGGTGTCGCCGTCCATGAGCAGAGATACGGTCTCGGTGCCCACGAGCTGGCCCCCGATCGCGCCGTCCCAGGTTGCTTGGTTGGGATCCCAGCCCGTCATGATTCCGTCCGGGTCGTCCGAGTTCAGCGGCCGCGGCTCGGCGGTAGGCGTGCCGACGGTTTCGCCCAATGTCGTCAGCTCCGCCTCCTGGTAGATCTGCCGGCCAAAGGCGTCCGGGTCGTGCACCGTGACGCCAGGCTCGAGCGACAACTCGTCCCCGCACATCACCTCGTCCCCACCGTTCAGCATCACGGACGGCTCCTCGATGGGATAGGCCTCGGGGTCTGCACCCACCTCGTAGCGCCACGGCCCCGCGTTCACCGCGTCGTCGGGCCCAGCAGGCTCCGACTCCCCCGGTCCCGCCAGCGGCAGCACGAGCCACCCCGCCACGCCGATCGCCGCCACGCCCAGCGCGCCGACCCCTGCCTGAGTTGCTGCCCGGCGCCGCCGACCGCGTGAGATGCCGTGGACGCTCGAGGCGACGACCGCATCGGCCGAAAGGCCAGGCGCCACTGCCTCGCCGTGCCGCCGTGCCGCGCTGCGAAGCGCGTCGTGGAAGTCGCTCATGGCTTGCTCCTCTCGACGACGGGCATCCGCTCGGGATCCTCGTCGCTCACCCCCAGCACGGGCGCAAGCCGCTGCCTGCCCTCTGCCAGGTACTTCTTGACCGTGCCGTCGCTCAGATGCATCGCGATGGCGATGTCCGCGACCGTGAGGTCGTCGTAGAACCGCAGCGCGACGGCGGTGCGCACGCGCGGCGGGAGGGCCGCGAGCGCGCGGCTGATCTCGTCGTGGTCCTCGACGTCGTCGGCATGCTCGTGGGGATCGCTCGAGGCGACCTTGGGGATCAGCCGCCGCCACGTGGCGTCGCGGCGGATCCCGTCGATGTGGAGGGTGCGCATGGTCGCGCGGACGTAGCCCTCGATGGCGCGGTGGTCATCGAGCCGGCGCCGCTTGACCAGGGTCTTCACGACCGCGGCCTGGACCAGCTCCTCCGCGCCGTGATGCGAGCCGGTCAGCACGTAGCCATAGGCGGCCAGGCGCGAACCGGCCTCGCGGTACACGTCCGCGACCACCTGGGCGATGTCTGCCTGTCTCATGTCCCTCACACCATAGAGACGATTGGGAGGGCCTCAGGGGTGGGGTGCGACTTGGCGCGCTCGGTCGCGGCTCGGGGCACGCCTCTATGCCGGCCCCACCATCACTCTGGCGTCAGAGCGACAGCGCCCACACTGCGACAAAGATGAGAACGATGGCCACGACGACTCCGACGAGCGCCGTCGTGCGCCGGGTTCCGCGCTGGGCACGTTCGCCGCGCGCAGCGGCCCGCGCGTCGTCAGCCGAACGACCTGTCTGGTTCGGATCCTCCTGTGGTTCCGTCATCGGTCTCTCCCTTCGACGATGCCGGCGCTTCTTCGCTCCGGCACTTTCCACCCTATGCGAGGGGGCAACGCGCGTCTCGGTGCAGCGGGGCGGGAAGAGGCGCCTGGCGGCCGATGCGCGGGCTGGGTCCGCTCAGCCCTGCGCGTCGATCTCAGGCAGGGACGGCACCCCGTTGACGATGGTGATCGGCTTCAGCACCGCGGTGAAGGGCGGTTCCTCACCGGAGCCCTCGTAGAGCAGGCGCGCCTCGTACTCGCCGGACTCGATGAGGTCAGGGCTCCCGCAGTCCCACACCTGGCCCAGCTCGACAAACCAGCCCGGCTCATCGTGAGGCAAGTCATCCCGCTCAGACCAACGAGCATCGAACACCCAGGTGTCACCGGCGTCTCCAGTCAGGATCAGCCGCGCTTCCCCGGCAACGATCGCGTCGGCGGGGCCTACGGCGTCCGGTCCCAGCGGGATCGGATAGCCGCCCACGAGGGCATCGTCCCCATAGCCGTAGAGCCGCCCTGTCTCAATCCAGCTCGGGATCGGCACGGGAAGAGAGCCCGATCCCTCTCCACTGGCATAGGGGTCCCCGACGTCCTTGGCCTGGAGAGTGCCGGTGCACGAGAAGTCTCCGAGCTGCACCGCCATATTGTGGTTCGCCAGGTAGCCATCGGTCCCGAGCCCAGCGCGGCCGTCGACATCAGGTGAACTCTCGACCTCCGGCTCGCCCAGGCCGGTGTACTCGATGTCGCCAGCGCTGAAGACGAACGTCGCCGCTGGCGTCCCATCCGGGAGCCGAGCTTCCACGACTACGAGCGGCGTGTAGCGGCCATCCGCATAGCCCACGGTGGCGGCATCCGTCTCACCTTGGCCCGCTCCGCACTCCCCTGGCAATGGCACGTAAACCCGCTCGAAGTCAACCGGCACATCGCTCATCGAAGCGGCGTCTCCCACCCCTACAACTTCTCCATCGTGAAGCACGAATGGATGGGCCGTCATCGTAATGTCCGTGTTCTCGCCCCACACCACCGTGGTGTTGAGGAATGGCAGCTCATAGCCCGCCCACACCGAGTCAATGCCCTCAACCACGGTTCCGTCATCTGACCGCATCCCGGGCTCCGACTTCACAGACAGTCCGAATGCGCCCTCGTCGTACACCAGCATGCCCGAGCGCAGCGCCGCGGTGTCGCCGCAGCCAAGACCGGCCATGTCGCGGGGCACGGCATCGGAGATCGGGGCCTCTTCATCGATGACGTACTCGACGGCGCCGTCGATGGCTTCAGGCGAGGCCGTACCGGACGGAGTCTCCGCGGGCTCGGCATCATCCGCGCCGAGTCCCGGCAGCACGCTCCACGCTCCGACCGCCACGAGCGCGATCCCGGCGACCGCCCCAACCCCGCCGCCGACCGCGCGCCGGCGCCTCCCCCGTCGCACCCGCGCCCCCAGCGACGAACGCACGTCGCTCGAACTCAAGCGCCGCGCGGACTCCGCGACCGCATCGGCCCCATGCCTTCCCAGCTCATCGTGAAGATTCATGACCGGCCCTCCGTCTCGACCACAGCGACGCGTTCGACATCGAACGTCGCGTCATCTCCCACCTCGACCGCGAGCCGGTCGAGGGCATCCGCGAGGTACCTCTTGACGGTCCCAACAGCGAGGCCCATCTCGTGCGCGACGTCCGCGACCGTGAGGTCGTCATAGAAGCGCAGCACCACCGCGGTGCGCTGACGCGGACTGAGCGCGCCGAGCGCCCTGCCCACCGCATCGGCCGCATGAATGCGCTCCGTGTCGTCGGGCTGCGCGTCACGGACGGCCTGCCCGGGCATGAGCCGACGCCACAACTTGTCGCGGCGCAGACCGTCGAGGTGCAGGGTCCGCATCGCGGCGCGCACGTAGCCCTCGGCCGCGGCGGCGTTCGGGATGCGGCGCCGGCGCACGAACACCTTGACGATCGCGTCCTGCACCAGGTCCTCGCCAGAGTGCTGCGAGCCCGTCAGCAGGTAGCCGTAGGCCGCGAGCCGCTTGGACGCGCGCTCGAGCATCTCGCCCAGCAGCTCGTCATCCGCGGTCACGTGTGCCCCTCTCGTCGGCATACAAACGGCCGATGCGCGGAAAGGGTTGTGGGGTGCAGCGATCCTCACACAGTTGTGAAGCGCGTGACGCATGGTGCAGATGCGTCGACCTCAGCGGACCCATGCACCCCAACCGTCACATCCGTGTGAGGAATGCTGCAGATTACTTCTTCTTGGGCGCGGCCTTCTTCGCGGCCGGCTTCTTCTTCGCCGGGGCGCGCTTCTTCTTGGCCGGTCCCTTGGCGCGCTTCTCCTGCAGGAGCTCGATCGCGCGCTCGGAGGTCATCCCCTCGACGGTGTCGCCTCGCGGGATCGTCACGTTGGTCTCGCCGTCGGTGATGTACTCGCCGAACCGGCCGTCCTTGATGACGATGGGCTTCTTGCTGATCGGGTCCTCGCCCAGCTCCTTGAGCGGCGGCTTGGCGGCGGGACGGCCGCGGCCGCGCTTGGGCTCGGCGTAGATCTTCAGCGCCTCCTCGAGAGTGACCGTGAAGATCTGGTCCTCGGTCTCGAGCGAGCGCGAGTCCGTGCCCTTCTTGAGGTACGGGCCGTAGCGGCCGTTCTGCGCCGTGATGACGTCGCCCGACTCGGGATCGGTGCCGACCTCGCGCGGCAGGCTCATCAGCTGCACGGCGTCCTCAAGCTTGACCGTGTCGAGTGACATCGACTTGAGCAGGCTCGCCGTGGCGGGCTTGCCCTTCGCATCCTCGGGCAGCACCTCGGTCACGTAGGGCCCGTAGCGACCGCCCTTCGCGACGATCTCGTGCCCGGTCTCGGGGTGCTTGCCCAGCGACCGCTCGTCTCCGCCCTGGTTCTCGAAGAGTTCCAGTGCCTTGGCGACCGTGAGCTCGTCGGGTGCCAGGTCCTCGGGGATGGACGCCGTCTCGCGCTCGCCGTCCACGGTGCGCTCGATGTACGGGCCGTAGCGTCCCGGACGCGCGGCGATGCCCTCGCCGATCTCGAACGTGTTGATGGCCTTGGCGTCGATGTCGCCCAGCGACTCGACCAGGTTCTTCAGCCCCTCGGGGCCGTCGCCATCCTTACCGAAGTAGAACTCGTGCAGCCAGGTCCCCTGGTCGCGCTCGCCCGTGGCGATGCGGTCCAGGCCGGCCTCCATCTCCGCGGTGAACGCGTAGTCCACGAGCGTGGGGAAGTGTTGCTCGAGCAGGCGCACGATCGCGAAGGCGATCCACGTGGGCACCAGGGTCTGCTTGTCGATCCGCACGTACTCGCGAGCCACCAGCACGTCCACCGTCGAGGCGTACGTGGACGGGCGACCGAGCTTGCGGTCCTCGAGCTCCTGGATCATGCCGCCCTGCGTGAAGCGCGGCGGCGGCGTGGTCGAGTGGGTGATCGGCTCGAGGTCCTCGGCGTCCACCTTCTGGCCCTCGGCGAGCTGCGGCAGGCGCTTGTCCTTGTCCTGCGTCGCCTCTTTGTTCTCATCCTCGTAGCGCGAGCGCTCCTTGGACTCCTCGTAGGCCGCCAGGAATCCCGGCGCCGTGATGATGGTGCCGGACGCGGAGAACTCGACCGCGTGCCCACCCGAGGTCTTCGCCCCGATGCGCACGGTCGAGGTGCTGCCGATCGCATCGGCCATCTGCGAGGCGACGGTGCGCTTCCAGATCATCTCGTACATGCGCAGCTCGTCGCCCGACAGCTCCCCGCGCACCGAGGCCGGCGTGCGGAACTTGTCGCCGGCGGGGCGGATCGCCTCGTGCGCCTCTTGCGCATTCGTGTCCTGGCTGGCGTAGATGCGCGGCGAGGACGCGACCGAGTCGGAGCCGTAGAGCTCCGCGGCCTGCGCGCGAGCGGCGCGGATCGCCTCACCTGACAGCGCGGGCGAATCCGACCTCATATACGTGATGTAACCGCGCTGGTACAGGCCCTGCGCGACGCCCATCGCCTGGCGCGCTCCGAGGCGCAGCTTGCGGCTGGACTCCTGGATCAGGCTCGACGTGATGAACGGCGCCGCGGGGCGGCGCTTGTACGGCTTGGACTCGACGCTCGCCACGGAGTAGTCCGAGTGCGACAGGCCCGATGCGAGGGCTCCGGCCTCCCCGGCCGTCACGTGGTGCACCTTCGAGTTCTTGAGCACGCCGCGGTCGTCGAAGTCCTTGCCGGTCGCCACCCGCTTGCCGTCGACCGTGGTGAGGCGCGCGGTGAAGTCCTTGCCCGCATCGGCCCCCTCGGTGGCGCTGAAGGTGGCGGTCAGGTCCCAGTACTCCGCGGCCTGGAACGCCATGCGCTCCTTCTCGCGGTCCACGACCAGGCGCAGCGCGGCGGACTGCACGCGGCCGGCGCTCAGGCCCTGCTGGACCTTGCGCCACAGCACCGGCGAGACCTCGTAGCCGTACAGGCGGTCGAGCACGCGGCGGGCCTCCTGGGCCTCGACCAGCTCCATGTCGATGTCGCGCGGGTTGGCGAGAGCGCGTTCGATCCCCTCGCGGGTGATCTCGTGGAATGCCAGGCGCTTCACCGGAACCTTGGGCTTGAGCACCTCGAGCAGGTGCCACGCGATCGCCTCTCCCTCGCGGTCCTCATCAGTCGCGAGGTAGAGCTCGTCGGCGCCCTTGAGCGCGCGCTTGAGGTCCGCCACCAGCTTCTTCTTCTCCGGGCTCACCACGTAGAAGGGCGCGAAGTTGTTCTCGACGTCGACCGCGAATTTGCCGAGCGATCCGGACTTCTTGTCGGCGGGCATCTCGCTGGGCTGCGGGAGGTCGCGGATGTGGCCGACGGACGACACCACCTCGTAGTCGGCACCCAGGTAGCCGCCGATGGTGCGCGACTTGGTGGGCGACTCGACGATCACGAGCTTGTGCGTCATCTGCTCCTGCTTTCGGGGTGGGGGCGCCTCCGGCACAACCGGCGAGAGACGCTCACAGGATACATACGGACTGAGGAGTGTCGAACGGAGGCCCCGCTGCGTGATCCGTTCGTTCACGCGGAAGTCACCGCACTCTGTCACCATGGAGGTGTGAACAGTGACGCAGTGGGACAGGCGATGCGAGACGTCGCGGACGACCTCATCCGACCCCGATTCCGCACCCTCGTGGACGGCGAGATCGACACCAAGTCGGGGCCCGAAGATCTGGTGACCGTCGCGGACGTCGAGGCCGAGCAGGCGCTGACCCCCCTGCTGGCCGCCATCGAGAAGCAGCCCGTCGTGGGGGAGGAGGCCACCGCGGCCGACTCGTCGCTGCCGGACCTGCTCGCCACCGAGCCCGCCGCCTGGACCGTCGACCCCGTCGACGGCACGTGGAACTTCGCGCACGGCTCGATCGACTACGCCGTGATGGTGGGGCACGTGGTCGACGGCGACGCGCACTCCGGCTGGATCCTGCAGCCCGAGACCGGGTACCTGTTCCACGGCGGCGTGGACGACTCCGTGACCGTGACCGGCGACGACGGCCTGGTGCGGCACATCGACTCCGTTGCTGGCCATGCGGCGCGGCCGCTGTCCGAGCTGCGCGGCATGGCGGTCCTGCGGTTCGCCCCGGAGTCCGCGGCCGCCGGTCTGGTGGGGCTGGCCGAGGACGTGGCCGAGGTGACGCCGCCGCGCATGTGCGCCGGGTGGGACTACTGGGACGTCATCGACGGCGAGCTGGACTTCCTGCTGTACTTCCGCGCCATGCCGTGGGACCACGCTCCGGGCGCGGCCATCTGCCGGGCCGCGGGATATGCGGTGCGGCACCTCGACGGCGCCGAGTACCGTCCCGGTGCGCCCGGGCGGCCGTTCCTGGTGGCCCGGGAGTCCGAGTGGGAGGCGCTGGCGGACGCCATCCGAGCCCGCGCCACTCTCTAGCCCGCCCCCACCCACCCCATCCCACCCCGCCTTAGCGCGGTAGTGGTCGGTGAGTGTCGGATTCGGGCGCCCCGTGGACCCTGGCGGACCGTGAGTGTCGCCGACTCCCTGTCCGGCACTCATTGACCCCCCGTAGCGCGCATCGTCCTCCTGTCCGGCACCCGCTGTCCGTGAGCGCCGGACAGGATGAGGTCCAGGCGGCGCCGGGCGCGCGAAAAGGGGCCCTCCGGAGAGGGCCCCTTCGCGTGATGACTAGACGGTGGCGGGCTCGTCGATCTTCTCGATCGCCGGGGCCTCCTTGAGGGCCGGCTTGTCAGCGCGGCTCACCCACACCATGCCGAGTCCGGCGAGGATCAGGGTCAGTCCCAGTCCGGCCGCAATGGCCGCGGTGCCGAGTCCCAGCACCAGCACGTTGGCGGTGACCGAGCCGACGCCCAGCTCCCCGATCAGTGCGTGCGCGGTGGGGGTCCAGGCTGCCTCACGTGCCTGCCCCTCGAGGGGGTGCATGCGGTCGAAGTCTGCCCAGTAGCGGCCATCCGTCGCGACCTCGTAGGTGCCGGCCTCGAAGGTCTCACCGTTGTACTCGACGGGCTCGGTCAGGGTCACCTCGTTGGTGCCGTACAGGGTGTGGTAGGCGACCAGGCCCATCTGGTACATGTACTCGGAGCCGGTGTTGACCAGCGGGTCGTTGGCGTCCATCTCCCAGCTCTTCAGCGAGTAGTTCCAGTCGTTCTCAACGAGATCGATGATGGCCTGTGCGCCCTCGACCTCGCCGCGGTCGACCAGCTGGCCGTCCTCGTTGTAGGTGAGGGTGACGTTCTGCGCTTCGGAGAACGCCTGCAGCGAGTCGTTGCCCGCCTTGACCTGCAGCGCGGCGAACGCGCCGATGCCGATGAAACCGATACCAATGATGGCCAAGATGATGCCGAGGAGCTTGAGTCGAGCGGTCATGATGTGGGTCCTTTCCCATCCGGGGTTGGTACTGCGTGTGACCCAAGACTGATGGCTCCACGACCCACTTCTACGGGACCATGGACCTAGCGGGACCGATTTGCCACGGATTCATCGGGAAAAATATTCGCGGACCTTTCCAGGGCCTTCGCGTGCTGGACCGACACTGAGAGTCCGCCAGGATTCGCGAACCCGTCAGAACCGACACTGAGCGCCCACTACCGCGCTAAGGCGAGTAGAGGAGGAACGGGGAGGGGAGGGAGGGGTCAGCGGAGCAGGAGGCCGTCGCGCACCAGGTCGCGCACCGCCGGCACCAGCCCGCCGATCATCTCGCCGGCCGGCACGTCCAGCAGCGCCGCCAGCGCATGCGCGATCTGCCCCACGGTCAGCTCGCCGTCGCACGCCCCCACCAGGCCCGCGAGGGCCGTGTCCGCCTTGATCACGCGCCCGAACCCGCCCCCCTGGCGCAGCAGGATGTGCTCCGGATGCGCCTCGAGTGGCCGCCCGTGAGTCTCCTTGGTGACGTCGGGCGCGACCGTCAGCGCCGCGTCCAGGACCTCGGCATCGGATACGGACGCGAGCCAGTCGTGCGCCTCCAGCCCGGCCGCGAGGGTCGGCCCCAGCGGCATCGCCACGGCGCCCTCGTGCTCCTCGAAGCGCCGAATCGTCGGCGCGCCAGTCAGCGGCCGCCGCAGCACCACGAGCCCGAACCCGATCGCCTCCACGCCGCCCTCGTCGAAGGCTCGCAGGTACGCCTCGTAGGCGCTCGACCACAGCGCGGGGTCGCGATCGGCGGTCACACCGGCGTCGCGCAGCCACGTCTCGGCATACTCGGCGGCGTCGAGGGCATCCCGCTGGATGATCCACGCGTCCAACGGCACCGGCGCGGCATCCAGCCAGCGGCCGATGCGAATCCGCCAGTCCGCGCCCGCCTCACCCTCGCCTGACGCGCCAGCGCGAATCTCCCAGTTCCCCAGCAGCTGCGCCACGCCCCCGGGCTCCAGCACCGTGCCGACGTCGGTGATCAGCGCGGCCGTGACGCCATCGCCCACGGCCCCGCCGTCGCGGTACTCATAGGTCGGCGCACCCGGAGGCGTGATCACGAACGGCGGATTCGACACCACCAGGTCGAACGTCTCCCCCGCGACCGGCTCCAGCATCGACCCCTCGCGCAGGTCCCATGCACGGTGGGAGGAGGCACGGTGCGCGGCCGCGCCGGCCCCAAGCGCCGGCGCGTTGACGCTCTCGTTGAATCGCGCATACGCCAGGGCACGCACAGAAAGGTCAGTCGCGACCACGGAGTCGGCGTGCAGCGAGGCGTGCATCGCCTGGATCCCGCAGCCGGTGCCGAGGTCGAGCACGCGGCGACGCGGCGCGCGCATGGTCACCGACGCCAAGGTGGTCGACGCCCCGCCGACCCCCAGCACGTGGTCGCGCCCCACCGCCCGCGCCGTCACGGATTCGCCCTGGTCCGAGGCGATCCACCAGTCCACCTGACCGTCCTCGGTGGTCGCCGAGTACGGCCGCACATCCACCAGCGCCCGCACGGCGTCCCCGGGTTCCGCGCCAGCCGCCTCCACGAGGCCGATGCGCTCGGCACCCTGCGTACCCAGTCGGCTCAGTGCGGCGTCGGCCTGGGCACGGGTCACGTCGTCGCCGAGCATGAACAGCCGGGTCAGCACCGCCGCGGCCTCGGGACCGGCCGCGCGCGCCGCCACCAGCGCGGGAGTCACCTGCTCGCGGCCGAGCGCCCGGAAGGCGCGGTCGCCCACGAGCTCGCTCACGCCATCGACCGTCCACCCGTCGAGGTCGGCGTGCAGCGCGGCGGCGGCGGGGGCATCGGCCGCGGGGGGTCGGGTGGTCACGGGACGAGGCTAGTTCAGTCAGTCGCGAGAGCGCGCCGGATCCGACGGGCCCAGCGCATCGCCGGTCAGCAGCGCGCGGTAGAACGTCACCCCGGCTCCGAGCGCGGAGATCTCGACGTTCTCGTTGGGCCCGTGGATCGCCTCTCGCTGCGCCTTGTCCATCGCCAGCGGAGAGAACCGATACACGGCCGGCGAGATGCGGGCCACGTGCCGCGCATCCGAGGCCGCGAGCATGATGTACGGCACCGTCACGGCGTCGGGATACGACTCACCAATCGCCGCCCCGAGAGCGCGCCATCGGGCATCGTCCCCGGTAGGTGACACGGGCGAGGGCTCGCTCGCCTCGACGACGTCGATCGCGACACGAGGGTCGTCGATCGCGCCGCGCAGGTGCTCGACTGCCTCGTCGCAGCTCGACCCCACCGCCACGCGCACGTTGATCACGGCCGTGGCCCGGGTCGCCAGCACGTTCTGAGCGGGGCTGCCCTCGAGCTGCGTGATCGCCGCCGTGGTGCGCACCATCGCGGCAAGCTCGGGACCCAGCCGCGGCATGATCCGAGCCAGCACCGCGCGCCGGCGACCTGCGCGCTTCAGCAGCCCCCGCATCGGCCGGGCGACGTGAGGAGCGACGCCCTCGAGCATCTCGATGCTCACGTCGTGCACCGCCGCCGGGAACGGGTGGTCCTCGATCGCGACGAGGGCGCGCGCCAGAATCCCCGGAGCGGACTCGCGCGGCGGGGTCGAGGCGTGGCCACCGAGGCTCTCGACCGTGAGCCGCAGCGTCATGAGGCCCTTCTCGGACGCGCCGATCACGGCCATGGGCCGGCGCAGCGTGGGGAAGGCCTCGGTCGCGACCGCGCCGCCCTCGTCGAGCACCATCCACGGCTCGACGCCGCGCTCCTCGAGCAGACTCACGGCCTCGACCGCGGCCGCGCCGTGCGACTCCTCATCGCCGCCGAAGAACAGATACAGGTCCCGCAGCGGCGACCAGCCGTCGGTCAGCAGCGACTCGAGCGCCTCGAGCGCCACCACCATCGCGCCCTTGTCGTCGAGGGTCCCGCGCCCATGCACGCGCCCGCCCGAGATGACGCCGTCGAAGGGCGGGTGCTCCCAGCCCTCCGCGGCCCAGTCGGCGGGCACCGGCACCACATCCTGGTGCGCCATGAGCAGCACGGGCCGCTCGGCGAACTGCCCCGGCACGCGCAGCAGCAGCCCCGCGCGGCCCGGGGTCTCGACCTCGGCCGCGGCGAACACGCGCGGGTAGAGCCGTTCCAGCTCCTCGCGGTAGACCGTGAACAGTGCCTGATCGGCCTCCGACAGCGGGCCCGGCGGTGGCGTCACCGTGGGGATGCGCACCAGATGCGCGAGGTGCTCGGCGGCGGCCAGCGCCTGCGGCGAGGGCTCAAGCGGCGGTGCGGCCGATGCGCGCTTGCCTAATCTCATTGCTTCTCCTCCTCCGTGGCCGGGTGCGCATCCGCCGCACCTTCGCTGGTAGGCCCAGGTATGGGGACGCCCCCGGCGGGCACGCCCGCCTCGGCGACGAGCGCATCGGCGCTGGAGGCGAAGGCGACCTTGGGCATGGCGAACAGGAATGCCATCGCGACCAGCGCGGTGCCACCGCAGATGGCCCACACGGTGATGTAGCCGGCCATCGACCCCGCCGTGGAGGCGGCGCCCGTGGCGGTGACCGCGACCCCGGTGGACAGCGCGATCGCGAACGCCGCCGAGGCGAACGCGCCGCCGATGGTCTTGGTGGTGTTCGTCAGTCCCGCGGCCACGCCGGTGTGCTGCGGGGGCGCGGCCGATGCGGCGGCGGCGGGCAGCGCGGCGACGAGCGCCCCGGAGCCCACTCCGGCGACGACCATGCAGCCGAGCACCATCACGAACGTGTCATGGAACGGGATGAGCGCCAGGTATCCGGCTCCCACCAGGCCGGACGCACCGATGAGCACCAGGCGCGGCGAGGTCAGGGTGGAGATCTTGGCGAACACTCCGGCGCCGATGAGCAGCGAGAACACGTACGCGCCGATGAGGTACGACGCGGTGGCCGATCCAAGGCCGAGACCGTAGCCCACCTCGTCCGGGTCGGTGCGGGCAAAGGTGGACAGCGGCCCCTGAGCGCCCAGCACGCTCACTCCGAACAGTCCCGCGGTCACGACCACGGGCCACAGCGTGGGGCTCTTGAGCATGGTGATGTCGACCAGCGGGTGCTCGGTGCGCTGCTCGACCCTGACGAAGACCCACAGCAGCGCGAGGCCGATGAGCACCATGGCCACCACCCACACGGTGATGCCGTCCACGCGCACCAGCGACAGCCCGCCCATGATCGCGAGCAACGCGATGGTCAGCACCGACGTGCCGCGGGTGTCGATGGTGCCGCCGCCGCGCTCACCGGTGTCCGGAACCTTGACGATCACCACGATGAGGGCGACCGAGACCAGCACCGCGGGCACGCACAGCGCCGCCCACAGCGGCAGGAGCTCGCCCATCTGCCCTCCGGCCAGCGCTCCGAAGATGGCGCCCGCCTGCAGCGCCACGACGATGATGCCGGCGCCCTTGCGCGTGAGCGCCGCGCCGTCGGGCCGGTCGCGCGCCCGGGAGAAGATGATCGCCACGTTCAGCGGCAGCCACACCACGTAGAAGCCCTGCAGCGCCCAGGCGACGACGAACAGCGGGAAGGTGGGCGCGAAGGCGATGGCGAAGCTCGCGATCATGGTGAGCACCAGGGACGCGATGAGCACCTTGCGGTGGCCCACCATGTCTCCGAGCCGCGCGAGCACCGGCACCGCGATCGAGCTGAGCAGCAGCTGTGCGGCCTCGAACCAGTTGATGTCCGCGTCGTTGATGTCGAGGTGGCGGGCGATGTCGGTGAACAGCGGCGTGTAGTAGCCCTGGAGCACGCCGGAGACGCCCTCGACCACCACGAGAGCGCCGACCACCCCTCCGGCCAGCGCGGTGCGGGATCTCGTCATGAGGGCATGGTGCCACGCGCATGTGTCGCGACCATGTCGCGCGGGGCGGGAATCAGGACCAATGGTCCTGACGTGCCTCCAGCGACGCTTGGGGCGGGATTCGTGATCGTCACGTGCCTACTTTGAGAGGGGATCGTCCATGGCGGCCTGCGCCGAATCGCCTGGGGAGGGCTCGTGGTGGCCCTCGGAGGCGACCGCGCGGTCCGCGACGCCCTCGAGGTCCGAGGCGTGCGACCGGCGGGACGCGCCGGCCACCGCCACGATCGCAATCGCCGCGGCCAGACCCGCGATGCCCCACCGCAGCCACGGGTTGGCCTCGTCGCCGTAGCTGAGCATGACCACGGCCGGGGCGATCAGCAGCGCCACCAGGTTCATCACCTTGATGAGCGGGTTGATCGCGGGGCCGGCGGTGTCCTTGAACGGGTCGCCGATGGTGTCGCCGATCACCGTGGCCTCGTGAGCGGGCGAGTTCTTGCCGCCGTGGTGGCCATCCTCGACGATCTTCTTCGCGTTGTCCCAGGAACCCCCGGAGTTGGCGAGGAACACCGCCATCAGCACGCCGGTGCCGATCGCTCCCGCGAGGAAGCCGGCGAGGGCTCCCACTCCGAGCCCGAAGCCCACGAACACCGGCGCCATCGCGGCCAGCAGACCGGGGGTGGCGAGCTCCCGCAGGCTGTCGCGGGTGCAGATGTCCACCACGCGGCCGT
This sequence comes from Demequina pilifera, assembly GCF_048814985.1. Lineage (NCBI taxonomy): Bacteria > Bacillati > Actinomycetota > Actinomycetes > Micrococcales > Demequinaceae > Demequina > Demequina pilifera. The sequence continues at coordinate 591,541 of NZ_JBMDTW010000001.1, forward strand.
ACTGGGGACGGACCTCGCCGGTCATGATGCCGGGGTACTCGCGGAACTGGCGGCGCACCTCGTACACGATCGCCCCGGCGGCCCTCGTGACGGCATCGATGGCCAGCCCCGAGAACAGGAACACGGTCGCGCCGCCGATGATCACGCCCACCAGGGTGAGCGGGTTAATGACCTCGTAGGAGAAGTCGCCCGCGGATGCCGCGGCCTGTGCCATCGCCTGGCTCACCGCATCGGAGTACGAGCCGAACAGCGCGGTCGCGGCGAGCACGGCCGTCGCGATCGCGATGCCCTTGGTCACGGCCTTGGTGGTGTTGCCCACCGCGTCGAGGTCGGTGAGGATCTGCGCCGCCTCAGCGTCGACCTCGCCCGACATCTCCGCGATGCCCTGCGCATTGTCGGACACCGGACCGAACGTGTCCATGGCCACGATCACGCCCACCGTGGTCAGCAGCCCGCAGCCCGCGAGCGCCACCAGGAACAGGGCGAGGGTGATCACACCACCCGCGACGAAGTACAGGATCACCACCGCGCCCGCGATGACGGTCGCGGTGTAGACGGCGGATTCGAGCCCCAGGCCGATGCCGGACAGCACCACGGTCGCCGCGCCCGTGCGGGAAGTCTCGGCCACGCGCATGGTGGGCTTGGACGCCGTGTCGGTGAAGTATCCGGTGAGCCACAGGATCAGCCCCGCGAGCCCGATGCCGACGAACACGGCGACCGTGGCCATGATCCGCGGATCGCCGGCGGTGCCCTCGAGCGCGGCCGTGCCGATCTCGTCGAACGAGTCGGGCAGGTAGGCGAAGGCCGCGATCGCGGCGAGCACGGCGCCGATGGCGGCGGAGGTGTAGAAGCCGCGGTTGATGGCCGCAAGGCCCGCCTCGCCCTTGCGGATCTTGGTGATGAACACCCCGATGGCGGCCACGAAGGCGCCGATCGCGGTGACGATGAGGGGGAACACCAGCCCCTGCTCCCCCATTGCGGCCTTGCCCAGGATCAGCGCGGCCACCAGCATCACGGCGTAGGACTCGAACAGGTCCGCGGCCATGCCGGCGCAGTCACCCACGTTGTCGCCCACGTTGTCCGCGATGGTCGCGGCGTTGCGCGGATCGTCCTCAGGGATGTGCTGCTCGACCTTGCCCACCAGGTCGGCCCCCACATCGGCCGCCTTGGTGAAGATGCCGCCGCCCACGCGCATGAACATCGCGAGCAGCGCCGCGCCGAAGCCGAATCCCTCGAGCACCGCTGCCGCGTCGCCGCGGTAGAGGAACACCACCGCCGCGGCGCCGAGCAGCCCGAGCCCCACGACGGACATGCCCACCGCGCCGCCGGTGCGGAACGCGATACGGGCTCCCGCGATCCGGCCGCCGGGCTGGGTGGCCGCGTGCGCGACCCGGACGTTGGCCCGCACCGCGAGCCACATGCCCATGTAGCCGATGGTCGCCGAGAAGCCCGCGCCCAGCAGGAAGAAGACCGAGCGCCCGATGCGCACGCCGGCGTCGCCCGGAAGCAGGAACAGCAGCGCGAAGACCACCACCGCGAACAGCAGCAGGGTCCGGAACTGCCGGCTCAGGTACGCCGACGCCCCCTCTTGGATCGCGCCCGCGATGTCGCGCATCTTCTCGGAGCCGTCCGCGGATTTCAGCACCTGTTGGCGCAGGACGTACGAGAACACCAGCGCGGCGGCCCCGATCAGGCCGATGACGGCGACGATGGTGAGGCTCGAACTTCCGACCTCGACGGCGGGGCTGACCACGTGATGCATTCGTCCTCCTTGACGAGAGCACTGCGTTATCCGAACTGCTGCCGCGGCGACGACGTTGTCGCGCGACCGGAAGGTATTCGGGGAGTCTAGGGGACGATGGTGCGCGGGGCACGGTGTGACCCAACGATCTGCCCTGGCTGCGCGTCGATACTGCGACGGAACCGAGATTTCAGGACCGGAGGGGCCATGTCTCAATGGCAGGACACCATGGAACAGCTGGTGCGCAATCGCGAGCGCGCGCTGCTGTCCTATGCGTACCTCGTGTGCGGCAACCCCGTGCAGGCTCAGGACCTGGTGCAGGACGCGCTCGTGCGGACCTTCTCCAAGGAGCGCAAGGGCCTCACCGCGGTCAAGGCGGAGGGCTACGTGCGCCGCGCCATCACCACCATCTACGTGGACGGATACCGCCGCCAGCAGCGCTGGCAGCGGGTGCAGCACCTGTTCCGTCCGGAGCGGATCGCGCCGGACGCATTCGGGCAGGTGGAGGCGGGATCGGAGGTAGCCGATGCGCTTGCCACCCTTCCGCCTCGCGTGAGGGCGTGCGTGGTGCTCAGATTCTTCGACGACCTCACGGTTCCGCAGATCGCGCGGGCGCTCGGCATCGCCGAGGGCACCGTCAAGAGGTACCTCAGCGATGGGATGACGCAGATGCAGCTGGCGCTCGGCCCGCTGGAGGACGCGAATGAGGCGGAGGCGGGCGAGACCACCGTGGACTCGCACCGCACGCATGGAAGGAACGGGTCATGAAGCTCTCCGACGCACTGAGGGGCGCCGCGGATCGCGCGCCCGTGGAGCAGATGCACGTCTCCACGGCCGGTGCCGCGGGCCGCGTCAAGCGCGAGCGCGCGCTTCGCATGGGGGCCAACGGTCTCGTGGGTGCGGGGGCGGCGGCCGTGGTCGCGGTGGGGGCGATCGGCCCGATCAGCACGAGCAGTCAGGACACTGCGGGGCTCGCCGCGCCCGCGATGGAGGACTCCGGTGCCGAGATGTACTCCGACGGTGCGGACTCGGAAGCCTCAGGCGGCATGGCGGCGGAGGGCACCAGGCCCGCCGAGCAGTGGATGTGCGGCACCGACTTCGACCCAGCCGACGGCTCGTGGTCGTGGGGAGACGATTCGGGCGTGACGTTCACCGTCGGCGAGCCGGAGCGGGATGGAGAGCAGATCCTGCTGCCCCACACACTCGAGGCGCACCGGGCCGTCGAACTGATCTCGAGCCCGGACTACGTGGTGACGTGGGATGGCATCGTGGTGGGCCGCATGGTGCAGCCCCCGCCCATCGAGTACGGGCCCGCGGACGAACCGACGCTGCCCGAGAGCGGTGGCTTCGAGCGGCTCGACCCGGCCACGGACTTCGCCACTCTCGAGCAGTCCACCGTCCTGGAGCCCGCCAACTGCTGGGACGGAGCACCGCTGCCCGCCGCCGACTACGAGGTGCACCAGGCGTGGACGCTCGCGTATTGGGACGATGCGGTGGTTCCGTGGACTCCGTCCCCAGAACCTGACGAGCCCTCGGATTCGTCAGCTCCCGCAGTCGAGCCCACCCCGTCGGCGCTCCCCGGCACGGCCGAAGGCTCGGACGGCGAAGGTTCCGGCGAGGCAGACACTCTGCCCGCACCCCCGACGCCGGAGCTGTTCCGCGTCGCCGCGGAGCCGCTGGACCTGACCATCGATGGCGACCGTGTCGACGACCCCTTCGGGGAGTACTTGAACGGCGACGTGCCGGTCGATCCGCAGCCGTCACCAGCGCCCAGCGGCGGACCCCCGCCCCTTCCGGAAGGCTCGCTCACGCCCGACATCGCGCGCCAGATGTTCGAGTCCGGCGTCGTCAACGCGGGCGAGTGGGACATGGCGCCGGGCTCGCAGCGATGGGTCAAAATGGCCGACTCCGCGCTGGGTGACGACCAGTGGTCTCGCAACTTCTTCGGGTGCTCGTGGGACGGCGAGGGCGCGACCTTCCCCGCGACCTCCGCCGAGATGTCGCTGCTCGACGTGGACATCGACGTGCCGTCGAGCATCGACGTGAGCTACGGGTTCGTGGTGGACGGCAACCCGCTCGTGACCGCGTCGGTGACCAACACGTCGGAGTACACGATCCCGGGCTTGTGGGGCGCACAGCCACAGCTGTTCCTCGTGCGAGACGGTCGGGTGGTGGCAGAGGGCCATCCCATGAGCGTCAACCAGGACGGACGCATGGGGATCGCCGCCGAGGAGGGCGGCATGTCAGGGATGGCCGAGATGACCATCGCCCCCGACGGCGGCGTCTTGGCGCCGGGTCAGTCGATGAGCGGGGAGTACCTGTGGCGTGACGTCACGGGCTGCTACACCGAGTCGGGACCCACGGACGTGGCCGCCGGAACCTACACCGTGCTGTCCATGCAGTCCCTCAGCGTCTCCGACGTGCACACGGCCTTCGGTGGCGCCGGAGTGGCGCCGCGGATCGAACCGAGCGCAGTGCCGTTGCCGGCCCCCACCCCGTGGAACCCCGATGGCGGCGATGCGGTCACGTATGACTCCGAGCTCGGCGGCGACGAGCCCGCCATCGCGGAGCCCGACCCCATGGCCACCTGGGGAGGCGGGCAGATCGACTGGATCGATCTGCAGGCCTGGACCTCGCTGGGCACCATCACGGTCTCGGAGTCATAGCCGAATCTGCTCATGCGGCACCAGCCATGCTGGTGCCGCATGGGCGGGACCAGCCACGGACGTGGCCGCGGCGTCGATACGACCTCGCCGCAGCGAGACCTCCACGGTGACCACCGCGCCCGCGACAGCGCAGCGGGTCGTGCGGGCGCCGTTGTCACCGGCGGCGGCCGCGGCGACCGAGCACGCACGCGACTCCGGGTCGTGGCCGAGCGCGACCTCTCCCCGGGCCGCGTGCGCACCCGCGAGCGCGGCCTCGTCGGCGGCGTGCTGAGCCGCCACCCGAGTCGCGGACGCCGCCGCACTCGCCACCACGCCGGCCCCCACCACGAGCACCACCATCACGATCGCGAGAGTCAGCACGCTCCCGCTTCCCTGCTCGAGTGAGCGCGCGCGGCGCCGTCGGTCAGTCACGGCGCCACGCGTGCCACCGACGTGGCCGTCGCGGCCGGCAGCCAGCCCGGGCCGTCGATGCGCACGGAGACCTCGACGCGTTCACCGCCCACGTCGACTGCGACCGTCGCGCCCGGCACCGCGCGGGCGATCTCGGCACGCGCCGCCTCCGCGCCCTCGATGGCCGCGAGCCGAGCCCCCACCGCGGCTGCCTCCGTCGCTTCGACCCCCATGCGCGCCCAGGCGACCGCGGCGAGCACGAGCCCCAGCACGATCACGACCGCCGGCAGCGCCGCCGCGAGCTCGACGGAGACGGACCCGGCGTCCCGAGTCCGAAGCCACGGGTCGCGACGGCGCCGGCTCGCGCTCACCGCGACGCCGAATGCCCCAACATCGCTCACCCAAAGGCCGAGCGCAGGATGCCCGCCAGCAGCTCCCGCACCTCGTCCGAGCGCACCAGCGCGATCAGCACACCCGCGAACGCGGCCGCCGCAACCGTCACGAGCGCGTACTCGGTGGTGGCCATGCCGTCGTCGGCCGATGGGTCGAAGCCCCGCCCGGTGCGTTCATCGATCCACTTGTCCATCTCCGTCCCTTCCGGGCGGCGACCCTCGCCGCCCTGGGACCACCGTGATCGCGCCACGCGGCCGTCGCACGGGCGGCAGGTGCCAACGGTGGAGCGGGGCCTCGCCTGCGCCCCTGGGGACAACCCGCCCGCAGAGGGAGACGTCGGCCGGCGACGCACCGTCACCGCCCAGACATAGACATGGACACAGACACACAGCGCGGCCATCGCGCCATTGCACTGCGCGCGCCCTCGCCCCCGAAGAGTCGGTACGGGAGGGGGCGCTCCCGTCGGCTACGGCGCCCCGAGCTCCGGCACCTCGAGCGACCCGAGGTCCGCTCCCGCGACCACCGCCACGATCAGCGGCAGCACTCCCGCGAGCGCGAAGGCCGGCAGCAGGCACAGCGCGAGCGGAAGCGCCAGCCGCACACCCAGCTCTCCCGCCGATCGAGCCGCCTCGCGCCGAGACTCCCGGTCCAGCCTCACCATGGCTGCGCGGAGACCGTGGCCGGCCGGGGCGCCTGCGGCCTGAGCGAGCGCGAGGGGCCGGGCGAGCGCACGCACCAGCGGGCCGTCCAGCTCGGCCGCGGTGCCGCCGTACGCGTGCGCCGCTGCGAGGGCGCGCAGGGGCCCGGCGCTGCGGGCGTCGGCGGCATCGGCCGTGCGGGCCAGCGCGCTCGACACGTCGAGTCCCGCCGCGAGCGCCGCGTCCACGAGCGCCAGCACCACGGGAACGGGCAGTCCGGCGTCATCGGACGCGGCCGCCGCACCGACGAGCCGGGCCATCCACCACGACCCCAGCCACGTCAGCAGCGCCGCGCCCCCGAGCATCCCCCATCCGAGCGGCGCNCGCTCGACACGTCGAGTCCCGCCGCGAGCGCCGCGTCCACGAGCGCCAGCACCACGGGAACGGGCAGTCCGGCGTCATCGGACGCGGCCGCCGCACCGACGAGCCGGGCCATCCACCACGACCCCAGCCACGTCAGCAGCGCCGCGCCCCCGAGCATCCCCCATCCGAGCGGCGCGGTCACCAGCAGCCCCAGTGCCCCGGGATCGACGGCGGCCGCCAGCGCCACCCCGACCAGCGGGAGCCAGCGCAGAATCCGCGCGCTCATGCGCGGTCCCGCGAGCTGGGCCTCGGCCGCATCACGAGCATCGCGGTCGCGTGCCACCGCGTCGTCGACCCTGGTGAGCACCCGGGCCAGCGGCATGCCGGTGTCGCGCGCCAGTGCACACGCCGCCACCACCGACAGCGCAGCCGTGCGCTCCCCGCGCCACACTTTGGCGCCAGGCAGCGGGATGCCCCGCTCGTCGACCGGCACGCCCGCGAGCCCCCACGCGCGCGCCGGCGGCAGTCCGGACTCCAGCAGCGCGACCGCGTCCGCGAGCAGCAGCGCGACATCGGCCTCCGGCATGTCCCCGGCACCGCTGGCAGCGCCCGCACCGCCCGCACCGCCGCGCGCACCCGGACGCCACCCATCGCCACGCCACCACCCGCGACGCGACCGTCCGCCGCGCCATCCGCCACTGCGACCGCGCCCGTCATGCCCCCGTCCCCTAAGCCACGGCATCGTCCGCCTCCCCGAGCGCCGCGCGCAGCTCGTCCCACGCGGGCCCCGCGACCCACCGCCCGCGCGGCCCGAGCGACCACGCCACCGCGACCTCGAGACCGGGCGAGCGCGCGCGCAGCACGCACACCTCAGTGAGCCTGCGCACTCCCCCGGACCGCGACACGTGCAGCACCACATCCAACCCGGCCGCGGCCTGCGCCTCGACCGCCGCGCTCGGCATCCCCGCGAGGGCGCCCAGGGTCGTCAGCCGCACCGGCACATCCTGCGGAGAGTTCGCGTGGATGGTGGTCATGCCGCCGCGGTGGCCGGTATTGAATGCGGACAGCACCTCCCTCAGCTCGGCCCCCCGGCACTCCCCCAGCACCACCCGGTCGGGCCGCATCCGCAGCGCCTCACGCACCAGCCGCGCCAGCCCCACGGCCCCCGCACCCTCCACGTTCGCGCGCCGCTCGACCAGGCGCACCACGTGCGGGTGGGCGGGGGCGATCTCTCCGGCCTCCTCGATGACCACGATCCGCTCGTGCGGCGCCGCGAGGGACAGCAGGGACGCCATCAGCGTGGTCTTGCCGCTGCCGGTCGCCCCGCACACCAGCACCGACAGCCGCGCCCGCACGATCCGCGCAAGCAGCGCCGCCGTGCGCGCATCGATCGCCCCCGAAGCCGCGAGGTCCGCGAGCGTGAGCGCCTGCGCACGCACCACCCGCAGCGAGATCGCCGCGCACCCGGGCGAGACGGGCGGCAGCACCGCGTGCAGGCGGTTGCCGTCCGGCAGGCGCGCGTCCGCGACCGGGCTGGCGTCGTCGAGCCGCTGACCCCCGGCCGCGGCGAGCCTGACCGCGAGCGCCCGCACCGCATCGGCATCGGGCAGCGCCACCGCGACGCGCTCGAGACCCATCCCGCGATCCACCCACGCCTCTCCCGGACGGTGCACGAGCACGTCGGTGACGCCAGGGGTGCGCAGCAGCATGGCGAGCGGCCCTGCCCACGCCGCCGCCTCGGCCCGGCCCGCGACATCAGCACCCCCGACACCTCCGTCCTCAGGGACCTCCAGCGCACCAGCCACCACGCCAGCGTGGCCGCGCGACCCAGCCCGCGCATCGGCCGCCTTGCCAAGGTGTGCACAGTGCCCGCACCCGAGCCGCCTGGGGACGGCCGACACCTGTCGGATGTCGGCCGCGTTGGTTAGGGTGGCGTCATGGCAATCAGGAAGGCTTCGAAGCCCACCGCGGCGTTCTTCGACCTCGACAAGACCATCATCGCGACCAGTTCGTCGCTGGCGTTCTCGAGGCCGTTCTACGACGGTGGCCTCGTCACGCGCGCGCACGCGCTGCGCACCGCCTACGCGCAGTTCCTCTTTCTCGTGGGCGGCGCCGACGAGCGCCAGACCAACCGGCTGCGCGACTCCCTGAGCGACCTCATCAAGGGCTGGGAGGTGGAGAAGGTCAAGCGCATCGTCGCCGAGACCATCCACGACTACATCGACCCCGTGGTCTACGAAGAGGCGCTGCAACTGATCCGCCGCCACCAGATGAACGGCCGCGACGTGGTGGTCGTCAGCGCCTCCGCCTCCGACATCGTCGAGCCCATCGCGGAACTGCTCGGGGCCGATGCCGTGGTCGCCTCCCAGCTGGGCGTCAAGAAGGGCTTCTACACCGGCGACATCACCTTTTACGCGTACGGAGCCTCCAAGGCCGAGGCGATGTGCCAGCTCGCGGAGGAGAAGGGCTACGACCTCGAACGCTCGTACGCGTACTCCGACTCCATCACGGACGAACCGATGCTCAACGCCGTCGGCTACGGGTTCGTCATCAACCCCGACCGGGCACTGCGCCGTGCGGCCGCCCATCACGGCTGGGGCACGCTGACGTTCAAGAAGCCCGTGGGCCTGCGGACGGGACCGTCGGCCCGCTCAACGGCACTGACGCTGCTCGCCACGGCGGCCGTCGCGACGGGTGTCGTGCTGCTGGTGCGGGCGCTGCGCTCGGATAGGAACTAGCGGCGCGCCGCATCAGACATGGCGCGGTGGACTCGGCTCTACGACGAGCTTGCCGGCCCGCGCTACCCCTTCCTGCTCGCCTACGCGCAGCTGCTCACCGGTGATCGCGAGGCGGCCGATGCGCTCGTCGCCTCCGCGCTGAAGCGCACCTTCGCGCGGCCTCGGCGGTTCGACGGCGTGGGCCCGGTGGAGTTGCAGGTCCGGCGGGAGATCGTGACGCGGTTTCTGGCACGCGCGGGAGAGTTCGAGCCGCCCCCTGCCCCGGTCGAAACCGACCGCGACGTGGCCTCGGCGGCGGAGACCAGCCCCACCCCCCAGCCCTCCGAACACGAGCCCGCCAACCCATACGCACCCCCGGCCCCGGGACAGGAACCCGTGACTCCACCCGCGGCGCCCCTGACCCCCGCGGAGGGCGACGGCGCAGACTCCTCGGCCCGCGCATCGGCCGGCGTGGCTGATCCCGCCGACGCCGCCCCAGAGCCCCGCGACGAGGAGGCCGTCCTCCGAGAGGCGCTCCTCGCCCTGCCGCCGCAGGCACGGGCCGTCGCGCTGCTGCGCCACCACGACGGGCTGACTCCCGGCCAGATCTGCGAACGGCTGGGGCTGTCGCTCGACGGCGTGCGGTCCGCGCTGCAGGACGTGCGGCGCGTCGCGCGCACGCGGCTCGGCATCGAGCTCGAGGTCGAGCCTCACGCAGAAGAGGGGCTCGCAGGGTCCGAGGTCACCGTCGCCGACCACGCCGGGAGGGCCTGAGGTGAACGAGTTCGGCGATCGGATCCGGACGGCTGCCGCGGAGCAATCGCAGCGTTCCTCGGATGCTCGCGCGCCGCGCGGACTGCGCCGCAGGATCGGGCGCGCGCGGGCGCTGCGGGTCGGAGGATCGGCCGCGAGCGCCCTCGTCGCGCTGGCCGGTGTCGGTGCTGCCGGAGTGGGGTTCACGGGCATCGGCGCGGCTCCCGAACCGAGCCCCAGCGCCTCCGTCGACCTGTCGATCGACAGCACCGTCGAGTACGCCACGGTGCCGTTCCCGGAGACGGACGTGCGCCTCGGAGCGGTAGGCGAACCGCAGCGGTGCGGAGAGCCGGCTCCCGACACCCACGCGGAGGACTCGGAGTTCTCGTCGACCTTCGAGACGCCCACTGAACTCGAGTTGGACCCGGCGACCGCGGGCGTCGCCGGCGGTCCCGGAGATGGCGATGGCGACGCGACGGTGACGGTGTCCTATTCGGGCGCGGACGAGCTGCACGTGTTCATCGAGCGGCCCCGCGCGCTCTACCTGCGCGACGGCATGGTGGTGGGCTGGGAGCCGCAGATGCGGGAGGCCCCGCTCACGGCGATGAGCACGTCACGCACCGTCTCCTACCCCTGGGAGTGGACCGGCTTCATCATCGGCTGCAGAACGGACGAACAGTTCGTCGCTCTCGAGCCCGGCGACTACGAGATGGTGCTCGTCACGGACGTCACGATGGACGAGCAGTCCGCGACCCTGCACAGCCTGGGAATCGAGGGCTACACCCTGCCGCCCGCTGCCGACGCCCCCGCGTTTCGCGAGGGAGGGTACGAGTGCGCCGATGCCGGAATGTACTTCGGCCAGCCCCCCATCACCTGCACACCCCATGCACTGCCCGGCGTCGAGATCGACTACGTGGCGGGCACGGCGACCGTGCCCTACGACAGCTCGTTCTACGACCGCGACGTGGACCTGACCTACGTCTCCGAACCGGTCGACGTCACACTGCTCGAGGGGCCGGACTACCCCACGGGGCCCGGCGAGGACGACGTTCCGACATACGAGCCTGGCACCGTGCCCGCGTGTGGGGACCTCTATACCAACGGGTGGACCCGCGCGCTGCAAGGCACCTGGGACCCCTCGCAGAAGGACATGCGGCACATCGAGGAGGGTGACACCCTGACCCCGTCCCTGTGGCAGCGCGCAACCGGGTGGACGACAGCCGAGGCGGAGCTGGCGCCGGAGCCACGCCTGTGGCTCACGCGCTGGGAGGACGTCGAGATCGAGGAGGACGGCGGCGGAAGCTCCGTCTATCAGGGTCAGCGGCTCGTGGGTTGGATCGATGCCACCCCGGTCGACGGCCCGGTCGTCACCATCGATCGCTACGACGGGCCCGCCGAGTGGCCGCTCACGGTGACGGAGACCGGCTGGTGCGACGGGATGGGCGACCCCGGCCCGTTCGACGCGGTCTTCGTGGGCGAGCCCGCGGCCCTCACCCAGTATCCCGAGGACCGCCGCATCGACGCCGACGCGCTGGTCTTCGGACCGTGAGGAACTCGTCGCACCGCGCACCAGGCAGTCACCACGTGGACGAGTTCAGCGAGAGGCTGCGGGCTGCGACGGCCGCTCACGCGACGCGATCGGCGGGGGCACGGGCGCCGCGGGGCCTGCGCGCATCGGTCGCGAGGGCGCGAATGCTGCGCATCGGCAGCTCTGCGGCAGTCGCGGCGGTGATGATCGCCGGGATTGGCGCGACCGGAGTGGGGCTCTCAGGGATGGGCGCGACGCCGGAAGCGAGTTCTGAGGTGTCCGTCGACCTCTCGATCGACGATGGCGCTGTCGCCTACGCCACCGTGCCACTTCCTGACATGCATGTGGCGGAGTCCCAGTGGGAGCACATCACGGGACTCTGCGGTGCCCCCGTACCGACGACCGAAGCCCCGGACCCGCGTTTCGACGTGACGTATGAGGCGCCGGCGCGCGTGGAGGCCTACCAGGTGAGAGGCGTGCCTCCCGGCGCCGCCCCAGCATCGGCAGACGTCACGTATGCGGAGGGCCCATCGCTGCCGGTGTTCGTCGACGGCCCTTTCGCGTTGTACGTGAGCGACGGCATCGTCGTGGGGCTGGCGCCGACCTACCAGACGCCCGTCGTCACCACATTCGAGCGAGGACGCTCGGCCACGTACCGCTGGGACCCGATGGGCGGCTCGGTGGCATGCGACGACGAGACCGGGAATGACGTCCTCGCCCCCGGGGACTACCAGATGGTGCTCGTCACGCGGGTCCACAACGACGTGGAGTCGGCGGTGATGCAGAGCCTGCGCATAGACGGCTTCACCCTGCCCATGGCCAGTGAACTTCCCGCGTTCCGGGAAGGCGGCTACGAATGCGACGGCATGTATGTCTGGAACAACCTCACGCCTCTGACGTGCGAGCCGAATGCCCTGCCCGGCGTCGAGATCCACGAGGATGACAGTGCGATCACCGTTCCCTACGACGCGTCGTACTTCACCGAGGACGTCGATCTCACCTACGTCTCATCGCCGATCAATGCGCGGATCATGCGCGACATCGACGACGGCGCCCCACCCCCGCCCGACATCCCCGCCTACGAGCGCGGCGCAGTGCCCGTGTGTGGCGAGACGTACGACGGGATCGACTCCGGTTCGATACGCGGTCCCTTGGAGGCGTCTACGCACAGCCTCGCCGACGTGAGCCCCGGCGACATGGTCGAGCCGGAGTTGTGGAGGCTGGGCCGGGCTGGCTCTCGGCCCAACTGACGCTACCGACGGAGCCCCGGATGTGGATCCTGCGCCAGCGCAACGTCGCTCACGACGACGGCGACCCCAACACGGAGACCTGGTACACCGGATACGAGGTGGTGGGCTGGCTGGATGCCATCTCCGTCTCCACAACCACCACGCTCGAGATCGTCCGCTACGACGGCCCCGAGCCGTGGCCCCTCACCATCGTGGACGTGCAATGGTGCGAAGGGCTCGACGATGCCGGCGCTGGCGGCGACACTCACGTCGCCATGGTCGCCTCGCCGACCACGGTGACCCTCGACGACGGCACCCGCGAAGAGCTCGACGCCCTGCTCTTCACCCCCTGAGGCCCACACTCCTCAAAGTCGACCCCAACCTTTGACCACCCCCCGCACGTTGACACTGTGACAGGACGGTGGCTCGACGTGTCGGAGGGGAAATCATGGTCCGGATCGCCTATGCCGCCGCGGCGACGCTCGCGCTCCTGATGGGAGTGGCCGCCGGGTGGACCTGGCAGCAGTGGCAGCCCTCGAGCGGGGTGGCCGTGGCCGCCGTCGAGGCCACCGCATGAGGGTCGGCGCGCGACCTCTTCACGGAGATTTCGAACCGGGCATGTCCCTGACCAGGGATGGCGCAGAATCGTCCGTGCGACCTACGTTCTGGGCCTTTGGGGGGACGTACCATTGAGCCTCGACACACGTTTTCAGCAGGGTGGCAACAGGCGCCCAGGGGGGCACGACCAGCCGATGAACAAGGGGCTCATGGCCGTGAGCGCGGTAGCCATCGCCGGGCTGTCAGCAGCCGTCGGCTGGTACGGCGTCCAGTTCCTGACCTCGAACTCCGAGACGCCGGCCGCAGGTCCGTCGGTCCCGCCCGCCTCCGACGTCGAAACCGTGCCCGTGACCTTCAACCTCGACGACGTCGAGGCCCAGGCCAGCGGGTTGTTCACGCCCCCGGAGTGCGGCGCGGAATGGTCCGCGGAACCCACCGCCGCCAATGGCGTGATCCCCGAGGTCGAGGTCACGCAGGGCTCGGTGAGGGCATCGGCCACGGTGACGTTCACCAGCGATGACGACGAGTTGACGGCCTTCCTCGCCCAGGAGGGCCAGCTCATCATCACTCGCGACGGAGTGGTGGTCACGCCGGACTGGGGAACCGAGTTCGTGCCCGACCTGTTCGTGACCGCGACCGACACCACCGCCCCCTCGTCTGACTCGATCGAGTTCACCGGTGCCACCCTGTGCGACACCGCCGCGGAGCTGTCCGCGATCTGGGACGACTTCGAGTGGTCGGGTGCCAGCGAGGAGCAGATCGCCGAGCGCCAGCAGGAGGCGGAGGACTTCGAGGCCGAGAACTCGGACCTTCCGCCCGGCGACTACGAGGTGTACGCGTGGACCCCCGTCATCCTCGGCGAGCCGGCGGCCGCGGCACGAGCCTTGGCCGAGGAAGGCGTGAGCGGGCTCGCGTACCTCCAGTACACCGCCGGCTACTCGGTGCTCCAGGACGACCCTCGCATCGCAGACCACTGCGAGGAGGCCTCCACCCCGGACGGCCAGACTGAGCTGCTGTGCGACGTGCCTCAGGACGTGCTCACCGAGGTGCTGACGCGCGACGTGCCTGCGCACTACATCGTCGACGCCCCCGCCGACGTCGCCATCTCGGAGCCCGCCACCTTCACCGTGGAGTGAGCCCCCGTGGGGTGAGTCCGGCTCGGTTGAAGTGTCGCCGGCTCAGCCGGTCTTGCGGCGGAAGTCCTTGTTGGGGTGAGCCTCACCGTTGCCGTGCAGGGAGTCGGGGCCGGCGCTCTTGCCGGCGCTGCCGGGCTTCGGCGCCTGACCGTCGTTGCCGACGTAGTTCCCCATCACCTCTTGCGGGTCCCCGGCCTTGACGTCCTCGAGGAACTTCTTCGCTTCCTCGTCCCGCATCATCTTCGCGAGCTTGCCGTGGTGAAAGATCACCGCTTCGCCGTTGCTGCGCGTGCGGTAGTCGAAACCTTCTGCTCCAGTCATCTGCTCATGGTGACACGAGAGCACGCCGATGCGCGCGATGAGCGGTCGTGGCGTTCGCCCACACGGGGCTGGCCGCGCAGAACTGCACGGGCCTACTCGGAGGGGCGCTCTTCGCCGTCGGCCTCGCGTGGCTCGCCATCTCCGTGAGGGACGGGGCCGTCGAGCGGCTTCTCCATCGCGGGGTGCGTGTCGGTCCCGGAGGTCTGGGCGGTGCCCGACTGGCCCTCGACGAACCTTGCCATCACCTGGTCCGCGTCGCCCTTCTTGACCTGCGCGAGGAAATCCTCGGCGTCGTCTCCCCGCAGCAGCACGGCGACGGATCCGCCGCGCATGATCTCGACCTCGCCGCTGGACCGAGTGGTGTAGGTGAAGTTCTGGGATTCAGTCATGGGGATATCGTGACACGGCAGGCGGCCGATGCGCGTGCCGGGGCCCTCTCGATCGCCGGGTTCTCCACAGCTCGCCAGGCGCGCGGTCGCGCGTCGGTACGCGCCGTTACGCTGGGGACCAGACCGCAAGGAGGCCCGGCATGACATCGCCCAGCGAGCAGTCGATGGCCGAGGTCTCTGCGGTGCTGCTGAACCTTGAGCACACCATTGCGCGCGCCAAGAAGGGCCTCACGAAGGTCAAGAAGTCCGGCGGCGGCGACAAGAACGTCGAGCTCGCGCTGGAGAACGCGATCACGGAGCTCTCCAAACAGCACAAGCGGCTCATGCAAGACACGTATTACGCGGGGCATCCGCGCCTGCTGTAGCCACGCATGGTCCGCAGTCCTAGTCGCGCAACTGCGTCACGGTCGCTTCACACAAGAAGCGAATCCGCTCGGTCCAGCGATCCCGCAGATCCGGCTCGTCAAACGGATCTACCCCGTGGAAGATCTCCAGTGGGATTCGTGCTGCCTGACGATGTATCTCGTCGCGGAGCCGGCCCGTGTCCACTCCTATGCCCGTGGCAAGCCGATCCCAATGACGGCCATGAACTGTGCCGAACACGCGTCGCCCCCCAATGGACATCGCTGCCTGGTTGATCTCCGAGTCACCGACCGCGTCGTACGGAAGGGCAGAAGCGACGTCGTAGAGCGGCGCGAGGCCGACTCGACCCGGAGCCAGAGTGACTGAGTAGTTCTTGGCATGCGCGTCGGGCGCGCCAATCAGGTAGTTGAAGACGAGAGCCTGCGCGAACTCCCACACGTCACGCTCAGGATCCGACGCGTTGTCGCGCAGCACACGCGCGATGGCCGCGGCCGACGGTCCCCCGCTCGCTTCGTACTTCTTCCGCGGATACACGGCGAGCGCCTGGCACATGTCCTCCTGGTGGACGCGCACGAGAGTGCCATCGCGCCGCCGTCGCCGATCGAAGCGCGTCACGACGAGGGCAGACTCGCCACCGAATGCCCTGAACTCAGTCTTGGCAGCTCGCAAGCCCAACTGCCGTGCGGTCGCCATCGAGACATGCTCGACCAACGCCTGGTGCCGGTACTCCGAAACACCGGGCTTGAAGATGTGCGTCGACGGCTCGTCTCCGTCGACGTCCATCCAGGCGCCATCAACCGTGCGTGACAAGGTGAACTTGCTCTGCGCACCCGCGAGCGACCACCGTTCGCCGGCGACCGCCCACTCGGACGCGGAGGACCTCAGATCACGGAGCCGCGCGCCGATGTCCGAGTCGCTGAGCTCAACGGTCGAGGACTCACGTGTAGGACCACCCTCGGGCAAGAACTTCGCACCTCCCGCGCAGTCTCTTCCCATGTGACTGAGCAGGGCGAAGGGATTCTCCGCTGAGACCCCGAAGTCCTCGGCCCAACGTTCCCGGACGTCTTCACTGTCCGGGAGCAGCCCCCACAGAAATGGGGTGACCGTCTTGGCGCGATACCGAACCCCGCTGACTGGCATCGAGAGCGACAGCGGGGGCCGACTTGCATCTGACGCATAGCCAGGGTCGTACTCGAACGATCGGCGGCCAAAGTCATCCTGCATCACGCGACCGATGACCGCGCCGTATAGCTCGACGAGGAGGCCTTGTGCCACTGCTACAACTCCTCCGTGTCGTCCAGCACGTCTGGGTCGTACTGTGACGTCTGCGAAAGGTCCGCCAGTCGCTGGCTCGGACCTTCGACCGGCACGAGTTGTATCGCCAGGCCGAGCGCCTTCATGGTGGCCAAGAGGGTGACGGTTTCGAACCGCGACCCCGACTCCAGCGCAATGACGGTGGCGCGGCTGACTCCGGCCCTGGTGGCCAGTTGGCCCTGCGTCAAGCCAGCGCGTTCCCGTTCGGCGCGAAGTGCCGCACCAAGAGAAGCCAAGGTGGTGATTCCGTGCATATTGTCATTCTAGGTCGACATTGCGCAATGTCCATCTTGATTGACACATCGGCGACCGATGTCAACCACAGTCAACTTTACGCAAAGTAAATCATAACTGACATCGCGCCTCAGAGCAGGTGACAAGGGATCGAGCCGCGCCGCCCGCCCCGCCGACACGCAGCCCACGGCCTCAGCCATGATGGTGAACCTAGATCCAGCGATCACCTCGGTCGTGCACGAGGATTGTTGAAACCATTTAGCAACATCTCACCAGCGATCTACCAGGCACGTCCAAAGACGGTTGGCATGGGACCAAAGTCCTCATAGGCTGGCGCTCATGGTCAACGATGCCCCGCCTCAGTCCCCCACCCTCGAGAACCTCCACAGCGAGACTCGCTCCTTCCCTCCCAGCGACGAGTTCGTCGCTCAGGCGAATGCCAACGCAGACCTCTACAAGCAGGCCGAGGCGGACGGGCCGGAGTTCTGGGCCGAACAGGCGCGCGGCCTGCACTGGGACAAGCCGTTCACCGAGGTGCTCGACTGGTCCGACGCCCCCGTGGCCCGTTGGTTCGCGGACGGCACGCTCAACGCGTGCGACAACGCCGTGGACCGCCACGTGCGCGAGGGACGCGGCGACCGCGTGGCCTTCCACTTCGAGGGCGAACCCGGAGACACCCGCACGCTGACGTATGCGGACATGCAGCGCGAGGTCTCCAAGGCCGCGAACGGCCTGGAAAGCCTCGGCGTATCCAAGGGCGACCGGGTCGCGATCTACCTGCCCCAAATCCCCGAAGCCGTCGTGGCCATGCTGGCCTGCGCGCGCATCGGCGCCATCCACTCCGTGGTCTTTGGCGGCTTCAGCGCGGAGTCCCTGCGCCAGCGCATCGACGATGCCGAGGCCACGCTCGTCATCACCGCGGACGGCGGCAACCGCCGGGGCTCGCACCTCGCCCTCAAGCCGCTCGTGGACACCGCGATCGCGGCGGGCGACCACCACCCCGAGCCCTCGGCGACCGTGGAGAACGTGCTCGTGGTCAAGCGCACCGGCCAGGAGACCCACTGGGTCGAGGGCCGCGACGTGTGGTGGCACGACGTCGTGGAACCGGCCTCCGAGGTCCACGTGCCCGTGATGGTCGAGGCCGAGCACCCGCTGTTCATCCTCTACACCTCGGGCACCACCGGCACCCCCAAGGGGCTGTTCCACACCACGGGCGGCTACCTCACGGGCGTCTCCTACACGCACCGGGTGGTGTTCGACCTCAAGCCCGAGACGGACGTGTTCTGGTGCTCGGCGGACGTGGGGTGGATCACCGGCCACTCCTACATCGTCTACGGGCCCATGATCAACGGCGCCACCCAGGTGCTGTACGAGGGCACCCCCAACACCCCTCACCAGGGCCGCTGGTTCGAGCTCATCGAGAAGTACAAGGTGTCGATCTTCTACACCGCGCCCACCGCGATCCGCACCTTCATGAAGTGGGGAGAGTCGATCCCGGCCCAGTACGACCTCAGCTCGCTGCGCCTGCTCGGCTCGGTGGGTGAGCCCATCAACCCCGAGGCCTGGATGTGGTACCGCCGGGTCATCGGCGGCGACCGCTGCCCCCTGGTCGACACCTGGTGGCAGACGGAGACCGGCTCCATCATGATCTCGCCGCTGCCCGGCGTCACGGCCACCAAGCCCGGCTCCGCGCAGGTCGCGCTGCCCGGCGTCGCGGCCGCCGTCGTCGACGACCACGGGGACGAGGTGGGCCCCGGTCGCGGCGGCTACCTCGCCCTGACAGAGCCGTGGCCGTCGATGCTGCGCGGCATCTGGGGAGACCGAGCGCGCTACGAGCGCACCTACTGGAGCCGCTGGCCCCACCTGTACTTCGCGGGCGACGGCGCCAAGCGCGACGCCGACGGCGACATCTGGCTGATGGGGCGCGTGGACGACGTCATGAACATCTCCGGCCACCGGCTGTCCACGACCGAACTCGAGCACGCTCTCGTGTCTCACCCGTGGGTCGCGGAGGCTGCAGTCGTGGGCGCGAGCGATGAGACCACCGGTCAGGCCGTGGTGGCCTTCGTGGTGGTCAAGTCGGACGCCGCCGGCGCCGACGCCTCCGGCCACGACGTGTCCGTCGCGCTGCGCGAGCAGGTGGCCAAGGAGATCGGGCCGCTCGCCAAGCCGCGCACCATCCTGGTGGTGTCCGAGGTCCCCAAGACCCGCTCCGGCAAGATCATGCGCCGCCTGCTGCGCGACGTCGCCGAGCACCGCCCGGTCGGAGACGTCACCACGCTCGCGGACTCGTCGGTGATGGACGCGATCGCGGCGGGCCTGGAGTCCGGCAAGAACGACTGACCCGCCGACGATCGGTCCGTCCTCACCAGAACGGGGCCGATCTTGGCCACAGGTTGGTCACTGGTGACGGCATCGTCACCACCCGGTGGCCAGCGCCAATGACGGTCCATACGTTCGCCAAACATCGGTCTTCATAGCATCGCCGTCATGGCAAACAACTACCGCGCGGGCCGTGCCGCCCGCCTCTTCGCGCTCACCGGAACCGTCAGCCTCATGGCACTCGGGCTGACCTCATGCTCGTCGGAGCCAGAAGACGACGGCGTGCTGTCGCTCGACGACTCCGACACCGAGACGGCCGCCGAGACCGAGGTCGACCAGGAGGCGCAGGCGCTCGAGTTCTCGCAGTGCATGCGAGACAACGGAGTCGACTTCCCCGACCCGACTGTCGATGCCGACGGCGATGTCTCGTTCGAAGACGCCTTCGGAGCGGCAGGCGAGGGCGGCAGGTTCGAGCCCGGCGACGATTCGTTCATGACCGCGATGGAAGCCTGCGGCGACCTCATCGAGGGCGTCGGCTTTGGGCCGGGCGGCGGGGGCGCAGGGGGCGGCGAGTTCGACCAAACCGAGATCCAGGACGCGCTATTCGAGTACACGGAGTGCCTGCGCGCGGAGGGCCTTGACGTGGGCGACATCGAGTTCGGAATGGGCGGCGGACCTGGCGGCGGCATGGGCGGCGAGCCCGGCGAGATGCCCGAGCCTGGCGAAGGACCCGCCGGCGGCCCGCCCGAGGGCATCGAGCGCGGCGGGTTCGATCGCTTGGACATGTTCGCCGAACAGCTCGGCTACGATGCGGACGACCCGGCGTGGATCGCCGCCAATGAGGTCTGCGAGTCGCCCCTCCAGGGCGGCGGCATGGGCGGGGGTGGCGAATGACTGCCATCGAGCCTCGCCCGTCTCCACAGGCCAGCCAGCCCACCCTTGAGGAAGTCTCCGAGCTCGTCGGCCAGCAGAAGGGCCGGGTGCGACGCATAGGTCTGGGCGCCGCGGCGGCAGGCGTCACTTTCGGCGTAGGCGTGACCGCACTGGTGGGGGCGGCGACGGCTCCCGCCGAGGCGGAGGAGGCCGCAGTCGCACTCGACCTCACCACCGTGGCCGTCGAGTCACGCGACCTCGAGACCTACACCGAGTACGCGGGCACGCTGGGCTACGGCGACGCCGTAACTGCGCTGGCATCCGACTCCGGCATCGTCACCGCAGTCGCAGACCCGTCCGATGCGCTGGTCAGGGGTGATGTGGCCTTCTCCGTCGACGATGAGCCGGTCGCGCTGCTCTACGGCGAGTTGCCCATGTGGCGCGACCTCGACACCGATTCCGAGGACGGCGCGGACATCCTGCAACTCGAGACCAACCTCGCAGCGCTCGGCTTCACCGACAACGGCGACATGAGCGTAGACGAGACCTTCACGACGGCGACCGCCAATGCTCTCGAAGCTTGGGAGCAGGCGCTCGGCCGGGAGGAGCCGGACGGGGTGCTCACTCAAGGCGAGGTGACATACGCGATGGGCGAGCTCCGGGTCGATTCGGGCCTCGAGCGCGGCGAAAGCGTGGAAGCGGGCACCGAGGTGCTCAAAGCGGCACTCACCTCAGAGGTGGTCGACGCAGTGTCCGACGACGGCGAGGTGACCTCTGCGGCCACGGCGTCCGAGGTGGTCTCATTGTCGATCAGCACCAATGACCAGGATCAGTTCGAAGAGGGCGCGAGCGTCGAAGTTGAACTCGCAGACGAGACCGTCGTGCCTGGCACTATCCAGGAGGTAGCCGAGACGCCCGAGCGGGTTGACGAAGGCCCTGACGCCGAACTGGCTCTCGCCGTGACCGTAGTCGTGGACTCAGGCGAGGGCGAGATCGTCGAGGGGCCCGCCAACGTGCGGGTGGCCGATGCGGTGCGCGAGTCCGTCACGATGGTGCCCGTGCGTGCGCTGGTCGCACTGCTCGAGGGTGGATACGCCGTCGAGGTCGCGGGCGACGACGGTTCGTTAGCCCCGGTTGCAGTGGAGATTGGCTCGTTCGAGGACGGCTGGGTCGAGATCACAGGCGACGTGCGACCCGGCGAGAACGTCGTGGTGCCATCATGACGCGGCCATCTGGGGTGCCGGTCCTTGAACTCACCGATGTCTTCAAGGAGTATCCGGGCCGCCCTCCGGTGCGCGCGCTCGAGGGAGTGTCCTTCCGCGTCGACGAGGGAGAAATGGTCGCGATCGTGGGGCCGTCAGGCTCGGGCAAGTCGACCCTGCTCAACGTAATTGGCACCCTCGATCGCCCGAGTTCCGGTGACGTGAGGGTGGGCGGCTACGACATCGCGTCCATGAACGATAGGCGGCTCTCCGCCGCGCGTTCCACGCTGATCGGCTTCGTGTTCCAACAGTTCCACCTCGTGCCGACCCTCACCGCTCTCGACAACGTCGCCACGGGGCTGCTGTACCGCGGCGTAGGACCCACAGAACGCCGCTTCGCCGCATACGAGGCCCTACTACGCGTGGGGCTCGGCCATCGCGTGAGCCACCTCCCCAAGGAGCTCTCGGGTGGAGAGCGCCAGCGCGTGGCAATCGCTCGCGCCCTCGTCAACGATCCCGCGATCATCCTTGCCGACGAGCCCACCGGCAACCTCGATAGCCGCACCGGCGACCAGATCATGGACCTGTTCCGCGGCCTCAACGACGCCGGCGCCACCATCGTGGTGATCACTCACGACCGCGAGCTCGCGGAGACGTTGCCCCGCCAGGTGCGGGTGCGCGATGGGCACGTCGAACACGACTCCTCACTTAAGAACAACCATGCACTGGAGGTGACCTCGTGACCGCGCTCGCCACGGTTGAGGCCACCGACGCGCCTCAGCGGGAGCTCACCCCGTCCAAGGCGCGCCTGGGCGACCTGCTTGCCGTCGCCCTGCGCGCGCTGTCGGGCCGCAAGGGCCGCACCGCACTGTCCGCGCTGGGCATCACGATCGGGATCGCGTCCATGGTCGCTGTGCTCGGGCTGTCCGAATCTTCGCGTGCCGACCTCGCCGCACAGATCGACGCCCTCGGACCCAACTTGCTCACCGTTCAGGCCGGTTCGGGCTTCGGGGCAGGCGACGCCTCGCTGCCCGAGGATGCGTCGACCGCCATTGCGCGTATCGGCCCCATCGAGTCCGTCACCAGCATCGTGTCCCTCGAGGACGCCGTGCTGCGCAACAGCGAGGTGAACCAAAGCGCCACCGGCGGGATCGCCGCCGTCGCGACCGAGCTGAGTCTGCTCGACACCCTGAATACATCGGTGGCCGAGGGCACGTGGCACGACGAGGCCACATCGGACGTCCCCACAGTCGTGCTGGGATCCGTCGCGGCCGAGCGTCTGAGCATCACCGACGTGGGCTACGGCCAGCAGGTGTTGATCAGCGGGGTGCCCTTCACCGTGATCGGGATTCTGGAGCCGTTCCCGCTCAACGAGGACTTGGACCGCGCCGCGCTGATCGGTACGGGCGCGGCCGAGACCTATCTGGACGCCTCGCTCAGCCCATCGATGGTCTACGTGGCGACTGACGCCCAATACGTCGAGGAGGTGCGCTCCGTGCTGGGCGCGACCGCCGACCCGGAGAATCCCGAGGAGGTCGAGGTCACCCGCCCATCCGAGGCACTCGAGGCCCAGGCCGCTGCGGACTCGGCCTTCACCTCGCTGTTCCTCGGCCTCGGGGCGGTCGCCCTGATCGTGGGTGGCGTGGGCATCGCGAACGTCATGGTGATCGGCGTGATCGAGCGTCGCGGCGAGATCGGCCTGGGGGGGGGGGGGGGGGGGGGAGGGTGGGGGCGGGGTGGGCTGCGGCGGGGTGTTCGTCGCGACCCAGGCGCACATCCGGCGCCAGTTCCTCGTTGAGTCTCTTCTGCTGTCTCTGCTCGGCGGCCTGGCGGGCATCCTCACGGGAGTGCTCGTGACCTTCGCGTACGCCTCCACTCAAGGATGGGCCGTAGTGATCCCGCCCATCGCGATCATCGGCGGCCTCGGCGGCGCCCTCATCATCGGGGCCGTCGCGGGCCTCTATCCCGCCATTCGCGCGGCGTCCATGTCTCCCACCGAAGCACTGAGGTCATGATGAACATCCCACACTCCGGCCCACGCCGATCCCTTCTCGCTGCTGCCGTCGGCGCGTCACTTGTGATGGCCGCCACGGGAGCCGACGCCTCGACTGCGCCCGAGTCCGCCGAGGGTGGCGAGAGCGACCCGACCACCATTGTCGAGCAAGGCACAATTTCGCAGCAGACCTCCTGGGACGCGACCCTGACCTACGGCGGCGCCTCGACTGTCACGTGGGGCTCCGGCACTCTCTCCCCGGCGGCCGATGCGGTTCAGGACGAACCTTCCGGCGGCACCGGATCGCTCGCTGAGACGGGCGGCTTGGGTAGGCCACCGTCTGGCGGAACTGCTCGCGCTGGCGACCTGGAACCCTCCGGGGACACCGCCCCTAGCGCGCCCAACACCCAGTGCGGCTGCATGGGTCAAGGCGGCACTCCGCCCACGCCGACGCCCACACCCACGCCGACGCCCACACCCACGCCGACGCCCACACCCACCACGAGCCCCACGCCCACCGCGATCCCGACGACCGAACCCTCGACGATTCCCACTCCAACGCCCTCTGTCACCTCGACTCCGGAGCCCACCCCACCTCCCGAGAAGGACGGCTCGAGCCTCATCGATGCAGAGTCGATGGCCTCGCTCAACCTGGCCTCCGGCGGCGGCCGAGGCGGCCTGCTCGCAACGGCGGTCGCCGTCGATCCGGGAGCCGACCCTGCACCCCAAGAGACCTCGACGGACGTCGTCACGTGGCTCGCGCAACCCGCCTCCACTGTTGAGTCCGGCGGCGAGCTGTACCGCGTGAACGACGATCCCGTGGTGCTGCTCGAGTCCGGCGTCACCATCTACCGAGACCTTACGGTGGGCGACGAGGGTGCGGACGTTCAGGCGGTCGAGGCCGCTCTCGCAGCTCTAGGCTTCGACGCCGACGGCGGGATGACTGTCGACGACGAGTACACCTCCACGACCGCCACAGCCGTCGAGGATTTCCAGTCGAGCGTAAGAGCCGAGGTGACCGGAGACATCGACCCGACCAAGGTCGTCACCAACGACGGACCGATCATCGTCACCGAGATCTTCACGTCCGTGGGTGACACGCTATCGCGTTCAGACGAAGTGATGATCGTCTCTGACATCGAGCGGGTCGTGGAGTTCTCGATCGACCCGTCGCAACGATCCTCACTCGCGGTGGGCTCCACGCTCACCGTCACCATGCCCGACCGCAGTTCCGCGGAGGCCAGCGTGATGTCGATCGACGCCGCACTTCAGGAGGACGGTACCTACGGAGTGGTCGCGCTGATTCCGGAGGTCGAGGTCACCGGAGACAAGTGGGCTGTCACAGTCACGAGTAGTGCCGATGTCGCGACCGACGCACTGCTGCTCGACCCCGAGGCAATCCTCGTGACCGACACTCTCGGAGCGGCGGTCCGCGTGCGCCGCGGCGACGAGGTATCCCTCGAGCCGATCACTATCCTGGGAACGGCGTCTCAGCGCACCGCCGTCGAGGCGAGCGGGCTGGAGGACGGCGATGAACTGCTGTACTGAGCCGACCGCGGCGCACTGCCTGAGGAGGCACGCTTGAGGAACCACGGATGAGGGTATTGGTGGCCGAGGACCATACCGACCTCGCCCTCGAGATTGCGCGCGGCCTGAGGCGCGAGGGCTTCGCGGTCGACGTCGCCCGGAACGGCGAGGAGGCACTCGACAAGGCTGCGATCCACGAATACGACGTGGTGGTCCTGGACCGCGACTTGCCCGGCATCCACGGCGACGACGTGTGCCGAGAGATCGCACAGTGGCCGGACCCCCCGCGCCTGCTCATGCTGACAGCGGCCGATGCGCTCGAGGACATCGTGCAGGGGCTCGGTATTGGCGCTGACGACTACATGGTCAAACCCTTCGCGCTCGCCGAGCTCGCTGCTCGAATTCGCTCGGCTGCGCGCAGGGTCGGCGGGGCTCCGCGCCCCGTGGTCAAGGTCGGCGACCTCGAGATCCGCCCGGACGAGCACCAGGTGTGGCGCGCCGGTCAGCCAGTGTCGCTGTCGCCCAAGGAGTTTGGGATCCTCGAGGTGCTCGCCTCTCAGCCCGGCACGGTCGTGTCGGCAGAGGTGCTGCTCGAGAAGGTCTGGGACGAGTACGCGGACCCGATGACGAGCGCCGTACGGGTCACCATGGTGACGCTGCGGCGCAAGCTCGGCGAGCCGGCGCTCGTGACCACCGTCAAGGGTGTGGGCTACGTACTGCGCGAGCCGGAGGCACAGTGAGAATCACTATCCGGCTACGGCTGACCGCGCTGTTCTCTGCCCTGTTCGTCCTGCTCGCGACGGTGCTCGTGGTGACCGCCTACATGTTCGTGGCGAACTCCTCGACCCCCGAGGCGCGCGTCCAGGAGAGAACCGCCGCCATCGCCGAGATCCTCTCCGAACAGGGCGTCGAGTGGAGCGTCGACGGCTCGACTCCGGAACTGCCGCCGCGCTTCCCCAACGGCGGGAGCCCACCCGGCGGCATCGGCGAGCCCGGCGATGCGAGCCCCTTCCAGGACGTGTTCAACGAGATTGACGAGGCGGTGCGAGCGCGCACCCTAGGCGAGCTCGTACAGTGGCTTGTCCTCGCCGTACTCATCACGGCAGCCGTCGCGATTCCTGTTGCGTGGTGGCTTGCGGGAAGGGTGCTGCGACCCATCGACGCGATCTCCTCGGCCGCCAACTCGCTGTCCGAGGATGACCTTCACAAGCGTCTGAAGGACGACGGGCCGGACGACGAGTTCGGCCGGCTGCGCGGCTCTTTCAACGGGATGCTCTCTCGGCTCGAGTCTGCCTTCGAGGCGCGCCAGCGCTTCGCAGCCGACGCCTCGCACGAACTGCGCACTCCGCTCGCGGTGATGCGCGCATCGGCCGACAACGCGCTGAGCGACGCGAACGCACCCGAGTCAACCCGAGTACTCGCGGCGCAGGTACACACCCAAGTCGCGCGGTCGACCTCTCTCATGACGTCGCTGCTGACCCTGGCCCGCGCCGACGACGTGACACGCCTGCGCGAGCCGCTCGACCTCGCAGACGTCACCGCCGGCTACGTCGCTCAGGTCTCGAGCGAAGCCGCGCTCGGCGGCACGGAGATCGACCTGGACCTGTCCGACGCCCATGTGGAAGGCGACCCCGTGCTGATCGAGCGAATGGTCGCGAACCTGGTCGACAACGCGCTGAAGCACAACAGGGAAGACTCGGGCTGGGTGCGATGCCGGGTGTGGACCGAGCAGGGCTGGGCATGTCTGCGGATCGAGAATGCGGGGCCCATCGTGCCCGCGGCCTCGCTGGACGGGTACTTCCAGCGGTTCACGCGAGGGAGCCGCACGGAGGCAACGGGGCACGGACTGGGACTGCCCATCGTCAAGCGCGTGGTCGAGGTTCACGGCGGCAACGTCGCCGCGGCGCCGCTGGCGGACGGCGGCCTGGACATCGCCGTCACGCTGCCGAGCGTTCGCCCTGCACTCACGCCCACTTCTGGCCACAATGAGGCATGACCCTTCACCACACGCACTTCGACACCATCGTCATCGGCGGCGGCCAGGCCGGACCGTCCCTCGCGGCCAAGCTGGACGGCCGCGGGGAGCGCGTCGCGGTCTTCCAGGACGGGCCGTTCGGTGGCACGTGCCTCAATGACGGGTGCCGTCCCACGAAGGCGCTGCGCGCATCGGCCCATGCCGCCCACGTGGCGCGCACCTCCGCCCACCACGGCGTCCACGTCGAGGGGGTGACGGTGGACGTCGCCCGGGCGGTGGCCCGCAAGGACGAACTCATCGACGGCTGGCGTGCGAGCGGCGGCGGCTACTTCGAGGACCACGAGTCCATCAGCTACGTCACGGCCCGCGCACGGCTCGTCGGCAAGGAGGGCGACGACTACCGGGTCGAGTTCGACGGCCAGGTCGTGACCGCACCGCGCATCGTGCTCAATCCGGGAGCCCGCTCGGTGCCGCCGCGCATCGAGGGCCTGTCACGCGTGGACTACCTCGACCACCACACGCTGCTTGACCTCACCGAGCTCCCCGACCGGCTGTTGGTCATCGGTGGCAGCTACATCGGTCTCGAGATGGGGCAGATCTGGTCTCGCTTCGGCTCCCACGTGACGATCCTCCAATCCGACGATCACGTGATGCCGCGGGAGGACCCGGACATCGCCGATGCGGCAGCGGACTTCGTGCGCGACGAGGGCTTGGAGGTGCGCACCGGCGTGCACATCGTGCGCGCGGAGCGGGACGGCGAGGGCGTGATCCTCACCCTCGCGGACGGCGAGACGGTCGAGGGCGACCGCGTGCTGATCGCCGCGGGGCGCGTCCCCAACAGCGACGACCTCGGCCTCGACACCGTGGGCGTGGACACTGACGAGCGCGGCTACATCGTCACCGACGAGCACTTCCTCACCTCCGCCCCGGGGATCTACGCGCTCGGCGACGTGAACGGCCGCGGCGCCTTCACCCACACCAGCTACCAGGACCACGAGATCCTCGCGGAGCACCTGGCGCGCGAGGACCGCTCGGTCGCGGGCCGCATCCCCACCTATGCCGTGTTCACCGATCCGCCGCTGGGGCGGGTGGGCCTCACGCTCGCCCAGGCGCGCGAGGCCGGCATCAACGTCTCGGTCGCGGACTACCCGATGGCGAACGTCGCGCGAGCAGCGCTCGACGGCATCACCGAGGGTACGATCCGGCTCGTGGTCGACGCGGACCGCGACCGGCTCGTCGGTGCGGCCGTGCTCGGCCATCACGGCGACGAGGTGATCCACTCACTGTCGATGCTGATGCACCTGGACGGGCCCGCATCGGCGCTGCACACGTGGCTCACGGTGCACCCCACCGTGGCCGAGCTGCTGCCTACCGTCTACGGCGCCCTGGAGCCAGACAGCAGTTCCGGCGACGAGGGCTAGCTGTAGTGCCCAGGGAGGTTGTTGAACCTGGTGATGGGTGGGACCTTGCCGATGGCTGAGTGGTTGCGGTGGTGGTTGTAGTAGTGCATCCACGATCCTAGGGCTGCTCGGCGGCTCT